>JBMONC010000050.1:0-26104 GCA_049324875.1 Bacillota bacterium
GCGACCGGTGGCCGGGGGGCGGACCAATGGGAAGACGCCCCCGGGTCTGTAACCTGAAGGGGGCGTCGCGGTAGGGTCGCGGGGACCAGGGGGCAGAGCCTTGCCAGCCCGAAGGGGTTGGCTCGGGTGAGGTGCAGGTGGATGGGACTGGCATGCCGGGGGGATGTCAGGCGGGTGCAGGGTGGTAGGAGGTCGGATGCACGGGGGATCCGGTGCTGGTCCACGGGCAGGGCAGGGCAGTGAAATACCAGGGTCGCCAAGTGCGCCCGCATCATATCTAACAACTCGTTGCAGGGTTCTCCCGCAGCTTCGCAATGGTCCTCGCTTCGCTAAGAAGCGAACGAAACCTATCCAGACGCCCTGATTTGATTGCGCCACTGACGCACCCATCATTCGGTCGGGTATAACCAAGAATGTAATCCCTTGGTTATTCTATGGTACAATCAACCTTGCGCCATGGACTTAGAGGTAATGAAACTGTTTGAGTCGAAGCACTCCAAGTCAGTCATTTCGCCGCATGTCGAGGTCAACAAAGAGGAGCCGCTGCCGTTCATCTCTTGCTATCGGTGGGGCGCTAAACCGGAGGTATACAATATGGGCAATCGCTATAACACCAGAGTTGTACTCATGGCTGGGGGGAGAGGTGAGCGGTTCTGGCCTCGCAGCCGGCCCGACTTCCCGAAGCAGTTCTTAGACTTGGAAGGGAAGGGCAGCCTTCTTCGTACGACATTTGACCGGATTACAAAACTGATTCCGGCGACGAATATCTATGTGGCTACGCTCGCCCGGTATCGCGATCTTACTTTACGGGCCTTGCCGGAGTTGTCGGAGGATCACCTAATCCTCGAACCCGTAGGGAGGGACACAGCCCCTTCCTTGGGACTGGCAGCGTTGTGGCTGCACCTTGAGGATCCCGACACCATCATGGTGGCCCTGCCTGCTGACCACATGATCGATGATGAACCGCAGTTCCTGGCCACCTTAGAGGCGGCCATTGCGGCGGCTGCATCCGGCCCATACCTGGTAACGCTCGGCATTTCCCCAACCCGACCAGAGACGGGCTATGGCTACATTCGGCTTGGAGAACTCCATGATCAGTTCCATGGTTTCTCCGTGTTTAAGGCCCAGCGCTTTGTAGAGAAACCTTCCCGTGAGGTGGCTGAGCATTACCAGAGGTCTGGCGACTATCTGTGGAATGCCGGAATGTTTGTATGGCAGGTAGGGGTTCTCCTGGAAGAGATTCAGTTGCGAATGCCAGAACTGCATCACGTCTTACATTCCCTGGGTGCACTTGGAAGCCGAAAGGCTGTGGCTCAGGCTCTTCAAGACGTATTTCCCACGGCTCCCCGACTGTCCATTGACTATGGCGTGATGGAGCGCAGCGATAGGGTGCTGGTTGTGCCGTCGCACTTCGGCTGGGATGACCTTGGTAGTTGGGCTTCGGTTGAGCGGATAAGCCCGAGTAACAACGACGGAAATATCATACGAGGAAATGTTCTCGTGCACGACGCACATGGGGTTATCGTCGACGGTGTCCCGAACCGGCTGATCGGACTGGTTGGCGTCCGGGATCTCATTGTCGTCGATGCTGAAGATGCCCTCTTGATCTGTGCGAAGACCCACGCGCAGGATGTGAAGAAAGTAGCTGGCCAGGTCGATGATCGGCCCGCTCACCTGTCCACACACGAGACCAACATTTATCAGAGGGCCTGGGGGCAAGAAGTGATCCTGGGTAGCCGGACTCGGGTCTTGGAGGTGTCTGCCGGTCAAAGGGTACGCTTCGACGGCATGGACGCGGCTACGCTCTATTTACAGATGGGCAAAGGTCTTTTGAACTCCTCCCAGGCTTCGGTTGAAGTCTCTCCGGGGGAGATCGTTTCCCGCGCACCAGGGCTGGACTATGAATTTCTCGCTGTGACCAACACCGTTTTGGTCATGGTCACAGCAGGCAGGCACTAATCATGAAGGTCGCACTCCTATACCTCGGGCGCCGTGGAGCGGGAGCCCCTTTGAGCCTGGAATTAGCTAAGGCGCTCTCACCGCACGTAACGCTACGGGCCTTTATCTCAGCGAACGTGGAGAACCTCGGGCAGTGGCAGAAGGCCGACATCGACATCTGTCCGATGCATACCTTGGAGGCCACATCCTTGCTGGGGGTCCTGGGGGAGACCGCCCTACGCATGGGCTGGCTGAAGATTCGGCGGGAGTTGTCACAGTACCAGCCCGATATAGTCCATGCGACTATGCTTCACCCTTGGTTGCCCCTGGTTCTGGCAGGGGGAATCCACCGCAGCCGAATCGTGTTTACGGTTCACGACCCAAAGCCCCACCCCGGCGAAGCTAGCCTTCCGCTGATCTGGCTCAACCGGTTGTGCATGGTGATCGCAGATCGCCGAGTGGTCCTGACTGACACAGCAAAGCAAAGTCTCATTGCACAGGGGTTCGCCCCAGAGACAATCGACATCGTGCCGCTGGGGGAATTGTCGTACTACCGAGACGTTGGTGTTTCCTCCGGCACCCAAGAAGCCCAGGTAGTGCTCTTCTTTGGTCGCATTCTTGCCTATAAGGGCCTGGACCACTTGTTCCGGGCCTTCCCCATGGTGCATGCTTCGCTGCCACAGGCACGCCTGGTCGTGGCTGGGGAAGGCGACCTTCGTCCCTACGCCCGTCTCATGAGGCTGTGCCCGAACCTCGAGGTGCATAATCACTGGATCCCGGACCATCTTGTCTCCAGCCTGTTCTCCCGAGCGACGGTCGTGGTCCTGCCGTATGTTGAGGCATCTCAGTCTGGTATCGTATCCATTGCGGCATCAATGGGCATTCCAGTCGTTGCAACGCAGGTGGGCGGTCTTGTCGAACAGGTGACCGCATGCCAGGCCGGGCTTCTGGTTCCTCCCGCCGATCCAGAGGCCCTGGCAAGAGCCCTGATCAGTCTTCTGACAGACGACCGGATGCGGTTGGAGATTTCGAGTAATGCGAAGGCAGTAAGTGCCGGCACCCTTAGTTGGAGTCGTATAGCTCAAGCCCAGTTGGACTCGTATCGGCGGGCTCAGGCCCAAGCGTGACTAGGAGGAGTGTCCGTGCGAATCGCCATCGATGGGCGTAGCCTGCTGGGTGTCCGCACAGGAATAGGGACCTATACCTATCAACTTGTTCGCCGCTTTCCGTCAATAAGCCCGGATCAGCAATACATCGTATTCCTTAACCGCCAACCCAGTTCTGGAGAGCTCGAAGCGCTTCCCGAGGAGACGTCGATCACCTACCGTACACCCCGTCTGGAGAGGCTGAAGTGGTGGTTCGGGTGGGCACAGTTGTACCTTCCGCTCGCTGCCCACCGTGCTGGTAGCGAGGTGATCTTTTCTCCCGGAACCGGCGGGCCGTACCTTCCGCTGCAGCCCTTGGTAGTTACGGTCCACGACCTCTCGCCCCTCCACTTTCCACAGTACTTCACTGCCCGGGCCCGGCGGTACTGGAACTGGATCGTCCCAGCCAATGCACGACGGGCACAGGTTGTTCTGACCATCTCTGAATACACCAAAATGGACCTGTGTGAGCGTCTGAATATCGCGTCTGACAAGGTGGTGGTCACCCACCTCGCCGCAGACCCCCAGTTTCGACCGCAGAGTCCAGAGCGTGTTCTTGAAGTCTGCCTTCGTCTCGGGCTTAAGCCGGGCTTCTTGTTGTATGTAGGAACCATTGAGCCTCGAAAGAACCTGCCAGTGTTATTCCGTGCCATTCGTCTGCTGCTCGACCGAGGGGTCAAGCTGCCCCCATTGGTTTTGGCAGGATGGCGGGGTTGGCTTTGGGAAGAGAGCGTTCAAGCCATCCGCGACCTTGCTCTGACCGATCACATCCGCCTATTGGACTACGTCCCTTCCGAGGACCTGCCCGCGCTCTATACGGCTGCCTCTTTGTTTACCTATGTTTCCGTTTTTGAGGGGTTTGGCCTTCCCCCTTTGGAGGCCATGGCCTGCGGTACTCCCGTGGTAACCTCCAACTGCTCCTCCTTGCCCGAGGTGGTAGGGGATGCGGCCCTGCTGGTTGACCCGAACTCCCCCGAGGAGATTGCCCACGCCATCGATCGGGGTCTACATGATACCGGATTACGCCTGGAGATGCGTGAGAGGGGCCTTGCGCGAGCAGCAAGGTACTCGTGGGATGCGACCGCCAGGCAGACGCTGGCCGTCCTGAGGTCGGTCGCACACCATAAGGACTGATGGAGGAGGGAGCCTCTTGCAGGGGTTCCGGGAATGGTATTTGCTGCGCAACATGGTACACCGCGAACTGCGAATGCGTTACAAGGGTTCGGTGCTCGGATTCTTCTGGTCTCTCGTCAACCCCATCATGCTGATGGTTGTCTACACCGTGATCTTTCAGTTTGTCATGCGAGTAGAGGTGCCGGACTACTCCCTTTACCTCATGGCAGGCTTGTTGCCATGGAATATGGTAACCGTAGCCGTCGCCAACTCGGTTCCCGTCGTGGTTGGTAACGCAAACCTGGTAAAGAAGATCTACTTCCCGCGGGAGATCCTGCCAATCTCGGTGGTGTTGGCCAACTTTGTTCACCTATTGATCGGGATGGGCCTTTTCGTCCTCTTCTTACTGCTGACCGGCAAGACTACGGGCTCCCAGCTCTGGCTACTGCCCATCGTGGCGGCCCAGCAGTTGCTTTTGACCATGGGCATCAGTCTGCTTGTCTCAGCCTCCTATGTCTACTTTCGAGATTTGGAGCACATCATGAACCTAATCATGATGGTATGGTTCTACCTCACCCCGATTGTCTATCCATCTTTCATGGTGCCCGAGGGACTGCGATGGATGCTGATCCTCAATCCGATGGCGCCCATTGTCGCCGGATACCGACAGGCGCTACTCGGAGCGGAGAGCGTTGCCCTCAGCGCCCTGCAGTGGCCCTTCGTCCTGAGCGTACTGATGGCGTTCCTAGGCTTTCGAGTCTTTCGTGGACTCTCCAGGCGTTTTGCGGAGGAAGTCTAGCCATGATGCGCAAACACGTTTCCGCCGTGGAGTTCCGTAACGTCAGCAAGCAGTTCCGCATCTATCACGAACGGCGCCACTCCCTCAAGGATCTGTTGCTCTTCCGGCGTAACCGGTTCGAATCCTTCTGGGTCATCAAGGAAGTCAGCTTTGAGATCCCGGCGGGCTCCATGTTCGGGATTATCGGAACCAACGGCAGCGGGAAGAGCACGCTTCTGAAGATGGCTGGACGGATCCTTTCCCCGGACAGCGGAACGGTCATCACGCATGGGCGCGTGGCCTCCCTGCTGGAGCTCGGCGCAGGGTTCCACCCCGAGTTTTCCGGCCGCGAGAATGTATATCTGTACGGATCGATCCTTGGCATGAGCGAAAAGGAGATCAATCAGCGCTTCGATCAAATCGTCTCCTTCGCGGAGTTGGAGCGCTTTATAGATAACCCGGTCCGCACCTACTCGTCCGGCATGTATGCGCGCCTCGGGTTCTCCGTGGCGGTTCACACGGACCCGGACATACTGCTGGTGGACGAGGTGCTCTCCGTCGGTGATAGCGCCTTCCAGGCCAAGTGCATGCGTCAGATTGATCACTTACGTCATCAGGGGAAGACCATTGTGATGGTCTCCCACGATATTGAGTTGGTCAGTCGGATCTGTGATTCTGTCCTTTGGCTAGGCGATGGCCGCATCATGGCACTGGGCGATCCCCACGAGGTCGCGGGCCAATACCGGGATCATATTTTCTCAGTCAAGTCCCTGGAGGAGCCGGGGTTGAATGCGGCCCCAAGGGAAAGCGCGGCTTTGGTAACGGAGGACGAGAACTCCCATGCCGAAGGTGGTCCGCAAGCGAATGCGCTGGTTTCCCAGAATCGCTGGGGCGACCAGTCTGTGGTGATCACGGGTGTGGACCTGCTGGATGCTGAAGGTCGGCGAAAGGCCATCTTTGCCACCGGTGAATCGCTCCGGGTGCGCATCGCTTTTGAAGCCCATACCCTGGTACAGGATCCCGTCTTCGGCGTGGCCTTTTATCGGTTTGATGGAATCCACTGCTACGGGGTGAACACGCACATCGATGGGTTGCAGCTTGGCCGGGTCACTGGTCCAGGGGTGGTGGAGGTTAGTTTCTCCAATCTCTCTCTGCTGGAAGGGACCTTCCGCCTCGATGTGGCGGTCCATCACCAGAACGGAAACCCATTTGACTACATTACAAATGTCCTGAGCTTCCAAGTGGTCTGCAATTCGGCGGAAGTAGGCGTAGCCAGGTTGCAGCATCGGTGGACTTGGCAGTTTTCCGGGAAACAGGGGGACTCTGCATGACAGGGGAACGTGAGGATAAGATCGCTCAAGTCAAGGAACTGATGCAGAGAGAGATTCTGTCCGCGCGTAGGGCCGGACGAGTTAACCCCCCACAACCCGTCGCCAAGAGCGGGCAGCTCGACCGGGAACTGGGGGCCAGCATGTGGGTCCTGAACACCCAGTGGCAGCTGGGCACTCCCACCGTGCGGTCGTCGCGGCGCATCATCGGACCGCTCCTCAATCTCCTGCGGAAGATTGGGTACTGGGCCACCCGTCCCTATCTGCTGGCGCTCGCTTCGAACCAGACCCAGTTCAACTCCCACGTAACGCAGGTGTTCAACCGGATGGTTCCAGCCTTAGAGAAGCTTCGTGACCAGGTCCAGGCTGAGGCTGAACTGGTCGCCGACCTACAGGCTCGACTGGCCGAACAGCAGGTGATCATCTCCGAACAGCACACGGTGATAGAGGCGATGAGCCAGCGAATCGCGGCGCTGGAAGCTGAGCGGATCCAGGAAGAAGTTGACGCAAAGGCTCTGGACCGGCAGTACCTTGAGATGCAGATGCGCTACCGGGGAGAGATGTCGGCGATTCGTCAGCACCAGGAGCGCTATCTCCGTTATTTCAAGAAGGGTACAAATGTGCTGGATGTCGGGTGCGGCAGGGGTGAGTTCCTCTCCTTGCTGAAGGAAGCTGGGATTGGTGCCTACGGGGTCGACCTGAACCCTGAGATGGTCAAGCTTGCTCAGGAGCAAGGGTTGGCTGTGCAGGAGGCCGATGCCGTTGAACACCTGCAGTCGCTCCCGGAGAGCAGCTTGGATGGAATCTTCGCCTCACACCTGACAGAGCACTTGCCCGTGGTCAAGCTGAACCAATTCCTGGAGGAGTCCTACCGAACGCTAAAGCCGGGTGCCGCACTTGTCTTCGAGACGCCAAACGTGGCGTCGCCCGTTGTGCTCACGATGACCTACTACCGGGACTGGACCCACTGCCCACCGATTCACCCGGACACGGTACGGATGCTTGTGGAGCTGGCCGGTTTTCAAGTGGTGGAGGTTTTGTATTCAGCCCCTCTGGGCGACCGACCGGCCTTACTCTCGCCCGTCGATGAGGCGACCCCAGGTGGAGCCACTCTGAGCGAGAACTTCCGTATACTGAACAGGCTCGTATTCGGTCACCAGAACTACGCTGTGGTTGCGGTTAAGCCGGAATAGTCGGGAGTGGGATTCAGGGATGCGCAAGCGCATAGCTGTCTGCTATCCTCAAGTACCGTTTGAGTATGGTGGCATCGAACTACAGGTTGACACCCTCGTCGAGAAGCTGGAGCAGAGCGGATATAGCGCCTGCTCGGTCTCCCTTCCGTACAAGTGGTACCCTAACGACGTCTTGCTGGACAACGTGGCCGCATGGCGCATGGTTGACCTGACCCAAGCGGAGGGACAGCCCATTGATGCGGTGATCTGCGTCAAGTTTCCGGCCTACGTGGTTCAGCATCCTCGCAAAATTGTGTGGCTGGCTCACCAGTACCGCCAAGTGTATGATCTATTCGGCAGGCCGGGCGGCCTCCCCGATACGGAGGAGAATCGGCTGCTGCAAGGCGCCCTTAAGCGCATCGACTACACCAGCCTGAGCGAGGCGGTCCACATCTTCACAATCTCCCAGAATGTACGGAACCGGCTCCTGCACTATAACGAGATCGATAGCGAAGTCCTCTATCTGCCCATCGCTAATGAGGAGCAGTATCACGCCGTTGACTACGGTGATTACGTGTTGAGTGTGGGGCGGCTGGATCCACTCAAGCGAACCGATTTGTTGGTAGAAGCCTTCCGCTACGTGCGATCCGGCGCCCGCTGCTTGATTGCTGGTGACGGGGTACAGCGCGAGCACTTGGAGTCTATGATTCGACGCTATGGCTTGGATCAGAAGGTGTCCCTCCTGGGGCGCCTACCGTTCCCGAAGTTGCTGGGCCTCTATGCGGGTGCCCTTGCCGTGTACTATGCTCCTATCGACGAGGACTACGGGCTGGTGACCGTTGAGGCCTTCAAGTCGGGGCGGCCCGTGATTACCGCTCACGATTCGGGTGGTGTACTGGAATTCACCCGTGACGGAGAGACCGGCTGTGTGGTCTCCCCGGAGCCAGAACAGATTGCCGCCGCTGTCGATCTTCTCTTCGAGAACCGGTCTCTTGCAGAGCGATACGGCCAAGCTGGGCGGGAGTTAGTGACTAACATCAACTGGGATTACGCCCTAGAGAGGCTGAAAGCTTACCTCTAACATCATCTGGAGGCGCAGACGATGAAGCATTCGAAGACGGTCCTCGTCCTGCTACCCCAAACACCTTTCACCATCGGCGGTGCTGAGCATCTGGCTCTGGCTCTGGTCGATCGGCTGAAGGAGCAGGGCCATAGGGCTGCTCTGGTATCGGTCCCTTTTGCGGATTGCCGGTACGATGTACATGTACGGACCGCCATGGCCTGGCGAATGGTGGATGTAACTGAGTGGAACGGTGTACGCATCGATGCAGTAATCCCATTGAAATGGCCCGCCTACCTGGCCGACCATCCGCACAAGGTGGTCTGGCTCTGCCATCAATACCGAGGCGTCTACGATCTGTGGGACAAGCCTCCCCTTGGGATTGCGGCCTCCCCTGAGTCCCGAGCCTTAAAGGACCAGATTGAGCGAATGGACCGAGCTACTCTGCCCGAGTCTACCGCCATATACGCCATCTCCAAGAATGTACGTGATCGCCTCCAGAGGTATAACGGACTTCGGGCGGAACATCTCTACCCCCCGCTGCCTCGCGAGGGGGAGTACTTTGCAGACGACACCTACGATGACTACATCCTCAGTGTCGGGCGCCTTAACGCCATGAAGCGGATTCGCATGCTTGTGGAGGCGTTCAGGTATACCAAGAGCCCAGCTCGTTGCTTGCTCGTGGGTAATGGACCCGACCGGCCTGAGATCGAAAAGGCGATCCGGGAGCACCAGCTGGAACACAAGGTGAAGCTGCTGAATTACCTCCCCTGGCGTGATGTCCTGCAGCTGTACGCTCGCGCACTGGGTGTCTACTTCGCCCCCGTCGATGAAGACTACGGTTATATTACGATTGAGGCGTTCACTTCAGAGCGGCCCGTCCTCACCGCTACCGATAGTGGTGGGTCCCTGGAGTTTGTTCGGCACGGAGAGAATGGGTTCGTCCTTCCCCCAAAGCCAAAGGCGTTTGCCGAGGCCATCGACCGCCTTTGGTACGACCGAAGCCTGGCTCGTAAGATGGGACGCGAAGGGAAATCATGTGTGGCGGGGATCACCTGGGCGAACGCCATCGCTACTCTGGCTCAGCACTTCTAAGGGGGTGATCATCGATGAGAATCGCCTTCTTTAGCCCGCTCCCGCCGACTCGGTCAGGGATTGCCGGGTATAGTGTAAGTGTTCTGCGCTCACTGAGGGGGGCGCATGAGATCACGCTCTTTACCGATCCGGTGGTTGTCGGGAGTCACCCCTTAGTTGGACTCTTCCCAACCTATACATATGCGGACTTTGACAGGGTTGCGGCAGGGGCACCCTTTGACCTGTGTGTTTACCAGATGGGGAACCATGTCATTCACAAGGAGATCTGGCAGAGGGCGATCCAGACCCCGGGTCTTGTCGTTCTCCACGAACTGGTACTGCATGACTTGATCTACATGAGCACCGTGGCAGAGGGGAACGCCGCGGCGTATGTGGATGAAATGGCCTACTGCTATGGGCAGACGGGTCGTGTGATGGCCGAGCGGCGGCTGCGGGGCGAATTGGAGGTGAGCCACACCGACTATCCCTTATGCGACCGCTTGATACATACAGCTGCCGGCATTCTGGCCCATAGTTGGTACGTCGTTGATCGTGTACGGCAGATTCGGCCCGAACTACCAACATATGTAGTGCCCTTGCCGTTCGATGACGAGGAACAGGGGGCCGAACGAGTCTCACGTGCCAGCCTTGGTCTACCCGAGGAAGGTGTGGTGTTTGGCTCGTTCGGGTTCGTCGCTCCCCATAAGCGAATTCATGTAGCGCTGGATGCCTTCAAGCGACTACTCGCAGACTGCCCAGACGCCTATTTCGTGATTGTAGGTGAGCCGCTTGTCGATGTGCAGTCGATGGTCCGTGAACGGGGGTTGCAGAATCACGTACAAATCGCCGGGTACGCCGACTCTCGTACCTTTGCCCGATATCTCCACGCCGTAGATGTTTGTGTGAACCTCCGCTATCCTACTGCAGGAGAGACATCTGCTGCACTCATTCGCATCCTGGGAGAGGGAGTGCCGGCCATCGTCAGCGATGTGGGGGCCTTCCAGGAGTTGCCTGATGATGTCTGCTTCCGTGTGCCAGTGGGCGACCGGGAGGTGGACCTCCTTCACAAATACATGAAGCGGTTGGCACTGGATCAGTCCCTCCGCCGGGCGATGGCCGCTCGGGGGGTTGAGTACATCCAGAGCAACTGTACTATAGCACATACAGCCGAGGGTTACCTTTCCGCCTTCCGGGGCGTTTCGTACTGGCAAGCTGTTGGACAGCTCGAGGAACGGTTAGTGAACAGGGTAGCTGAGAGACTGGTGGATGTTGGGCTGTCTGCGGCCGACAGTGGTGTGGTGAGAGAGATAGCTCGGAGCCTGGGCTCTCTGAGGATTGCTGGACAGTAAATCAGTAGATTTCCCCTATACCTGCTGCAAGGAGCTGTTGCCTGATGTTCGCAGGTCTCCTTGTTCTTCTTCTGATACTCCTCCTACCGGGCTGGCTCTTGACCTCTCTTCTCTTTCAACAAGTCCGGCAGAGGCTCAGCGTTTGGGAAACGAGTTTCTTTACTCTGGTGTTTGGCATCGGGGTTGTGAGCTGGATTGGACTGCTTCTGGCAGAGTTTGGAGTGTATTCGGTGACCCGGGTAGTTTTTGGGACCGCTACTGTCTCCGCTGTCCTGGTTGCACTGGCGCAACGGATGAGAGTTAGCCTGCGGCCTAACTGGCGGGCCCCCAGTGCGGCCGAATTATCCATTGGCCTGGTACTCATCTCTGTTGTTGGCTTCTTCTATGCATTTCCTGCTGATTCTGTTCGCGGTGGGCGGGACTGGGGTATCTACACCGCCACGGCCCACCTTCTGAACCATACGGGGAGTCTCCTTCAGACTGAGCCAGAGATTGGTGCCATTCAACCGGAGAACTTGGAGGCATTCAGTGTCCCGCGGGGATTTTACCTCGTCGGTAAAACTACAACAATGCCACAGTTCTTTCATCTCTATCCCGTGACACTCGCCATCTTCGAAGCTTCCTTTCCGGGTAGTTTGTTCTATGTGACCCCATTTCTAGGAATGCTCTGTCTCCTTGGGATCGCTGCGTTTGGGCGACGCCTGGGTTTTCGCTTGGCACCGTTAGCTGTTCTCCTGTTGTCACTTAACATTGGCTACTCTTGGTTTTTCCGATCATCTTACGCGGAAGGGCTTACACAAGCCTACCTATTTGCTGGCCTTCTGGCGTGGGTGATTGCTCTTGAGGAGCGTGCAGCCACCATCTTTGCCACCGCTGGAGCGCTTCTGGGATTTACCCTCCTGACTAAGATTGACGCCATTGCGACCATCGGTCCGATTGGGTTGGCGTTCGTCTACACATGGTTGTCAGGCCGTGTTACATTCCGAGAGATATTAGCAGCGTTAGGTGGCCTGGCAGGGGTTACCACCCACGCCCTAGTCCACGCTTTAACCTTAGCGCTGCCGTATACAGCAGCGACGATTTCCATTGTAGCCACACGGACTTCCCAAGGGATCAGCCGTACGGGCTTGATCCTTCCAGGGATGGTCACTATGGTTGTCTTGGTTGTTCTAGGCCTAGTGGTTTACACGCTAGGTACCAAGTACGGACGCGGAATAGCAGGCTGGATTGAGGGCCAGAAGTGGATTGCCACGGCTCTGGGGCTCTTTCTGATAGTCATAGCCGGCTACGGCCTGTACGTTCGTCCCGCCCTCTTTCCGACCCCGCCGGGGAGTACCCATCTAGGGGCTTACGATGTCGAAGCGTTCCAGCATTTCGGTTGGTACACAACCCACCTTGGAATCTGGTTGGGGATACTGGGGCTCTTGGTTTACCTGAGGCGGTTTGATGCCCGAGCCCTGCCTTTTGTGACTGCTGCAGTGTTCGTGGCTCTCGCCAGTTTCTATCGACCAAACATCTACCCAGACCATTTCTGGCAGACCCGGCGATTCGTACTGATCATCTTCCCGGCCTTCGCGCTATTCGCGACCTACTTCCTGGAGACTATTTGGCAGCGCTTCAAGGCCGCGCGCCTGCCCGTTTTCTTCGTTGCAGTACTCTTGGTAGTCATGACAGCGCAACCGAGTCTGCCTTTCCTCTTTCACCGCGACTTTCTAGGGCTATCCGAGCAACTAGAAGACCTAGCTGAGAAGACGGGTGAGGCTGACTATGTTCTATTAGCCCCTGAGCTGCAGGCCTTCACGGTACCCTTGCGTTATATTTACAATCGCCCTGCTCTCGAAATTGGACCTCAGGCCAAGCCAGAACAACTGGGGGACCAAATTACCACCTGGTTACAGCAGGGGAAGATTGTCCTTTTGCTCGAGCCAGCGGAGTTTCTGGGGACAAGGATCGATAATGTATCGTATGAACCAATAGGTCAGCATACCATTGAGGTCCCCCATGCGGAAGTGACCTATGAACGGCCGCCGCGTAAGGTCCTCACCATGAGGCAGACCATCTTCCTATACCGCATCGTACCTCGGAACTGGAAGCCCGATCGGTTTGACTGGGTGATTGGCGCATTGGAGGACATAAACTCACCCATTCGGGGGGTTTACGCTCGGGAAGGGAATCCAAAGACCCCCTTCCGCTGGACAAGCGGGCAACTCGATATAGACCTGACGGGCCTCCCGACGGGCAGGAAGTATTTGTTGTCCCTTGATATGTGCGGGCATTCGGCTACGGCGGGTAGGAAGGCCCAGGTCCAATTGACCGGTTCGACCCTGTCGGAGTTTACTGTAGAGGAGGGCTGTAGGTCGTACCACTTTATCATCCCCGCAAGCCAAGTCCAAACCGGCGAGAACCTCCTGACGGTTTCATTACCAACGTTTGTGCCCGCACAGATCAGCAGTCAAAGTAGCGATAGACGTGAACTCGGTGTACAACTCCGCCGCATCACAATGCGTCCCGTAAATCGGTCAGAGATTACAGTTGAGGATTTGCTGGCAGAGGGGACCTCACAGGGTTTCTATACCTTGGAGCGTAACGTTCACGGCCCCTTCGTTTGGATGATGGGCACAGCGGAGTTTTCCCTAGAGGTTCAGCCGTCCTCGGACTCACTGGTTCTCGAGCTAGCATCCGGACGTCCAGAGGGTGTTCCGCAGCCACAGGTCCGAGTCTTCATTGATGGTGAACTGGCCGCGCAAGTTGTTCCCCGGATCAGTGGGTATTCCGATTACGAGATACCGTTACCTGCGGGAAGGAGCCGGGTCCACATCGGGATTGAGACGGATACCTGGTCTCCGGCCCGGACGGGGCATGGTAGTGATACCCGCGAGCTTGGTTTGGCCCTACGAGCGGTTCGGTTTTCAGAGAAACCGTAAAGAGGCTGACCATATGGAGAGAGGATTATGTGCACATGAAGATTGCCGTCATCGGTGCCGGATACGTAGGCCTGATCACCGCTTAGGTTTTCGGCGAGCAGGGACACGAGGTGGTCACGGTTGAGGTAGACCAGCACCGTCTGGACAAGCTTCGGAAGGGCGAGGCCCCGTTCTATGAGCCGGGGTTGGCGGAGTCAATGGCGAAGACCGCGGTACGCTATGTCCGCACCCTGGCCGATGGGGTTGGACCTCAAACCGATTTTGTGTTTGTTGCGGTCGGGAGCCCGCCTGCTGATGATGGCAGTGTTGACCTGTCCTATGTCCGCAAGGTGGTGGAGGAACTACCGCCTCACCTGCCCACCGGTGCCATTGTTGTATTGAAGAGCACCGTGCCCCCCGGGACCGGCGATTGGGTGCAGGAAGAGCTGGACAGAATTGGCGGGGGCCGGCGATGGGAGGTCGCCAACAATCCAGAGTTTCTGCGAGAGGGTAATGCGCTGTACGACGCTCGACACCCCAATCGCATTGTGCTGGGAGCTGAATCGGCTGATGCCTTGCGCCGTTTGGAGGAGCTTTACAAGTCGTTCCATGTCCCCGTGGTATCGACTACACGCCGTACCGCTGAACTGATCAAGTACGCTTCCAACGCATTCCTGGCAACTAAGATCTCGTTCATTAACGAGATGGCTCGACTCTGCCATCATCTGGGCGCCGATGTAACCCAGGTGGCCAGGGGGATGGGACTTGACCCGCGAATTGGGCCTGACTTTCTGAACGCCGGAGTCGGCTTCGGTGGTTCTTGCTTCCCCAAGGACCTGATGGGGCTGGTCAACCTGGGTCGCAGGGAGGGGTACGAGCTGCCGATTGTGGAGGCAGCCCTACTGGATAACCGGAGGCAGCGACGGTGGTTCTTCGACCTGCTGGAGACTCACCTTGGCTCTCTCGCCGGCAGGAAGATTGCCCTGCTTGGCCTGTCCTTTAAGCCAGGGACAGACGACGTTAGAGAGGCACCCGCGCTCGACATTGCCACATGGCTGTTGGAGGCCGGCTCAGAGGTTACAGCATTTGACCCGGTTGTCACTGCTCTGCCGGACTTGGAGGCCCGAGGTCTTCGGGTGGCCCCTCATCTTGACGAGGCTGTGGCGGGAGCAGACGCCGTCGTGCTGGTGACCGAGTGGGCCCAGTTCCGTCAGCTGGACTGGAGTGGTGTAGCCCGTGCCATGGCTGGCACACTCGTATTTGACGGAAGGAATACTCTGGATGCCCACCGGTTGGCACACCTCGGACTACAGTGCGTGCAGGTGGGCAAGGGTACCAGTCGAATGGGGGAGACAAAGTGAGTGACCTGCAAGGACCGGCTGGCAACTATTACGATAAGTACAATTCAAAGAACCCGATTGCCGCGGCATTGGTGCGCAGCTTTCTGGAGCAGACTCGTCAGATCTTAACCCGTGTGGCGCCGACCAGCATCTTCGACGCTGGCTGCGGTGAGGGGCATGTCACGGCCCGGTTTGCCCAGTGGTTCCCCTCTGCGGAGATAACGGGAGCTGATGTGGATCCGGGAGTAGTGGCCCAGGCCCAGCAACTCCACAAGAGCATACCATTTCAGGTTGCGTCCATTTACAGGGTGCCCTTTGCTGATCGATCGTTTGACCTCACGGTGGCTATGGAAGTGTTGGAGCATCTGGAACGTCCCGATCAGGCCATGAACGAGCTGGTGAGGCTTGCCCGGCGGTATGTGCTGCTGAGCGTCCCCAATGAACCCATTTGGCGCATGGCCAACATGGCTCGCGGGGCGTATCTAAGCCAGTGGGGTAACACCCCAGGTCACATAAACCATTGGTCATCGGGGGCGTTCATTCGGTTCGTCCAGCGGTGGGGGACGGTTGAAGCTGTAGCGAAGCCGTTTCCCTGGACCATTGTGCTGTTGCGCATATGAGATCCGACAGAGTAACGCTCGGGGGACTGACGGCGGCGACAACTGCGTTGGTGGCCGGACTCACAGTGCTACAGAAGCTGGCTGGCTTTGCGCGTGAGCAGATGATCGCTGTGAAGCTGGGCGCTACTCCGGTTGCTGACGCCTTCCTCATGGGAACGGTCTGGTCGGATATGTTGGGCTTGATGTTGACCACCGCACTCCCGGCAGCACTGGTACCTGCCTATGTAGCTACCATTCAGGGGCAGGGGCTTTCGGCGGCCAACCATCTGACCCGCAGGCTTTTCCTGCGTCTCTGCCTCGTCGGCGGTCTCTTTGTTGCGGTGGCTCAGGTCACAATTCCCTACTGGTTGCGGCCGCTAATCGCCGCCTGGCCACCTGATCTCATAAGGCTGGCCGAGGGAGCGGCGTGGTGGAGCCTTCTCCAGGTGCCTCTGTTTGGGGTGGCCGGGCTCCTCCGCTCCGCACTCAACGCCCGTGACGAGTATATCTACAGCCCCTTGGGCACCACTGCTCAGAATGTGGTCAATGCCCTGCTGGCCTTCTGGTTCGCTCAAGTGCCGCTGCAACTGGTAAAGTTGCAGTTGATTGGTTTTGCCATGCCGGGACTGGTCGCACTCATCCCGCTGGTGTGGCTCTATCGGAGTCAACCTGTTCCTGCCGTCGAGGTAACCAGAAAGAAAAAGAGCCCGCCACTTACGTCTGTTCTCCCCTTCATCATCTGGTCGACCCTGGGTTTCGCCTACCTACCCATTGAACGATTCTTCTCTGCCGTACTTCCGGGGGGAAGCACTGCAGCCCTAACCTTCGCGGATCGGTTGCGACAGTTTGCCCTTCAGACGGTAGTTCTCTCCATTGTAACCGTCGGGTATCCGGCATTGGCCGAAGCGAGTGCACGTACAGATTGGGCCCGGTTTCGCGCACTGC
Organism: Bacillota bacterium; assembly: GCA_049324875.1. Taxonomy (GTDB): domain Bacteria; phylum Bacillota; class Sulfobacillia; order Symbiobacteriales; family Symbiobacteriaceae; genus JAWLHU01. Next base: position 16,745 of record JBMONC010000050.1, read on the forward strand.
TGGACAGGGGGATCCGATATGTCTTTCTTCTCGCCCTGCCGGCAGCCGCAGGTCTTACTGCCCTTCGAGAACTGTTAGTCCAGGCACTGTTCCAGTGGGGGGTATTCGACCAGCAGGGAACCGTGATGACTGCATCCGTCCTCAGCGGATATGCCGCAGGGATTCCACTGCTGGCAATCAATGCGCTCCTCGCTCACGCCATTTTTGCCCTGGGGCGGCCCTGGATTCCCGTTCTCGGGCTCGCGGCGGGGGTGCTTACGCAGGCGGCAATTTCGGCAGCCTTCGTTGGTGGTCGGGGAGGTTGGGTGCTTTCCTGGGCCGGAGCTGCAGCAGCTCTTGTGCCACTCTTGATACAGCTTTGGGCGCTCGGGGCCACTCTGGAAATCCGCCTGCTGGAGCAGGTTGGACACTGGGCTCGGGAGAACTGGCAGCCAGCCCTGGCATCCATGGTAATGGGGGTGCTATGCTGGGGGCTTGCCGGCTTTGTGCCGTCCTTTGCTGAGAGGACCTTGCAGGTGATCTCAACCGTGGTAATCTGTGGTTTCGGTGTAGGTGTTTATGTTGCCGGTCTATGGTATTTCGGAGTGCCCGAGGTTTCGACCGGACTGAAAAGACTCTTGCGCCGCAGTTAATATGGCTTCCCTAGTTGGGTTGGAGGTGACACGGCAATGAAATTGATCATCCAGATTCCGTGTCTCAACGAAGAGGAGACCCTGCCCTATACACTCGCCGACCTTCCGCGATCGATTCCGGGGGTCGACGAAATCGAGATCCTGGTGATTGACGACGGTAGCACCGATCGAACTGTACCCGTAGCGATGGAGTATGGTGTTCAGCATATTGTGCGGCACGCAGCGCGGCGGGGGCTGGCCGCCGCATTCCGCACAGGGCTCGATGCCGCACTCGCAGAAGGGGCAGACATCATCGTCAACACTGACGGAGATAACCAGTACTCTGGCCATGACATCCCCCGTCTGATACAGCCAATTTTGGATGGCACGGCCGATGTGGTGATTGGAGACCGCCGAGTCACCACCATTGATCACTTTTCCCCAACCAAAAAATTCCTGCAAGTACTCGGCAGTTCGGTGGTCCGCCTGCTCTCCCATACCGATGTGGCCGATACCACCAGCGGTTTCCGAGCATTCTCGCGCGAGGCAGCGCTTCGGCTGAACATTGTGTCGGAGTTCACCTACACGCTGGAGACGATCATACAGTGCGGCCATCGCAAGTTGGCGGTAACCCATGTGCCCATCCGCACGAACAGAAAGCTACGTGAGTCCAGGTTATTCAAGGGTATTTGGAATTATGTCAGCAAGTCAGTAGTTACACTAATTCGTGTGTACACAAACTACCGGCCGTTAAAGGTCTTTACGCTGATAGGGTTAACCCTGGTCCTTGGCGCAGTTGCACTTGGGGTTCGTTATCTGCTGCTCCTGGCGGGGGGGAGCGGGCAAGGGCATGTGCAATCTCTGCTCCTGGCCACGGCGATGGGAGTAGTTGGTGTCCAGACAATCATATTCGGGTTGCTGGCAGATCTGATGGCGGCACATCGCCGGTTGATGGAGGAGACCCTGTACCGGGTCCGCAAGCTCGAGTACGGGGGCCCTCGTTCCCGTCCCGCTCACTGGAAGGAATCGAGCACAAGGAGTGACTAGTTTATGAAGCGAATCCGAAAAGCTGTGATTCCAGCCGCCGGGTTGGGCACACGGTTCCTTCCAGCCACGAAGGCCCAGCCGAAAGAGATGCTGCCGATTGTGGACAAGCCTATCATTCAGTATGTAGTGGAAGAGGCTGCTGCTGCGGGCATCCAAGACATCCTGATCATCACTGGGCGCGGCAAGCGGGCTATTGAGGACCACTTTGACCACTCTATCGAATTGGAGCACCATTTGCGACAGGCCGATAAAACCGATTTGCTTGCTGAGATTCGTAACATTGCAGAGATGGTAAACATCCACTTCATCCGTCAAAAGTATCCCCTGGGCCTCGGTCACGCGATCCTGCAAGCACGCCAACATGTTGGCAACGAGGCGTTCGCGGTCATGTTAGGTGATGAGCTTTTTCGCGGACCCCAGCCCTGTCTGACCGAGTTGATCAATCGTTACGAATCCCTTGGAACAGGCTCCGTGATTGCAGTCCGGGAAGAGCGGCCAGACGACCTCCGGCACTATGGGGTGGTCGATCCAGTACCGGTAGGCGAAAGGCTGTACATGGTCAAGGGCATGGTAGAGAAGCCAGAACCGGAGCAGGCGCCATCTAATCTGGCCATGGTGGGTCGCTACATCATTGAACCAGAGATCTTTGACATTCTAGCGAACCTGCCCGCCGGAAAGAACGGAGAGGTCCAGTTGACCGATGGGCTCGACCGCTTGCGCCACATACGGCCCGTATATGCCGCGGAAGTTGAGGCCCGACGTCTGGATGTGGGAAACAAGCTTGGATACTTACAGGCGACGGTTGAGTTCGCCCTGTCCAGGGAGGATTTGGGTTCCGACTTCCGTGCGTTTCTAACCCAACTGCTTCAGACTCCCTCTGAGTCATAGGGAAGAGAACGAACAGGTGTAGCTATCTCCATCGCCTTGGACGTGTGGTCCGGGAGAGTACTTATCGAATGACTGATCTGCCGAGCGAGGAGGGCAAATGTGGCTCCCTATCGCATTCTGCAGTTGATCACCCGTGCCGATTGGGGGGGCGCCCAGCGACACCTCTTTGACCTCGCGGCTGGTCTTGACCCGTCCCGTTTCCAGGTCACTGTGGCCTGTGCCCCTGACGGGCCCCTGGTGGACCGCCTGCGGGAACGGGGCATCGCTGTTATTCCCCTGGAGGCCATGCAGCGAGAGGTTTCCCTGATTAACGATGCCTGTGCCCTTCGGGCTGTTCTGAAGACGATAAGAACGCTGAAAGCTGACCTGGTCCACAGCCACAGCTCCAAGGCGGGTCTCCTCGGCCGTCTGGCCGCCCGCAGGGCCGGCGTAAAAGCTGTCTTCACTGCTCACGGCTTCGCCTTTGGCGGCCGTGCGGTCTCGCTCCCGGCCAGAATGGCCTACCTGGCGGCGGAGTGGTCGGCCGGCCGCCTCTGGTCTGATCAGATTATCACCGTCTCCGAGGCAGACCGGAGGTTGGCACTGAGTTGGTGCATTGCCTCTCCCGAGAAGGTAGCAACCATCCACAACGGGATCGATCCCGCCCCCTTTGCGGGCATCCCCGATCCCAACCCGAGTGGCCGACCGCCGGTGGTCGGCGTCGTCTCCCGGCTGGTGGCAGGCAAGGGGTTGGAGGATTTGCTGGCCGCGGCAAGCCTGCTCCTGAGGCGGGGGGAGTACCGATTTGTGCTTGCGGGAGATGGACCTTTAAAGCCGGTCCTTGAACAGCGTGCCCGGGAACTGGGGATTGCCGGGCAGGTGGTTTTCACCGGTTTTGTGGATCCCGTTGCCGCTCTCGAAGAGATGGATCTCTTTGTCTCTCCCTCATATAAGGAGGGCCTGCCCTACAGCGTGCTCGAGGCGATGGCCGCTGGGCGACCGGTGGTAGCTACAGCGGTAGGTGGGCTGCCAGAGGTCATCACAGACGGGGAGAACGGCCGGCTGATCCCGGTCGGTAATGTACAAGCTCTTGCTTCGGCCATAGAGAGCCTTCTTGAGCCTTCATCCTTGCGTAATATGGCTGCCGCTGCTCGCCGTACTGTCCGGGAGAGGTTCCGAGTTGATCAGATGATTGAGCGAACGGTTGCTGTGTATGACGGCCTGCTTTCAGGAAATCAATCTCAACGGGAGAGACCGCCTGGGTAGATAGATCCCCGGCGGTCTCTCCAAGGTTTTTGGGCGCTACGTGCCCCCGTCCACCATCTACTCCATGTCAGGAAGCCCTGTGGCGCGACATGATTGTCTGCAGCGTCTTGACCAGGATTCGGATGTCCGCCGCCAGCGACTGGGAGCAGGCGTAGAGCAAATCATATCGCAGTTTGTCCTCCACGCTGGTGCTGTACCGCCCAGCGATCTGTGCCAGTCCGGTCAGGCCAGGCTTAACCCGCAGCCGGTGGGAGTACCAGGCTACCTCTTCCGAGAAGGCGGCAACGAAGATGGGTCGCTCCGGCCGCGGACCTACAAGGCTCATGTCACCCATCACCACGTTGAGCAGCTGGGGCAATTCGTCAAGGCGAGTGGTTCGGAGAAAACGGCCTACCCTCGTAGTTCGGGGGTCTTCCGCCGTCGCCATGACCGGGCCTGTCTCGCGTTCTGCGTCGTGGACCATGGTACGGAACTTGTACATGGTGAACAGGCGTCCATCCCGGGTGACTCGGGTCTGCTTAAAGATGATGGGCCCAGGCGAGTCCAGGGCCACGATGGCAGCAACCACGGCCATGATCGGCAGCGCCAGCACCAAACCGATCGACGATACAACCAAGTCGATTCCACGCTTAAGGAGACGGGTACCTTCACTAGGTTCCAGCCGGCCGATTTCAAAGACCGGGGTGTCCCAGACCTGCGAGAGCCGGCTTTGCGAGAGGACAATCTCATATAGGTCCGGTACCAGGCGTATGAAGACGTCCTTTTCGATGCACAGTTCGGTGACTCGCCGCCGCGTGGCAGGAGAGACAGCACCGCCCACGTACACGGCGTCTGCCTGGTAGCGTTCGAGCATCTGGGGCAGCTCATCAACCCCATGGAATTCTTCCTTGGCATCACCGATTTCTTCCAGTAGCATGGCCAGCGGCTTGGTTGGCCGGTCCAAGCCCTCCAGCCGCCCGAATAGATGGCGAGCCTCGGCGCAAGTACGGGCCACCACTAGCACCCGCTCCACGGGGGCAAGCCGCCTGGTCAGCATCCAGGCAACATATCGCCAGCCGAGGAGCATCAGCACCTGGCACAGGGTACCGATCAGGATCACGGTACGGGGCATCGCCAGCGCCCGGATGTAGAAGGAGAGGGCTACCACGACCACCGAGAGCAGCGCCACGGAGATCAGCAGGCTGGAGGCCACGTCGCTCCACGGGCGGAAGGACTCGGCATAGAGGTCGTACAACAGAAAGAGGGCCACCAGCGCCGCCGCCATGTAGGGCAGCAGCAGGCGGTAGGCCTCGGCGTTGGCCGGGTGCACCTGATCGCCGAACCGCAGGTAGAAGGCCAACAGGTAGGCCAGGTGAGCCACGGTGATATCGACGGTGGCCAGCACCACCCGGCTTCGAAGGATCGCAAAGACGAGGTGCAACCTGGGTCACTCCTTATGGTGCAGACCTTCGATTACGCCTGCCCGGGCGCCGCCTGCCGGCCCGCGACCCAGGCCAGGGTCTCGGCCAGCCCCTCGGCCAGGGTGTAGCGGGGCTCCCACCCCAGGGCGGTGCCGGCCAGGCGGTTCTCCATCACCGAGTGGGGGATGTCCCCGGGGCGGACCGGCCCGAAGCGGGGGGGCCGCTGCCAGCCGATCAGGTCGGCCAGCTGCTGCCAGAGGTCGAGAATGGAGACCGGCCGGCCGCTGCTGATGTTCAGCGTCAGTCCATCGGCGGCGTGCATCGCCCGGATCAGCGCCTCCACCATGTCGGCCACGTAGAGGAAGTCACGGGTCTGGTCGCCCCGGCCGTGGATGACGGGATCCGTCTGGTTCAGGAACCGGTCCAGAAAGGCGGGCACGACCGCCCCTTCGGCCTCCGCCGTCTGGCGGGGGCCGTAGATGTTCGCGGGGCGGATGATGCTGAAGGCCACCCCCCGGGTCCCGCCCAGCAGCCGGACGTACTCCTCGGCGGTCCACTTGGAGAGCCCGTAGGGGGAGATGGGCTGGATCGGACTCTCCTCGGTCAGGGGCAGGCTCCGGGGGATGCCGTAGACGGCGGCGGAGGAGAGATAGACCACCTTGCGCACCTGCCAGCGGGCGGCCTCCTCCATCACCCGGATGGTACCGCCTGTGTTCACCTGCAGGTCGCGGTGGGGGTCCTCCACCGACCGGGGCACCGAGACCTGACCGGCCAGGTGGAAGACCACCTCGGGCCTGGCGGTGCGGAAGATCTCCTCCAGGGGACTGCAGATATCCCGGATGTGCAGCTCCGCCCCGGGGGGCAGGTTGGCGCGGGCCCCCGTCGAGAGGTCGTCCACCACGACCACCCGGTGACCCTCCCGCAACAGCCGGTCCACCAGGTGCGAGCCGATGAAGCCCGCACCGCCGGTGACGAGCGTATTCAATGCGAACACCTTGCTTCCCGTTGATGTTCGAGTCTACTGCCAGTGCGACAGCGCCCGGTAGAGCGGGCTGAGCCGGACGGCCCCCTCCAGCTGGACGGGCATATTTGCCCTGGCAGCCTCATCCCCCTTGCGGGTGTAGAGCGCATCCAGCCAGAGGGCGGCCTCCCCAGCCGTGCCTGAATCCTTCAGCGCCGCCAGCAGGTGCTTCTCCGCCTCAGCCAGTTCGCCCAGCAGGAGTTGGGCCTTGCCCACCGCCAGGTGGAGCACCGGCTTCCACTCCAGCTTGGGGTAGGGGTAGAGGTGCTGCTTGGCGGCCGCAACCGCCATCCGCTCCTCCAGCTGCCGGCTCAGGCCGGTCAGCTCGCGGGCGGTGCTCAACGCCACCTCTCGCTTGTCCTGGGTGACGGCCTCATCCAGGAGTGCGCTGCCCAGGCGGGCGGCGGTGGTGTATCGGTCGATGTGCATGGGATGGACCGCAGCAGCCTTCTGCGCCGCCTCCAGCGCTCCCGGGAGATCCCTCTGCTTCTCCCGGAACTGGGCCAGGTCCTCCCAAACGAAGGGGCTGTGCGGATCCACCCGGGTGGCTCGCAGCAGGTTCTCTTCGAGCCGGAGAAAGCGCAGGTAATCGCTGTTGAGGGGGTCGAGCTGGATCGCCAGCTTCGCCTGCCGGAGGGCCACCTCATAATCCTGCCGCTGCACGGCCTTCTGCGCTTGGGTGAAGGCGTAGCCGGCCACCGTCAGCACAGCGGCGAGGAGGCCGACCAGGAGGGTGACGCCCAGGGCGGCTGGGAAGAGGAACCGCCGCTCCTGCTTGGCGGTCAGGGGGGTGGGCTCCTGCCCAACCGCCAGGAGCAGCCACATCAGCAGCCAGAGAGAGAAGTAGGAGAGGTCAAAGTCGATCACCGCATGAGCGGCCAGCATGCCACCGGCGGCGACCATCATCCAGCGGGCGGGCTGATCCTTCCGGTGGCGGAAGCCGGTCCAGAGGGCCAGGACCACCCCGGCCGCCAGGGCCAGCAGCCCCAGCGCCCCGGCATCTACCAGCACCTGCACGTAGTGGTTGTGCGTTTCACGGGAGGCGTAGTTGGCCTGCTGGTAGAGCCGGTAGCCCCGCTCCCAGCCGAAGCCGCCCCGCCCCAGGGGCTGGTCGGCGAACATGCGCAGCGCCGTCTGGGTAAAGTCAATGCGGGTCTGCACGTTTTGGGTCTCCAGGTTGATGTCCATCAGCCGCTCCAGCTGCTGGGGGACCGCCTCGCCCAGGGGGCGGCTGCCCACCCAGAGCGCCCCGCCGGCCAGCCCCAGGGCCACCAGGCCGGCCAGGCCGATCCGGATGGTGCGGGCGGGCAGGCTGCTGACCCGGGTGGCGCCCCAGGTGGCCAGCACGCCGAGCCCGGCGGCCAGCAGCGCCCCGAGGAGCGCCAGGCCCCAGTTGGCGGCACTGGAGGCGGCGGGAAGGGGCTTGAAGGCGGCGGCGACGGGGACGGCGAGGGTGGCGCCCATGAAGAGCAGCGCCCGGAACCACTCGGTGCGGGCGAGTCCGGCCACCATCAGAATCAGGGCGACCGGCAGCACCACCACCACACCCCGGGAGAGGGTGAGGAAGAGCGCCACGCTGATCAGGCTGTTCAGCCCCGCCAGCAGCAACCGCTTCCGGTTCCCGGCCTCCTCCAGCATCAGCCCCACACCCACCATCCAGGTGGCCAGCAGGAAGGCGCCGGCGGCGTTGGGGTACTGGAAGAGGCTGAGGAGGCGGCCGGTGAATCGCTTGATGTTCAACAGCTCCCGGAGCGACTGCTGCTGCTCAAAGAACTGTCCGTACTCCAGCACGCCGAGGAAGGCGACCAGGGCACCGGCGATCAGCATCGTCCAGCCCAGCCGGGAGCGGAGCTTCGGGCCGTTCTCCTGGCTGATCATCACAAAAGCAAACCAGGCGGCCGCGCAGCGCAGCACCCAGTCGAGGTTGCCCCGAGCGTACGCGGCCCACCCGAACTGCAGCACGTAGATGAGGGTGAGGGCGAGCAGGGAAGCCCCCGCCCAGTCCCCCGGGAGGCCCAGGGGCAGGCGATCGGCCCTCCTGCCGTAGAGCCATAGGCCGAACCCCAGGGTCAGGGCGGTGATCGCCGTCAGCATGGGGGTGGGGAAGAAGAGTCCCTGGTAGAAGGGGGCGACCAGGAGCACCAGGAGGATCAGGTTGAGGCCCGTGGTTCGTAATGAGCTGTTTTGACGCATGGTATCCTCCAACCGATCTTAGACATTCCTACACTAGATAAGTATGACACGGAAAGGGTTTTGCCCTTTCTTTTTCGGGGCTTTGGCATGCAGCAACCACTGGATAAGCAGAAAGGAGGCCACCCGATGGTGGCCCCCGCTGCCAGCTACCCCAGAACCTTGAGGAGATTCGCCATCTCGATGGCGCTGACCGCCGCCTCGAATCCCTTGTTCCCCGCCTTCGTCCCCGCCCGCTCGATCGCCTGCTCGATGGAGTCGGTGGTCAGGATCCCGAAGGCGACCGGTACCCCCGTCCCCAGCATCGCCTGGGCGACCCCCTTGGTCGCCTCGTTGGCCACGTAGTCGAAGTGGGGGGTGGCGCCCCGGATCACAGCCCCCAGGGCGATGATGGCGTCGTAGCGGCCGGAGGCGGCCATCTTCTGGACCGCCAGCGGGATCTCGAAGGAGCCGGGCACCCAGGCGATGTCGACCTGCTCCAGGTCGCCGCCGTGGCGGCGGATCGCATCCTCCGCTCCGCCCAGCAGCTTGGCGGTGATGAACTCATTCCAGCGGGCGACCACGATGCCGAACCGGAGGCCGTTGGCGGTCAGCTGGCCCTCAAAAACCTTCCCCATGATAGATCTCCTCCTTGTTGGTCAGGCCGTCTTGTGCGCCGGCCGCCCGAGCAGGAAGGGCTGGAGACGGCGGTAGAAGGCGAGGCTGATGGTGCTGGAAAGGAAGCCCTTGAACAGGTTGAAGGGGGTGGAGATGGTCAGGGCGGCGGTCCAGGCGGCCGGCCCCTGCATCCCCCAGGCGGGGTAGATCAGGATCGCCAGCACGGGGATCAGCACGGCGGCCATCACCAGCGTGCCGATGGCGGCGGAGAGGAAGCCCCAGCCCCAGTGGCGCATCCCCGACCGCTCCAGCAGCCGGTGGGCGATGCCGGAGCCCAGCACCAGCCCGGCCCCGGCCAGGA
>JBMONC010000050.1:26204-49529 GCA_049324875.1 Bacillota bacterium
ACGGCGGCCATCACCAGCGTGCCGATGGCGGCGGAGAGGAAGCCCCAGCCCCAGTGGCGCATCCCCGACCGCTCCAGCAGCCGGTGGGCGATGCCGGAGCCCAGCACCAGCCCGGCCCCGGCCAGGAAGTTGGCCAGCACGCCGACCCAGCCTGTCGTCGACTTTCCGGAGAGGAAGAAGATCCCGGCCTTGATCGCCTGCACGCCCACGCCTGCGGCCGGCCCCATGGTGTAGGTGGCCACCACGGCGGGCACGTCGCCGGGGTCGTACTTCAGGAACTCGGCGAAGGGCGGCACATGGATCTCGCCAAAGTACATCAGCAGAAAGGCCATGGAACCCATCATCGCGATCATTACCATCCGGTAGAGCCGTTCGTTCCGCATTACCCCACTACTCCTTATACCTCCGTCTGCCATGAGACGGGATCTTCCTCAGTCGTGGCCGATCAGGTGGCCCAGCTTCTCCCGCTTGGTGGCCAGGTAGCGCTGGTTCTCCGCGTTGGGCTCCATCGCGATCGGCACCCGCTCCACGATCTCCAGGCCGTACCCCTGCAGGCTGAACTGCTTGCGGGGGTTGTTGGTCAGCAGCCGCAGCCGGCGGATGCCCAGCGCCCGGAGGATCTGCGCCCCGGTGCCGTAGTCCCGGGCGTCGGGAGCGAAGCCCAGGGCCAGGTTGGCCTCCACCGTGTCCTGGCCCTGGTCCTGCAGGTGGTAGGCCCGCAGCTTGTTGGCCAGGCCGATCCCCCGCCCCTCCTGCCGCATGTAGAGCAGCACGCCCCGGCCCTCCCGGGCGATCTGGCTCATGGCGGCGGCCAGCTGGTCGCCGCAGTCGCAGCGGAGGGAGTGGAAGGCGTCGCCGGTCAGGCACTCGGAGTGGACCCGGGCCAGCACCGGCTCCCCGTCGCCCACCTCACCCATCACCAGCGCCACGTGGCACTGGCCGGTCAGCCGGTCCTCGAAGGGGTGGGCGGTGAAGAGGCCGTACTTGGTGGGCATCCGCACCGGAGGGAGCGGGTCGACCAGCGACTCGTGCTCCATCCGGTAGCGGATCAGGTCGGCGATGGTGACCAGCTTCAGCCCGTGGGTCCGGGCGAACTCGATCAGCTCGGGCACCCGGGCCATGGTGCCGTCCTCGTTCATGATCTCGCAGATCACCCCGGCGGGGTAGAGGCCGGCCATGCGGGCCAGGTCGACCGCCGCCTCGGTGTGGCCGGGCCGTCGCAGCACCCCGCCGGGCTTGGCCCGCAGCGGGAAGATGTGGCCGGGCCGGACCAGGTCCTCGGGGCGGCTCGTCGGGTCGATCGCCACCCGGATGGTGTGGGCCCGCTCCTGGGCGGAGATGCCGGTGGTGGTCTTGTCCCGGGCGTCGATGGAGACGGTGAAGGCGGTGCCCATGTGGTCGCCCCGGCCGTGCACCATCTCGGGGATCTGCAGCTCGTCCAGCCGCTCGCCGGTCATCGGCAGGCAGATCAGCCCCCGCCCGTAGCGGGCCATGAAGTTGATCGCCTCCGGGGTCACCTTCTCGGCGGCCATCAGCAGGTCGCCCTCGTTCTCCCGGTCCTCGGCGTCGACCACGATGATCATCCGCCCGGCCCGGATCTCCGCCAGCGCTTCCTCAATGGTCGCGAAGGGCTTGGTCAGTTGCTCCGTCATGGGACGCGATCCCCTTTCCAGCTCAGGTGGGCTCAGTCGGCGAAGCCGTGGCGGCGCAGGAACTCCTCGTCGAGCTTCGAACCGGGCGGCTTCGAAGCCCCGCCGCCCCGCCAGGCCAGCATCCGCTCCACGTACTTGGCCAGGATGTCGACCTCCAGGTTGACCCGGTCGCCGGGGCGCCTGGCGGCCATGTTGGTGACGGCGAAGGTATGGGGGATCAGGGAGACCCGGAACCGGTCCTCGCCCACATCCACCACCGTCAGCGAGATGCCGTCGATGGCGATGGAGCCCTTGGGCACCACGTAGCGGAGGATCTCCGGGGGTGCCTCCACCGTCACCCAGACGGCGATCTCCTCGGGCGCCAGCGCCCGGATGATCCCGGTCCCGTCCACGTGGCCCTGGACGATGTGACCGCCGAAGCGGTCGCCCAGCGCCATGGTCCGCTCCAGGTTGACGGGGGAACCGGCTGGGGTCTGGCTCAGGTTGGTCTTTTCAAAGGTCTCGGGCATCACATCGGCGGTGAAGCCGTCCCCCTGCAGGGCGGTGACGGTGAGGCAGACGCCGTTGACGGCGATGGAGTCGCCGATCCGGGCGCCCTCCAGCACTTTGCGCGCCCCGATCTCGAGCTGCAGCGACCGCCCGCTCCTGCGGACGGATCGGAGGCGGCCGGTCTCCTCAATCAACCCGGTGAACATCGGCGCTCATCCCTTTCGCAGGTCGCCTTCCAGCAGCAGGTCCTCCCCGATGGGGGTGACCTGGATCCTGTCGACCAGCTCCCAGGCCTCGGCCATCGCCTTCAGCCCCTGCCCGGCCACCGGGCCCGGGGCGGTGGCGCCGCCCACCACCTTGGGGGCGACGTAGACCATCAGGTGGTCGGCCAGCCCCTGGGAGAGGAAGGACCAGTGGATCCGTCCGCCGCCCTCCACCAGCAGCGAGGTGATGCCCCGCCGGCCCAGCTCATCCAGCAGCGGCGCCAGGGCCACCACCTGCTCCCGCTCGGGCAGCTCCAGGGTTTCGGCCCCCCGCTCCCGGATCATCGCCAGCTTTCGGGGGGAGGCCAGCTGGGTGGCGGCGATCAGCGTCTTGTTGGGCAGGGGCCGCTCCATTAGCTCCGGGGCGAAGAGGCGGGCGTTCAGGTCGGTCTTGGCCATGGAGTCGAGCACGATCCGGAGGGGGTCCTTCGGCTGCCAGTGCTCGTCGGGGCCGGGGTCGATCCCGCCGGCCCAGCCGGGCAGGGGGCCGGGTCCCGTCGGTCGGGCGGTCAGCTCCGGGTCATCCCGCCGGGCGGTGGTCTCGCCCACCAGGATGGCGTCCACCTGGTCCCGGATCTGGTGCAGGTGGGCCCGGGCGGCGTCGCCGGTCACCCAGCGGCTGTCGCCCGAAGCGCAGGCGATCTTGCCGTCCAGGGTCATCGCCCACTTCAGGATCACGAAGGGGCGCCCGGTCCGCTTCCAGGTGAGCCAGGAGCGGTTGAGCGCCTCGGCCTCCTGCTCCAGCAGGCCGACCTCCGCCTGGATCCCCGCCGCCCGCAGCCGCTCCAGCCCCTGGCCGGCGGTGCGGGGGTCCGGGTCGACCATGGCGGCCACCACCCGGGCGACGCCCGCCGCGATCAGCGCATCGGCGCAGGGCGGGGTCCGGCCGTGGTGGGCGCAGGGCTCCAGGGTGACGTAGGCGGTGGCGCCCCGGGCGCTCTCCCCCGCCTCCTGCAGGGCGTAGACCTCCGCATGGGGCTCGCCGGCCTTCCGGTGGTAGCCGGTGCCGATCACAGCGCCCTCCTTGACGATGACGCAGCCGACCATGGGGTTGGGGTGGGTGCGGCTGCGCCCGCGGGCGGCCAGTTTGAGGGCGGCTGCCATGAAGTGGCGATCTTGCTCGGAGAAGGACATGAAAAACACCCCCGGCTTCGCCTTCGGGGGTGTTTGTTGTCTGAGGTATAGCAAGAGAGACCCTCCGGCGTGCCCGCAGGCGCGCCAAGGGCGGTTCTCTCGCCTTCTCCCATCCGGACTCTACCGTCGGCCCCGGGATCTCACCGGAGTCTGCACCCTTGACCGAATCCGGCCAAGGGGCTCGCGGCGCTCGTCTTCGCTGCCATGGAGGCAGGAAGCATCACCGCCGGTCGGGAATTGGTGGCCTGGAATCAATGCCACCTCACCCTACCCTGAAGGCGTATGGTTTGGTTCCCATGATACCATTGTCACAAGTTCAGTCGCAACAGCACAAAAGGCGGATACGGGAATGTAGTGGAGGTGGCTTCGTCGGCGGGACTGGAGGAGATGCGCCAGACCGGAACGAAAAGATAACGGAGAATCTTCAGGGCAGGGAGGCTTATGGAGGACTTTCAAGGGGCCTTTGAGCAGCGAAGGCTGGATACCGAGGAGTTAATTGAAAAGAAGCGGCGGACCGCAGCGATGCACTGGGGCGGGTGTACCGTGGAAGTCCTGCTGAAAGCCATTATTGTTTCTCATCATAACATCACGGAGTGGAAGACCGCCTCCAACGACCCGGGGCATTCCATTACGAACCCAGGACACGACTTGCTGGACGCCGTTAGGCGGCTGAACCGGCTTAAGAGTCGCATGGAGAGCGTGCCGGGGATGCTGGGTATACTGAACAAGGTTCAGAATCCCGACGGGCACTTCATTGACTTACGATACTCGGCGGTGGACCCCGATGATCCACGCTATAACCAGTGGCTCGAGGCCTATAGACGCCTGGTGAACTGGATTCTCAAGGAGGCCACCCAACTCTGATGCTCAGGGGCGTGTTCTCAATGTCGAACAATTGGCGTGATGCCTTCTTAGAACGCGCGAAGGCTGATACTACAGGTTCCGATGAGTGGGTGGATGTGCGTGTCTCCCCGATGGGGAGCGTGAGCGTCACGCTGGTCAGCAACCGGCTGAAGGGACTGTCCGGTTCGGAACGCAGGGCTCGGGTGACGGACTGGTTGACCAAAGCAGGGGCTCCTTCCCGAACGGGGTTCCTCTCGCTGTATACGGTGGAAGAGGCGAAGGAGATTGGGCTGATGCCGCCGGCAGCGGCAGCCGACCCGGAGCCTGTCACTTGGCATGACCTCGCGCACTGGGTTGCAGAGCCCACGAACAGACCGTCCGCAGACGGGGGCGTGAAGAAGCCCGGACTCCCTCGAACCGTGGCCTTTTACTCCTACAAGGGCGGGGTCGGTCGCACAACCGCTCTGATTCACGTCGCCTACCTGTTGGCCCAGCGGGGCCGCAAGGTTGTGGCGGTAGACCTTGACCTGGAGGCGCCCGGGCTAACCGAGGCACTGGCGGTGGAACCAACGCCCACCAAGGGGATCATTGATTACTTCTACGAACGCGCCTATCTCCCAGGAGGCACGGAGCCGTCCATCTCCATCACTGACATCTTCGGTGAGGTCCGGGTTTCTGACGGCAGGGGACGGCTCTTCGTCGTCCCGGCAGGTAAGGTCAGTCTGGAATACCTGGCAAAGGTGGACGACCTGAGGGCCAACGCGATTACCCACACCGGAAGGGATCTGTGGACCACGTTTGCCAAGGAGATCGGAGAACACCTCCAGCCCGACATCATCCTGGTGGACTCTCGGACGGGGATCAACGAGTGGGGCGCTTTTTCACTGCTGCGAGCGGCTGATGAAGTGGTCGCCCTTCTCTACCCGAATGAACAGAACCTGTCGGGTGCCCTTCTCCTCCGGGATCTGGTCGAGTCGCTGGGGAAGAAGGTCTCCTTCGTCTTCTCACCCGTCCCGGCGGCGGATGGGGTCGGGTACGAGCGGGTCAAAGCCGTGTGGGACCGACTAAACCAGCCTCCCCTTGGGGAATCAGGTGAGGGTGAATCCGAACCCGACGACTTGTCGGACATGCCAGAACCCCTGTTAATCCCCTATGTGCCCGTTATCGCCCTGGCAGACCGATACCCCGTGGTTGGGTTGCTCTCCTATTATGCGAAGATCGCAAACCTGGTCGATGACGACACCACCGCGGCCCGGCTGGCGGATGTCCTGATGGGGACCGACCGATGGCGAATTCTTGAAGACCTCCGCTTTCCCGCGGTGAATGCCACCGACCCGAGTCATGACTTGAGGCACCTGTTCCAGCGAACGGGTGACTTTGACCGTTTCCTCGACCAGACGACCACTCTGATTCGGGGCCGAAAGGGAACGGGTAAATCAGCGCTCTACTGGCTGTTGCTCACGCATTCCAACACGGCCAAGGATCTGGCGCGAGGGCGACTGGACAAGGTCACATGCCTCTCTGGACATGGGAGTTTTCGCATCCGGCCGACGCGGGACGAGTTTATTGAAGTGGATAAGATCCTCGGCGCAGAGACGGGGTCCTGGGAGGCATTCTGGCGAGCCTACCTCCTCCTCAGGGTGCACTTCGAGCAGCGGGGGTACATGCCGCGGACGAAAAAGTTTGAACCCCTTCGCAGTCTGCTCGGCTCGGTCCCGAAATCGGAGCGTTGGCAGGTGGAGCATACCCGTGCGCTGGCGCGGATGAGTACCGACTCGGATCTCAAGCTGCTGGCCAAGGATGCGCTCTACGGCATTGAAGACACCCTGCAGCGCAATGAGGCGTCACTCTGGCTTCTGTACGATGACCTGGATGAGGATATCCCGGTCGCCAACGGGCTGAGACAGCGGGTCCTGACGGGTCTGTTTCAGGTAGTTCAGGATGCCGATGCCCGCCGCCTGTCCAGGATCCGCTTCAAGATCTTCCTCCGGGAGGATATCTGGTCTCGGCTGGTCTTTGATAACAAGAGCCATCTCAACGGCCGGGATCTGCTGCTCCAGTGGACGCGCGTTGACTTCATGCGGCTTGCCCTTCGGCAGACGCTGCAGTCAAAGCTCTACCGTGACCTGGTCGACCGATTTGCTCCCGTGGGCGACATCGATCAGGCTGATGAGGAGAGCATCGAGGATGCCCTACAACTTTTGTGGGGGAGCCGGCGCGAGCCCGGAAGGCGGTCAAAGTACGTCTCCCGATGGGTCTATGAGCGGCTGACCGACGCCAGTGGTACCGCCTTCCCCCGCAGCTTGAACCGGTTGCTCACCGCCGCGCGAGACCACGAACTGCAGTACCGGGGCCAGACGGTTGCCTCTCCCATGGACCGCCTGCTGAGGGCCCAGTCGCTGAACCAGGGGCTGGTTGCAGCCTCCGCCCAGCGCTGTGCCGAGATGCGGGAGGAGTATCCCGAGCTGATCCCGTTCTTCGATGGCCTGAATGAGTTCCCTTCCGTGGCTTCCGAGCAAGAGATGGAACGGGCATGGCGAGAGTACGCTGCCCATGTAGCGGATTCGTTCTCCGACTTCATCGACTTGCTTACGAGCATCGGGTTGGTCTCCCGGGGCGCAGACCAGTTTCGCTTCGCCCACATCTTCATTCACGGGTTCAACATGCAGCGTGAGCGCCGAAAGTTCTAAGGTGAGTCGGGCCATCCCTGCTGTAGGGTGGCCCGACTGTTGCTGCCGGAGAACTGGAGAAAAGTCAGTGGCACAAATAGTTAATGCTAAGAGTTATCAAGATTGCTCACTATCGGTCAACTAAGGTATAATGGGGCGTAGCATAGGAAGCGAAGACGTGCACGTGCAGAGGGGGGCCGTCCGTCATGAGATACCTGCGCATCCTCTGGCCTTACTACCGGCCGCGCTGGCTGCTGGTGGCCTTCAGCCTGGCCCAGATCGCCCTGGCCGCCCTGCTGGCGCTGGCCCAGCCGCAGATCATCCGCCATGTGGTCGACCGGGTGCTGACCGAGGGGAACTGGGAGTGGCTCCTTCCCGGGGCGCTGGCGGTGGTGGGGGCGGCGCTGGTCCAGGGGCTGCTCCGCTTCGGGCAGCGCTACACCATGGAATCGGTCTCCCAGCGGGTGATCTACGACCTGCGCTCCACCATCTACCGCCACCTGCAGTCGCTCTCCTTCACCTTCTACGACAAGGCGCAGACCGGCGACCTGATGGCCCGGGTGACCGCCGATGTGGAGATCCTCCGCCACTCGCTGGGGATGGGCGTCGTCAACGGGCTGATGCACCTGGGCACCGTGGCGGGGATCATCATCGCCATGTTCGCCATGGACTGGCGGCTGGCCCTGGCCTCGCTCTTCTTCCTGCCCTTTCTGGGCCACGCCATCGCCCGGTTCTCCCTGGGGTCGCAGCGGGCGGCCCGGGAGGTGCAGAACCAGAACGCCCGGCTCTCCTCCACCATCCAGGAGAACATCGCCGGGGTGCGGGTGGTGCGCGCCTTCGCCCGGGAGGAGGATGAGGTGGCCAAGTTCCAGGTGGAGAACAGCCGCTTCCAGGAGGCCAACCTGCGCCTGATCCGGCTTAACTCCTTCTGGACCAACTATATGAACTTCCTGACCGCCCTGGGCGCCGTGGCGGTGCTCTGGTACGGCGGCCGGCTGGTGATGGCGGGGCAGATGTCGGTGGGCACCCTCATTGCCTTCAACGCCTACGTGGCGCAGCTGCTCAACCCGGTGCGGATGATGGGCTGGATCCTGGCCCAGTTCACCCGGGCGGCGGCGGGGCTGCAGCGGATCGCCGACCTGCTGGAGACCCGATCCGACCTGGTGGTCAAGCCCGACGCCATCACCCTGGGCCGGGTGCAGGGGCACGTGGTGATCGAGAACGTCTCCTTCGGCTACGAGGACGGCGAGCCGGTGCTGGATGGGATCAACCTGGAGGTCCAGCCCGGCCAGCGGGTGGCGATCCTCGGCCTGACCGGCTCGGGCAAGTCCTCGCTGGTCAACCTGATCCCCCGCTTCTACGACCCCACCGAGGGCCGGGTGCTGATCGACGGGGTCGACGTGCGGGATGTGACCCTGGAGTCGCTGCGGCAGAACATGGCCATCGTGCTGCAGGAGTCCTTCCTCTTCTCCACCACCCTGAAGGAGAACATCGCCTACGGCAAGCCCAACGCCTCGATGGAGGAGATCATCGCCGCGGCGAAGGCGGCGCAGATCCACGAGTTCATCAACAGCCTGCCGGACAAGTACGAGACGGTGGTGGGCGAGCGGGGCGTGGGGCTCTCGGGCGGTCAGAAGCAGCGTGTGGCCATTGCCCGGGCGATCCTGACCGACAACCCAATCCTGATCCTCGACGAGTCCACCTCCGCCATCGACGTGCAGACCGAGCACCTGATCCAGGCGGCGATGGACCGGGTGATGCAGAACCGGACCGCCTTCGTGATCGCCTCCCGGCTCTCCACCGTGATGAACGCCGACCTGGTGATCGTGATGGAGCGGGGCCGGATCGTGGAGCGGGGCACCCATGCCGAGCTGATCCAGCAGGACGGGCTCTACCGGAGGATCTACGAGCTGCAGCTGAAGCCGGCCGAGGAGGCCCGGCTGGCGAGGGGGGTGGCGGTCTAGATGGGATGGGGTGGGCCCGGTGCCTTTCGGCTTGACGAGTATGATGTGAAGCTGCGGGATATCAACCCGAAGGTCTACCGGCTGATGTGGGCCTTCATCCGGCCCTACGCCGGGCGGCTGGCCCTGGGCGTCCTGCTGATGGCGGCCACCGCCATCACCGGGCTGGCGGGCCCCTACCTGGTCCAGCAGGCGATCGACTCCTTCATCGCCCAGCGGAACACGGCGGGGCTCAATTGGGTCGCCCTCGCCTTCCTGGCCACCGCCTTCCTGAACTGGTGGTCCAGCTATGGCCAGACCTATATCGTCTCCTGGGTGGGGCAGACGATCATCTACGACCTGCGGGAGCAGATGTTCCGCCACCTGCAGCGGCTGGGCTTCCGCTTCTTCGACTCCATGGCCACCGGCCGGATCATGTCCCGGCTGATGTCCGACGTGGATGCGATCAACCAGCTGGTCTCCTCCGGCCTGGTCTCGATCTTCGCCGACACCATGGTGCTGCTGACCATCATGGCGACGATGCTCTCCATGAACTGGCGGCTGGCCCTGGTCTCCTTCATCACCATCCCGGTGCTGCTGGGGGTGCTCCAGTTCTTCAAGCACCGGCTGCGGGACGCCTTCATGCAGATGCGCCGCCGGGCGGCGGACATGAACGCCAACCTGGCGGAGTCGATCTCGGGGATGCGGGTGACCCAGGCCTTCACCCGGGAGGAGCAGAACCAGGAGCAGTTCAACCAGATCAACGAGCAGACCCGGCAGGCCTCGATGGAGGCGGTGACGGTCTGGGCGATGTTCATCCCCACCATCGAGGTGGTGGCCGCCTTCGGCGTCACCCTGGTGCTCTTCTACGGCGGCCTGCTGATCCAGGGGGGCACCCCCGGGGTGAGCGTCGGCCAGGTGGCGGCCTTCATCCTCTACCTGAACCGGTTCTTCATGCCGATCCGGGACCTGTCGCAGGTCTTCAACGTCTTCCAGGCGGCGATCGTCTCCGCCGAGCGGGTGGTGGAGGTGCTGGAGCAGAAGCCGGAGATCCAGGAGGCGCCGGACGCCTACGACCTGCCCCGGGTCCGGGGGGCGGTCCAGTTCCGGGAGGTGGTCTTCGGCTACAAGCAAGGGCAGCGGGTGCTGAAGGGGATCAACCTCTCCGCCGAGCCCGGCCAGACCATCGCCCTGGTGGGCCCCACCGGGGCCGGCAAGTCCAGCGTGATCAACCTGCTGGCCCGCTTCTACGAGCCGCAGGGGGGCCAGATCCTGGTGGACGGCCACGATATCACCCGGGTGACCCAGCGCTCCTGGCGGTCGCAGTTGGGGATCGTGCTGCAGGATACGTTCCTGTTCACCGGCACGATCCGGGAGAACATCCGCTACGGCCGGCCGGAGGCGACCGACGAGGAGGTGGAGGCGGCGGCCCGGGCGGTGGGCGCCCACGAGTTCATCACCCGGATGCCCCAGGGCTACGAGACCCAGGTGAACGAGCGGGGCTCGAAGCTCTCGGTGGGGCAGCGGCAGCTGGTCGCCTTCGCCCGGGCGCTCTGCGCCGACCCGGCGATCCTGATCCTGGACGAGGCGACCTCCAACATCGACACCTACACCGAGATGCTGATCCAGGAGGCGCTCAAGCGGCTGCTGCAGGGGCGCACCTCCTTCGTGATCGCCCACCGGCTCTCCACCATTCGTTCCGCCGACCGGATCTACTTCATCGACGACGGCCAGGTGGTGGAGGAGGGGAGCCACGAGGAGCTGCTGGCCCTGGGCGGGCGCTACGCCGACCTCTACCTGGGGCAGTTCAAGGCGCTGGAGGAGGCGGTGTCGGTCTCGGGTTAGATCCCTTTTTGTGCCACGGATTACACGGATTACACGGATAAAACAAATATATTGCAAAAATGTGAGTGGTGCCCTTTTCATGGGTGGTGCTGGTGCGAAGCACCGCACCATGGTGGTTACACGGATGTAATCAGACAGATACAAGGCAATGGGGGCGGTGTCCGTGTGATCCGCCCCCACCGATAATATCATTATTATTGAGTTGTATTTATCCGTGTAATCCGTGTTTATCCGTGTAATCCGTGGTGTAAAATATTAGCTTCCACCCGACTATGGGTGGACTTTTTTTGATTTTTTTGGTGCAAATCTATGGATCTATCAACAAACATGGGGTATAATTCCAATATGGTATGCAGATTCTAGTAGGACTAGTTATTGGTTCGTCTGCTCAACGTGTGAGGACCGGGGGTGTTCGGGGTGCGAAGGGTGCTTGGGGGGATCCTCCTGGCCGTTGGCGGGGTGGCGCTGCTGCCGCTGCTGGTGCAGGTGATGGCCCTGGAGACGGGGCGGGTGGGGACCCCTTCGGCGCAGTACGGCATCTCCGCGGCCAACGGGTTGGTCCACTGCTCGGTGCCCAGCCAGATCACGCTGAAGGCCAACGCACCGAATACCGGGGCCTTCTTCCAGTGCACCAACAACTTCGCCTCGGCGGTCTACCTCAACTGGAGCGCTGCTGACGACGGGGGGCTGGGGCTGACCGTCTCCGGGGGGGACACGCTGACCGCCGACGGACTGGCTGCCTGCCGCACCGTGGAGATGCGGGCCAATACCACCACGGCCTCGCCGGTGACCGTTATCTTCCGGGGGCAGAGCAGCAGCACCGACCCCTTTTACGTGGATCTCTACTTCACGGGGCAGGTCTTCGTTGATAAGGGCGTGACACCGGGGGGCGGCTGTCCCTAGCGGCGTTGGGGGGGTTGGCATGCGACTGCTGGTGGCTTTGGCTCTGGCGCTGACGGTGCTGCTCTCACTGCCCAGCACCATGGCGATTCATTCGGGGACCGTGGGGAACGGCTCGCAGGTGGCGGTGGTCTCCACCGACTCGGCCTACCTGGCCCTGACCCCGGGGGTGGGCGGCGGCAACGCTGCCGGCACCGCCTCCTACCGCGACAGCGTGGCCCGTGATGCGCTGATCCTCGACTTTACACGGGGGCTGAACGCCGGGACGACCTACGGTTTCCCGCCGAACAGCCTCTCGTTTCGTGACCAGTTCCGGTTCCGGGGTCTCTTTACCGTCACCAACCGGAGCGACGAGACACTCTGCCTATCCATCTACGTTCCGGGTGGGGATGCGGCCGATTTGGACGGGATCTACGTCCGCTCGGCCGGCGACACAGGCACGGGAACGCTGGTCGCGGGCCCCGGGGGGAGCCCGCTGACCTGTTCGGTTCCACTGACCGCCGGGAGCGCCCTGGAGGTCGACTTCTGGTGGGAGGTTGGTTCCAGTACCGAAGGGGTTCGCAGTTTCGAGGTGCGTGTGGAAGGCTCCCGGTGAAGTACACGTAGAGGAGGAATCTCGGTGAAGACTCGGTTCCTGGGTTTGGCCATCGTCATGGTGGCGCTGGCGGTTCTGGTGAACGTCCTGGCCCTGTCGTCCGCCTCCGTGGACAGCGATCTGACGGTGAACGTGGTCAACACCGCCACCGCCCTGATCGCCATGAGCGCGGCGACCACCCCCGACCCCGATGTGGTGGTCGACACCACCTCCGGCATCCTGACGGTCACCTTTGACGACGGTCTCCAGCCGGCGTCCAGCTACACCTTCAGCCCGGTCTTTAAGATCACCAACAACTCGGATGGCGCCGTCACCGTCACGGTCACCTCCTCCGGGACACCGGCCGGCATGACGGTCACCATGACCGATACGGCGAATGCGGCCCTTACCAACTATTCGCTCCTGGCGGGCGGCTCCGTCGAGGTGAAGATGACCGTCACCTCGGATGACACCGTCACCCTGGCCAACCACGCTGTGACGATCAACGTCGCCGCCTCGAAGGTCTAACGAGCCATGGGAGGGCGCCTGATCAGCCTGGTGACCTGGCTGCTGGTTGGCGGCAGCCTTGTGATCATCATGGGGGGGCTGGCCGGGCGCCCGATCCTGCTGGCGGCGGTGCCCACCGGCTCCATGCTGCCCGTGCTCCGGCCCGGCGATCTGATCGCCGTCGTCCCGCTCCTGGGGCGGCGGCTGGAGCCGGGGCAGATCGTGGTCTTCAAGACCGAGAAGGACGAGAACTGGATCGTTCACCGGATCATCGGGGGCGACGAGGTGGAGGGGTTCATCACCCGCGGGGATGCCAACCCCGCCAACGACCCGCACCGGGTCTTCCCGCGGCACGTGACCGGGATCGTGCCGGTGGTGGGCGGGCGGGTGGCCAAGATTTCGGGCCTCGGCGCCCTCAGCCTGGGCCGGAGCCCGCTCTCCAGCCCATACGTGGCGGCCACGGCGATGCTCTTCGGCATCTACCTGCTCGCTGGGGACGAAAGTCTGCTGCGGGGGCGGCGACGGTTGCACCGGAGGCGGCAGCAGGGGCTGGGGGAGGTGCTGGCGGTCTACCTGGCCCTCGGTCTGGGGGTCTCGATGCTGACCTACCTCTCCGCCTGGTCGCTCAGCTCGCGGCAGGCCGGTCTGGTGGAGGTGGCTGAGCACCGGTACCCCTGGAGCCCCCGCAACCTGGTCCTGCTGGGGGAGGAACGGACCGAGAGCATCAGCCTGGAGAATCCGGCCCCCGTGCCCCTGATCATCGGCCTGAGCAGCAGTTCCAGCGCCTTCCGCTGGCAGCCGGGCTGGCTCTACCTGCCCCCCCGGAGCCGCCAGGATGTGACCCTGACCGTCACCGGGGAGGCGCTGGGGCGGCAGGAGGTGCTGCTGATCCAGTCGGTCCACCTGCCCTTCCTGCCCCTCCCGCTGCTCAGGGCGCTGGGGCGGATCCACTGGCATGCCCCCGCCGTCGCCATCGCCCTGGTCCCGCTGCTGCTGATGATGGCGGTGGCTCTGACCGACCGGCGGGTGGCCCGCCGGCTTCGGACCCGGTGGCGGACGATTTCGCTGCGGGCGCGCTGAAAGGAGGGATCGCAGATGCCACGGCGCTCCTACCGGGAGCTGCCCATACGGCCGCGGGCCGGCTCCCGTCAAAGGGGGCCCGGCTGGGGGCTGCTTGGGCTTGCCGCAGCGCTCTTCGCCCTCTCCCTGGGCGCCGTGGTCCGGGTCAGCGCCATGCCGGCGGAGGCCCGCACCCAGGAGGTCTGGTACAGCTACCAGCAGGAGCTGCACTACGACTTCACGGCGCGGGTGAAGCCCGGGACGATCTACGCGAGCGACCTGATCGCCTCCGGCGATCTGGTCCAGACCCGGGCCCCGGTGGAGCCGCCGGTCTACCGGCGGGCGCTGGTGGGTCCGCTGACCGAGTCGGTCCGGATCCGCCTGCCCTACCGCTTTGTGGCCGACCGGGAGGCCTGGCTGCAGGGCAGCTACGCCGTCGGGGGCGAGATCCGGGTCCCCAACCTCTGGCGGAAGGAGTACCGCTTTCTGGAGCCCCGCCGGTTCATCATCCGGACGGCGGAGCTCCGGCTGGACGAGCTGGTGGTGGAGGTGCCGGTCCGGCAGATCATCGACGAGGTCCGGCAGACCAGCGAGGAGCTGCGGCTCCCCATCGACCAGATCGAGGTCCGGCTCTTCCCGGTGGTCCTGATCGAGGTGGGAGGGCAGCGGGAGGCGGTGACCGCCCGGCTGACGCCCGAGCTGATGCTGCTGATCCGCAACGGCGGGGCGGCGGTGGAGGTGGATGAGCCCCGCACCATCACCGACGCCCAGCGCTTTCAGACCGAGGAGCGGGTGGCGCTGACCGTCAGCCTCTGGCGCTGGAGCTGGCCGGTGGCCCAGTTCCGCCGCGCCGCCTACGCAGCGCTGGGGCTGGTGACCGTGGCCCTGGCGGTCCTGGGCTGGCGCCGGTGGGCCGGCGGGCGCGGGCGCCCGGCCGACGAGCTGCGCCGGCTGGGGGCCGGGCTGGTGCGGGCCGCCGAGTTCCGGCTGCCCGAGGGGGTGGCCCTGGTGGAGGTGACCCGGCTGGAGCAGCTGGTCCAGCTCCACCTGCAGACGGAGCGGCCGGTGGTCCAGGTGGGGCGGTGCTTCTACCTGCTGGACGGCTCCACCTGCTACCGCTGCGCCGGATGAGCTACCCCGGCTCCCCCACCAGCCGCTCGTGGGGGTCCCGGTGGACCAGCCGGTGGTGGACCCAGAGGCTGGAGGCCAGCAGGAGCGCCCCGGTGACCACGAAGACCGCCCGGGGCCCGAAGCCGTCGGCCACCCAGCCGCCGAGCGACGGGCCGAGCACCGCCCCGATGAACATGGCGCTGGTGTTGATGCCGTAGGCCCGCCCCCGGAAAGAGGGGTGGACGATGGCGGCCAGGGTGGCGTTGATGGCGGGGTGGACCGCCGCGGTCATCAGCCCGTAGAGGAAGCGGAGGAGGATCAGCCAGCCGACGGTGGTGACCAGCGACTGGGGCAGCACCAGCAGGCCGGCGGCGACCAGGCCCAGGGAGAGGAGCCGGGCGAAGCCCCACCGCTCGCCCAGACGGGCCCAGCGGGGGGCGGCCAGCACGGTGGCGATGGCGGGCAGGGAGAAGACGAAGCCGACGATGAACTCATGGGCGTCGCCCCGCCCGAAGAGCAGCTGGGTGAGGGCGCCGATGAAGGCCTCCTGCCGGAGCACCGGCACGAAGTTGGCCAGGATCGGCTCCAGGGACTGGATCGAGGCGTTGATCAGCATGGCGGAGAGCATCAGGGCGAAGAGGGTCCGGTTGCTGACCGCCAGCTTCAGATCCTCCAGCACGCTGGTGCGGGCCTTCCCGGCCCCCAGCACCCGCTCCCTGACCCCGAAGATCACCAGCACGGCGGCCGTCAGCACCAGGGCGCTGGCCACCCGCATGGTCATCCGGATGCCCAGCACCTCGGCCAGGGTGCCGCCCAGCAGCGGCCCCAGGATGGAGCCGGAGGCGGTGCCGGTCTGCAGGACGGCCAGGGCCCGCCCCACCCGCTCCTCCGGGGTGTTGGTGGCCACCAGGGCGATGGCGGAGGGGATGAAGCCCGAGAGGGCGCCGTTCAGCATCCGCAGGCCGAAAAGCTGGTAGGGGTTGGTGACGAAGGACATCAGCAGGTAGATGATGCCGATGGAGAGCCCCGACCGGATGATCATCGGCTTCCGGCCGTACCGGTCGGCCAGGTTGCCCCAGACCGGCGACATGATCGAGCTGGCGACAAAGGTGATGGCGTAGGTCAGCCCCGCCCAGGTGTAGAGGTTTTCGGTCACCCCCAGCTCACTGATGAACCGGGGCAGGAAGGGCATGACCAGCGAGAAGCTGCAGGCGGTCAGGAAGTTGCCCACCCAGAGGATATACAGGTTCCGCTGCGACTGATCCATCGAGTATTACGCCTCCCGAATGATACACGAGATTATACATTAAGCCCATGAAGTCCTCCACCCGGGAGGGCTGATTTTTTGTGGCGCATGGGGTCGTCCGGCCACGCATAGCTATCCCTGGAAGGGGGGAAGGGCGTGAGCCGGAAGGAGTCCCTGGTGCGCGGGGCGGTTGCGCTCGCCCTGGCCGGGCTGATCATCAAGCTCTCCAACCTGCTGGTGCGCCTGCCGCTGACCCGGTTGATCGGCTCGGAGGGGCTGGGGATCTACCAGATGGCGCTCCCCGCCTTCAATGCCCTGCTGCACCTGGCGGCGGGGGGCGTGCCGGTGGCGGTGCAGAACCTGGTGGCCGAGTACACGGAGCGGCGGCGGCGAGCGGTGGCCGACCGGGTGCTCCGGCTGGCGCTGCTCTACGCCCTCCTGGCCGGCGGGGCTGCCACCTGCCTGCTGCTGGCGGGCGCCCCGCTCCTGGCCCGGCTGCTGGGCGACCCCCGCGCCTACCAGCCGCTGGTGGCGGTCGCCCCGGCGGTGCTCCTCTTCGCCCTGGACGCCATCTACCGCAACTACCTGCAGGGCCGCAAGGTGATCACCCCCAGCGCCGCCGCCTCGATCCTGGAGCAGGGGACCAAGGTGCTGGTCACCCTCGGTGCCGCCTGGCTGCTGCTGCCCCTGGGCCGGGAGTACGCCGCTGCGGGCGCCGCCCTGGGCATCACCGGCGGGGCGGTGGTCTCGCTGGGCTACATGATCTGGGCGGTCCGCCGGATCCGGACCGAGGACCGGGAGGAGCCCGAGCCCGCGGCCCTGCCGACCGGCCTGGGCCGGCGGATGCTGCAGCTGGCCTGGCCGGTGACGGTGGGCTCCATCACCCTGCCGCTGCTCAACGTGGTGGATGTGGGCATCGTCCAGCAGGGGTTCCGCAAGGCGGGCTACACCCTGGCCGAGGCCACCTCGCTCTACGGGGCTTACTCCGGCATCGCCGTGCAGGTGGTCTGGTTTCCCTTCGTGCTGACCAACGCCCTGGCCAACGCCACCGTGCCGACGCTGACGGCGGCCCAGGCCCGGGGCGACCGGGCCGCCGTGCGGGAGCGGGTGCTGATGGGGCTGCGGGCCGCCAGCCTGATCTGCCTGCCGGTGGCGATGGGGGCGATGATCCTGGCGGCGCCCATCGTCCGGCTCTTCGGCGAGCCCCTGGCCACCGAGCCGCTCCGCTACATGGGCCCGGTCGCCCTGCTGGGCCCGCTCACCTGGATGACCGTGGCCCAGCTCCAGGCGCTGGGCGAGACGGCGGCGCCCATGCGCAACCTGGGCCTGGCCATGGCGGTCAAGCTGGTGCTGGACGCCCTCCTGGCGCCGATCCGCGGCGTGGACGTGCTGGGGGTGGCCGCCGCCAGCGTGGTGATGTTCCTGCTCTGCGTCTGGCTGAACGGGCGGACCCTGGCCCGGCTGCTGGGCGAGCCGCTCCCGTGGGGCCGCCTGCTGATGGGGCCGCTGGTCGCCTCGCTGGTGATGGGCGCCGGGGTGGCGGGCCTGCTTGCCGCCACCGGCGGGAGCTTCGGCCAGTGGGAGGCGCTCCTCGCCGCCCTGGCCACGGCGCCCTTTCTCTACGTCGGCGCCCTGATCGCCACCCGCAGCCTGACCCGGAGCGAGCTGCTGGGGCTGGCCGGCCCGCTGGCCCCCCGGCTGGAGCGCTGGCTGATGGTGATCTGGCCCTGGAGCTGACCGCTCGGAGCGGGCGGAAAGACAAAGACCACCTGGACAGACCCAGGTGGCCTTTCTGTACCCATCTACATGGCCTCCGACTTCGGCTCCTCGGCGGGGCGGCCGCCCTCGCTCTTCAGCACGCCGTAGAGGCGCTCCATGGCCCGGAGCATGATGGCACGCTCGTCGGGCGACCAGATCTTGGCGATCTCGGCCATCTCCTTGGCCAGCTCGCCCTTGATCTCCCAGACCTTCTCGCCCTTCTCCGTCAGGCGGATGTTGACCACCCGGCGGTCCTCGGTGCTGCGCTCCCGCACCAGCCAGCCGTCTCGCTCGAGCCGGTCAGCCACCCCCGTCAGATTGCCACGGGAGCAGTTCAGCTCGTCGGCAAGGCTCCCCAGCGTGGTGGCGTCCCCGTACTGCGCCGCCAGCAGCAGCTGGTACTGCGGCATGGTCAGCCCGTACTTGCGGTTAAGGAAGCGGTGACACCGCTTCTCCACTAGGTCCGCAATGGTCTGCAGGAGCGGGAGGATGTTCTCCGGGGTAAACCGGTCCGCTGGAGTCGTTTCGGCCTGCTGTTTCAAGCCCGATCACCAACCTTTCAAGTTTTTGGGGCGGCACGGCCTGAACGGATGAGGGGAGGCCGTCCTTCCTGTGTCTTCCAGGAGTAATTATCCCATACGACCCAAATAATGTCAATAATAGGAGATGGTAAAAACGAACTCTTTTTTCTAATTTCTCCAAAGTGGGCTTCAGATGGATCGATCACCGCTCCCTCACTATCTTTCCCATGGACCGTATACTCATACATATTCCCCGACAAACGAAGGTATGACGCTGGGGTCAAGCAGGTGACGAGCACGAACCCGCTGGAAAATGGGCCCTTGCCCACTAGCCTGTACCCCAGCAGCGTGATAAAATGCGGGAATATAGCTTGTTCAGGACAGATCGCAGCGCGTAAAGGGGTGGAGCGAGATGGTGGTCGTCGCCTTTCAGGGAGAGCTCGGTGCATATGGCGAGGAGGCGATCCGCTCGCTGTTCGGGGCCGAGGCGGAGCCGTATCCGTGCAAGTCGTTTCCGGACCTGTTCCAGGCGGTCTCCGGCGGCAAGGTTGACTACGGGCTGGCGCCCGTGGAGAACTCCCAGGCCGGCAGTATCAACGATGTCTACGACCTGCTCCGGCAGCATGACCTGTACGTCGGCGGGGAGGTGCTGCACCCGGTCAACCATGCCCTTCTGGCCCTGCCGGGCCAGTCGCTCGCCGACATCCGCCGGGTGATCTCCCACCCGCAGGCGCTCGCCCAGTGCGACCGGTACCTGCGGGAACTGGGGGTGGAGGTGGTGGCCACCTACGATACCGCCGGCTCGGCCAAGATGATCCGGGAGCAGGAACTGATGGGGGTTGCCGCCGTCGCCGGGGTGGGCGCTGCCCAGCGCTACGACCTGCAGATCCTGGCCTCGGGCATCCAGACCATCGCCGACAACTTCACCCGGTTCGTCCTGCTGCGGCGGACGCCGGCTGAGCGCGGCCCCGGCCCGCACAAGACGATGCTGGTCATGTCGGTGGGCCACCGCCCCGGCTCGCTCTACCGGGCGCTGGGCGCGCTGGCGGAGCGCAACATCAACCTGCTGAAGCTGGAGTCCCGCCCCGCCCGCCACCGGCCCTGGGAGTACGTCTTCTACCTGGACTTCGAGGGGCACCGGGAGGACCCGCAGGTTCGGGAGGCGCTGGCGGAACTGGCCGACTATACCAACTTCTGCAAGGTGCTGGGCTCCTTTACCCGGGACCTTCGTCCTACGAGCTGATGGCACAATAGGACTACAGGTTCATTTCGCCAGGCGGACTATACCAATGGGAGGATTTGCGGCCCCCCTCGCCGTAATTGACAGAAGGTGGCTATATCCCCCGTAAGGAGGAACGCCGTTGGCTAAGAAGATCCTCATCGCCGATGAGAGCGAAGCACTCCGCACATTGCTGCACGCCACACTCCGCGACCCGCGCTACGAGATCATCCAGGCGTCGGGAGGGGTGCAGGCGCTTGCGCTCCGCGAGATGCATAAGCCGGATCTCGTCATCCTCGATGAGACCATGCCAGGGATCAACGGGGTCGAAGTCTGCCGGGCGATCAAGCGCAACCCTGTCTCCTCGCGGACGCCCGTGATCCTGATCACCGCCAAGGAGCAGGCGGAGAGCGCAGCGCTGGTGCAGAGCGCCGGTGCCGACGTCCACCTGACCCGGCCCTTCAGCCCCCTCAGCCTCCTCGGAACGGTGGAGCGCCTCCTGGCCGCAAGGGAGGAATGACTGGCGTGAACGACGACCTGTCCACGCTGACCCGTGCCGAGCTGGAGGCTCAGCTCCTCTTCTGGCGCACCCAGAGCCTGCTCCTGGCCGAGGATTTCGGGCGGCTGCGGCAGATGCTGACCGACCGGACCGGGGAGCTGGCGGAGATGCGGGCCCAGCTGGTGGCCTACGCCGAGGATCTGAACCGGGAGTACCAGCTGGAGCGGCAGCGGACCCAGGAGGTGGAGAGCCTGCTGGTGGCCACGGTCGGAGCGCTGGCCAACGCCATCGAGGCTCGGGACCCGTACACCCGGGGCCATACCGACCGGGTGGCCCGGGTGGCGCTGGGCATGTGCGCCCGCCTGGGATGGACCGAGAAGCAGCTGCAGACAGCCCGCATGGGCGCCCTGCTCCACGACATCGGCAAGATCGGCGTGCCCGACGCCGTCCTCCGGAAGCCGGGCCCCCTGGATGCCGAGGAGGTCGCCCTGATGCGCCGCCACCCCGAGATCGGGGCCGGCATCCTGCAGGGGATCGAGGCGCTGGCCCCGGCGGTTCCCTTCGTAATCGCCCACCACGAGCGGTGGGACGGCAAGGGCTACCCCCGCGGGCTCAAGGGGGAGGAGATCCCCCTGGAGGGGCGGATCCTGGCCATCGCCGACGCCTTTGACGCCATGACCAGCCTTCGGTCCTACCGGACCCCGGTAAGCCTGGAGGATGCGGCGGCCGAGATCCAGGCGTGCGCAGGCACCCAGTTCGACCCGAACCTGGTGCCGGTCTTCATCAGCCTGTTTGAGGACGGGATCATCCAGCAGCTGTTGGAGCTGAACCCCCGCTGGGGGCTGTACGCTGTCTGATCAGGAGCACCAGGGAGCCCCCTGGTGCTGCCTGTTGGCGGCCCAGTCGGGCCGCCGGATCGATTGATGCCGGAGCGGAATTGGACTCATGCGCCAATCGAATGTGAAATCATATGAAAGAATGATTGACACCGCCGGGTTATCCAGGTAAAATGCCAATCAATATCTTCATACGAAACGGAAGTGTACCTAGGGTTCCGCACCGCAAAGCGGTGGACTGGTCCGAGCGGTACAGCCCTGCAAGGCAGGGTACACCGTGGGTCAAAAACACCCCAGCGGCAAGTTCCGACATCCTCACCTGTACAGGGAGACGTGTCGAGCCGCCCGGGGGACTTTTTTTACACCCAAATTACAGATGGAACAAAAGCGATGACGGGACAAGTAGGACGGGGCACAAGGATGATAGAGAGCGGCCGCTGGTGGAAACGCCGCACCTTGTCCGGACCGAACCTCACCCCGTAGCTGCCCGACTGAACGCTGGCGACAGTGAGTAGGTCAGAGGCCGGCCGTGGAGGCCGTTATGCACCACGAGGCTACTCCCTCCGGGGAGAGCGAAGTAGGGTGGTACCACGATGTTCAAGTCGTCCCTACCGCTGCCGGTGTACGTCACACACCGGGCGGTAGGGATTTGTTTTTTTCCAAGAGCACTTGCATATGCAAGGAGGTGGAGTCGGGTGAAGCGCATCCTGGCGGTGCTGGTTGAGAATCACCCAGGTGTTCTGGCACGGGTGGCGGGTCTGATTCGGCGGCGGGGTTTCAACATCGAGAGTCTGGCGGTCGGGGTGACGGATGACCCGAACATCTCCCGGATGACCCTGGTCGTCGAGGGCGAAGAGGCCACGGTGAGCCAGGTCTCCAAGCAGCTGGACAAATTGATCGAGGTGCTCAAGGTGACCGACCTGGATGCCGAGCAGAGCGTCGCCCGGGAACTGGCCTTGATCAAGGTCAGCTCCGACCCGGTCCGGCGGCCCCAGATTCTCCAGCTGGCCTCGGTCTTCCGGGCCAACGTGGTGGATGTGGGGAAGGAAGCGGTCACGATCGAGGTGACAGGGACCCACGACAAGGTGGAGGCGCTGATCAACCTCACACGGGAGTTCGGTTTGCAAGAGGTGGTCCGCACGGGGATCATCGCCCTCGCAAGAGGTGCAGGGGCCATCAAGATGGAGAGGGAGGACCACCACCATGATGCGGATGTACTACGAGTCTGATGCCAACCTGGCCGCCCTGGCGGGCAAGAAAATCGCCGTAATCGGCTTCGGCAGCCAGGGCCACGCCCACGCCCTCAACTTGATGGAATCGGGCATGGATGTCACGGTGGGCCTCCGCCCCGGCCGTCCCAGCTGGGACCGGGCCAAGGAGGCCGGCCTGAAGGTAGCCACGGTAGCCGAAGCGGCCCAGCAGGCCGACGTCATCATGATCTTAATTAACGACGAGAAGCAGGGCCCCGTCTACGAGGCCGAGATCCGCCCCCACCTGAAGCCCGGCAAGGCGCTCGCCTTCGGTCACGGCTTCTCGATCCACTTCGGCCAGGTGGCCCCGCCGAAGGATGTGGACGTCTTCATGATCGCCCCCAAGGGCCCCGGCCACCTGGTCCGGCGGCAGTTCAAGGAGGGCAAGGGCGTCCCCTGCCTGCTGGCGATCCACCAGGACGCCACCGGCCAGTGTCGTGAGATCGCCCTGGCCTGGGCCAAGGGCATCGGCGGCACGAGGGCGGGCGTGATCGAGACCACCTTCAAGGAGGAGTGCGAGTCTGACCTGTTCGGCGAGCAGGCCGTCCTCTGCGGCGGGGCCACCCAGCTGGTCAAGTACGGCTTCGAGGTGCTGACCGAGGCTGGCTACGCCCCCGAGATCGCCTACTTCGAGTGCCTCCACGAGCTGAAGCTGATCGTCGACCTGATGTACGAGGGCGGCATGGCATCCATGCGCTACTCCATCAGCGACACCGCCGAGTACGGCGACTACGTCAGCGGCCCCCGGGTGGTAGGCCCCGAGGTGAAAGAGCGGATGAAGCAGGTCCTGGCCGAGATCCAGAACGGCACCTTCGCCAAGGACTGGATCCTGGAGAACCAGGTAGGCCGCCCCAAGTTCAACGCCCTGCGCCGCCAGAACGCCGAGCACCCCATCGAACAGGTAGGCGCCGAACTGCGCGGCATGATGTCCTGGCTCCCCAAGGCCGTAGGCACGAAGGGGAACGAGTAAGAGCCGAAGCGAAGGGGGAGCGCAGCGACCCCCGAGCGAGG
>JBMONC010000050.1:49629-55534 GCA_049324875.1 Bacillota bacterium
GCCCGAACCCGCCTGGACGACCGGCCCGAGAATGGGCTCAGATCATCAGCCCCGCAAAGCCCCCGCAGGTTCGTTGAGGGAGAGCGAGGGTGGCTGGGGCACCCCCCGACCGAGCATTAGAGTGCGCAGCTTACGGCCGCTTGGCTACCCAAGGTTGAGCCAGCGACCGGGGGTGCGTAGCGGGGCTGAGCAGCCAGGCACGGTTTCCGGTCGGTGGCGGACCAGACTCAGCCTAGCGGCCGTTAGCATGCAATCGCAGCGAGGGAGCGGGGGTGTCCCAGCCACCCGTCCCCCCCCAGCTAAAACCCCACAAAAAGGAAGGTGAAGGCGATGACGCGGCGGATTCAGATTTTCGATACCACTCTGCGTGACGGAGAGCAGGCCCCCGGGTTCGGGATGACCGCGGAAGCGAAGCTGGAGGTGGCCAGGCAGCTTAGCAGGCTCGGCGTTGACGTGATCGAGGCCGGCTTCCCCATCGCCTCACCCGGCGACTTCGAGGCCGTCAAGGCGATCGCCGAGTCGATCCAGGGCCCCACCATCGCAGGCCTCGCCCGGGCCAACGAAGCCGACATCCGGCGGGCCTACGAGGCGGTGAAGGGGGCGGCCAAGCCCCGCATCCACACCTTCATCGCCACCTCCCCCATCCACATGGAGCACAAGCTCCGCAAGAGCCCCGACGAGGTGGTGCGCACCGCCCGGGAGGCGGTCGCCCTGGCCAAGTCCCTCGGCCCCGAGGTCGAGTTCTCCGCCGAGGACGCCACCCGCTCCGACTGGAACTTCCTCGTCCAGATCTTCACCGTGGCAGCCCGGGCCGGGGCGACGGTGCTCAACGTCCCCGACACCGTCGGCTACACCACGCCCAAGGAGTACTACGACCTGATCCGCTTCCTGATCGACCGGGTCGACGCCCCCGAGGGGGTCATCTTCTCCGTCCACTGCCACGACGACCTGGGTCTGGCGGTGGCCAACACCCTGGCGGCGATCGAGGCCGGGGCGACCCAGGTGGAGTGCACCATCAACGGCATCGGCGAGCGGGCCGGCAACGCCGCCCTCGAGGAGATCGTGATGGCGCTCCGCACCCGCAAGGACCGCTGGGGCATCGAGACCGGGATCAACAGCCAGGAGATCTACCGCTCCTCCCGCCTGCTGCAGCACCTGACCGGCATCGGGGTCCAGCCCAACAAGGCGATCGTCGGCGCCAACGCCTTCGCCCACGAGTCGGGCATCCACCAGGACGGGATGCTGAAGTACCGGGAGACCTACGAGATCATGAAGCCCGAGGATGTGGGCGTGCCGGCCTCGGCCCTGGTGCTGGGGAAGCACTCCGGGCGGGCCGCCTTCCGGGCCCGGCTGGAGCACCTGGGCTACAGGCTGAGCGACGCCGAGATCGAATCCGCCTTCCTCCGCTTCAAGGAGGTCGCCGATCGCAAGAAGATGGTCTCCGACTCCGACCTCGAAGCGATCGTGGGCGATGAACAGGCCAACCGCACGGTACAGGAGGTGTGCAAGCTTGAGTCCTTCCAAGTCGTCTCGGGCAACCAATCTGTTCCCACTGCGTCTGTTCGGCTCCTCCGCTCCGGCACCGTCCGCCAGGAGGCGGCTTCAGGGGACGGCCCTGTGGACGCCCTCTACCACGCCATCGACCGGGCGGCGGAGTTCTCGGGGCAGCTCCTCGACTACCGGCTCAAAGCGGTTACTGGAGGCCAGGATGCCCTAGGCGAGGTGACGGTCCGGGTCCAGGCCGGCAACCGGATCGCCTCCGGGCGGGGCACCTCCACCGACGTGATTGAAGCATCGGCCCGGGCTTACATCAACGCCATGAACAAGATTCTCTCCGGGGCGGCGCTGGCCGTCTCCGATGACCCGGCACCCGGCTGGCAGATGCGTGCCTGGGGCGACTAGCAGCGAACGAGGAGGGCCTACGATGAGCATCCAGGTCTATATCGACGGCAAATGGTACCCCAAAGAAGAGGCAAAGATCTCGGTCTTCGACCACGGCTTCCTCTACGGCGACGGCGTCTTCGAGGGGATTCGAGCCTACAACGGCCGGGTCTGGAAGCTGACCGAGCACCTGGACCGGCTCTACGACTCGGCCAAGGCGATCTGGATGGAGATCCCCATCCCCTGGAAGGAGATGGAGTACGTCGTCCTGGAGACGCTGCGGCGAAACAACTTCCGGGACGCCTATATCCGGCTGGTGGTCTCCCGGGGCCACGGCGACCTGGGGCTGGACCCCCGCAAGTGCCCCAAGCCCAGCGTGATCTGCATCTGCGACTCGATCACCCTCTTCCCCGCCGAGGTCTACCAGGTGGGGATGAAGGTGGTCTCGGTGGCCACCCGGCGCAACCCGGCGGACACCCTCTCGCCCCAGGTCAAGTCGCTCAACTACCTGAACGGGATCATGGCCAAGATCAGCGCCGTCACCCTGGGCTATCCGGAGGTGGTGATGCTGAACAAGGAGGGCTATGTCTGCGAGGGCACGGGCGACAACATCTTCATCATCAAGAAGGGGAAGATCATCACCCCGGCGGTCCACCTGGGCATCCTGCCCGGCATCACCCGGAACGCCGTGATGGAGATGGCCCGGGAGCTGGGCTACGAGGTGGAGGAGGGGACCTTTACCCTCTTCGATCTCTACACCGCCGATGAGTGCTTCCTGACCGGCACCGCCGCCGAGGTGGTCCCGGTGATCGAGGTGGACAAGCGGCAGATCGGCGACGGCAAGCCGGGCGAGATCACCTGGCGCCTGATCCACGAGTTCCGGGCCCAGACCCAGAGCAAGGGCACCGAGATCTACCCGGAGCCCGCCGCCGCCAACCCTCGCTGACACCCGTCAACCCTTTGGGCCAGAGATAGAGGGGAGTTCGAGGTCCCATGAAGAGTGCGATCATGCTGTTCGACGGGGTTGAGGAACTGGATTTCGCCGGCCCGTACGAGGTGCTGGCCAGTGTGGGGGAGGTCTTCACCGTCGCCGCCAGGCGGGAGGTCCGGGGGCGCCACGGCTTGAGCATCACCCCGGACCACACCTTCGCCGATGCGCCAGAGGCGGATGTGCTGGTGATCCCGGGCGGCCCGGTCACCCGGGAGAACCCGGCCTCGCTGGAGCCGGCGGTGGAGTTCGCCCGCAGCCGGGCACCCGGAGCCCGGATGACCCTGACGGTCTGCACCGGGGCCTTCGTGGCCGCCCGGGCGGGGCTGCTGGAGGGCCGCTCCTGCACCACCCACTACCGGCGGCGCCACATGCTGCAGGCGCAGTTCCCGGATCTCCACGTCCGGTTCGCCCGGGTGGTGGTGGACGGCAAGATCATCTCCACCGCCGGGGTGGCGGCCGGCATCGACGGGGCGCTCTACACCGTCGCCCGCCTGTTCGACATGGAGACCGCCCGCAAGGTGGCCAAGGGGATCGAGTACCCCTGGCACTCCACCCACGTGATGCACGCCAGCAGCATCGCCGACAGCCACGAGGAAGCGGCCTACCGGTAGCTGCCTGCCGGCTCCGCCCGGCGCTGGTCATGCGGCGCCGGGCCGGGGCTCGCACCGGCCCCGGGGGTGGACAGGTTCGTGAAGCCACAAACGATGAGGAGGTCTCCCGTGCGCAGCGACACGATCAAAAAGGGCCATGACCGGGCGCCCCATCGGGCACTGCTCAAGGCAACCGGCGTCACCGACGCCGACATGGGGAAGCCCTTCATCGGCATCGCCAACAGCTATATCGACATCGTGCCGGGTCACGTCCACCTGAAGGAGTTCGGCGACCTGGTGAAAGAGGCCGTCCGCGCGGCGGGCGGCGTTCCTTTTCTGTTCAACACCATCGGAGTGGATGACGGCATCGCCATGGGCCACATCGGGATGCGCTACAGCCTCCCCTCCCGGGAGCTGATCGCCGACGCCGTGGAGACGGTGATCGAGGCGCACCAGCTGGATGCGATGATCTGCATCCCCAACTGCGACAAGATCACCCCCGGGATGATGATGGCGGCAGTGCGGATCAACGTGCCCACGATCTTCATCTCCGGCGGGCCGATGGCGGCCGGCCGGCTCGCCAGCGGCAAGAAGGCGGACCTGATCACCGTCTTCGAGGGGGTGGGCGCCCACGCCCGCGGCACCATGACCGATGCGGAGCTGAAGGAGCTGGAGGACAACGCCTGCCCCACCTGCGGCTCCTGCTCGGGGATGTTCACCGCCAACTCGATGAACTGCCTCTGCGAGGCGCTGGGGCTGGCGCTGCCCGGCAACGGCACCGCCCTGGCCAAATCGGCGGAGCGGGAGGAGCTGGCCCGGCAGGCGGGCCGGCGGATCGTGGAGATGGCGCTGCAAGGCGGCCCCCGGCCCCGGGAGATCGTGACGGTGGAGGCGATCGACAACGCCTTCGCCCTGGACATTGCGATGGGCGGCTCGACCAACACGGTGCTCCACACCCTGGCCATCGCCAGCGAGGCCGAGATCGACTACCCCCTGGAGCGGATCAACCAGCTCTCCGCCCGGGTCCCCTACCTCTGCAAGGTCTCGCCGGCCACGCCGGATGTGCATATCGAGGATGTCCACGCCGCCGGCGGGATCATGGCGATTCTGAAGGAGCTCGCCCGCAAGGAGGGGACGCTCCACCCGGACTGCATCACGGTCAGCGGGAAGCGGCTGGGCGAGCTGTACGCCGGGGCGGAGAACCGGAACCCGGAGGTGATCCGGCCCGTTGAGCGGCCCTTCACGGCGACGGGCGGGCTGGCGATGCTCTTCGGCAACCTGGCCCCGGACGGGGCGGTGCTGAAGGTGGGGGCGGTGGATCCGTCGATCCAGGTCTTCACCGGCCGGGCGATCTGCTTTGACTCGCAGGAGGCGGCGCTGACCGGGATCTTCGGCGGCAAGGTGGAGCCGGGCCACGTGGTGGTGATCCGCTACGAGGGGCCGAAGGGCGGGCCGGGGATGCCGGAGATGCTGGCGCCCACCAGCGCCATCGTCGGGATGGGGCTGGGCAAGGATGTGGCCCTGATCACCGATGGGCGGTTCAGCGGCGGCACCCGGGGAATCTGCCTGGGGCACATCAGCCCGGAGGCGGCGGAGGGTGGGCCGATTGGGCTCATCGAGGACGGGGATCTGATCACGATCGACATCCCCGGCCGCAGGCTCACGTTGGAGGTCAGCCCCGAGGAGCTGGAGCGCCGGCGGTCGCGATGGGTGAAGCCCGGGCCGAAGGTCACGCGGGGCTGGCTCGGGCGGTACGCCCGGATGGTCACCTCCGCCAACACGGGCGGGGTGCTCCGGTAGCCCCCGGCACGGGGGCACCGGGGCACCGGGACGCCGGGCCACGACTCCGGCTGGTCACGACTCCGGTAGCCCCCGGCACGGGGGCACCGGGTCACGTCCCCGGGGGTCACGAACCTTCGGGGGTCACGGCTCCGGTAGCCCCCGGCCACGGGGGCACCGGGTCACGTCCCCGGGGGGTCACGAACCTTCGGGGGTCACGGCTCCGGGCAACGGGCGCCGGGGGCACCCCTCCGGGGACCCACGCTAGTCGCCAACGGGCGCTACGGGGTAGTTTGGGTGAGCCACCATCGGAAACCGGGCTCTTGCGTGCGAGTCGGGCTACGCACCGCCCGATGCTGGCTTGAGTCTCGCCTCCCCTAGCGCCCGTAGGCTCCGGCGCTAATGGTCCCTCTCCGGGGTACCCCCAGCGCCCGTGATCGGCGGGTCCAGCTGCGGGGGGCCCGGCGGCCCGGGCTGGTGGGTCCAGCCTGCGGGGGGGCCCGGCGGCCCGGCCGGCGCTCGTTTCTCGGGGCTGAGGAGTTTGGATTAAGATGGGAGCGAGGGAGGCTGAAGATCGAGATGGAGATGCAGGCTGCACAGGCGTTGCTCAAGGCGCTGGAGTTGGAAGGGGTCGAGGTGATCTTCGGCTACCCTGGCGGGGCGA
>JBMONC010000050.1:55634-68227 GCA_049324875.1 Bacillota bacterium
GAGTTTGGATTAAGATGGGAGCGAGGGAGGCTGAAGATCGAGATGGAGATGCAGGCTGCACAGGCGTTGCTCAAGGCGCTGGAGTTGGAAGGGGTCGAGGTGATCTTCGGCTACCCTGGCGGGGCGAATTTGTACATTTATGATGCGCTCTATGACAGCTCGCTCAAGCATGTGCTGACCCGGCATGAGCAGGGGGCGATCCATGCGGCTCAGGGCTATGCGCGCGCCACCGGGCGGGTGGGCGTGGTGCTTGCTACCTCGGGGCCGGGGGCGACCAACCTGGTGACCGGGCTCTGTGATGCCATGATGGACTCGACCCCGATCGTGGCGATTACGGGGCAGGTGATCCGGCCGCTCATTGGGCGGGATGCGTTCCAGGAGGCGGATGTGACCGGGATTACCATGCCGGTCACCAAGCACAACTACCTGGTGACCGACCCGGCGGACCTGCTCCGGGTGGTGAAGGAGGCCTTCTACATCGCCCAGACGGGGCGGCCGGGGCCGGTGCTGATCGACATCCCGAAGGATGTGACCAACGCCCGCATCCCCTTTTTCTACCCGTCCACCGTCAAGCTGCCGGGGTACAAGGTGCCCGGGGCGGCCGAGCCGGAGCGGGTGGAGGAGGCGGCTGCGGCCATCCGGGCGGCGGAGCGGCCGGTGCTGCTCTGCGGCGGCGGGGTTGTGCACTCGGCGGGGGCTACCGGGCCCTTCCGGCGGCTCGCCGAGCGGATGGGGGCGCCGGTGGTGGAGACGCTGATGGGGCTGGGCGGCTTCCCCATGGATCACCCGCAGTGCTTCGGGCTGCTGGGGATGCACGGGACCTTTGCGGCCAACCGGGCGGTGGCGAATGCGGATCTGCTGGTGGCGTGCGGAATGCGCTTCGATGACCGGGTGACCGGCATGGCGGCCCGGTTCGCCCCCAAGGCGCGCATCATCCACATCGACATCGATCCGGCGGAGATCTCCAAGAACCTGACCTCCCATATCCCGCTGGTGGGCGACTGCGCCCTGGTGCTCAACCAGCTGAACGAGGCGCTGGAGGACTGGTCCCAGACGCTGCCGGAGTGGATGGGGCAGGTGCGGGCCTGGCACGATCAGCACCCGCTCTGGGGGGTGCGGAACCCGGAGGCGGTCTCGGTGGACCCGGGCGCCGTTCCGAAGCCCCAGCAGGCGCTCCAGGCGGTCTACGCCGCCTTCGGCCCCGAGGCGATCGTCACCACCGACGTGGGGCAGCACCAGATGTGGGCGGCCCACTACCTGCTCCGGAGCGAGCCCCGCACCTGGATCTCCTCCTGTGGCCTGGGCACCATGGGCTTCGGCCTGCCCGCCGCCGTCGGCGCCGCCATCGGGCGGCCCGACCGGGACGTGGTGGTGATCACCGGCGACGGCTCCATCCAGATGTGCATCCAGGAGCTGGGCACCGTCGTCCAGGAGAACCTGCCGGTCAAGGTGGTGCTGCTCAACAACGGTTACCTGGGGATGGTCCGCCAGTGGCAGGAGATGTTCTACAAGCGGCGCTACAAGGAGGTCGACCTCCGCTCCGGGATGCCCGACTTCGTCAAGCTGGCCGAGGCCTACGGCATCAAGGGGATGCGGGTCGACCGGCTGGGCGAGCTGGAGGGGGCCATGGCCGAGGCGAAGGCCCACACGGGGCCGGTCTTGATCGATGTCCGCTGCGTCGAGGAGGAGAACGTCTTCCCGATCGTGCCGCCGGGCGGCGCCAACACCGAGGCGCTGATGAAGGCCGGGAACTGAGAACCGCAAGAGCCGTCAGGCAGTGGCCTGGCGGCTTTCGCCTTCGCCGGCGCCCGGGGGCAGGATTCTCCCCCCGCCCGCA
This sequence comes from Bacillota bacterium, assembly GCA_049324875.1. Classification (GTDB taxonomy): domain Bacteria; phylum Bacillota; class Sulfobacillia; order Symbiobacteriales; family Symbiobacteriaceae; genus JAWLHU01. The sequence goes on from JBMONC010000050.1 coordinate 57,472, forward strand.
GAATGTAGTCATTCACATATAAATAAACGGGGTGATTCTATGGTGGAGACCGCCCCTGATCGTCGAGCGTACTTCCGCCTGGAGTTTCAGGACCTGACCGCAACGATGCAGATCTTTGAGGTCGGTCAAAACCCGATCTCGGTGGAGCCCCGGCCCGTCACCATCACCGATCTGGGCGGGGGCGGCCTCTCCATGCAGACCGATGTGGACCTGCCGATCCGCTACGGGGTCTTCGCCACCTTCGCCTTCTCCCTCGCCGGCGAGTCCTTCCGCTTTGTCGGCCAGCTGATCCGGAAGGTGGACGACCTGACCCACTACTGGTACGCCGTCACCTTCGTGGATGTGGAGGAGGCGGAGCGGGCGGCCCTGGTGGCGGCCCTGCAGCGGATCCAGATCGAGCGCTCCCGCAGGGCCCGGGTGCAGGTCTGATAGAGCGGGTCAATCAGGCTCATCCAAAAGATCGATCATCCCTTTGGTAGGAGTCGGGGCTCGCCGGGCATAACTCTCCAGAGGCGATGCTCTGCCACACATTCCGGCGCCGGGGGGCGCCTTAGACGGAGGGAACTGCGATGCCACTGGTCTCACTTCGCACGCTGTTGGACGCGGCCGAGAAGGGCAAGTACGCGGTGGGGGCTTTCAACTGCAACAACATGGAGATCGTCCAGGCGATCGTGGAGGCGGCGGATGAGCTTCGCTCCCCCGTCATCATCCAGGCGAGCCAGGGGGCGATCAAGTACGCCGGGCTCCACTACGTGGTGGGCCTGGCGAAGCTGGCGGCCGAGCAGGCCACCATCCCCGTGGCGCTCCACCTGGACCACGGCACCGACTACAACACCGTGGTCGCCTGCATCCGGGCCGGCTTCACCTCGGTGATGTTCGACGGCTCTCAGTGGCCGAAGGAGGAGAACATCGCCCGGACCAGGGAGATCGTCAAGATCGCCCACGCCGTGGGGGTCTCGGTGGAGGGCGAGATCGGCAAGATCGGCGGGGTGGAGGATGACATCGCCGTCGACGAGCGGGATGCGATGCTCACCCCGGTGGAGGATGCGATCGAGTTCTACGAGGCGACCGGCGTGGACGCCCTGGCGATGGCCTTCGGCACCGCCCACGGCCACTACAAGCTGCCGCCCAAGCTGGCGCTGGACCGGATCGACGAGGTCCACCGGCGGACCGGGGCCTACCTGGTGATGCACGGCGGCTCCGGCGTCCCCGAGGAGGATGTGCGCAAGGGCATCGAGCTGGGCATCCGGAAGGTCAACATCGACACCGAGCTGCGGGAGGCCTTCCTGGGCGAGATCCGGGCCCAGCTGGCGGCGAAGCCCAGCGAGATCGACCCCCGCAAGATCTTCGCCCCCGCCAAGGCGGTGCTGAAGGAGAAGCTGAAGGAGAAGATGACCCTCTTCGGCTCCGCGGGCAAGGCATAGGCAACAGGAGAACCGCTCGCCAGTCGGGAACAATACCGACTGGCGATTTTTTCTTCAAGGAGGATCTTCGTGGAGCCCTTGTTCACCTTCGGGGACCTGGTGCTCGATGTGGTGGCGACGGTGGAGGGCGGGCTGGACCGGGATACCGACACCCCCGGCGAGGTCCGCTCGGCCCCGGGCGGCTCGGCGGCCAACTTCGCCGTCTGGACCGCCCGGCTGGGCGACCCGGTCCGGTTCGCCGGCCGGGTGGGCGACGACCTGCTGGGCCGGGCGCTGGCGGATGACATGCGGCGGGAGGGGGTCGAGGCCCATATCGCCCTCGACCCGGTCCACCCCACCGCCGTGCTGGTCCTCTTCAGCGACGGGAGCCAGCGGCACATGATGGTCCCCCGGGGGGCCAACCACCACCTGGATGCGGAGGACCTCCCGGCGGAGCTGATCCGCTCGGCGGGCTGGCTCCACGTGACCGGCTACTCCTTCTTCTGGGAGGGGCCCCGGCGGGCGGCGGCAAAGGCGATGGCCATCGCCCGGGAGGCGGGGGTGCCGATCTCGCTGGACCCGGCCTCGGCCGGCTTCATCCGCCGGTATGGGCTGCCGCACCTCGACCGGCTGAAGCTGCTGCTCCCCAACCGGGAGGAGGCGGTCGCCATGACCGGTCTGAGCGACCTGTCGGCGGCGGCGCTGCGGCTGGGGGAGCAGGCGGAGCTGGTGGCGGTGAAGCTGGGGCCGGAGGGGGCGCTGCTGGCCCTCGGCGGGAAGCTGATCCCGGTGGCGCCCGCCCGGCCGGACGGCCCGGTGGTGGACGCCACCGGCGCCGGGGACGCCTGGGGCGCCGCCTTCATCCACGGCCTGCGGACCGGCCTGGAGCCGGTGGAGGCGGCCCGCCGGGCCAACCGGCTGGGCGCCAGGCTGGTCACACGGATCGGGGCCCGCCCCCTGGTCCCGCTCGATTAGACTCGAGTCTAAACTTGGACTCGAGTCTACTCACGCGACAGCTATCAGACCTGAGTACAGTTGTGCGACAGGTCGGGCGGTCCGTGCTACAATCTCGGTATGCACAGGTCAGGGGAGGCCAATGATTCATGGAGAGACGTTACGCCATCGAGACCCTGGCCGTTCACGGCGGGCAGGCGCCCGACCCGGTGACCGGCTCCCGGGCGGTGCCGATCTACCAGACCACTGCCTACGTCTTCGACTCCACCGAGCACGCCCGCAGGCTCTTCTCCCTGGAGGAGGCGGGCAACATCTACACCCGGATCGGCAACCCCACCACCGATGCCTTTGAGCAGCGGGTCGCCCAGATGGAGGGCGGGGTGGGGGCGGTCGCCTTCGCCTCGGGCCACGCCGCCATCGCGGCGGCCGTCCTGAACGTCTGCCAGGCCGGCGATGAGCTGGTCACCTCCTCGAGCCTCTACGGCGGCACCTACAACCTCTTCGCCACCACCCTGCCCAAGTACGGGATCACCGCCCGGTTTGTGGACCCCGCCGACCCGGAGTCCTTCCGCCGGGCGATCACCCCCCGGACCCGGGCGGTCTTCGGCGAGGTGATCGGCAACCCCCGGCTGGACGTCTTCGACATCGCCGCCGTGGCGGACATCGCCCACGAGCACGGGGTGCCGCTGATCGTCGACAACACCTTCGCCACCCCGGTCCTCTGCAGGCCCTTCGAGCACGGGGCCGACCTGGTGATCCACTCGGCCACCAAGTGGCTGGGGGGCCACGGGGCGGCCATGGGCGGGGTGGTGGTCGACTCGGGCCGCTTTGACTGGAACTCGCCCAAGTTCCCCGGCTTCACCGAGCCCGACCCCTCCTACCACGGGGTCCGCTACGCCACCGACTTCGGACCGGCCGGCTTCATCACCAAGCTGCGGGTGCAGATGCTGCGGGACCTGGGAGCCTGCCAGGCGCCCTTCAACGCCTTCCTGCTCCTGCTGGGGCTGGAGACGCTCCCCCTGCGGATGCGGGCCCACAGCGAGAACGGGCTGGCGGTGGCCCGCTTCCTGGCGGAGCACCCGGCGGTCGCCTGGGTCCAGTACCCCGGCCTGGAGAGCCATCCCACCCACGAGCTGGCCCGGAGGTATCTCCCGGGGGGCTTCGGGGGCATGCTGGTCTTCGGGGTGAAGGGCGGGTTGGAGGCGGGCGCCCGCTTCATCGATGCGGTCCAGCTCTTCTCCCACCTGGCCAACGTGGGCGATGCCAAGTCGCTGGTGATCCATCCGGCCTCCACCACCCACAGCCAGCTGACCCCGGAGCAGCGGGTGGCGGCGGGGGTGGGCGACGACCTGATCCGGGTCTCGGTGGGCATCGAGAACGCCGGCGACCTGATCGCCGACCTGGCCCAGGCGCTGGAGCAGGCCGCCCGGGCGTAACAGGAAGGCCGCGCCGGGCGTCTCAAAGGTATTGAGACCCGTCGTTATGGGAGTGGTATGTGATGGCGCTGAACGATCCGAAGGTGATCCAGTGGGTGGTGGAGTCGCCGAGGACCCTGGCGGTGGTCGGCCTCTCCGACAAGCCCGACCGGCCCAGCCACCACGTGGCGGAGGAGATGCAGCAGCGCGGCTACAAGATCGTCCCGGTCACCCCCAAGGGCGAGACGATCCTGGGGGAGAAGGTCTACCGGTCGCTGGCGGAGATCCCCTTCCCGGTGGATGTGGTGGACGTCTTCCGGGCGCCCCCGTACGTGATGGAGGTCGTCCGGGACATGGCCCAGATGGCCTCCAAGCCGAAGGTGCTCTGGCTGCAGGAGGGGGTCATCAATGCGGAGGCGGTGGCTGCCGCCGAGGCGATGGGGATCGATGTGGTCCAGGACCGCTGCGTTTACAAGGAGATCGTGAGGGCGGGCAAGTAATGCGCGATCGCCTCATCGCGACCCGCTATCGACGGCACCCTGCTGGATGAGGAGGCGGACATTCCGGCGCTGCAGGCGGCGGCGATCGCCGCCCATCTCCTGGCAGGCTGAAAGGGTCATGAAAGAACCCGCCGCAGGCCGTGATCCGGCTCTTGCGGCGGGTTCTGCGCGCCCGTCTCAGGCGGTGGTCTGGGCCTGGAGCGAGCCCATCAGCGACCGGAAGCGGAGCTCTTCGAACTTGGCCCGCCCCTGCTCCCGGTTGAGCCGGAAGGCGCAGTCGGCGGGGTCGCAGAGCCCCGGCACCGCCCGCTCGATGGTGGCCAGCTGCTTGGAGAGCAGGGCGATCTCCCGCCCCTGCTCCAGCCGCTCCCGCAGCTTTCCCTTCTGGGTGTGGGCGTTCTCCAGCACGCCCTCCACCGTCTGGAACTCCTGCAGGAGCTTGACCGCCGTCTTCTCCCCGATCCCCCGGATGCCCGGGATGTTGTCGGAGGCGTCGCCCGCCAGCCCCTTCAGGTCGATCAGCTGGGTGGGCAGCAGCCCCCACTCGTGGGCGAAGCGGGGGACATCGTAGGTCTCGGGCTGGTTCAGCTTCTTCACATAGCGGACGGTGGTCCGGCTGGAGAGCAGCTGGAGGGCGTCCCGGTCGCCGGTCAGCAGGCTGACCTCGAGCCCCGCCTGCTCCGCCCGGGCCGCCATGGTGCCCAGGACATCATCCGCCTCGTAGCCGGGGGCGCCCAGCACCGGCACGCCCACCGCCTGCAGCACCTCCCGGAGCAGGTCGAACTGGGGGGCCAGCTCCGGCGGGCACTCGGGCCGGTTCCCCTTGTAGTCGGCGAAGAGGTGGGTGCGGCGGTTCTCCGCCACCGGCACGTCGACGCCCACGGCGATGTGGCTCGGCCGGATGGCCGCCGCCTCCCGCAGCAGCATCGCCATGAAGCCGTAGACGGCGTTGACCGGCCGTCCGGTCGGGTCGGTCATGGGCGGCAGGGCGAAGAAGGTCCGGAAGATGAGGCCGCCGTCGATCAAGAGCATGGTGTCGATCGCGCATCAGGCCTTTCTGCGCAGAGTTCGCGGGGGGCCGGGGCAGACTAAGGCGGAGAGGGGGGATCGAAGATGCTGTGGATCCTGCTCTTCGTGGCGGTGGGCGGCTTCGCCTGGTGGCTCTTCGCGCCCCGGCGGCTGCAGGTGATCGAGAACATCCCCGCCCTGGTGGACGAGGAGCTGCACGCCCACGACCTGGTGGAGACGGTGGAGGATGAGGAGGAGGTCGAGCCGGCGGCCCGCAGGCTGGCCCGGAAGGCCGGCGATATCCCGCCCAAGGGGCACGGCGACTCGCTGACCTTCGACTGGCCCAGCGACCCGCAGGAGCCCCACGCCCCCGGCGAGAGGCCCCACCAGGGCCCGCTCAACCCGCAGTAGGCCCGCCCCGCCCATGGGCGCCATTGGTTTCGCTCTCGAAACCATCCATTCGGCCTGCAGGAGGGCACTTCCTGCCCTCTTGCGCCCAGCAGTTTCTTCCGCCAAGATGGAGAGGAAGTACGCAGAAGGAGTTGGCATATTCATGGTCGAGCATATTGTCTGCTTCAAGCTGAAGCCCGAGGCGACCCCGGAGCAGGAGGCCCGGCTGATCGAGATGCTGAAGGCGCTGAAGCAGACAGTCCCGGGCATCGTGGACCTCTCCGCCGGCCGCACCTTCACCCCCGAGCGGGGCCACGGTTACACCGTCGGGCTGGTGGTCCGGTTCCGGGACAAGGAGGGCCCGGCCGCCTACGGCCCGCACCCGAACCACCTGCCGGTCAAGGAGTACGTGGCCCAGGTCTGCGAGTCGACCCTGGCGATCGACTACGAGTTCTAGGTTTTTCATCGCCACGGATTACACGGATTACACGGATGAAGACATACGATGGACAATGATGGGGTTCGTACCCTTTTCATCGGTGGTGCTGGTGCGAAGCACCGCACCATGGTCGCATAGCACCATGGAGATACATGTGGCGCACGGTGCCAGCACCGGGGAAGAAGATGGGCAGCGCCACCATTGTCATATATGTGTCTTTATAATCCGTGTAACCACAGTGGTGCGGTGCTGCGCACCAGCACCACTGATGATAAGGACACCACCCACATTTTTGTAATGTATTTGTTTTATCCGTGTAATCCGTGTAATCCGTGGCAAACAACAACCCCCTGAAGATCGCTCTTCAGGGGGTTTTATCGGGCCGCAGGACTTGCACGTGAGTTACCCGGCGATGCGGTCCAGCTCCAGCCTGGCCGCTTCGGTCGCCCTCAGGATCGACCGGAGCGCCTGCCGGGCCCGGTGGAGCCGGGACTTGACCGTGCCCAGGGTGGTGTGGAGCAGGGTGGCGATCTCGTGGTAGGAGAGGCCCTGCAGGTCCCGCAGGATCACCACCACCCGGTACTCGTCCGGCAGCCGCTTGATCGCCCGCTGGACCGCCGCCTGCACCTCGTGCCGCTCGGCGTGCTCGACCGGGCTGTCGGCCTCATCCGCCGCCTGGCGGGGCACGCTCCCCTCCTCGACGGGCATCACATCATCCAGCGAGGTGTGGCGCAGCCGCCCCCGCCGGCGCAGCTCGTCGAGGCAGGTGTTGGTCACCACCCGGAAGAGCCAGGTGGAGAAGGCGGAGTCCCCGCGGAAGTTCTGTAGCCGGAGACAGACCCGCACCAGCGCCTCCTGTGCCGCATCGGAGGCGTCGGCGTGGTTGCCCATCAGCCGGTAGGCCAGGTTGTATGTCTTCCGCTCGTAGCGGTAGATCAGCTCGCTCAAGGCATTCCGGTCGCCATCCTGGGCCTTCTTCACCAGCAGCTCATCGCATAACGCCGACATCCCCAAGGTCCCTCCCGTTGCCCGTATAGGGCCGCCCGTTCTTTCGTCTCTTGTAACGGAGTTAGACGGCGAAAGTTACGGAGATCCCGCAGCTTTTTTTGTGTTTCTGGTAAAGAAGTTCGCATCGACCGTCGTTGGGTTGACCGTCAGCCCCCCGGAGCGTTTCGATGAAGTCGATCCCAAGACTGGTTCAATACTCATATTATACATGACAATCAATGGAATAGAAAGAGGTTGTCGCGATACTGAAACATAAAAGATAGAAAAAGCGCCCCCGCTCAAGGGAGGCGCTCTGTTTGTGCGGTTATGGCTGCTCTTCCCGGACCGTCAGCACCCCCAGGAACTTCTGCAGGGTGTTGCTGAAGGTCTTGCCCCGCTTGTAGATCACACCCACCGGTCGCTCCACCCGGATATCGGCGATCGGCATGGCGATCAGGGAGCCGACCTTCACCTCCAGGTTGGCGCAGCGCCGGGGGATGATGGAGATGCCCACCTCCGCTTCCACCGACCGCTTGATCGTCTCCACGTTGTCGAACTCCTGCACCACCTCGACCTCCACGCCCTGGTCGTGCAGCATCCGGTCGATCGCCTTGCGGGTGGGGATATCCGGCTCAAAGGCGACGAAGTGGGCCCGCTGCAGCTGGCGCAGCTCTACGGGCTTCCCGTCCCGGACCAGCGGGTGGTTGGGGCTGGCGATCACCACCAGCTCGTCGGAGGGCAGGGGGATGACACCCAGCTGCCGGCCCTCCTGGGGATAGGCGACGATGCCGATGTCGACCTGGTTCTGGCGGACCGCCTCATAGATCTTGTTGGTCCGGCTGTACTCCACGTGAATCCGGGCCTGCGGGTAGGCCTGGATGAACCGCTTGATGTAGGGGGGCAGGTCGTGCAAACCGACGCTGTAGACCGTGGCCACCCGGATGGTGCCGGCCACCGTCTGGGTCAGGTCCATCATCTGCCGCTCCAGGTTGTTGTAGCGCTCCAGGATCTCCCGTGCGCCCTGGTAGAAGAGCCGTCCGGCCTCGGTGGGGTAGATGCCCTGGGGGGACCGCTCGATCAGCTTCTGGTGGAAGTGCTCCTCCAGGGCCTTCACCTGCTGGCTGACAGCGGGCTGGGAGATGAAGTTCCGGGCTGCCGCCTTCGAGAAACTGCGCGTCTCGATGATATCACAGTAGACCTGGAGATAAGAGATGAGCATGGAAACCCGGCCCCCTTTATTACACACGGTTATCCGTGCGCACGGTGGACTTCAGCGTTACTTATTATCAGAATAGATGGGAGTGACCTGTGTCGCAATAGTTACAATGGCCCCATCGTGCTATCCGAGGGTCCCGCAGGCCGCTTCGCTCATCAGCCGGATTGGCTATGGGCGCCGTGTAGCTTCGCGATTTCGGCGGAACCCTATTCCTTGAAGGTGGCAGGAGGCTGGGAGGTTTTGGTCGTACTCTTTCGGAAGACGTGACTACACCCGGGAGCATAATCCCGGGGAATGGAGGATCATGCTGTGGATCATCGCCTCAAGATGTACGAGGACCTGACCTGCGCCAACGGGATCCCGGGCTTCGAGGAGCCGGTTCGCAAGGTGATGCGCAAGTACCTGGAGCCCCTTTCGGATGAGATCATCACCGACAACCTGGGCTCCATCGCCGGCGTCAAGGTGGGCGCGCCGGACGGCCCCCGGGTGATGATCGCCGGCCACCTGGATGAGGTGGGCTGGATGGTCACCCAGATCACCGAGAAGGGGTTCCTGCGGATCCAGCCGGTCGGGGGCTGGTGGAGCCAGGTGATGCTGGCCCAGCGGGTGAAGGTGCTGACCCGGAAGGGCGAGCTGATGGGCGTGGTCGGCTCCAAGCCGCCGCACGTCCTCACCCCTGAGGAGCGGAACAAGGTGGTTCAGATCAAGGACATGTTCATCGATATCGCCGCCGCCTCGAAGGAGGAGGCCCAGGAGTGGGGCGTCCGTCCGGGCGACCCGGTGGTGCCCCACTGCGACTTCACCGTGATGCCTAACCCGCGCATCCTGATGAACAAGGCCTGGGACAACCGGGCGGGCTGCGCCACGGCCATCATGGTGCTGGAGGAGCTGAAGGGGGAGCCGCACCCCAACGTGGTCTATGCCGTGGGCAACGTCCAGGAGGAGGTGGGGCTGCGCGGGGCGGTCACCATGTCCAACCTGATCGAGCCGGATATCGGCATCGCCCTGGACGTGGGCCTGGCGGTGGATGTCCCCGGCGGCGGCAGCGAATACGAGGGGAAGATGGGCGGCGGCCCGCTGGTGGTGATCTACGATGCCAGCATGGTGCCGCACCAGGGGCTGCGGAACCTGGTGCTCGACACCGCCGAGGAGCTCGGCATTCCGGTCCAGCACCAGCACATCCCCGGCGGCGGGACCGATGCCGGACGGATGCATATCTGGGGGCGGGGCGTGCCCTCGATCGCCATCGGCTTTGCCACCCGGTATATCCACAGCCATGCGGCCCTGATCAGCCGGGACGACATGGAGAACGCGGCGAAGCTGGTGGCCGCCGTGATCAAGAAGCTGGACGCCGCCACGGTGGCCAGGCTGAAGGCCAGCGAAATGTAGAGCTTCATCCCCCCGGGCATGTCTAAGCGACGCCTGGCAGGATCTGCTAGGCGCGAGGACCCCCAGGAAGCGCTGCCTGGGGGTCGCATGCTGTGAGCACATCGGAGCCACCCCGGCCGGGACCTCCCGATCAACCTCACGGTCAAAGGGGACGCTTTTCTCATGAAGAAAGTGATCGCAGGTGCCGCCCTGGTGGCCGTCCTGATGGGCTCCGCATCGCCGGCCCTGGCCGAGACGACCCAGCCGCCCGCCGTCGTGGAGACGGGTGCCACCGCCACGGTTGAGAGCACCACCGCAGCCGAGCTGCCCGAGGTGACGCTGACCCCGGACCAGCTCTTCTACTTCCTCAAGCTCTGGGTCGAGCAGGTGCGGCTGGCGGTGACCCGTGATGCCGCGGAGCGTGCGCTGCTGCTGGAGCAGCAGGCCCAGACCCGCCTGGCCGAGGCGCTGAAGATGGTGGAGGCGGGGAAGGCTGACCTGGCCCAGCAGGCGATGCTGGAGGCGCAGGCCAAGATGGCTGAGGCCTCCCGCCAGATCAAACAGGCCAACGAGAGCGGGAAGGATCTGGCCAAGCTGGTGGCCCGGATCGAGGCCGATCAGACCCGATTCGCCCAGGCGCTGACCAGCATGCTGGAGGAGCTGCCGGAGTCGGTTCGCCTGGAGGTGGAGCCCCTGACCACCGACCTGCTGGTGCAGGTGGCTGCGGCGCAGGATGCGGCCGCACCGGAGGGGGAAGCGGCGGAGGAGGCCGCGGAGGCGGCGGAGGAGGCCGGCCTGAAGGAGCAGCTCTCCGACCTGGAGCCCCGCCAGGTGCTGGTGCTGAAGGCGATGGCGGACGCCTCCGGGAAGAGCCTCGCGGAGGTCTTCGCCCTCTACCAGGAGAACCCGGGCCTGGGCCGGATCGCCCGGGAGCTGGGGCTGAAGATGGGGCCCGTGCAGCACGCCGCCCAGGTGGAGTGGATGAAGCAGAAGGCCGGTCAGGAGGCCGGGGAGGAGGCCGGGGAGGAGCCGGCCAAGAAGCGGGAGCATCCCGGCGCCAAGGGGCTGGAGCGGGC
>JBMONC010000050.1:68327-85964 GCA_049324875.1 Bacillota bacterium
GGCCCGTGCAGCACGCCGCCCAGGTGGAGTGGATGAAGCAGAAGGCCGGTCAGGAGGCCGGGGAGGAGGCCGGGGAGGAGCCGGCCAAGAAGCGGGAGCATCCCGGCGCCAAGGGGCTGGAGCGGGCGCTAGCGATAAAGCGAGGAGGAGCGGGATCTGTCCGCTCCTCCTCTTGGCTTCAGATCTGTTTCTCCAGCCTGCGACGCTCCTCCAGGAGCGCCCGCAGCGCCTCCAGCGAGGAGGTCGAGCGCGCCCGTTCCTTCAACTCCTCGGGAAAGTGCTCCGAGCAAACGATACCCAGGCGAAGGGCCGTGGGGTCCTGCGACTGTTCCAGGATGTGAAGGTAGACGGCAGCAGCGTTCTGACCCATGCGCTCACCCCCTGTCCTTGCGCTGTGTGATGTAGCTATCCTACAGCGCGAGGCCGGTTCCTACACGGGATGAGCGGTGAAATGGCAAAAGCGGGCGATGAACGCCCTTACCCCTTCGCCGTCGCCCCGGGGCCCCCCATGGCCCGCCCCTTGGTGCCGGGGGCGGTGCCGTCGTCGGTGAGCCACTGGATGAAGAGCCGCAGGATCACATAGCCCAGGATGGCACACCCGGCCCAGACCGGCAGGGCGAACAGAATGCCGAAGAACCAGGCGAAGAACGTCGACATCCGAGATGCCTCCTCCACAGAATTCTCAGAATCAACGGGTAGTATATTTCGGGACCGTCCAGCAGACTCCTTCCACCCGATCCAGTGGTATACTAGTAGCCATGAGCCGCTTCATTGCCACCGCGAGCGCCGCCTATTGGCGGCAGGCCCTGAGTGAACTGCGCAGCGTCGACCCGAAGATCGGCTCCTTCCGCCAGCTGGCGCCGGGCGTCGTCCGGTTCCAGTCCACCCTGGGGCGGGAGGAGTTCCTGTCGCGCCTTGCCGAGAACGAGATCATCTTCCTGCGCCACCTGCAGCCGGTCGACCTGGAGGTGGCGCTGGCCGGGGCAGCGGAGGGCGACCTGCCCGCCGTCACGGCAGCCATCGGGCCGGTCCTGGCCTCCATCCGGCCGGGGGAGCGGATCGCCGTGCAGGTCCGGCGGCTCTCCGGCGACTTCCCCTATGGCCGGCTCGCCCTCAAGGAGGCGATCGACCCGCTGATCACGGCGGCGGGCGGGTATCCGGTCACCACCGGGGCGGACCGGATCCTCTCCATCGCCCAGGAGGAGGGGCTGGCCCAGATCGGCATCGCCACCCCGGCGGAGCAGCTCTCCGACTGGCCCGGGGGCGAGGTGCGCTTCCGCCGGGAGGAGGAGCAGATCTCACGGGCCAAGTTCAAGCTGCTGGAGGCGCTGGCCACCTTCGAGGTGAGGTTCCCCGACGGCGGCCAGGCGCTGGACCTGGGGGCGGCCCCCGGCGGCTGGACCTCGCTCCTGCTGGAGCGGGGGCTGCGGGTGACGGCGGTGGACACCGGCGAGATGGCGGAGGTGCTGAAGGGGAACCCCCGGCTGACCATCCTCCGGAAGAACGTGGAGGAGGTCGCCTTCGAGCCGGACCGCTTCGACCTGATCACCTGCGACATGTCCTGGAACCCGCTGCACACCGCCGACCTGCTGGTGAAGCAGGCCCCGGCGGTCAAGGAGGGGGCCCACGGGATCCTGACGGTAAAGCTGATGCTGGAGAACCCGACCCGGACGATCCGCCGGGTGCGGGAGCTGCTGGAGGGCCATTATCGGGTGCTGCGGGTCAAGCAGCTCTTTCACAACCGGGATGAGGTCACCATCCACCTGATCAGGAGGGCGTAGGGCATGGGGAAGAGGCTGGTGGGGCAGTTGCTGAGCGAGGAGCAGATCCGGGCCCGGGTGCGGGAGATGGCGGCCGAAATCAGCCGGGCGTACCAGGGGCAGCAGGTGCTGGTGGTGGGCATCCTGAAGGGGGCCTTCGTCTTCTGTGCCGACCTGGTGCGCCACCTGACGGTACCGGCCCAGGTGGACTTCATGGCGGTCTCCAGCTATGGCAACGCCACCGAGTCGTCGGGGGTCATCCGGATTCTGAAGGATCTGGACGCCTCGGTGGAGGGGCGGCACGTGCTGCTGGTTGAGGATATCGTCGACAGCGGGCTGACGCTCCGGTACCTCAAGGAGTACCTGGCGCACCAGGGGCCGGCCAGCCTGCGGGTGGCGGTGCTGCTGGACAAGCCCTCCCGCCGCAGGACCGAGGTGGTGGTGGACTACGTCGGCTTCTCCATCCCCGATGAGTTCATCGTGGGCTACGGGATTGACTACGCCGAGCAGTACCGGCACCTGCCCTACATCGGGATCATCGGGGACGGGGAGTAAGGGAAAGACCGCCGGCCGGGTGCCGGCGGTCTCGCTATACCCAGGAGGAGCGGAGCTGGACCCGCTGCTCCCGGGCGGGGCTCCCCAGCCCCTGCCGGATGGCGGCCAGCACCTCCTGGGGGACCTGGAGCGGCTCCACCAGCAGCGGGGGGGCGGCCGGGTGGGCGGCCAGGACCTCCTCGGCCATCCGCCGCCCGCTCTGGGCCGCCACCAGGCCGGCGGCGCCGGGCAGGGCCTCCGCCAGCTCCGCCGGCCGGGCGGCCAGGTGGAAGCGCAGGTGGCCCAGCCCGCCCGCCTCGAAGCTCTGCCGGATCCGGGCGGCCTGCACCCAGTCGCCGGCGGCGATCACCACCGGGGCTCCCGGCGGGAGGCGGCGGAGCCGCTCCAGCGCCTCCTGTTCGGCGGGCCCGGCCAGCGCCACCCGGCGGACCCCCGGGGGAAGCTGGTGGCCGTGGAAGAGGGTGCAGGCCACCACCTTGAAGGCGGTGGGGCGGCCCACCTCCTCCGGCAGGCTGGAGACCACCGCCACCGAGGGGAGCGCCGCCTCCAGCTCCCGCTGCAGCAGCCGGAGTTCGGTGCGGGAGGTGCCCACCAGCAGCAGCCGGTGGGCGGCCGGCTGGGGGGTGCGGGCCAGGTGCGCCTGGGCCAGCAGGGCGAGGGCGGCCTCCTCGGGGCTCAGCCCCCAGTCCCGGGTGGGGCCCAGCACACCGGCCAGCAGGGAGCGCAGCGCCGCCCCCGGCACCTGGCCCGGCGGCTCCTCGGCCACGAAGACCCCCTTGCCCTGGTGGCTGTACAGGTAGCCCTCCGTGATCAGCTCGTCCACCGCCCGGATCACCGTGTTCAGGTTGATGCCCAGCCCCGCGGCCAGGTCCCGCAGCGGCGGCAGCTGGTCGCCCGGGTAGAGGAGCCCGGTGGCGATCTGGTACTTCACATGCGCCTTGATCTGCAGCTTGACCGGAATCGCGCTCTCCCGGTCCAACGAAAAGGCCTGCACGGGCTCACCCTCCCAACTGTTCTCTTATTGGAGAACAGTCTACCGGGGGAACCGCCTACCGTCAACTCATAGGCTGCTCTCTGGCAGGGGCATCCTTGTGATGGAGGTGATGGCGATGGAGAGGGAGCAGCGGACGCCCGGCGCCTTTTACGGGGCCAACGTGGAGGGGCCGCTTCAGAAGATCCCGCGGGTGGGCGATGACCGGCCGAGCCCGTCGCCCCGGCGGGTGGAGTCGACGATGAACATCCCGAAGGCCCGGCAGATCCCGGTGGAGGGGGCGGTCACGGGGCCGGAGGCGCCCCCGGCCCATGTGGATGAGATCCGGGCCACGGCCAGCCTGGAGGACCTGGACGATCTGACCCGCTAGGCGCGGCGCAAATGGGCCCGCCGGCGGGCGGCGGGCCTCACGCCCGGGTCGGGGCTCACCTTCGGCGCCATGGGGCGGGCGCCCATGTAGACCATCGGGCGTAGGGGGGGCAGCGGAGGGAGGGGCGGCCCTGTGGCCCCAGGTTTGTCCTTTCAGGCGATAGCCTTCCGCCAGCTGGACATGTTACGATTTTCACGAAGTGGGAGATGCCCTGTGCAGCGTCAGGAGGGGGGCGGCTCCCCATCCTCAGCCGATGGAGGGTTCTTCATGAAACTGCTGCTCTGGCTCCTGCCCCTGGGCCTCTGGGACTCGGAGAGCGACGTTCAGCTGGAAGAGATTGCGATCATGCCCCGGTCTGAGCGGTTCCCGGGACACCCGCCCCATGGGGACCTGCCGGAGGATGCCCTCGCCGCCGCCGAGTGGGAGCGGGAGATGGCCCTGCTCAAACTGATATAACGTGAAAGGAGGGGGCCTTCGGCCCCCTCCGCAACATGCCACCAGGGGCGACCACGCCGGCTGGGAGGCCCGTATGTGTGATGGCCTCAAACGGTTGGCAACGCGCGCCCTCGCGATGACATCTGCACCCAGACTCTTCGCCGGTCAGCCCGGATTCTCCTCTACCGGTAGCTCGGCTCCACCTGGATCTTGATGGCAGGCTCCAGCGCCCGGAGCACGGGGGAGCGCTGCCGGGCCAGGGCGGTGGCCCGGCGGAACATGTCGTGCACCTTCTCGAAGCCCAGCCCGGTCCGCAGGACCACCTCCGGCTTCAGCAGGATGCTGCTGATCCGGTGCCCCTCGATCTCGTCGAAGGTGCGGGTCAGTTCCCCCTCGATCTGCAGCTCCGCCACGTCGAGCACCATCTGCCGGCAGAGGTCGATCAGGGCGGCGGCATAGCCGCTGATGGCGGCGCCCAGCAGGAGCTCCTCGGCGCTGGTCAGCCCGGGCTGCCCCCCGTCGGCCACGGGAGCGGAAAAGGCGAGCCGCAGGTTGGAGAAGCTGCTGGCCAGATCGCCCTCCTCCGCCGTCACGCCCCGCCAGGCGCCGTAGGCGCGGAAGGTAAGGGTCCCATCGAACACGAAGCATCGCCTCCTCGACTGACTCTATTGCACGCCCCCATTCTTCACACCTGCCGCAAGGTGATACCAGTGGAGATGGCGAATAAGTCTGGTCGGGAAAATACGCAGAAAGGGGAGGAGCAGCGGCTCCTCCATCCACGGGGAAAGGATGTTCGATGCATGGCAAAGGGTGGGCTTACGCAGAAGGATCTGATGATCTGGGTGATGGATCACCCCAACGGTACCAAGTTCTACTACCTGATCGAGAAGGAGCCCTTCGAGAAGGAGGGGCTGAAGAAGGCGGTCCACCTGCCCGGCACCACCGCTGATGCGGTCTTCCGCTACCGGGATCAGGCCGAGGAGGCCCTGGCCCGGTTCCCCGCCGGCGACGAGGCGAAGGCGGAGGCATGATCGCCCTGATCGCCTCCGGGGTGGTGCTGGGCCTGAACGCGGGGGTCAGCCCCGGGCCGCTCCTGACGCTGGTGATCACCGAGAGCCTGCGAGGCGGATGGCCTGCAGGCTTTCGTGTGTCCCTCGCCCCGCTGATCACCGACAGCCTGATCATCTCGCTCTCGCTCCTGGTGATGGCACCGCTGCCGCCCTGGGGACTGGCCGCCATCTCGGTGGTCGGTGGCCTGCTGATCGTCTGGATGGGCTGGGAGGCCGCCCGGACCCCTCCGCCCGCCGTGGCGGAGGTCGCCGCCACCGGCCCTGCCGCCGGCCCCCTCTGGAAGGGGGTCGGCACCAACCTGCTCAACCCCCATGCCTACCTCTTCTGGCTGACCGCCGGCGGGCCGCTGCTGAAGAGCGCCCTGGCCCAGCATGGCATCGGCGGCCCCCTCACCTTCCTGGTCAGCTTCTTCGCCCTGCTAATTGGCTCGAAGATGGTGATCGCCCTGGGGGTCAGCCGCGGGCGCCGCTTCCTCCAGGGAAGGGCCTACCGCTTGACCCTGGGGCTGTCGGGCGCCGCCCTGGCCGTCTTCGGGCTCTACCGGGTCTATGAGGGCGTGCGGGGGCTGCTCTAGTGCACCCCGAAGAGGCCGAGGATCTCCTCCCGGGTCAGGTTCTTCATCACCAGCCGCTCCTCCGCCTCCCCGTCGGACTCGGTCAGCGGGTCCATCACCTGGTGGAAGAGCTGCTTCTTCCGCTCCACCAGCTCGGCGATCCGCTCCTCCACCGTCCCCCGGGTGAGCAGGCTGGTGACCCGCACCGTCTGCTTCTGCCCGATGCGGTGGGTCCGGTCCTCCGCCTGCTGGGCGACGGCGGGGTTCCACCAGTGGTCCAGGTGGTAGACGTGGTTGGCCCGGGTCAGGGTGATGCCGACGCCGCCGGCCTTCAGCGACATCGCCAGCACCCGGGGCTGGTCGAACTGCTGGAAGCGGTGGACCAGCAGCTGCCGGTTCCAGTCGGTGAGCGAGCCGTCAAAGAGGGCGGCGCCGAACCGCTCGAAGCGGGGGAGGAGCGGTTTCAGGCTGACCGTGGGATACTGGGAGAAGATCAGCGCCTTCTCCCCCCGCTGGGCCAGCTGCTCCAGCTCCGACTCGAGGAAGGCGGCCTTGCAGGAGGCGCCGGTGGGCAGGTCCAGGTTGCAGATCTGCTTCAGCTTGGTCAGCAGCGCCAGGGCGATCATCGGCGCCGCCGACTGGCCGGCCTGGCGGATCGCCGTCACCCCGGCCCGCTCCGCCGCCTCGTAGGCCATGCGCTGGGCCGGGGTCAGGTCGAGCCAGACCGTCCGGTGCTCCTTGGGCGGCAGGTGGCGGAGCACGTCTGCCTTACGCCGGCGCAGCACGTAGGGGCCGATCTTCTCGTGGAGCCCATCCGCCTCGGCCGCCTTCTGGTTCGGCAGCAGGCCGGGCTTCAGGTAGGCGAAGATCGCCAGCAGCTCCTCCACCTTGTTCTCCAGCGGGGTGCCCGACAGCCCCCAGCGCCAGGTTGCCTGCACCCGCCCCACCGCCTGGTGGATGGCGGTCTCGGGGTTCTTGATCCGCTGGATCTCATCGAGGATGATCATATCGAAGACGGAAGGGTCCACCAGCCTCCCCTTCAGATCCTCCCGCCAGGTCTCATAACCGATCAGGTGGACATGCGCGCTGGAGCGCCAGTACCACTCCCGCCGCCGCCTGGGCCCCTCCACCGGCACCGCACGCAGGTCGGGCGCCCAGCGGCGCAGCTTGTAGTACCAGTCGAAGAGGAGGGTCTTGGGGCAGAGGATCAGCGCCCGGTTCACCTCGCCCCGCCGGATCAGCAGCCGCAGGGCGGCGATCGCCTGGATCGATTTGCCGAGGCCCATCTCGTCGCCCAGCAGGGCGACCGGGTGCTCCAGCAGGTAGCGGGCGCCCTCCAGCTGGTAGTCGAACAGCTCCTCGCCGGCGGGGGCATAGAACTGATCCGGGTCGGGAGGCGGACCCTCCTCGGCGGCCGGCAAGTCAAAAAAGAAGAGCGGACCATCGGGGCTCTGGCTGCCCCACTCGGTCCCCGCAAACATGGCCGGGGCGGGAGGCAGCCCGAGGCTGTGGGTGACGCTGGAAAGGCTCAAGGCGCAGACTCCCCCCAATCGGAAGGTGGACGTGTCCGTCTTAGTCTGCGCCGGTTGATGTTCGACATAACAGGATCGTTCTGGAAAGGCTATCTTGAGAAGGTGGGGTGCAAGAGCGATGGTCGATCCGGCTGAGATTCGGAAGTTCGGCGTGGAGCCTGATTTTGAGCGGTATATCTACGACCCCAACTCCTGCTCCTGGTGCGGTCAACCGGTGCTGATCATCCAGTCGAAGGAGCGGCTGCAGGGCTACCGCAGCGAGATAACCGCCTGCGAGAACTGCATGTCCAAGCTCTCGAAGCGGACCCGGGCGAAGGAGTTCCGGTGGGTCTTCCTGCAGGGATGGGTCTCATCCTCCTGAGAGGGCGGCCAGCAGCTGGGCCGGCAGGGTGACGGGCTCCCGGGGAATGCGGGCGGGGTCGAAGGCGGCGACCAGGTCGACTGGCCTGACCGGCTCGGGCCGCTCCAGCAGCCCGCTCAGGTGGGCCAGGTGGCCGACCACCGCCTCGGGCTCGGTCCCGGCGGCCCGGATGCCCGCCAGGGTGACGGCGCCGTGCCGCTTGGAGAGCCGGGTGCCGTCGGGGCCGAAAAGCAGGGGAACGTGGGCGAAGCGGGGGACTGGGTAGCCCAGCGCCTGGTAGAGCAGGATCTGCCGGGGGGTGGAGTCCAGCAGGTCCCAGCCCCGGAGCACATCGGTCACCTGCATCAGGGCATCGTCCACCACCACCGCCAGCTGGTAGCCGATGATCCCGTCGGCCCGCTTGATCACGAAGTCGCCGCCCGCCCCCGGCGGGAAGCGCTGGGGGCCGGCGAGGAGGTCCTCAAAGGCGACCGGCCGGTCGGGCAGGGCGAAGCGAAGGGAGGGCTCTTTGCCCCGGGCGGCCCGCTCGGCCCGCTTGGCAGGGCTGAGCCGCCGGCAGGTGCCGGGGTAGACCGGTCCCTCCTCGCCCAGGCCGTGGGGGGCGGAGGCGATGGCCATGATCTCGGCCCGGCTGCAGTAGCAGGGGTAGAGGTGGCCCGACTCCACCAGCCGGCGCAGGGCCGTCCGGTAGAGCTCCTCCCGCTCCGACTGGGTGTAGGGGGCGTGGGGGCCGCCCACGTCTGGCCCCTCGTCCCAGTCCAGCCCCAGCCAGCGCAGGTCCTCCAGGATCTCCGCCGCCAGATGGGGGCGGCAGCGGGGCCTGTCGATATCCTCCATCCGCAGGATGAAGCGGCCCCCGGCACGGCGCACCTGGAGCCAGGCCAGCAGCGCCGTCCGGGCGTTGCCCAGGTGGAGTTGGCCGGAGGGGGTGGGGGCGAATCGTCCGCGCATCATACCAGAGCATCACCTGACTCTCCTATTCTGCGCCCGGCAGGCTTGCCCTTCTCGCCCTGCGGTTGTATCCTTAGCTGTGTGATTGCGGAGAAGAGGGGGAGAGACCGATGCACAAGTGGATTGCGGCCGCGCTGCTGCTGGCGCTCCTTCTCGCCGGCTGCGGTGGGGCGCGGCAGCAGGCGGGGGGGCAGCCGAAGCAGGACCAGCCCGCCAAGCAGGCGGCCGAGCCTGCGGCCCCGGCGTCGAAGCGCTGGAGCCAGCCGCCCAAGATGGCCATCGACCCGCAGAAGCAGTACATCGCCACCATGGAGACCAGCCTGGGCACCATGAAGATCGAGCTCTTTGCCAAGGATGCCCCGCTGGCGGTCAACAACTTCGTCTTCCTGGCCCGGGAGGGCTTCTACGAAGGGGTCAAGTTCCACCGGATCATCAAGGGCTTCATGATCCAGGGAGGCGACCCCCTGGGGACCGGTGCGGGCGGGCCGGGCTACCGGTTTGCCGACGAACTCCCCCCCAAGCGGCCCTACACCCGCGGGATCGTGGCCATGGCCAACGCCGGCCCCAACACCAACGGCAGCCAGTTCTTCATCTGCACCGGGGCGGATTGCGGCGGGCTGGACAAGTTCCCCCACTACACCCAGTTCGGGGTGGTGACCGAGGGGCTGGACGTACTCGCCAAGCTGGAGGCGGTGGAGACGGTCCGGGCGCCCGGCAGCCGTGACTCGGTGCCCAGCCTCCCCAAGGAGCCGCCCACCATCCGGAAGGTGACGATCGAGGAGAAGTAGTTGCATCGGACCCGCAAAGAAAGCCGCCACCGGTCTTGCCGGTGGCGGTCCTGTTATGGCCGGCGGTTCTCGCTGATCCGGGCCACCAGGGAAGCCCGGTTCTGGACGCCCAGCCTGGCGAAGATCTTCCGCAGGTGGGCGTCGACGGTGCTCTCCGAGATGCAGAGCCGCTCGGCGATCTCCCGGTCGGTCAGACCCTTGGCGACCAGGTTGGCGATCTCCATCTGCCGCTCGGTAAGGCCGGCCGGGCGGACGGCAGGGGCCGGCCCCCTGGCCCGAAGCAGCCCCTCCACCTGCTCCAGCGCCATCCTGGCCCCCAGGCGGGCGAAGGTCTCCCGGGCGGCGGAAAGCTCCTCCCGGGCGCCGGGGGCGTCGGGAAGGGAGCGGGCCCGGGCCAGCTGGCAGAGGGCGACCTCGAAGGGGAACCGGCACCGCTCTGCCAGCTCCCGGGCGGTCCGGAGGTGGGACTCCGTCGAAGCCGTCTGGCCGCGGGTCGCCACCAGCTCCCCGACCAGCCGGTGGGCTGCGATGATCTGGCTCCAGTCCCGGAGGGCCTCGGCGGCGGGCAGCGCCTCCTCTGCCCGCTCCAGGGCGGCGGCCAACTCCCCTCTCTGCTGGTGATAGCGGGCCCAGGTGACGAGCAGGTGGGGCCGAGCGGGCGCCACGGGGTGGTAGGCCATGCGGCGGTCGGCCGCCCGCAGCCAGCGCAGCGCCTGCTCCGGCTCCTGCTGCAGGAGGTGGGCCTGGGCGCGCAGGGCGTAGAGCTGCACCAGCTCCATGCTGGCCAACACCGGCTCCTGCGAGGGCTCCGGCGGCTCCTCCAGGGGAAAGACATGGGCCAGCATCGTCAGGGCGCCGGCCAGATCGCCCATGGCGAGCAGCAGCCGAATCGCAACGGAGCGGTGGCCGTAAAGCGGGTCGCCGGGGTTCTTCAGGAAGTAGCCGACCAGGTTCTGCCGGGCGCTCTCCCAGTCGCCGCGGTAGAAGTCCAGCAGGCCCTTGAAGGAGAAGCCCTCCATGTAGGTGGCGCCCGAGCGCTCCCGGGCCAGGGCCTGGAGTTCACCGGCCTCCTGGAAGGCGGCCTCCACCTCGCCAGGGTGGTCGGCCCGGAAGATGGCCACCCAGTGGAGCCGGGCGTAGGCAAAGAAGGCGGCGTAGGGGAACCGGCGGGCCTGGATCTGCTCCTCGACCATGCGGCGGCCCAGGTCGGCCACCTCCTCCAGCTGCCCGTTGGTGGCCGCCAGGAAGATGCGCGCACTGTAGCCGTGGAGGGAGGAGAGGGCCGCCTGGGAGCGGGCGCTGAGGCCGGCCAGCACCTGGCGCGCCTCCTCACCCCGACCGACGTTTGCCAGCGCCTGGGCCCGCACGGCCGCCATCAGCGGGTAGTCGTGGGACTGGCCGAAGAGCTCGGCCCCTAGCTTTTGGTAGCGCGGGTCATCCAGCAGCCGCTCCTGCTCGGCTGTCACCTCCACCATCTCATCCAGGACGGAGAGGGTCCGCACGGAGAACCAGGTGCGGGAGACCCTGTAGAAGCGGGCCCATGCGGCCACGGCAGCATCGCCGGTCTCCCGGGCGGCAGCCAGCGCCTGGTCCCACAGCTCACCCACCACGCCGTGGTAGATGGCGTCGCGGAAGTTCAGACAGTGCCCCATCTTGAGCAGCAGCTCTGCCCGCAGGGGATGGGATGAGCCGGTCAGCCCCAACGCCACCTGGTAGTGCTTCCGAGCCTGCTCATAGGCCCCCAGCCGCAGCGTCTGATCCCCGGCCCGGAGCAGGAACTCAGGGGCCCGCGGATCCCGCGCCTGCACCAGGTAGTAGGAGAGCTGTGTCAGGTCAGGGGCGGGGAGCCGCATCATCTGCTCCGCGATGCGCCGCTGCATCCCGCGGCGTTCCAGGACCGAGTACCGCCCCACCAGGGCCTCCCGGAAGAGGGCGTGGGTGAAGGCGAACCGGTCGCCCTCCGCCCCCTCTTCGGCGATGATCTGAAAGCTCAGCGCCTCCTCCAGGACGGCAGCCAGCTCCGGTTCCGGAAGACTGGCGACGTCGGCCAGCAGGTCGAACTCGAACCGCTCGCCCATCACGGCGCCGATCTGCAGGGCCTCCAGCGTCTGCGGCGAGAGCCGGTTAAGGTCGGCGTCGATCGCCTGCCAGATGGTGTGGGGAAGCGGCAGTTGCTCCAATCGCTCCGCCCGGCGATCCTCACCGGCGATCGCCCGGACCAGCTCCCGGACGAAGAGGCTGTGCCCCTCTGTGCGGGCGTGGATGCGGGCCGCCAGGCTTCTCACCTCACCCTCATCCCGCCCCGGAAAGACCGCCTGCAGCAGCTCCTGTACATCGGCCAGCTCCAGCGGGTGCAGCTCGATCAGGGCACCGCCCCCGCGCTGCAGGTGCGGGACCAGCGTCCAGATGGGGTGATCCCGCTGCACCTCCTCGCTGCGGTAGGTGGCGATGATCAGGAGCCCTATCTGGCGGAGATGGGGTTCAAAGTGACGGATCAGGTCCAGCGAGGCAGGGTCGGCCCACTGGATGTCCTCCAGCACCACCACCAGGGGCCGGTCTGTCGCTCCCAGCCAGGACGAGAGTTCAGCGGCGAGGCCGATCGAGGCCCACTGCCCCTGCGCCTCCCCAAAGGGCGGCGGCAGCGAGCGGAGATCGATCCCGGTCAGGGTGGCCAGGGCGGCGAGCACCTCCACCCAGGGGCCGAAGGGAGGGGTCTCGTGCTGCCCCGGGCAGAAGCCGGTGGCCAGCAGCAACCTCCCGCCGTGGTCCGTAACGGCGGCCCGGATGAGGGAGGTCTTCCCCATCCCGGAGCGGCCTGCGATCAGGAGGACGCCGCCCCGACCCTCCTCGGCTGCTTTCAGGTGGTGCTTCAGTTCGGCAAGCTCCTTGTGGCGCCCTACCAGCGGAAGGTCCCAGGTCATGCCTTGCTCCCCGCCCTTTCCGGTTCCGTACCTGCGCTCGCTGCTGGGTATAGGGCAAATGCACAGTCGCGGCCGTGGACAGCAAAACCACGGCCTTGCCCGATTCTCTGTTTATTTGTTGTCATTATAGAATATATACATCAAAAGGTGTTAGTGGTGAGACCGGGAGGAGAGTTGTCCAGTGGAGGAGCATACAGGTGGAGTCCTGCGGCTGCGCGCCGATCGGAAGACGGTGATGGCCTGGGGGATCATTGCGGGGTGGAAGGGCTCTCCCATGGCGCGGGCGGGCATCGTCGCGGCAGCGGAGGGGGCGCACCACCTGGTCGGGGTCCGGGCCAATGGGTCTGTGGTGGCCTGGGGAGAGCATCCCCGGGATGAGTTGGAGGTTCCCCCGGGGCTGTCCGGGGTGGCAGGGGTGGCGGCCGGCCTCAATCGCAGCTTTGCCCTGATGCTTGACGGCTCGGTGGTGAGCTGGGGCCGCACGGCCGCCAACTCGATCGCCGTCCCGGAAGGCGAGGTCTTCTCGGCTGCTGCGGCGCCGGGCCGGACCCTGACCGTCCATGCCGACGGCACCCACGTCTCGTGGGGGGAGGCGGGGGCGATGGCGGCCGGTCTGGCCGATGTGGTGGCCGTCGCCGCCGGTCCGGGGTACTGCCTGGCCCTGCGGGTCGACGGGACCCTTGTCGCCTGGGGATGGGAGGGGACGATGCGGATCGAGCGGGGCGTCCCGCCGGGGCTGACCGACGTGGTCGCCCTGGCCGCCGGGCCCAGCCGCTCTCTGGCCGTCAAGCAGAACGGCCGGGTGGTGACCTGGGGGAACAACCGGCAGCGGGAGGGCCGCTGGAGAGAGATGGGGTCGAGACCGTGGACAGAGGGGCTGGCACCCATCCCCCCGTCACGGAGGGAGGCGTTAGGGTGATGATCCAGCAGGCAACCGGTCTCTTTCTGTCCCAGGATGATGCCGCTCTCTTCTACCGCCGCTGGTACCTGGACCCGGGTGTTCGGCCGCGCCGCTCCGTGGCCGGGCGCACGACCCCGGTGATCATCGTCCACGGCGCCTGGGAGGATTCCGGACTCTACGAGCATGTGGCCGAGTTCTTCGCCGGCCACGGGGCGCAGGTCTGGGCCATGGACCTGAGGGGCCACGGGCGCTCTGCGGGTCAGCGGATGTATGTACGGCAGTTTGAGGACTACCTGACGGACCTGGATGTGCTGGTGAACAACGTCACCTGGGAGACCGGGGTCCGGCCGGTCCTGGTGGGTCACTCGATGGGCGGGCTGATCTGCCTGCGCTATGCGCTGGAGCGCCAGCAGAAGCTGGCCGCCGTGGCGGTCACCTCCCCGTGGCTCCGCACCCGGATCCGGGTGGCCAAGCCCCTGCTGAAGGTGGTCCCGCTGCTCAGCCTGCTGGTGCCGCGGCTGCCCATCCCCTGGAAGCTGCCCAGGGCGGCCCGCACGGTCAACGGGGTGGTCCGGCGGACCAAGACAGGGCCTGAGAAGCCTGTGGTCACGCCGCGCTGGTTCCACGTGATGCGGCGGGCCCAGGAGGAAGTGACCAGCCGGATCGGAGAGCTGACCCTGCCGCTGCTGATGATGCAGGGGACGGAGGACCGGTACGTCTGGCCCGAAGCGATGCGGGCGGTCTTCGACCAGGCCGGATCGGCCACCAAGACCTACCGGGTTTACCCGGGAAGGTACCACAACATCCTGCACGACGAGGGCTTCGACCAGGTGCTGACCGAGACGCGCGACTGGCTGCTCCTCTCCGTTGCGCCGGTGCCCGTGCCGGGCGCACCCGTCCATGCGCCGGCAGCGCGCAGGCTGGTGACCGAGCGGGCGGTGGAGAGCCCGTAACGCCTCGCATCAAGATTCTCGTGGAATGGTAAAACCCTTCCAAACAGTACGACATGCCGAGCGATGATTCCTCCCCCCTGGCGCCGGCGGGGCCTGTCCACCAGAACAGCGGCGAAGGAGTTGGCAGCGTGTTCGAACCCCTGAGCGAATGGAGCAAGCGGATTATGGCGGCTGTGGTGGTGCTGGCCCTTGCCCTGGCCTTCCTCGGGCGCATGTTGGTGGAGGCGGGTCTCAGCCTGGCTGCGCTGGGCAGGGGGTCGCACGAATAGCGGTGCAGGGCGTCTGCCGGAGGTGGCAGGCGCCTTTTCTGTGGCCATCAGACCGTTTCCGGGGCCGGGCGGCGCTCTCCTGTCAGATGAGACCGCCCGGCCAGAACAGGAGGAGCCCTCCCTTCCACGAATAACTGACCAACTTGTTCCATAACTTTGACAAACAGACGGACTGGGATCGCTGCGGCTCACATCGCTTCTCCCAAGCACCTGAGCCGGGCGGCGGAAGGGGGGCCTTCGGTATGAAGCGAGTTCTGGCTTGTGTGCTGGGGATTCTGTTGTTCACGTCCCTCACGGCCCGTGCAGCGGAGGGGCCGGCGACGCAGGAGGAGGTGGTGGCGCTCCTTGTGCGCAGCATCACCCGGGCGGAGTCCGACCCCCGCGCGGTCGCAGCCGCCCTGGGGGAGCATGGGATTCGCTTCGCCGGCTTCCACCAGCGGACCATCACCCTGGCCTTCGACGGCCAGGAGGTCCACGTGACAGGCGACCGGAGCCGGACGATGGGCGCCGACCTGGTGCCCCGCGGCGGGGCCGTCGAACCGGCACCCGCATCCGACCCGTCCGTGGCGGCGGGGGAGAAGACCGACCTGACCCTGACCATGTGGCTCTACGAGTGGCGGCGGTACGACGGCACCTACCGGGAGCAGACCATGGTCAGCGGCCACTGGTCCAACACCGAGTACTCCTGGATGGATGATCCGGCCGACGTGATCGACCTGCGCTGGATCGTGGGCGACATCGTCTACCTCTCCTCCACCCCCTTCGACGGGGTGCAGCGGGATCAGCACACCCAGGGGATCGCCAGCTTCACGGTGGATGATCAGGTCGCCGACTGGGACCTGTTTGTCAACTTCCGCCCCGTCTCATCTGATGTCTACGGCCGGTGGACCAACGTGTTTGTCAACTACTCCCACACCTGGTGGGGCGCCCGGCTTTCGGTGCAGCTGGGTGCCGGCCCCACCGGGAGCACCGGCAACATCACCATCAACACCGATGCGCAGACCTGGACAGAGGGGACCGGACTGGCCTTCCGGATTGGGTCGGGGGAGAGCCGCGGACCCGTGCAGACGGGCGTGCCCGGAGATCCGGTCGAAACGGCGGGCGAATTGAGGTGACCAGGGGTGAAGCTTCCGGCAAGGCTGGCAGCAGCGGTACTGGCGCTTCTCGCATGCGCCGTCCTGACGGGCATGTTGCTGCCAGACCGAAGAGGACCAGAGGATCTGCAGGTGCGGGCGGAGGTGGAGGAGCGGGCCGACGGACTGCTGGAGCTCCGCCTGGTGTGGCACTGGGATGACCCGCTGAGCCTGGAGCTCGGCCCCAGACGGGAGGAGCTGCTGGCCGTCTCCTTCGACACCCGCGAGCTGCTCTTCGAGTCGGAGGAGGCCTCCTATGGGGTGGGGGTGAACGGGGAGAGCCTGAGCCTCCTGCAGCAGGTGGCAGGCTTTAACGGCGCACGCCGGTTCTTCGTCGTCCCCCAGGGGCGGGACGGGAGGGCCCGGGTGGTGCTGCGACCCACCCGCAGGGAGGGCGGCAGCCACGGGCTGATCCAGATCCACGCCGTGGTCGACCCCGATCAGGGAGAGGCCGCCGTGCGGGAGTTACTGGTAGCCACACCGGAGCTCCTCCGGGCAGGAAGTGGCCCGACCAACTCCGAAACGTAGAAGGGACGGCCGCCTGGCCGTCCCTTCTACGCGATGGCAGGTTGAGGTGAGAGCATCGTTGGCCGATCGAGAGGTGCCCCTGACCGCACCGGAGCCCCCCGAGGGGTGGGGGTCCTGGCTCCAGCGGGTGATGGACAGGCTCCATGCTGCCTTCGGGCCGCGCCACTGGTGGCCCGCTGTCACCGCCCCGCCCCCGGCCAAGGCCGGCCCCTTTGAGATGATCGCCGGGGCGATCCTGGTCCAGAACGTGGCCTGGACCAATACCGAACGAGCGCTGCTGGCCCTGGAGCGGGCCGGCCTGCTCGACCTGATGGCCCTGCACGCCGCTCCGGTGGAGGTTGTGGAGCCGCTGATCCGCCCCGCCGGCTACTTCCGGCAGAAGGCCAAGAAGCTGAAGCGCTTCGCCGCCCATGTGGCGGAGCGCTACGGCGGCGACCTTGCGGCGATGCTCCGCCGCCCGCTGCCCGATCTGCGGGAGGAGCTGCTGGGGTTGAACGGGATCGGGCCGGAGACCTGCGACTGCATCCTCTGCTACGCTGCGGGCAAGCCGGTGATGGCGATGGACACCTACACCCGCCGCATCTTCGCCCGGGTGGGCATCTTCCCGGAGACCATCCGCTACGAGGAGATGCAGGCCTTCTTCCACCGCTACCTCCCGGAGGATGCCGACCTCCGGGGCGAGTACCACGCCCAGGTGGACACCCTGGGCCACCGGATCTGCCTCAAGAGCCGCCCGGCCTGCGGCCAGTGCCCGCTGGCCGACCTCTGCCGGCGGGTCGGGGTCGACCAGACCGCCGGGGAAGGGCGAGACCCGGCGCCCTGGGCCCGGGAGCAAGGGGCGGGGGGGTAGCCGGTGAGAATTATCTTCAAGGATAAGCAGAACTCCTCCGGCACGATCAAGGATGGCGAGATCGTGCTCTACATCTCCAGCCGCCTGCCGGCAGGGGAGCAGCAGCGGCACATCGAGATCCTGACCCGGCGGCTGACCCCCCGGCTGGAACGGGCGCAGCGGATGGCGCTGGACCTGGCCCGCAAGGGGCCGCCCCCGGTGCTCAGCCCGTCACCGGTCACGGATGACGCCGCCCTGGAGCGCTGGGCGCAGGAGATCAACGCCCGCCACTACGGCTTCCGGATGGGCCGGGTGCGCTTCCGCAAGCAGGAGTCCCGTTGGGGTTCCTGCAGCGGCCGGACCCTGAACATCCAGATCAGCCACCGGCTGCGGGGCGGCCCCCACGAGTTGCTGGAGTATGTGCTGATCCACGAGATCGCCCACCTGGGACAGATGAACCACAGCCCCAGGTTCTGGGCGTTGGTGGAGCGGGCCTGCCCCGACTGGCGTGAGAGGCGGCGGCTGCTCCGCCGGTACGAGGAGTACCTGCGCGGCCTGCCGCCCGAGTAGGACCGCGCCAAAAGGCAGGGAGACAGATGAAGCGCAGAGCTGGCATCATCATCGCCCTTCTCCTCCTGGGCGCAGCGGCGCTCCTCCTCAGCCGAAGCGGCGGGGAGCGGAGCGGGCCGCGCCCCTGGAAGAGCCCGTCAGCCGCAGAACTGCAGCGCTTCCGGGA
>JBMONC010000051.1:0-9091 GCA_049324875.1 Bacillota bacterium
GTAATCCGTGGCAAAGATAACGGCCCCACTTCCCGGCGTGACCGGTGACTAATCCCCCGTGATCCGGGTCAGGGCAGGGCTCCGCTTCTCGGCGGAGCGGATGGTGTTCTCCAGGATCGTCAGGGTGGTCAGCGGGCCGATGCCGCCGGGCACCGGGGTGATCGCCCCGGCCACCCGGGAGGCCGACTCGAAGTCCACGTCGCCCACCGTCTTCCCATCCACCAGGTTGATGCCCACGTCAACCACCACCGCCCCCTCCCGGATCATCTCCCCGTTGATCAGGCCCGGGACCCCGGCCGCCACCACCAGGATATCCGCCTGGCGGGTGTGCGCCGCCAGGTCCCGGGTCTCCTTGTGACAGACGGTGACGGTGGCATCCTCCCGGAGCATCAGCAGGGCCAGCGGCCGTCCGACCACCGGGCTGTGGCCCACGATCACCACGTGCGCCCCCACCAGGGGCACCTGGTAGTACCGCAGCATCCGCATCACCGCCAGCGGGGTGGCGGGGGCCAGGCCGGTCGGGTCGCCGGTCAGCAGGCCGGTCGTCCGGCCCGTGGCGCCGTCCACATCCTTGAAGGGATCGATGGCGTGCAGGACCTGCTCCCTGCGGATGGAGCGGGGCAGGGGCTGCTCCAGCAGGATGCCGTCCACATCGGGCCGGAGGCTGAGGCGGCGGAGCAGGGCCGCCAGCTCCTCCTCGGTGGTCCGGGGCAGCCGGAAGGCTTCCACCGCCACCCCCAGCTCCCGGCCCAGCTTCTCCTTCCGGGTGAGGTAGAGGTCAGAGGCCTGGTCCTCCCCGGCCAGCACGGCGGCCAGGCGGGGGGTGTGGCCTGCGGCGCTCAGCGCCGCTGCCCGGCGGCGAATCTCCGCCCGAAGCGCCGCGGCGGGCAGCTTTCCTTCCATCAGCATCATGGTCTCGTCCTCCTCGCAAAGAGCTCTGCGGCGATGGTGCGCCGGCAAAATAGAAAGAGGCATCGCGTCGTTCTCACGGCGATGCCCCGGCCCAGGCGTGCGGCACATATTCCTCGCATGCTCCCCGGTGGTCGCCCACCTTGAGGTTCGCCCCTGGAGGGGCGAGATCGTACGCCAGTCGCATGCGAAGCTTGCGGTTGTCACATGGCGATTTTGCCATAAGCGGGGCTGATCCGTCAAGAAACCAGTGGGAATGGCTCTCATTCCCGGACATAGACTGCCCGGTGGAGGCGGTGGCAGTGAGGCGGATGCTGGCATGGGCGGTCGCGGCGGTGCTGGTTGCGGGCGGATTGGGAACCGGATGGCAGCGGGTGAGCGGGCGGGAGAGCGGCGAGCCGCCGATCATCTGCCCGGAGCGGCCGCCCGTGCTGCTGGACCCGGGCCACGGCGGGATCGACGGCGGGGCGACCCGGGAGGGGATGCTGGAGAAGGAGATCGTCCTGGACATCGCCCAGCGGACGGCCCGGTACTTGGAGCGGAACCGGATCCCGGTCATGCTCACCCGGAACGCCGA
Source organism: Bacillota bacterium (assembly GCA_049324875.1). Lineage (GTDB taxonomy): Bacteria > Bacillota > Sulfobacillia > Symbiobacteriales > Symbiobacteriaceae > JAWLHU01. The sequence goes on from JBMONC010000051.1 coordinate 1,487, forward strand.
TCTGGACCTGGGGGGTCGGAACGACGGCGGCCGGCTGCGGCGGGATCTGAACCACCGCATCCGGATCGGGAATCGGTGCCGGGCGGTCTTCGTGCTCTCCATCCACGTCAACAGCGCCTCCAATCCGGCGGAGCGGGGGATGATGCTCTTCTACCAGCCCTCGCCCTGGGCGCGTGATGCCGCCTTTCTCTTCCACGACATCCTGCTGCGCAGCGCCCTGCACCAGCGCCGGGAGCGGCCCCACCCGCGCGGCGACTTCGCCCTGCTCCGCTGGTCCAAGGCGCCGGCCATCCTCGTGGAGGTCGGGTTTGTCACCCATCCGGCGGACCGGGAACGGCTGGCCGACCCGGCTTACCGGGAGCAGGTCGCCCAGGCCCTGGCAGCGGGCTGTGCCGCCATCTACCACCAATGGGTGAAAGCAGGAAGCCCGCAGTGACGGGCTCTGTATAGCTTTTTCGCCCCCGGTCATATACTACTAGGGCAGATACCCTCGGCTTCGAGACGCGTTCGATCGCGCTCCCTCGGAGCCGATTTCCTGCAAAGAGGGGTGAAACGGCCGTGCAAGCGATCACGATAGGGACTGCGGCAGGGATCGATGAGATTCGCCAGCGCCTGGACGACGAATTCCGTTTTCTGCAGGAAGAGGGCGTCAGGGTCCGCATCGGCCAGTCACACCGGGGACGTTTCGCCTTTCTGGACTGCAGCGTCGACGGGGAGAGGGCGGACGGACCGAGTGGGGATGCTCTGGTGCGCCACTACGTGGCCAGCGCCCTGTCCGACGTGATCGTCGAGAGATGGGAGAGCGATATGATCCGGAAGATCATCCGGGCTTCCTACTCCTACTTCTCCCGAGACGAGCAGGATATCATCGCTGACTACACCGGCCGGACGCTGAACGGTGGGGGCAGCGACACCCGCTACTGGCATAAGGTGAACCGCAAGAGCCAGATTCTGCACAAGCTGAGGGACTACCTGGACACCGCCGATGAGCTGGTGATCGAGGGGTTTGTCACCTTCCGGCTCCGGGAGTGGGTGGAGGAGCTGGAGGACGCGGTCGATCGGGCCGTGGATGAGTTCCTCATGGAGCGGGAGTACCGGGAGTTCATCCGGCTGCTCAAGTACTTCGTCGATGTGCAGGAGCCCCGCATCGACCATGTCCACGTGCTCCTGCGCCGAGGCGGCTCCTTCAAGCTGATCGACGATGATGGGGGTGCCATCAAGAGCGAGTCGCTGGAGGAGTTCGTCGTGGAGATGGTGGACAGCGAGGTCAACTACGAAGATCTGCTTATCTCGGCGCTGATCACCCTGGCCCCCCGCTCGCTGACGGTTCACCTGCCTAACCGGGGCGGCGAGCGGGATGAGGCGGTGGAGACGATCACCGGGGTCTTCGGCGATCGGGTCAGCACCTGCGAGGGCTGTCCCTTCTGCACCGCGGCCCCGGGCCGTCAGGGCGACCCGTCCCAGGCCACGCTTCACCACTGAGGCCATCATGCCGGTTGACGGCGGGGAGGGTACAAACCCTCCCTGATCCGTTGGTATTCACCAGATCGGGTGCTTCGTGGCACAGACATTGTATTTCGTACGTTATCGCCTCGATTGGAAGGAATTATTCGGGGGGCTGGATAACTAGCATTGAGTTAGCCTGATCATCCCCGAAAGGAGAAAGAGTTCAGTGAACCAGATGGAAACCTTCGCCTGGGCTGCTCCTGCTGCTGGTCTGCTCGCCCTCATCGTCGCGTACATGTTGGCCAGCAAGATCAGCCGCCAGGAACCCGGGAACGACCGGATGAGGGAGATCGCCGCAGCGATTCAGCAGGGGGCGATGGCCTTCCTGAACCGGGAGTACCGCACCCTTGTCATCTTCGTGATCGTGCTGGCTGCTATCATTTTCGTCACCGGTTTTACGACGACCCAGATGCAGTGGCAGACCGGTATCGCCTTCATCAGCGGTGCCCTCTGCTCGGTGCTGGCCGGCTTCTTCGGCATGAGGGTCGCCACCCAGGCGAACGTCCGGACCGCCAACGCTGCCCGTGAGGGCATGAACAAGGCGCTGGGCATCGCCTTCTCCGGCGGCGCCGTCATGGGCCTCTCCGTGGTCGGCCTGGGCATGGTCGGCGTGGGCGCCATGTGGTACCTCTTCAAGGATCCCAACATCGTGAACGGCTTTGCGCTCGGTGCCTCCTCCATCGCCCTCTTCGCCCGCGTGGGCGGCGGCATCTACACCAAGGCGGCCGACGTGGGCGCCGACCTGGTGGGCAAGGTGGAGGCCGGCATCCCGGAGGATGACCCCCGCAACCCGGCGGTCATCGCCGACAACGTGGGTGACAACGTCGGCGACGTGGCCGGCATGGGCGCTGACCTCTTCGAGTCCTACGTCGGCTCGGTCATCGCCGCCATGGCGATCGCTGTGGTCAACGAAAACATCGACCCGGCGCTGGCGGTGCTCCCCCTGCTGATCGCTGCCGGTGGCATCGTCGCCTCGATCATCGGCACCACCTTCGTCAGGGGCGATGAGAAGACCAACCCGGCCAAGGCGCTCCGCTACGGCACCTTCGCCGCCGGCGGTCTGACCGTCCTGATCACCGGCCTGATCTCCTTCGTCGGCTACGGCACCCACATGTACTTCACCGCCGTGGTGGCCGGCCTGGTCGCCGGTATCGCCATCGGCCTGATCACCGAGTACTACACCTCGGGCGACTACAAGCCGGTCCAGGGCATCGCTGACGCCTCCAAGACCGGCCCGGCCACCAACATCATCTCCGGCCTCGGCGTCGGCATGCTCTCCACCGGCTGGCCGATCATCGTGATCGCCATCGCCACCATCGTGGCGTACGTGGTGGGCGCCCCGGCCAACCAGGGCCTCTTCACCGTCGCCCTGGCCGCTGTGGGCATGCTCTCCACCACCGGCATGACCGTCGCCGTTGACGCCTACGGCCCGATCGCCGACAACGCCGGCGGCATCGCCGAGATGTCCCACCTGGGCAAGGATGTCCGCAAGATCACCGACACCCTGGACTCGGTCGGCAACACCACCGCCGCCATGGGCAAGGGCTTCGCCATCGGCTCCGCCGCCCTGACCGCCCTGGCGCTCTTCGGCGCCTTCGCCACCGCTGCGAAGCTGGAGAAGGTCAGCCTGACCGATCCGAAGCTGATCGTCGGCCTCTTCATCGGCGGCATGCTGCCCTACCTCTTCGGCGCCCTGACGATGAACGCCGTGGGCCGGGCCGCCATGCAGATGGTGGAGGAGGTCCGCCGCCAGTTCCGGGAGATCCCCGGCCTGATGTCCGGCGAGGGCAAGCCCGACTACGCCCGCTGCGTCGAGATCTCCACCGGCGCTGCGCTCAAGGAGATGGTGGTCCCCGGCCTGATGGCGGTGGTGGCTCCCCTGGCCACCGGCTTCATCCTCGGCAAGGACGGCCTGGCGGGCCTGCTGGCCGGCGCCCTGGTCTCCGGCGTCATGCTGGCGATCATGATGGCCAACGCCGGCGGCGCCTGGGATAACGCCAAGAAGTATATCGAGGGCGGCGCCCATGGCGGCAAGGGCTCGGATCCCCACAAGGCGGCCGTCGTCGGCGACACCGTCGGCGACCCCTTCAAGGACACCTCCGGCCCGTCCATGAACATCCTGATCAAGCTGATGACCATCGTCTCGCTGGTCTTCGCCACCCTCTTCGGCACCGGCCTCTTCTAAGCCGAGATTTGCAGGCAGATGTGGGGGAACCGTCCGGTTCGGGCGGTTCTCCCTTTCTGTTTCCGGCCGCGATCGGGCGGGATCGCCGAAGGGGTTTTCGCAAGCCGTGGCGAACTTTCCGTCTGGAGGGAGTGACATGAACGGGTTGAGTTCCGGAGCCCTCAGCCAGGCGCGGGAGCGGCTGGAGGCGATGTTGGGCCCGGTGACGCTGCGGCTGCCGGCACAGAACCCGGCCATGCGGGCGCTGGCCGAAGAGCTGGTCGCCCTGCAGGAGGGGGAGGAACCACTGCTCAGCCTGGAGCAGGGGGAGGGGGAGAGCCTGACCCTGCTGGACGGCTGGGGCCGCGAGACCGGCATCTGCTTTCGCGATCTGCCCGTGGGCCAGGAGTTCCCCGTCCTGCTGGAGGCGCTGGTGGCCGTCTCCCGGGGGGCGAGCTCACTGACGCCGCTGGGCCGGAGCCAGGCCGGCGAGCTGCCCGCAGGGGCGGAGCTCTGGGTGCTGGTCACCCCGACCTGACCGAGGTGCAGCCAGGCGGTCCGCCTGGCGCACGCCATCGCCCTGGAGAGCCGGGGGCGGCTGACCGCCACCATGGTTGACCTGACCCACCATCCCGAGCTGGCCGAGCGCTTCGCCGTCACCACGGTCCCCTACTTCGTGGTGAACGGCCGGAGCGGTTTCCCCGGCCCGCTGCCCGAACTGCTCCTGCTGCAGCGGATCGCCGATCTCGCCGCGGCGGGCCCGGTGTAGTACGATGGAAAAAAAGGATCTCCTGCCGAAAGGGGCCGGTACCATGAGCGAACCATACATCTCCGAGCGTGACCACCTGCAGGGACTGCACTGGCAGTGCTTTGGCTGCGGTCAGGAGAACCGCCTGGGGCTGCGTCTGAACATCCGCCTGGTGGGCGACAGGACCGAGTGCACCTTCACCCCGATCCCTGAGTTCCAGGGGCCGCCCGGGGTGACCCACTCCGGCGTCGTGGCGGCGGTGCTTGACGAGGTGATGAGCCAGCTGATCTACGCCCAGCTGCAGCTGGCGGTCACCCGGAAGGTGGAGGTCACCTACCGCCGCCCGCTCCGGGTCGGTCAGACCTACACCTTCACCGCCCAGGTGGTCAAGCAGAACTCCCGGATCATCGCCGCCCGGGCCGAGGCGCGCGATGCCGAGGGCAACCAGGTGGCCCGGGCCCGGGGCATCTTTGCCCCGCTGGATGAGGAGCGGGTGGCGAAGTTCCTGGATAAGGAATAGCACTGCGCTTGACACACCCACTCCACCGTGCTACACTACCATACAAACTTGTCGGCGATGATGGGGACAACACCGCAGAGAGCCTCGCAGAGAGGGAGCGCCACCGGCTGAAAGCGCTCCTGAGGAAAGCTCAGCGGGAAACCACCCCGGAGGCCGTCTGCCGAAGCCGGGCCCGGCCCGGATAAGGCGGAAGGGGGCGCCCTGTACAGCGCAGTCGAGACCCGCCGCAGCAGCGCGCTGCCCGGCGGGAACGAGGGTGGAACCACGGGAGCATGACCTCTCGTCCCTTGCGGGACGGGAGGTTTTTTCATTTTCCGGGACGGGCGGCTCCGCCCTCCTCCGGACTTCGATTCAACAAGGAAAGGGGCCCTGAGAATGTCCAGCGTCGTGCGCGTCACCCTGCCTGATGGCAGCGTGCGGGAGTACCCGAAGGGGATCAGCATCGCGGAGGCCGTCGCCCAGATCGGGCGGGGGTTGGCCAAGGCTGCCCTGGCCGCCAAGGTGAACGGCCAGGTGGTCGATCTCTCCGCCACCCTGAACGAGGATTGCTCGCTCCAGGTCCTCACCTTCAAGGATGAGGAGGGCCGCGAGGTCTTCCGGCACACCTCCACCCACATCATGGCGCAGGCGGTCAAGCGGCTCTTCCCAGAGGCGAAGCTGACGGTGGGTCCGCCCCTGGAGCACACCTACTACTACGATATCGACATGCCCCGCCCGCTGACGGTGGAGGACCTGCCGGCGATCGAGGCGGAGATGCAGAAGATCGTGGAGGCCGACTACCCGATGGTCCGCTCCGAGGTGGGCCGGGAGGAGGCCAAGGAGTTCTTCCGGCAGAAGAACGAGGACTACAAGATCCTGCTGGTCGACAAGATCCCCGAGGGCGAGCCGATCTCCCTCTACACCCAGGGGGAGTTCACCGACCTCTGCGCCGGTCCGCACATCCCCTCCACCGGCCGGGTGAAGGCCTTCAAGCTCCTCTCGGTGGCGGGCGCCTACTGGGAGGGGAAGCAGGAGAACAAGCAGCTGCAGCGGATCTACGGCACCTCCTTCGAGTCGAAGGCCGACCTGGAGCAGTACCTCTTCCAGCTGGAGGAGGCGAAGCGGCGTGACCACCGGAAGCTCGGACCGGAGCTGGGCCTCTTCCGCTTCGAGGACCTGGCCCCCGGCTTCGCCTTCTGGCTCGACAAGGGCTACAAGGTCTACCGGCAGCTGGAGAACTGGAGCCGCAGCCTGCAGGCCGCCCAGGGCTACCAGGAGGTCCGGACCCCCTGGATCTTCTCCTCGAAGCTCTACGAGACCTCGGGCCACTGGTACCACTACCGGGAGAACATGTTCGAGATCCGCTCGGAGGATCAGGACTTCGCCACCAAGCCGATGAACTGCCCCGGCCACTGCGTGGTCTACCGCTCCGAGCTCCGCTCCTACCGGGACCTGCCGATCAAGATGGCCGAGTATGGCCCGCTCTCCCGGTACGAGTCCTCCGGCACCCTCCACGGGCTGATGCGGGTCCGGGGCCTGCACCAGGATGACGCCCACCTCTTCGTCCGGGAGGACCAGATCGAGGAGATGATCCGCGAGGTGATCGGCCTGGTGGATGAGATCTACGGCAAGCTGGGCCTGCCTTACGAGATCAAGCTCTCCACCCGCCCGGAGGACTTCATGGGCGCCATCGAGCTCTGGGATCAGGCCGAGGCCTCCCTGGCCCGGGCCCTGGAGTCGATGGGCCGCAGCTACAAGCTGAACCCCGGCGACGGCGCCTTCTACGGCCCGAAGCTGGACTTCGACGTGACCGACGCCCTGGGCCGGAAGTGGCAGTGCGCCACCGTCCAGCTGGACTTCCAGCTGCCGCTCAAGTTCGACCTGACCTATATCGGCGAGGACGGCAAGGAGCACCGGCCGGTGATGATCCACCGGGCGATCATGGGCTCCCTGGAGCGGTTCATCGGCATCCTGACCGAGCACTTCGCCGGCACCTTCCCGCTCTGGCTGGCCCCCGTCCAGGCCCGGGTCCTGCCGATCACCGACCGGCACCATGAGTACGCCGCCGGGGTGGTGGAGCAGCTGAAAGCCGCCGGCCTCCGGGTCGAGCTGGACCCCCGCAACGAGAAGATCGGCTACAAGATCCGGGAAGCCGAGATGCAGAAGATCCCCTTCATCCTGGTGGTCGGCGACAAGGAGGCCGACGCCGGCGCCGTAGCCGTCCGCCGCCGGGGCCAGAAGGACCTGGGTGCCATGCCCCTGGCCAGCTTCCTCGAGCTGGCCCAGGCCGAGATCGAGCGCAAGGAGATGGATGAGGCCTGCCGCAAGGCGGCCTCGGGCAAGAAGGAGTAAGAGGGCCGGGAGGCCGGGTGTCAAAGAGCCCGGCCTCCCAGGTCAGGTGAGGATAACGGCCACGGATTACACAGATTACACGGATAAAACAAATACTTTACAAAAATGTGGGGGGTACCCTTATTAGTAGTGGTGCTGGTGCGAAGCACCGCACCGTGATGGTTACACGGATTCCCCTGAAAATGACGGCCACGGACGACACGGATAAGACCAATGCATTAAAAAATATGGGTGGAGCCCTTTTCATTCGTGGTGCTTCGCACCAGCACCGCCCATGAAAAGGGTACAACCCCCATCATTGTAAGTTTCATGTCTTCATCCGTGTAATCCGTGTAA
>JBMONC010000052.1:0-24071 GCA_049324875.1 Bacillota bacterium
GATTACACGGATTACACGGACAAAACAAATACAAAACAAGAATATGGGTGGTGCCCTTTTCATCAGTGGTGCTGGTGCGAAGCACCACACCATGGCGGTTACACGGATGACGACACAAAATCGAAAATAATGGGGGTTGGTGCCTAACCCCCTAGCGCACTGACCAACGCCAAGGATGAAAAGGGTGCAGATATATTTTTTGTTTTAATCCGTGTCATCCGTGTAATCCGTGGCCATCATCCCCAGCCTCACCACGAGCGGATCATGTGTAACCAGCCGGGCTGCCTCACATAGCCGAGCCGGTCGTTGATCGCCAGCATCGGCCGGTTGGTGGAGGCGTTGTGGGTCTTCATCCTCCGGGCCCCCTGGCCCCGGGCCCAGGCGATGCCGGTCAGCTTCAGGGCCAGGGCGATCCGCCGCCCCCGGTACTCCCGACGGACGCCGGTCACCCCGTTGTAGAGCAGGCCCTCCTCGCTCTCCTTGAAGAGGGAGCCGAGGCCGACCCAGCGATCCCCGTCCAGGGCGATGAAGTAGCCGTCGGGCAGGAAGCTGGCGCTCTGCAGGTCAGCCTCCAGCTGCTCCCTGCTGATCGGGGTGGCGGGGTCGATATCCGGGACGTCGGCCTGGATGGTGTTGTACAGATCAAGCAGCCGCTCGGTCCAGCCGGGCCGGTCCCGGAGAGCCGAGAGCGGCAGGATCGCGATCCCCTCCGCCCTGACCGCCTCCACCACCCCGGCGAAGGGGGCCGGGTCGAACTGGGTCAGGTCCAGCCAGGACTCCCAGGTCCGCTTCGCCTCGACGAAGCCGCGGCGCTCCAGGAAGCGGAGGGAATGACCCAGGTCCTCCCGGGTGAAGGAGCGGAGCACCTGGGGAGCGTGGGGCCGCAGTTCGGCCAGCAGGTGCTCCAGGAGGGCGGAGCCGAGCCCCCTGCCCTGCCGGTCGGGGCGGACCCAGGCGTCCATCCAGAACTTCCGGGGATGGTAGCGGGCGGGGACCTGGAAGTAGGAGACGGTGCCCACCACCTCACCCTCCAGCTCCGCCACCCACCGGACAGCCCGGGCCGGCGGCTGCGGCTGATCTTCCTCCATCAGCTCCGCCGCCGAGTGGACCACCCCGGGAAAGGCTGCATCCGCCGTCCGGGCGAGGGCGGGGTAGTCATCGGGCTGCACGGGGCGCAGGATCGGCTTCATGGTCATCCCCCTTCGACCTGTCTTTCCCCTGCCCTCAGTCGCGCAGGGCCTGGCTCCGGTAGTGCTCGTAACGCCCGTCGGGCGGCAGCCCGAAGCTGCGCCGCAGTTCGTCCACCGCATCCAGCACCAGCCGCTGGTGGGCGTAGATCCCCTCCAGCACCGGCTGGGAGGTGTCGGGGTAGAGGATCAGCTGGGCCGAGCGGACCTGCACATCCGCCGGGATGTGGGGGAGCCCGCCCCGCACCCCGAAGGGGCAGGTGTAGTCCACCTCCAGCCGGTCCCGCTCGATCGGGACCCGCAGCGGGGTGTAGACCCCCTCCTGGAAGTCAAGGTCGGCGGGGAAGTGCTCCAGCAGCACCGGGGCGAGCCGCTGGGCCTCGGCGGCGGGCAGGGCGGCGCCCTCCTGGAGCAGCGCTGCCACCGCCGTCACCGCCCCGAGCCGGTCGGGGCGCATCTGCTCGACGATCTCCCGGGCCCGGCGCTTGGTCCAGAGGAAGCGGTGGGCGGCCCGGAGCCGCTGCTGCACCGCCTCGGGGAGCTCCGCCCGCAGCCACGCCTGGTAGGCCGCCGCCTCCGAGCCGGAGACGAAGCCGCCGAAGAGCTCCAGCAGGAAGCGGCTGGCGGCCCGCCAGCGCAGGTCGGCCATCAGGTCGACCGGATGGCCCAGCACCCCCGCCAGGGTGGCCTCAAAGCGGTCCAGCGGCATGGGCCGCTCCAGCTGGAAGCCGTGGGGGAAGGGCTGCACCTTGAGCCCCACCTGGTGCTCCAGGGCGATCACATCCACCAGATGCCCCCGGAACTGCGGGTCGCTCACCTCCACCGCCAGGATCCAGCGATGGGTCTCGTACGGCTTCCAGGCGATGGTGGGGGGCTGCTCACCGTACCGTCCGGGCGGCCCCTCGGCGTACCCGTACAGCTCCCCCCGGCCGAAGCGCTCCTCCACCTGGCGCCAGGCCGCCTCCCACCCCGCCGGGGCAAAGAAGGCCCTCACCATCCGGCGGATCGCCTCCGGGGCCGCCTCCCGGGGCACGGCGAAGCGGGGAGCGATTGCATCCAGCAGGGCCATCTTCCCATCCCCCTCATGCGCTATAGCAGAATGATTCGCCTCGCCCGGCAGGAAACCTGCGGGTGGCTCCGCCTTCTGTCCCGCCCCGCCCCCGAATAGACTACCTTCGGCCCTCGGGGCCGGCGGAACCCACCGGAAGGGGCGGAGGCGATGTCCACAGGGGTGATGAACCGGCGGCGAACCGTCGCACTGATCGGCATCTTCGGGCTGGTCTTCCTCAGCCTGATCGGCCGGATGGCCTACCTGCAGATCGCCTACGGCGACTGGCTGGCCGACAAGGCCTTCCGCTACCGGATGCGCCCCACCCCGATCCAGGCCGACCGGGGGGAGATCCTGGACCGGCACGGCTACCCGCTGCTGACCAACAAGGTCTGCGAGTCGGTCTACGCCGAGCCGATCCTGGTGAAGAACAAGCCGGCGGCGGCCCGGGCGCTGGCGCCGGTCCTCAAGATGAAGCCGGAGACGCTGGAGCTCCGGATGTCCCGCCCCACCTTCTTCGAGTGGCTGAAGCGGAAGGTGGACCCGGAGACGGTGGAGCGGGTGAAGGCGCTGAAGCTGCCGGGGATCGGCTTTGCCCCCGAGAAGTGTCGCTACTACCCGGAGGGCGAGCTGGCGGTCCACGCCCTGGGGATCGCCAACCTGGACCACCAGGGGATCGAGGGGCTGGAGCTGACCTACAACAAGTACCTGGCGGGCACCAACGGCGCCATCCAGTGCGAGTACACCGCCCGGGGCGTCCCGATGGAGGACGGGGAGTGCCATGTGAAGTACGGCACCCCGGGGCTGACGCTGCAGACCACCATCGACACGGGGCTGCAGCGGATCGTGGAGCGGGACGTGGAGCGGGCGATCCTGGAGACCAGGGCGCAGCGGGCGACGATCATGGTGATGCATGTGAAGACCGGGGAGATCCTGGCCCTGGCGCAGTGGCCCCGCTACGACCCGCTGCTGGGCGGCAACTCCGACCCGAAGCTGCGGCGGATCTTCACCGTGGCCGACGCCCTCAACCCGGGCTCGATCTTCAAGCCGATCACCGCCTCGGCGGCGCTGGACTCGGGGACGATCACCCCGGAGACGACGATCAACGACACCGGCTGCACCACCATCGACGGCTGGTCGGTCTGCAACTGGGACCACAAGGCGCTGGGCGCCGTCCACATCGACACGGTGATGGCCAAGTCGTCCAACGTGGGCTTCGGCACCCTGGGGATCTGGCTGGGGCGGGAGAAGTTCTACGAGTACCACCGGCGCTTCGGCCTGAACAGGCCGACCGGGATCGACCTGCCGGGCGAGGCGGTGGGGCAGTGGATCAACCCGAAGAGGGCGGCGCCCATCGACCTGGCGGTCCAGGCCTACGGCCAGACGCTGACCGTCACCCCGATCCAGATGCTGACCGCCATCGGCGCCATCGCCAACGACGGCAAGCGGATGTGGCCCCACCTGGGCAAGGCGCTCTACGACCACAACGGCAACTTGGTCAAGGAGATCCAGCCCCGGGTGGTGGAGCAGGTGATCAAGCCCGAGGTGGCCCGCTACGTCCAGCAGCTGATGGTGGGCGTGGTGGACAACGGCACCGGCAAGAACGCCCGGGTGGCGGGCTACAAGGTGGGCGGCAAGACGGGCACGGCCAACAAGGTGATCAACGGGGTGATCGCCCGGGGCAAGTACATCGCCTCCTTTGTGGGCTTCGCCCCCTACCCCAACCCGGAGGTGGTGGTGCTGATCTCGGTGGATGAGCCGGTGGGCGCCTACTACGGCGGGCAGATCGCCGCCCCGATCTTCGGCGAGGTGATGGGCTCGGTGCTGGCCTACCTGGAGGCGCCCAAGTCGAAGGAGCCGCCGCCCAAGCCGAAGCCGGGCTCCTACGAGCCGCCGCCCCCCAAGGAGCCGGAGCGGGCGGTGGTCCCCTCGGTGATCAACCTGCCGGTGCCGGAGGCGACCGCCGTGGCGAAGCAGGCCGGCTTTGAGCTGAGCCTGACCGGGGCGGGCGCCGTGGTGACGGCCCAGTTCCCGCTGCCCGGGGCCACCGCCTACAAGGGCGGGCGGATCACGGCCCAGCTGGACCCGCCGCCCATCGGGGAGGAGGAGGTGACGGTTCCGCCCCTGGCGGGAAGGTCGCTGCGGGAGGCCGCTCAGGCGCTGGCGCTCCGGGGGCTGGTGCTGCAGGCCCGGGGCAGCGGGGTGGTGGTGAGCCAGGAGCCGCCCGCCGGCTCCCGGGTGCGGATGGGCAGCGTGATCCACCTGCTCCTGCAGCCTCCCGCAAAGAAACGTCCCTGATTTCGCAAGAAAACGGTGAGAACAAGCAGGTATTTCACCGCTATTATGTGGAAATAATGGGATACAGAAGATGATACCTCCGGTAAAGTGAGGCGGGCGTGGGATGCGGATAGGGGATTGCCGGCATGTGGGGCGGCTGCTGCAGGGGCGGCCGGAGGCAGAGGTTCGCAGCGTGGTCTACGACTCCCGGCGGGTGGAGCCGGGGGCGCTCTTCGTGGCCCTTCCCGGCCGGAAGGTGGATGGCCACGACTATGTGGCGGAGGCGGTCCGCCGGGGGGCCGTGGGGGTGGTGGTGGAGCGGCCGGTCGCGGTGCCGCCGGAGGTGGCGGTGCTGGCGGTCGATTCCAGCCGGGTGGCCCTGGGCCGGCTGGCGGCGCTCCACTACCGGCACCCCTCCCGGCGGCTGCGGGTGGTGGGGGTGACCGGCACCAACGGCAAGACCACCACCACCCATCTGGTGAAGCGGGTGCTGGAGGAGTGGGGCCACCGGGTGGGGCTGACGGGGACGGTCCATACCCTGATCGGGGGGGAGGAGCGGCCCGCCAGCCTGACCACCCCCCAGGCATCGGACCTGCAGGAGCTGCTCTACCGGATGGCGGAGGGCGGCTGCACCTACGCGGTGATGGAGGCCTCCTCCGAGGGGCTCGACATGAACCGCGTGGATGATGTAGAGTTTGACCTTGGGATCTTCACCAACCTGACCCAGGATCACCTGGACTACCATGGCTCCTTCGAGGCCTACCGGGAGGCGAAGGCCAAGCTCTTCCGGCTGCTGGGTCAGCCGGGCTTCAAGGCGCGCAAGGCGGCGGTGATCAACCTGGACGATCCGGCGGGCGAGTTCTACCGCGGGCTCTGTCAGGTGCCGGTCTACACCTACGGGCTGGACCCCCGGGCGATGGTCCGGGCGGAGGAGATCGCCGTGACCGCGCAGTCCACCCGGTTCCGGCTGGTGACCCCCCATGGTGAGATTTCCCTTGCCTTGAAGCTCGTGGGGCGTTTCAATGTATACAATGCCCTGGCTGCGGCGGCAGCGGGGCTGGCCGAAGGGGTGGAACTCCCCGCCATCCAGCGGGCGCTGGAGGCGGAGGAGGGGGTGGCCGGGCGGCTGCAGCCGGTCCGGGCGGGGCAGCCCTTCGGGGTCTTCGTCGACTACGCCCACTCCCCCGACTCGCTGGAGAACGTGCTGCGGACGGCGCAGGGCTTCACCCGGGGCCGGCTGATCTGCGTCTTCGGCTGCGGCGGCGACCGGGACCGGACCAAGCGGCCCATCATGGGGCGGATCGCCGGGGAGCTTGCAGATATTACCATCATCACCTCCGACAACCCTCGAAGCGAGGAGCCTGGCCAGATCGTCAAAGAGATTGAGGCGGGGCTGAGGCCCGCCCTCGCCCCGGGCCACTTCTACGAGGTGGTCCTGGACCGGGCGGAGGCGATCCGCCGGGCGGTGGAGATGGCCGAACCGGACGATGTGATCCTGATCGCCGGCAAGGGGCACGAGACCTATCAGATCTTTAAGGACCGCACCATCGAGTTCGACGACCGGGCGGTGGCCCGATCGCTGATCGAGGCGCGGGTGGGAAAGGGCGGGGCTTGAGTGAAGCCGCTGTTTACGGTCGCAGAGATCGCCGCGGTGACGAAGGGCCGGCTGGCGGCCGGGGATCCGAACCGAACGGTGACCGGCTTTGCCTGGGACAGCCGCCTGGTGAAGCCGGGCGACTGCTTTGTCGCCATGCCCGGGGAGCGGGTGGATGGCCATGACTACGCCGCCAGGGCGGCGGAGGCGGGGGCCGCCTGCATCCTCTGCGGCCGCGAGGTGGAGGCGCCGGGGGCGGCGGTGGTGGTCGCCCCTGACCCGGTGATCGGGCTGGGGCAGCTGGGGCGGGTCCAGCGGGACCGCTTCCCCCGGCTGCAGGTGGTGGGCATCACCGGCTCGGTGGGCAAGACCACCACCAAGGAGATGGTGGCGGCGGTGCTGGCGGAGCGCTTCCGGGTCTTCCGCTCCCGGGGGAACCTCAACTCCGAGGTGGGACTGCCGGTGATGCTGATGGACCTGGCCCCGGAGGATGAGGTGGCCGTCCTGGAGATGGGGATGCGGGCCCTGGGGGAGATCGAGTACCTGACCTCCATCGCCCGGCCTTCGGTGGGGGTGGTGACCAACGTGGGCATCACCCACCTGGAGCTGCTGGGCACCCAGGAGAACATCGCCCGGGCGAAGGGGGAGCTTCCCCGCTCGCTGCCCGAGGGCGGTCACGCCGTGCTGAACGCTGACGACCCGCGGGTCCGGGCGATGGCGGCCGAGACCAGGGCCCATCTCTGGTTCTACGGCCTCTCCGCCCGGGGGATGGGCGAGCGCTGGGTGACCGCTGTCGACCCGCGCCGGGAGGGGGAGACCGGGCAGCGCTTCCGGCTGGTCGCCCCGCAGGGGGAGGCGGAGGCCTTCCTGCCCGCCCCGGGGGCCCACAACCTGCTGAACGCCATGGCCGCCGCCGCCGTGGGGCTTGCGCTGGGCATGTCGCTGGAGCAGGTGGCCGCCGGGCTCGGCCGCTTCGAAAACGCCGGGAACCGGATGCGGATCCTGAGCCTGGGCGGGGTCCGGCTGATCGACGACACCTACAACGCGGCGCCCTCCTCGGTGATCGCCGCCCTGGGTGTGATGCGGGAGCAGGCCGGCAGCGGCCGCTGCATCGCCGTGCTGGGCGATATGTACGAGCTGGGGGCGATGGCGGAGCAGGGGCACCGGGAGGTGGGGGCCGAGGCCGGCCGCCTGGCCGACCGGGTGGTGGCGGTGGGCGAGATGGCCCGCCACATCGCCGAGGCGGCCGGGGAGACGGCGACCTTCCTGCCCGGGAAGGGGGCGGCCATCGACCTGCTGAAGGGTCTGCTGCGCCCCGGCGATACGGTGCTGGTGAAGGGCTCCCGGGGAATGCGGATGGAAGAGATCGTGCAGGCCCTCGAGCAACATCTGCGGCAGCCGTAGGGACGGCGATTACATACCACTCAGGAAAGGGCACGATGATATGGAAATGACCACCTCCTTCCGGCTGACCGCCGCCCTGATCGTCGCCTTCTTCGGGGCGCTGGCGATGGGTCCCCTGGTGATTCCGTTGCTCCGGCGGCTGAAGGCGGGGCAGACGATCCGCGAGGAGATGCACGCCGCCCACCAGGCCAAGGCGGGCACGCCCACCATGGGCGGGATCATCTTCGCCCTGCCGGCGGTGCTGGCGACGCTGCTCTTCGCCCCCCGGGAGGGAGATGGACTCGCCCGGCTGCTGATCGCCCTGACCCTGATGGTCGGCCACGGCCTGGTGGGCTTCGCCGATGACTACATCAAGGTCGTCCTGAAGCGGTCGCTGGGGCTGCGGGCCCGGGAGAAGCTGCTCTCCCAGGTGGCGCTGGCCGCCGTGCTGGGCTACGGCGCCGTCGAGGTGCTGGGGCTGGGGACCACGGTCACCCTGCCCTACCTGGACTGGTCGATCACCCTGGGCAAGCCACTCTACTACCTGCTGGTGCTGATCATCGTCTGGGGAACGGCCAACGCCGTCAACTTCACCGACGGGCTGGACGGCCTGCTGGCGGGCTCGGCGATCATCACCTTCGGCTTCTATGCCATCTTCGTGGCTGCGGTGCTGGGCTACCTGGAGCTGACGGTCCTGGGCGTGGCGATCGTGGGCGGCTGCTTCGGCTTCCTCCGCTACAACTCCCACCCGGCCCGGGTCTTCATGGGCGATGTGGGCTCCTTCGGCCTGGGCGGGGCGCTGGCCGCGATGGCGGTGCTGACCAAGACCGAGTTCCTGCTGGTGGTGGTCGGCGGGGTCTACGTGATCGAGACGCTCTCGGTCATCCTGCAGGTGGCCTCCTTCAAACTGACCGGCAGGCGCATCTTCAAGATGTCGCCCCTGCACCATCACTTCGAGCTGTTGGGCTGGCCGGAGACCCGGGTGCTGCGCCTCTTCTGGGGCGCCGGCCTGGCGCTGGCCATCCTGGGCTGGTTCGCCCTGCCCGGCATGGTCTGGGACCGATAACGATTGCATAGAGGGGGTCGGCTCTCCGTGCAGACCGCACGCAGGGGTCCGGACTACACCCTCATCACAGTGGTCGCGCTTCTACTTGGCATCGGCATTGTCATGGTGTACACGTCCAGTACCGCCATTGCCCTGGAGGATTTCAAGAACCCCTATTACTTTCTGCAGCGCCAGGTGATCTGGGTGCTGATCGGCTTCGCCTCCATGTGGGGCTTCGCCAGCATCTCGCCCTGGGCCTGGCAGCGGCACGCCCGCACGCTGCTGCTGATCAGCATCGCCCTGCTGATCCTGGTGGTGATCCCCGGGATCGGCATCTACCGGCTGGGCGCCCGCCGCTGGCTGGGGGCGGGTCCGCTCACCTTCCAGCCCTCGGAGGCGGCCAAGTTCGCCTTCATCATGTGGCTCTCCAACTACCTGTCGAAGCACTCGCGGGAGGTGCCCGACTTCTTCCGGGGGCTGATGCCGGCGCTGCTGGTGCTGGGGCTGCTCTTCGGCCTGATCATGCTGGAGCCCGACCTGGGCACCAGCCTGACCCTGGCGGGCACCGGTGCGCTGATGCTCTTCGCCGCGGGGGCCAACCTCTGGCACCTGGCGGGGCTGGGGGTGGTGGGGGCGGCCGGGGTCTTCGTCCTCGCCAAGATCGACGAGGAGCGCTGGAGCCGGATCACCACCTTTCTCAACCCGTGGGCCGATCCGACCGACTCGGGCTACCAGATCATCCAGGCGCTCCTGGCCTTCGGCTCCGGGGGGCTGTTCGGGGTGGGGCTGGGGGCCAGCCGGCAGAAGTATTTCTACCTGCCGGAGCGGCACACCGACATGATCTTCGCCGTGCTGGGGGAGGAGCTGGGCTTCATCGGCTCGGTCCTGGTGCTGCTGCTCTTCCTGGCCTTTGCCTGGCGGGGCTACCGGATCGCCATCCAGGCGCCGGACCGGTTCACCAGTATGCTGGCGGCGGGGGTGACCAGCCTGATCACCCTGCAGGCGGCGATGAACATCGGGGTGGTGACCGCCTCGATCCCCTCGACCGGCATCCCGCTGCCCTTCTTGAGCTACGGGGGCTCCAGCCTCCTGATCACCCTCTCGGGGGTGGGGATCCTCCTGGGCGTCTCCCGATACTGCCGCAACTGACGAGGAAGGGGAGCAACCATGCGCTATTTGATCACAGGCGGCGGCACCGGCGGCCACATCTACCCGGCGCTCTCCATTGCCGCAGCCCTGCAGGAACTGGACCCGGAAGCAGAACTGCTCTATGTGGGGACCAGCACCGGCCGGGAGGCCGGGGTGGTGCCGAAGAGCGGCATCCCCTTCGCGGTGATCTCCAGCGGTGGTCTGATCAACCTGGGCCTTCTGCAGAAGGTGAAGGGCGGTCTGGCGGCCCTGCAGGGGGTCTGGCAGGCGCTGGGGCACATCCGCCGCTTCCGTCCGGACCTGGTGATCGGGACCGGGGGCTTCGTGGCCGGCCCGGTGCTGCTGGCTGCCCGGCTGGCGGGCAGGCCGGTGGTGATCCAGGAGCAGAACGCCTTCCCCGGCGTGACCAACCGCCTTGCCGCCCGCTGGGCCAGGGCGGTCTTCGTGCCCTACGAGGAGGCGCGGGCCCACTTCCCGCCCGGGACCCGGCTGGTGATGGCGGGCAACCCGGTCCGGCCGGAGGTGGGGGCGGCCACCCGGGAGGCGGGGCGCCGGGCCTTCGGCCTCTCCGAGGGGGAGCGGGTGCTGGTGATCATGGGGGGCAGCGGCGGCGCCCGGGACTTCAACCGGGTGGCGGCCGAGGCGGTGCTGCGGCTCGACCTGCCCGGCCTGCGGGTGATCCACATCACCGGGGAGCGGTACTACGAGCAGGTGCGGGAGCAGTACGGCAGCAGAGCTCCCCACGTCACGCTCCTGCCCTATGCGCATAACATGCCAGAGGTTTACGCCGCCGCGGACGCGGGGCTCTTCCGCAGCGGCGCCCTCACCCTGGCGGAGATCCAGGTGCGGGGGCTGCCCAGCGTGCTGATCCCCAGCCCGAACGTCACCCACAACCACCAGGAGTGGAACGCCCGGACCCTGGAGAAGCGGGGGGCGGCGGTGGTGGTGCGGGAGCAGGGGATCACCCCCGAGAAGCTGGCCGCCGCGCTTCGGGAGGTCCTGACCGACGAGCCCCGGACCAGGCGGATGCGGGAGGCGCTTGCCGCCCTGGCTGACCCTGACGCCGGCCGCCAGATCGCAGCGAAGATGATCGAGATCGCCCGCCAGCGGTAGTTCCCCCGGTCGGGGCATGGGCACCGAAGAGGAGGTCTTACTATGTCACCCATCGACGCCGAGCTGCGTAGCATAATTCGCGACCCGGGCCGCATCCGCCGTGATGAGCCGATGAAGCGGCACACCACCTTCCGGATCGGCGGCCCCGCAGACTTCCTGGTGGAGGTCGCCGACCGCAGCGAGCTCTCCGGCGTGCTGGCCCTCGCCAAGCGGGAGGGGCTCCCTGTCTACATCCTCGGCAACGGGAGCAACCTGCTGGTCTCCGACGAGGGCGTCCGCGGCGTTGTCCTGGTCCTGGGGGGCGAGTTCAACCGCTATACCCTTCAGGGCACCACCGTCAGGGCGGGGGGCGGCTACAACCTGCCGAAGCTGGCGACCCAGGTGATGAAGGCGGGCCTGGGCGGCATCGAGTTTGCCTGCGCCATCCCGGGGACCGTGGGGGCCGGGCTGGTGATCAACGCCGGCGCCCACGGCGGGGATCTCTCGCAGGTGGTGACCGAGGCGACGGTGGTCTGGCCCGACGGCCGGACCGAGCGGCTCACCCCGGAGCAGATCGGCTTCGGCTACCGGAGCTCGAAGCTCCAGGGCACCTCCGCCGTGGTGGTGGAGGTGGTGATGGAGCTGCAGCCCCGCCCAGACGAGGAGATGCAACGGGCCGTGCGGCACCACCTGGAGCGGCGCCGCGCCACGCAGCCCCTCCACCTGCCGAACGCGGGCTCCATCTTCATGAACCCGCCGGGCGACTATGCGGGTCGGCTGATCGAGCAGGCCGGTCTGAAGGGCGAGCGGGAGGGTGATGCGGAGGTCTCCACCAAGCATGCCAACTTCATCGTCAACCTCGGCAGGGCGTCCGCCAGGGATGTGCTGATCCTGATGGACCGGGTTCGCAGAACCGTGCAAGAGCGGTTTGGAGTTCGGCTGGAGGCCGAGGTGAAGATCTGGGGGGAAAACCCCTACTTCCTGCCCTGAGCCGGGGGACCTCCCCGGCGAGGGTCTCTCCAGCCGCGGGAGGTCAACTGCATCGTGAAGCGAAACGAGCGCTACGTGGTGGCCGGCGGGTGCCGGCTCCAGGGGCAGGTGGCGATCAGCGGCGCAAAGAACGCCGCCCTGCCGATCCTGGCGGCGGCGCTCCTGACCCCTTCGGAATCGGTGATCCACAATGCTCCCATGATCCGGGATGTCTCGGTGATGTTGGAGATCCTGCGCCGGCTCGGGGTGCGGGTGGAGGAGGGGGCGATGAGCCCCTCGGGCCAGACGCTGCGGGTTGTCTCCGACGGCCTCAGCACCCCGGAGGTGGGGGCCGACTTCACCCGGGAGATGCGCTCCTCGATCTTCCTGATGGGCCCGCTCCTGGCCCGGCTCGGCAAGATCCGGATCTCCTATCCCGGCGGCTGTGCGATCGGCCCGAGGCCGATCGATTTCCATCTCCGGGGGTTGGAGTGCCTGGGGGCGAAGATCGAGGAGCGGTTCGGTTACATCGAGGCGACGGTGCCCCGGCGGCTGAGGGGGGCGGAGATCTACCTGGACTTCCCCTCGGTCGGGGCGACAGAGAACCTGATGATGGCGGCCGTGCTGGCGGAGGGGACCACCGTGATCCGCAACGCCGCACGGGAGCCGGAGATCGTCGACCTGCAGAACTTCCTCAACAAGATGGGGGCGAAGGTGCGGGGCGCCGGGATGGACGTGATCCGCATTGACGGCGTCCGGAGGATGGGGCCGGTGGAGCATACGGTGATTCCCGACCGGATCGAGGCCGGCACCTTCCTGGCCGGGGCCGCCGTGACCGGCGGCGAGGTCACGGTGCAGGGGGTGATCCCCGAGCACCTGGAGTCGATCTGCGCCAAGCTCCGGGAGATGGGCGTGACCATCCAGGAGGGGGAGGAGGCGATCGCCGCCGTGGGTCCGGCCCGGCTGCGGGCCACCGACCTGAAGACCCTGCCCTACCCGGGCTTCCCCACCGACATGCAGCCCCAGATGATGGCGATCATGGCCGTGGCGGATGGGACGAGCATCATCACCGAGACGATCTTCGAGAACCGGTTCAAGGTGGCGGACGAACTGCGGCGCCTGGGGGCCAACATCAAGACCGAGGGGCGCACGGCGGTCGTCCAGGGCGTGAAGCGGCTCTCGGGGGCGCAGGTGGAGTGCCCCGCCCTCCGGGAGGGGATGGCCCTGATCCTGGCCGGCCTGGCGGCGGAGGGGGAGACCACCATCGAGGAGATCTACCATATCGACCGGGGCTATCAGCACCTGGAGGAGAAGCTCCGGGGGCTGGGCGCCCGCATCCAGCGGGTGTAGCGCCCCGGGCGGGGGATCGGGATCCGCCCGGTCCCCCGCTCCTGACCCCCGGCTCGGACAAGCCCGCAGCCGCCCCGCCGGTCCCCTCTCTCCCAAAAGAAGGAGAAGGGCGCTCCGGCACGAACTACTGGATAGATTCGGGAGACTAAGAATCTGCCGTGCGGGCAGCACAGCATCTTGAGGTGAAGTCGATTGCCGCGTCTCTGCTTTATCGTCAACCCGACGGCTGGACATGGCCGGGCCCTGAAGACCTGGAAGCGCATCGAGCCCCTGGCGGCGCAGTTGGGCGAGTACAGCGTCAAGTTCACCGAGCGGCCCCGGCATGGCGAGGTGTTGGCGAGGCAGGCGGCCGGCGAGGGGTTTGACCGGGTGGTCTCCCTCGGCGGCGACGGCACCTTGAACGAGGTGGGCAACGGGCTGATGGGCACCGGGGCCGCCCTCGCCGTGGTCCCCACCGGCACCGGCAACGACTGGGTCCGGACGGTGGGGCTGACCCATAAGGACCCGGAGCAGGCGGTGCGGGTCGCCTTCCAGGGCCGGCTGGTCAGGATGGATGTGGGCCTGGCCCATGGTTACCGGCACTTCTTCAACATCGCCGGCATCGGCTTTGACGCCGAGGTCTCCCGCCAGGTGAACGACTACGGTCCGGTGCTGAAGGCGGTGGGCGGGACGCTCCCCTCGCTGCTGGGCATCGTTGGCACCCTCTTCCGCTTCACCGGCGTCCCGGTTCAGGTGGACCTGGACGGGCAGGTGATCCAGCGGGAGCGGCTCCTGCTGATGGCGGTGGGCATCGCCCGCTACTACGGCGGCGGGATGATGATCCTGCCGGAGGCGGTCGTCGATGACGGGCTCTTCGAGATCGCCTGGGCTCAGGACCTGGGCCGCCTGGAGCTGATCAACCTGGTCGGCAAGATCTACAGCGGCGCACACGTGGGCCATCCGAAGATCACGATCACCCGGGGGCGGCGGGTAGTCGCCACCTCGGACCGGCCGGTCGCCTTCCACCTGGACGGCGACGTGGCGGGCAATCTGCCGGTCACCTTTGAGATCCTGCCCCGGGCGCTGACGGTGGTGGTGCCGGAGGAGAGCCCGGTCTGACAGAATCTGTCCCTCCGACAGGAGCGAAACTCTCCACGTCGGTAGGCAGAACATGAAGTATAATGACCAGTAGAACCGCGGTGGATCATTGGGACGGGTGGGGGACGTGATGGAGCACGAGGAACCGGTTCAGGAAGAGGGGCGGGAGCGCGGCGGGCGGACTGGCTTCTGGCTGGCCCTGCTGGTCATGCTCGGCCTCTGCCTCTTCGCCGTCTACCGCTCCGCCCTCTTTCGCCTGGAGCGGGTGCAGATTCTCGGGAATGAGCGGTTGACACAGGCCGATATCCTCGCCATGGCCGGTCTGGAGCCGGGCATGCTCCGCTGGGAAGCCTCGCCGGAGCAGGTGGCGCAGCGGCTGACGGCGGATCCGGGCATCCGGTCGGCGGCGGTCTCCTGGTCGGGAAACCGGCTGGTGATCGTGCTGGCGGAGCGGAAGCCGCTGGCGCTCTTGCAGTACCACGGCCGCTTCTACCTGCTGCTGGATGAGGAGGGCTACATCCTCGGGCAGCAGCTGCTGGAGGAGGGCAGCCGGATGCCGGTGATCTCGGGGCTGACCATCACCCGGGCGCTCCGGGGGCAGCAGCTGGAGCACCGGGGGCTCCTGGACGCCCTGGCGCTGCTGGCCTGGACGGCGCCGGACCTGCGCAGCCAGGTCTCGGAGGTGCAGGTGCGGGAGGACCGGTACATCCGGCTCTTCATGACCGGGGGCGCCACGGTGGACTGGGGCGTGCTGCCCGAGACGGCCTCGCAGCGGGATGGGTTCATTCAGGGCCAGCTGAAGAGTTTCGGCGAGCTCTGGGAGAAGATTCCCAGAGGGAAGCGGTCCACCTGCCAGATCGACCTGCGGGTGGAGGGGAAGGTATTCCCGTCGGGCTGCCAGTAGCCTGAGGAGTGGGGAGGACATATGAGAAGCGAATTGCGCCATCTGCCGTGGGCTGTCGCACTGGTTTGCGTGGTCCTCGGCTTCATGCTGTCCATGCAGTTCAAGGTGCAGAAGCAGGTGGCCCTGTCGGATGTGGCCCGGATGCAGCGCGCCGAGGAGCTGGCATTGCAGCTGGAGAAGGCCGAGGAGGAGCGGGATGCGCTGATGGCCGAGGTGGAGGAGCTGCGGGGGCAGCTGCGGAACATGGCCAGCGCCCAGGCGGAGTACCAGGCGTTGGCACAGCAGCTGGAGCTGTCCCAGATCCATGCCGGGCTCCTGCCGATGACCGGGCCGGGGGTGGTCGTGATCATGGACGACTCGAACCGTCCGGTTACCCCGGGTGAGAACGCCAACAACTTTATCATCCATGACGAGGATGTGCTCCGGGTGATCAACGAGCTGCTGGCCGCCCGGGCGGAGGCGATCTCCATCAACGGGCAACGGCTGACCAGCCGGACGGAGATCCGCTGCACCGGCCCGGTGGTGACGATCAACGGGGTGCGCACAGCCCCGCCGCTGGAGATCGTGGCGATCGGCAACCCGGCCGAGCTGGAGCAGGCCCTCACCATGAAGGGCGGCGTGGCGGAGTCGGTCCGCTTCTGGGGCATCCAGCTGACAGTCAGGAAGGAGAGCTCGGTGCAGGTTCCGGCCTACAAGAGCAGCCTGC
This sequence comes from Bacillota bacterium, assembly GCA_049324875.1. Classification (GTDB taxonomy): domain Bacteria; phylum Bacillota; class Sulfobacillia; order Symbiobacteriales; family Symbiobacteriaceae; genus JAWLHU01. The sequence continues at coordinate 15,782 of JBMONC010000052.1, forward strand.
GGCTCCAGTATGCGACCCCTCTCCTGGAGGTGAAGCCCTGATGTGGATCATCCTGATTGGGTTTGTGGTCGGCATCGCCCTGGGGGTCCTCTCCCCCTTCACGCTGCCGATCGTCTACGGCCGCTACCTCTCGATCGCCGTCCTGGCAGCGCTGGATACCGCCTTCGGCGGCCTGCGGGCCAGCCTGGAGGGCACCTACGACAACGGCGTCTTCATCACGGGCTTCTTCACCAACGCCCTGCTGGCCGCCGGGCTGGTCTACCTGGGCGACCGGATCGGCGTCGACAACCTCTATCTGGCCGGCGTGGCCGCCATGGGGATTCGGATGTTCCAGAACCTCGGCATCATCCGCCGGGCGCTCTTCAACCGGTGGGGGCTCCTGAAGAAGAAGCAGCCGGCGGCTCCCCCGACGGGGTCGACCACCCAGGGCTGAGCTGTGAGCAGACCCGCTCCCGACCGGGGGCGGGTCCTTTTCGCCTCCGGTCACCTACCGCTCCCAAGATTTATGGGACCCTCCAAATTCAGGAGCAGGATTCGTCTGCCCTGCGTTGAATCAACTAAGAAGTGCAGATGGCCGGGAGTTCTCCCGGCGGCGAATCTGCTCGGGCAGCCGCCTGGAGGTGCAGGATCAGGGGGGCCGGATCTGTGGAGCGAAACCTCGTTCTGGGGGTGGACGCCGGAAGCGCTCACGTGGCGGTGACGGTGGCGGAGATGGCTGAGGGCGAGCCTCAGGTGATCGGTGTCGCTCTCCTCCCCTCTGCAGGGATCCACCGTGGCATCATCGTCGATATGGAGGCGGTCGGGGAGGCGGTCGGTCAGGCGGTGGAAAAGGCCTGCCAGATGGCCGGTACCCCGGGGCTCACCCGGGCGGTGGTCTCGGTCTCGGGAGCCCATATCCTCTCGGTGGCGGGGGGCTCGGCGGTGCCGGTCCACCGGCCCTCGGCGGGCGTCGGTCCGGAGGATGTGCGGCGAGCGCTGGACGGCGCAGCCGCCGCTGAGCTTCCCGAGGGGCGCGAGGTGATCCACATCGCCCCCCGGGCCTACCGGCTGGATGGCAACGGCCCGGTGCGGGACCCGGTGGGTATGGCCGGGCGGACCCTGGAGGCCGAGGTGCAGCTGATCACCGGCGAGGCGCTGCCCATCCGGAACCACCTGCGGGCGGTGCGGGAGATCGGACTGGATGTGGTCGACTACCAGGTAGCGGTCCGGGCCGCGGGGGAGGCGGTCCTCACCGCCGAGGAGAAGGAGGAGGGGGTCCTGCTGCTGGATCTGGGCAGCGGAACCACCGGGGTCGCCGTCTACGAGCGGGGCCATCTCTTTCACCTCGCTGTGCTGCCGGTAGGCGGTGAGCATATCACCCACGACCTGGCCGCCCTGCTGCGACTGCCGGTGGGCACGGCGGAGCAGGTGAAGCGGGAGCGGGGTTGGGCTGATCCAGCCCTGGCGCCCGATGCGACATTTGAGTTGGTAAGTCCCTCCGGCCGGAAGGTGCGGGAGATATCGGACAAGAAAGTAGCAGAGATCATCGGGTCGCGCGTGGAGGAGATCCTGCAGATGGCAGCCGCCTCGGTCAAGCGCTCGGGCTATGCCGGGCTCTTCCCGGCCGGGCTGGTGCTGACAGGCGGGGCCAGCCGGCTGTCGGGGCTGGTGGAGGTGGCTGCGGACTCGCTGGCTCTCCCGGCTCGCATCGGCACAGCCCGGGGCCCCCTGGTAGGGGAGCCGGAGCTGGCCACTGCAGCCGGTCTCGTCCGGTGGGGCGCCCACCTGGTCCGTGAAACGGCGGCACAGGAGATCGTCGGGCAAGACAGATTCGGACGCATCCGGGACTGGCTAAAGGCCCTGTTCCACTAGCGCCATGCAAGGAGGATCACAGACGTGTACGAATATCAGCCGGGGTTTGAGCAGTTTGCCTCCATCAAGGTCATCGGCGTGGGTGGCGGCGGTAATAACGCAGTGAACCGGATGATCGCAGCGGGGCTGCGCGGGGTGGAGTTCATTGCCGTCAACACGGATGCCCAGGCCCTGGGAGGTGCTCAGGCCCCGAACAAGCTGCAGATCGGCGGCAAGTTGACCAAGGGGCTCGGCGCCGGTGCTGACCCCGACATCGGACTGAAGGCGGCGGAGGAGAGCCGGGAGGAGATCGCCAACATCCTGCGCGGGGCGGACATGATCTTCGTGACCGCCGGCATGGGCGGCGGCACCGGCACCGGCGCAGCGCCGGTGGTGGCGGAGATCGCCAAGGAGCTGGGCGCCCTGACCGTGGGCGTGGTGACCAAGCCCTTCACCTTTGAGGGCAAGAAGCGGATGTCCCAGGCCGAGAAGGGGATCGCCAACCTGAAGGAGAAGGTCGATACCCTGATCACCATCCCCAACGACCGGCTGCTCCAGGTGGTGGACAAGAAGACCAGCCTGGTGGAGGCCTTCCGCACGGCGGACGACGTGCTTCGCCAGGGCGTGCAGGGCATCTCCGACCTGATCGCCGTGCCCGGCCTGATCAACCTGGACTTTGCGGATGTCCGGACGATCATGTCCAACACCGGCTCGGCCCTGATGGGCATCGGTGTCTCCCGGGGCGAGAACCGGGCGGCTGAGGCGGCCCGGGCCGCCATCTCCAGCCCGCTGCTGGAGACCTCGATCGAGGGCGCCAAGGGCGTGCTGCTCAACATCACGGGCGGTGCGGACCTGGGGCTGATGGAGGTGAACGAGGCGGCGGAGATCATCTCCCAGGCCGCCGATCCCGAAGCGAACATCATCTTCGGCGCCGTGGTCGATGAGTCGATCAGCGATGAGATCCGGGTGACCGTGATCGCCACCGGCTTCGGCGAGACCGACTTCCTGGGCTGGGGCCGCAGGGCTGCCAGGCCGGCCAACCAGCAGGACCTGGAGATCAAGCCCTTCACCGACGACCTGGATATTCCCGCCTTCCTGCGCCGGAAGCCTCAGTAATGGGGTGTGCACCACGGCCCGCCGCTATGCCGGCGGGCTTTTCTGCGTTCCCACTTCGATTCGACAAAACCTGTCAGGCATCACCAACACAGTCCGACCCAATTCTACAGCCCCGGTGGGCTATGATGGTGGCATAAAGCGGGGACTTGCTTCGTAATCTGCGCTGCAAGGTTGCTGCAGGGGCGATGGCATGTCTCGGAGGAGGTCTGGGGGACGTGCTGGGATCAGCTGCCTACCGAATCGAGATACTCTTCCTGGTCAACCTGGTGATCAATGGCCTGCTCTTCTGGTTCGCCGGGAGCATCTCCTGGGCCCGGCCCCGGTGGTGGCGCATCCTCCTTTCAGCGGCGGTGGGGGCCGGTTTCGCCCTGCTGCCGGCCGTTGCCCCATGGGGTCGGTGGTTCCTCACCGCACCGGCGGTCCTGATCCTCAGCCTCCTCCTGATGCTGCTGGTGGTCTGGCCTTGCTCCCGGCACCAGTTTGTCTCGGCCTACGGCGCCCTCTGGATCGTGGTGGGCGCGGCGGGCGGCGTCAACATGCTGCTCGCCGAGCAGTACAACCTGGCCGGACAGTTGTTGCCCGTGGTTCTGGTGGCCGGCGGGGTGGGTGGTGGACTGGCGGGGCTGCTGCTGGTCTGGCAGGGCTACCGGGAGCGGAAGGTGGTGCGCGATGCCCTCTGCCCGCTGCAGATCCGGTTCGGCGAGCAGCGGGTGGAGCTGACAGGCCTGGTCGATTCGGGCAACGCCCTCCGGACGCCGGTGGTCCGTCGCCCGGTGGCGATTGTGGAGGTGGAGCCGCTCCGGCAGCACCTGCCCCCCGGGGTGCTGGAGGCGCTCACCATGGGCTGGCACGCCCTGGAGGCGATCCCTGCCCCCTGGCGCAGCCGGTGTCAGCTGATTCCCTACTCGGCGGTCGGGAGCCCGGAGGGGGCCCTCCTGGCCGTTGTGCCCGACGAACTCCGCCTCTGGGACGGCGCGGGGAGGCGGTGGATCCAGGTGGCCGGCGTGATCGGCCTTACCCTGCAGCCGCTCGACCCCCAGGGGCACTACCAGGCCCTGCTCTCGCCCGAGATGCAGCAGGAGGCGGAGGGGAAGTAGATCAACCCGGGAGGGGAGGCCGTTATGAGCGAAGCGTGGGAGCGATTCATCCGGCACCTGCGGTGGGAGCTGTTCCGGCTGCGGGCCCGAATCCTCCGGTGGCTTGTGGTCAGAGGGCTGATCAAGCCAAGCCCGGTCTACTACGTCGGCTCCAGCGAAGCGCTGCCGCCACCGCTGACCGGGGAGGAGGAGGCGGCGCTCCTGACCCGTCTCACCGACGGGGATGACAGCGTCAAGAACACGCTGATCGAGCGGAACCTCCGCTTGGTGGTCTACATCGCCCGCAAGTTTGACAACACGGGGATCTGGGTGGAGGACCTGGTCTCCATTGGCACCATCGGGCTGATCAAGGCGGTCAAGACCTTCGATCCGTCCAAGAAGATCAAACTGGCTACCTATGCCTCCAAGTGCATCGAGAATGAGATCCTGATGTACCTCCGCCGCTCCTCCCGCACCCGGTCTGAGGTCTCCTTCGACGAGCCCCTCAACAAGGACTGGGAGGGCAACGAACTCCTCCTCTCTGATGTGATGGGGACGGAGAACGACGTCACCTATCGGGGGCTGGAGGAGGAGGTCGACCGGCTGCTCCTGCGGAGTGCGATGACCAAGCTGACCGGGCGGGAGAAGCGGATCATGGAACTGCGCTTTGGCCTCACCGACGGGCGGGAGCGAACGCAGAAAGAGGTGGCCGACCTGCTCGGCATCTCCCAGAGCTACATCTCCCGCCTGGAGAAGCGGATCTTCAAGCGGCTGAAGAAGGAGATCTCCCGGATGGAGTAGGGCCAGAACGCGGAGGGGGCCAGGCAGGACGCCTGGCCCCTGTCGCATGATGAGCCCCCATCATTATCAGGTTTACGTCTGCATCCGCGAAAGCCGTGTAACTACCATGGTGCGGTGTTTCGCACGAAAAGGGCCCACCCACAGTCTTGTAATGTACTTGTTTTATCCGTGAAATCCGTGTAATCCGTGGCCGCCATTTACAGGGAATCCGCAACCCCGTAACCCTTTAGATCAGCATAATCCCCACGTAGACCTTCATTCCAATAACTTCCTTGAAGCGGAATAGCCCCCAGTTCGGGTGGACATACTCCCACATGAATGAGGCCGCCAGCTGGCGCCCATGGGGGAGGCAATGTCCCGGCATGATGATCAACAAAGTGGAGATCTGTGGGGTCAACACATCCAAACTCCCGGTACTGACCAACGCCCAGATGCGTGAACTGTTCACCCGCATGCAGAACGGCGACAACTCATCACGTGATCAGCTGATCACAGGGAACCTCCGGCTAGTGCTCAGCGTGATCCAGCGCTTCAACAACCGAGGGGAGTATGTCGACGACCTCTTCCAGGTGGGATGCATCGGCTTGATGAAGGCCATCGACAACTTCGACCTGAGCCAGAACGTGAAGTTCAGTACCTATGCGGTCCCCATGATCATCGGGGAGATTCGGCGCTACCTGCGGGACAACAACCCGATCCGGGTGAGCCGCAGCCTGCGGGATGTGGCCTACAAGGCGCTCCAGATCCGGGACTCCCTCGTCAGCCGGCTCTCCCGGGAGCCAACCGTGCAGGAGATCGCCGATGAGTTGAAGCTGCCCCTGGAGGAGATCGTCTTCGCCCTGGACTCGATCCAGGAGCCGGTCTCGCTCTTTGAGCCGCTCTACCATGACGGCGGGGATCCGATCTACGTCATGGACCAGGTGAGCGACGAAAAGCATCAGGATGGCCAGTGGCTGGAGGGCATCACGATCCGCGAGGCGCTCCGACGGCTGAACGAGCGGGAGCGGCTGATCCTGACGCTCCGCTTCTTCGAGGGCAAGACCCAGATGGAGGTCGCCGAGGAGATCGGCATCTCCCAGGCCCAGGTGAGCCGGCTGGAGAAGGCTGCACTCACCCACATGCGCAAGTTTGTCTGATCTGCTGCCACATCTTCGTCCTGTCCGACTTTCGGGCGGGACGAATTTTGTTCTAATGTTTAAAAACCGGGAGCCGGGTCAAGACTGGAGCTACCAAGGTTCGACAGCTAACAAGGGAGGTATACCAAAATGAATCGGAAGATGATGGCTGGTTGGCTGGTGCTCTGTCTGGGGGTCTCAGCGGTGGTGTCGGGTTGGCTGCTGGCCCGGGATGCGCGGGCCGGCGCCCCCACCGAGGTGGCGGCGGCGGTGCCGGCGCTGGGGCCGGACCAGGAGCTGCTCCGGGTTCACGTGATCGCCAACAGTGACAGCACGGCGGATCAGGCCCTGAAGCTGAAGGTGCGGGACGCGGTGATGGAGCACCTGGCTCCCCGGCTGGCCGGAGCCGGCAGCCTGGCGGAGGCCGAGGCGGTGGTCGCCGCTGCGCTGCCGCAGTTGGAGGCGCTGGCGGCCCGTCTGGTTGACCGTTCGGGCTTCGGCTACGGCGCCCGGGTCGAGTTGGGCTGGTACGACTTCCCGGGCAAGTCCTACGGCGAGCTCTACCTGCCGGCAGGCGAGTACAAGGCGCTCCGGGTTGTGCTCGGCCAGGGCCAGGGAGCCAACTTCTGGTGCCTGCTCTACCCCTCCTTCTGCTACAAGATCATCGAGGTGCAGCAGTCCGGGCCCGACTCGGGCAGCTCCGGCGCCACGACCAACGACGTGATCTGGTAGCGCCGTCAACAGCACCCCCCTTGCTGCATAGGATTGGGCAGAAGCCTGAATCCCGGCAAGGGGGGTTGTCCATGGCGGTGACCAAGGCCTCTGAACTCCGCAAGGAAGTGATCGATATCCGGACGGGGCGCCGCCTTGGTGAGTTGATCGATGTGGAGATCGATGAGGAGTCCGGGCGGATCAGCGCCATCGTGGTCCCCGGTGAGACCCGGTGGTTCGGCATGTGGGGCGGCGGCCCCGATGTGGTGATCCCCTGGTCCAAGATCGTGAAGATCGGTCCGGACTGCATTCTGGTGGAGATCGACCGCCTTGGCGGCGCATAAGGGAAGACCCCCGCACCCGGGGGTCTTCTTCTCTGCCGCCAGCTACGGGGCGGAGCGGCTGGCGGCGGCCCGGGCCCGAGCGATGGCCTCGGGATCGGTGACGCCCGACGGTCGCTCACGGGTGGGCAGGAGCTCCCGGTAGGGGGCGTAGGTGCGGTCGGAGAGCTCCAGGAGCCGCTTCAGCTCGAGGATTGGCTCAGGATGGTCATCCACCCGCAGGTAGACGTAAGGGTAGGGCTGGCGGTCGGCCACAAGGAGGGCCGCCGCCTGCTTGCCGCGCTTGTCCCCGCCGGCGGCCTGCCCTGCCTCCAGGGCGGCCACCAGCCGCCAGGGGAAGGGCGCCTTTTCGGCGACCAGGAAGGCCCGCTCCATCGCCTCCAGCACCTCTGGGCCCGTCAGCATGTTCCCGGCCGCCGCATAGCCCGCCCCGGTCCGATGGCCGGCCCATTCGACGCAGCGGCTGCCCGTGTGGGCCGCGGCCCCTCCGGCTGCGTCCACCACCGCCAGCTGCCGGAGCTCCCGCCCCTCATCAGCGGCGATCAGCCGGGTCAGCACCGCCGTGGCGCTCTGCCCCTGCCGGAGCAGCTCCAGGGCATCAAACCCGAGGAGCGGGTTGACCAGCGCCTGGGTAGCCACCGCCCCGACACCCGCAGCGACGTGGGGGCAGAGTGCCCCTACCGCCAGGAAGCGGGAGGCGACGGCCACCCCCAGCATGCCGGTCTCAGGGCAGCGGGCTGCCAGCGAGAAGGTGCAGAGTTCTGCCATGTGAATCTCCCCATTTCCATCCGGATAAAAAACTTTCCGTCGGTATAGATATTTAGTCTAGACAGACAATACCCTTTACAAGTAGGATACTGTATACAGTGTTCCGTGTACAGTATCCAAATCGAAATCAAATGGGAGGGTCACGGGATTGTCTGTCACGCCTGACCTCCGCAGCGATCCGCTGTATATCAAGGTCTATACCCTGCTCAAGGAGTGGATCATGGAGGGGCGGCTCCCGCCCGGGGAGCGGCTCCGGGAGACGGTTCTGGCCGCCGACCTGCAGGTCAGCCGGACCCCTGTCCGCGACGCCCTCCGCCGGCTGGAACAGGACCGCCTGATCGTCACGGTGCAGGGCCAGGGCACCTATGAGGTCTACCGACCCTCGGAGGCGGACCTGGCCGACCTCTACGGCGCCCGCTCCATCCTGGAGGGGGGAGCGGCACGGCTGGCGGCGGCACGGCGACCGCCGGAGGTGGAGCAGATGGCCCGGGTGCTGGAGGAGATGGCCCGCTCCTATGAGGAGGACCCGCCC
>JBMONC010000052.1:24171-56283 GCA_049324875.1 Bacillota bacterium
CTACGGCGCCCGCTCCATCCTGGAGGGGGGAGCGGCACGGCTGGCGGCGGCACGGCGACCGCCGGAGGTGGAGCAGATGGCCCGGGTGCTGGAGGAGATGGCCCGCTCCTATGAGGAGGACCCGCCCGGGCGGGTGTTGGACCTGGACATGCGGTTCCACGAGCTGCTGATGATGGCGGCCGGAAACCCGGTCCTGTTGGAACTGCACAACCACCTGACGGTCCGGCTGCGGCATCTGCGCTCGATGAGCGGGGATATCACGGTGCGGCGCCACCAGGTGCTGGAACAGCACCGGACGATGGTGGAGGCGCTCCGGAAAGGCGATCCGGAGGAGGCGGAGAGGGCCACCAGGGGCCATATCCTGGCGGTTTACGAGCTGGCCCGGCAGGCGTTCGCCGAGCGGGCTGCACAGGGGAGGTAAGGGCGAGGCCGCCCACTCGATAATCGACTAGCGGGAGGATGAGCACCATGTACAAGCGCCGTATGTCCCAATGGGTCACCGCTCTTGCTCTCAGTGTGGCCTTCGCCGTTGCGGGGTGCAGTGGGGGAGGCTCCGGCAAGCAGGAGGGGCAGACCCCCCAGCCTGCCCAGCAGGGTCAGCAGCAGGCCGAGGCTCCGAAGCAGGATGTGACCATCCGCATCGCCCTGAACGCCGACCCCCCCAAGCTTGATCCCCACCAGTCCACCGCACTGGTCGACCGGCAGGTCTTCCAGTCGCTCTTTGACAAGCTGGTCGACTTCGACAAGGACCTGAACATCGTGCCGCAGCTGGCGGAGAAGTGGGAGATCTCCCCGGATGGCCTGGTCTACACCTTCAACCTGCGCAAGGGGGTCAAGTTCCACGACGGGACCGATTTCAACGCCGAGGCGGTGAAGTACAACTTCGACCGGATGATGGATAAGGACTTCCCCTCGCCCCGCAAGTCGGAGATCAACGCCGTCGACAAGGTGGAGGTGGTCGACTCCCACACGGTGAAGATCACCCTGAAGCAGCCTTTCGCCGGCTTCCTCTCGATCCTGGCCGACCGGGCCGGCATGATCGTCTCGCCCACCGCCGCCAAGGCGGCCGGCCTTGACTTCCTGAACAACCCCGTCGGCACCGGCCCCTTCAAGTTCAAGGACCGGGTAAAGGGCGACTCGATCACCCTGGTCCGGAACGAGGAGTACTGGATGAAGGGGCTGCCGAAGGCCTCCTCCATCGTCTACAAGACCGTCACCGACGAGAACGTGAAGCTGGTCAACCTGCAGTCGGGCCAGCTGGACATCATCGACACGGTGCCCTCGAAGCAGGTGCCGAGCCTCAAGTCGGACAACCGGGTGAAGCTGGTGATCCACCCCAGCCTCCAGTACCAGGGGCTCTGGCTGAACACCACCAGGCCGCCGCTGGACAACAAGCTGGTCCGCCAGGCGGTCGAGGCGGCCATCGACCGGGAGGCGCTGGTGAAGGTGGTCTTCGGGGAGACGGCGGCCCCGGCGTACAGCCCCTTCGCCCCCGGCACCCCGGCGGATGACGGCGTTCCCTTCCCCAAGCGTGACGTGGAGAAGGCGAGGCGGCTGCTGGCCGAGTCCGGCGTGGGCAGCGTCACCGTTGGCCTGAAGATCTCCCCCTCGCCCGTCAACCAGCAGATCGCCCAGGTGATCCAGCAGATGCTGGGCGAGGCCGGGATCAAGGTGAACATCGAGCAGGAGGAGTTCGGCCAGGTCCTGGACAAGCTGGCCAAGAAGAACTACGACATGGCCCAGGTGGGCTGGTCCGGCCGCCCCGATCCCGACGGCAACATCTACGCCTTCGTGGTGACCGGCATGGGCAACAATTACAGCGGCTACTCCAACCCCCAGGTGGACAAGCTCCTGAACGATGCCCGCAAGCCCAACAGCATGGCGGAGCGCAAGCCGCTCTATGCCGAGACGATGAAGATCCTGCGGGAGGAGCTCCCCTACATCTACCTCTGGTTCCCGCTCAACGTCAAGGGGCTCGGCCCGACGGTCCAGGGCTTTGAGCCGGTGCCTGACGGGATGATCCGGACCCAGAACCTGACCAAGTAAGCCGCACCGACGACGTGACGCCGCCGGGCCTCCTTGGCGGGGCCCGGCGGTAACTCTCCAGGGGGTGAGCGGAGCCGTGTTCTCCTACCTCGTAAGACGCCTTGCTCTGATGCTCCCCATCCTGCTGCTGGTCAGCGTGATTGCCTTCAGCCTGATCCATCTGGTGCCCGGAGATCCGGCGCTGGTGATCCTCGGGCCGGAAGCTCCCATGGAGACGGTGCAGGCGATGCGCAAGCAGCTGGGGCTGGATCGGCCGGTGATCATCCAGTACCTGGACTGGCTGGGATCGGCCCTGCGGGGGGACCTGGGCCGGTCCATGGTGGACCGGCAGCCTGTGGTGGCGTTGATCCTCCAGCGACTGCCCGCCACCTTTGAGCTGGCGATCCTCACCTTCGCGGTCTCGACGCTGCTGGCGGTGCCCATTGGCATCTTCACGGCGGTCCGCCGGGGATCGGCGGCCGATTGGGTCGGCAGCGTGGCCGCCCTCGTCGGGCAGTCGATCCCGCACTTCTGGCTGGGGATCATGCTGATTGTCCTCTTCTCCCTGCATCTGAAGTGGCTGCCCGCCTCGGGCTACGTCCACATCTGGGTGGACCCCAAGGCCAACCTGTTGGCGATGATCCTGCCGGCGCTGGCGACCGGGGCCCGGGAGGCGGCGGTGATCACCCGCTACCTGCGGGCCAGCCTGCTGGAGGTGCTGAAGCAGGACTACGTGCGCACCGCCCGCGCCAAGGGGCTCTCCGAGCGGGTGGTGGTGCTCCGGCACGCTGTCCGGAACGCCCTGATCCCGGTGATCACAGCCAGCGGTCTGCAGATTGCGGGGCTGTTGGGTGGCCTGGTGATCACCGAGACGATCTTCACCATCCCCGGCTTCGGGCGGCTGATCGTGGACGCCATCTTCCAGCGGGATATCCCGGTGATCCAGGGCGCAGTCCTCTTCGCCGCCCTGATGGTGATGTCGATCAACCTGGTGATCGATCTGATCTACTCGCTGGTCGACCCGCGGATCAAGCTGGCTGGAAAGGGGGCCTAGCCGATGGCGGAGGAGTTGATCACCACAGCTGCACCCCCCTCCGGCTCCCCGACCCCGTCCGGCAGTGCGGGGCGGGATCTCTGGCGCCGCTTCCGGCGGAACAAGCCGGCCCTGGTCGGAGCGGCGGTTGTGCTGGCCCTGATCCTGATCGCCACCTTCGCCCCGGTCATCGCTCCCTATGACCCGGTCAACGACTTCGACTACGCCGCCGCCCTCCAGGGGCCCAGCCAGAAGCACTGGTTCGGCACCGACGACCTGGGGCGGGATGTGCTCTCCCGGGTGATCTACGGCGCCCGGAACTCGCTCTCCGCCGGGGTGGTATCGGTGGCGCTGGCCCTGCTGATCGGGATGCCGGTCGGCCTGCTGGCCGGCTACTACCGGGGCTTCTGGGATGAGGTGGTGATCATGCGGATCACCGACGCCTTCCAGGCGATCCCCTTCCTGATCCTGGCGCTGGCCATGGCGGCGGTGCTGGGCCCGGGGCTCTGGAAGGCGATGCTGGCTATCGGTATCGGGCTGACGCCCGCCTTCATCCGCATGGTGCGGGCCCAGGTGCTGGCCCACCGGGAGTCCGACTACGTGCTGGCCGCCAAGGCGATGGGCGCCACCGACCTGCGGATCATGTTCCGCCACCTGCTGCCCAACATTGCCGGGCCGATCATCGTGCAGGCCTCCCTGGCGGTGGCATCGGCGATCATCGCCGAGGCCGGCCTCTCCTACCTGGGGCTGGGTATCCAGCCGCCGGACCCGGCCTGGGGCTCCTCACTCCGCTTCGCCCAGGGCTTCCTGACCATCGCCCCGCACATGGCCTATTACCCGGGCGCCGCGATCTTCGTCTCGGTGCTCTCCATCAACCTGCTGGGCGACGGGCTCCGGGACATGCTGGACCCGCGCATGAAGAACGGCTAGCCTGACCGGGCGGACCGGGTGACCTGCACCCGACCCGCCCGGTTTTCCTATGGGTTACCCCCCGGGGCCCTCCTCTGGTAAAATGGGAGGCGTGAACCGATGCGAAGGAGGCAACCCCCATGTCGGAGCAGGTTCGAAAGATCCCGGTCCACCCTGCCGGTGCCCCGATACCCGCCGGTCCGTACACCCCGGCGATCATCGCCGGCGGTTTCGTCTTCGTCAGCGGCCAGGGGCCGCTCAAGCCCGGCACCCGTGAGATCGTCCAGGGGGACATCCGGGTGCAGACCCGGACGGTGCTGGAGAACATCCGCTCCATCCTGGAGGCGGCGGGCTGCAGCATGGCCGACGTGGTCAAGGTGAACGTCCACCTGGCCGACATGAAGGACTTCCCCGCCTACAACGAGGTCTACCGGGAGTACTTTCCCGAGCCCTTCCCCGCCCGGACCACCGTCCAGTCGGTGCTGCCCGGCCCCTTCTCCGTGGAGATCGACGTGATCGCCCTGCGCCCGGAGGGGAGGTAGGGTGGCGGCCACCTGGAAAGAGCGGGACGGGATCCAGGCGCTCCACCTGACCAGCCTGGAGGCGCTGGGCGGGGTCGGCGCCCTCTTCACCGGACGGGTCCGGGGGGTCAGCCCCCGCTGGCAGGAGGGGCTCAACTGGTCCTACTCGGTGGGCGACGACCCGGGGGCGGTGCGGGAGAACCGGCGCCGGACCCTGGCGCTGCTGGGGCTGCCGGTCCACCGGGCGGCGATGGCCGGGCTGGTCCACGGCGACCGGGTGGTGGCGGTGACCGGGGAGGAGGAGCCGGCGGGGCCGGATGACCTGATCCTGATCCCGGAGTGCGATGCCCTGATCACCGACCGGACCGGCCTGGCGCTGGTGGTGACCGCCGCCGACTGCGTGCCGGTCTACCTCTACGACCCGGTTCGGCGGGCGGTGGGCGTGGCCCACGCCGGCTGGCGGGGGACGGTGGCGGGGATCGCCGGCAAGGCGGCAAGGGCGATGGCCGCTACCTACGGCTGCCGCCCCGATCAGATCCACGCCGCCGTGGGGCCCTCCATCGGCCCCTGCTGCTACGAGGTGGATGAGGCGGTGGCGAAGCCGCTGCGGGACTACTATGGGGCCGCGGCAGCGGAACTGCTGCTGCCGGGCAGGGCCCCCGGCAAGTACCAGCTGGACCTCTGGGAGGCCAACCGGCGCGACCTGCTGGCCGCCGGGGTCGGGGTCGTGAGCGTGGCCGGGGAGTGCACCTCCTGCAGGGTGGAGCGGCTCTTCTCCCACCGGGCGGAGCGGGGCGGGGCCGGCCGCGGTGCCGCCGTCATCGCCCTGCTCTAGCAGGGGAGTTCTCTCCGCCTGCCGAATCGCTTAACCATACGCTGATCACGCCGCAGCAAGGGAGGGACGAGAATGCAGCCGCGACCGCCACGCCGTCCGACGGTCCGGGCCGTCCGGCGGGAGCTGGAAAAGCCCCGCCCCGCCTGGCGTCCCCGGCGGGCCGGCGCCCGCCTGCGGGCGCTGCTGCTGCTGGCCCTCCTCACCGCCGGCGGCTGGTTCCTCTGGCAGCGGGTCGGGGCCCCCGCTCCCCCGCCGGTGGTGGCCGTCCGCCACGGGGCGGTGGAGGCGGTGCTGGAGGCCGATGCCTGGCTCGTCCGGAAGGAGCGGGTGGTGACCGCCCCGGTGGCGGGTCAGGTCCGCCGGCTGGCCGCCGAGGGCGAGCGGGCCCGGGTGGGCGGCGCTGTGGTGGAGATCGGGCCGGAGAGCGCCCGGCCCCCCGCCACCGCCGGCGCCGCTCCCCCACCGGCGGACGCCGGCCGGGCGGCCACCCAGCGGGAGTACGACCGGCTCTCCACCGAGATCTACCGGCTGGCCGCTGCCGTCAACGAGGCCAGGTTCGCCGGGCAGGCCGAGCAGGCCGCCGCCCTCCAGGCGGAGCTGGATGACCTGGCCCTGCGGCAGGCCGCCCTGGTGGGGCAGCTCCCCGCCCCTTCGCCTGAGGAGCAGCCGTCCCGGCCGTCTCCGTCTCCGGCGGCGACCCGGGTGACCACCGAGGTCGCCGGGGTCGTGCTCTACCAGACCGATGGGCTGGAGTCGATCCTCACCCCTGCCGGTGCTGAGCGGTGGACACCTTCCTGGGTCCGGGCGCTGCCTCTCCCGGACCTGAAGCAGACCGGAAGGGAGCAGGTGGCCGCCGGGCAGCCGCTCTTCAAGGTGGTGGATGACCTCCACCTGGAGCTGATTCTGGTGGTTCCCGCCGAACGGCTCACCCCATCCCAGCGCACGATCATGGCAGAGGATGGGGTGAAGGTGCGTATCCCGGGCCGCGAGCGCCCCCTGACCGCCCATCTCCGCCGCATAGCCGAGGAGGGGGAGGAGCTGCTCCTCCACCTGGAGGTCCCCCTGCCCGCCGCCGAGGCGCTGCGCGTCCGCCGGATGCGGGTCAGCCTGCTGCTGGAGAGCTTTGAGGGCGCTGTCGTCCCCAGGGCCGCGATCGATGTGCAGGGAGGCAGGACCGGGGTCTGGGTCCGGGAGGGGAGAGCCTACCAGTTCACCCCGGTGCGGGTCCTGGGCGGCAACCGCACCGAGGTGGCGGTGGAGGGGGATCTGGCGCCGGATGCGCAGGTGCTCACTCTGCTCCCCCCGCCGACCCGCTGAGCCACCCTCGCCCGGGGACCTCCCTTGGATCAATGGAAATTCTGTCTGAGAATCGGAAGGGAAGTTGGATTTTGGTGTCGAACATCACTTTAAATGTGGAGAAGGTACGGCAGCGGATCGCACAGGCCGCCTTGCGGGCCGGGCGCCATCCGGATGCGGTCACCCTGATCGCAGTCTCCAAGACACGGCCGGTGGAGGATCTGGAGGCGGCCATCGCCGCCGGGATCACCCACCTGGGGGAGAACCGGGTCCAGGAGCTGAAGGAGAAGGTGGGGCTGCTCTCGGGGCGCGAGGTCACCTGGCACCTGATCGGCTCGCTCCAGACCAACAAGGCCAAGCAGGCCCTGGAACTGGCCGGCCTGATCCACTCGCTCGACCGGGATTCGCTCCTGGATGAACTGGTCCGCCAGGCAGAGCGGCGGGGGAGCCCCTGTGACGCCCTGGTCCAGGTGAACGTCTCGGGCGAGCTGTCCAAGCACGGCATCGCCCCGGCCGAGCTGATCCCCTTCCTCCGGCGAGTCAGCCGGCAGGAGTGGGTCCGTGTTCGGGGGTTGATGACCATGGCCCCGTATTCCGAGGAGCCCGAGGCGGCCCGGCCCCACTTTCAGCGGCTTCGGGAACTGTTTGAGCAGGTGCGGGAACTGGCGCTGCCGAACGTCCGGATGGAACATCTGTCAATGGGCATGTCAGGGGACTTCGAGGTTGCCGTGGAAGAGGGCGCCACGCTGGTGCGGGTTGGTTCCGCCATCTTCGGAGAGCGCTCCTAGCTGGCACCGCGCGAGTAGCAACAGAGGCACCATGCATCCAGGGGAGGTAACCTTACGATGCCGAACAAGCCGGGCCTGTGGAACAAGCTGGTCGATTACCTTGGCTTCGGGCCGGAAGAGGATGAGTTCGAAGAGGAAGTAGTCGAAGAGGCGGCTGCCCCTCCAGTCTGGCAGGAGGACCCCCGGCGAACCTCCGCCCCTGAGCGCCGTGCCCCGGTGGTGCCGATCACGGCGGTGCCGCAGAAGCCGACCTCCTTCCGGGTGATGGTGGTCGAGCCCCGATCCTTTGAAGAGGTGCAGACCATCGTCGACCAGATGAAGGCGCGGCGGCCGGTGATTCTCAACCTGGAATCGCTGGACAAGGACCTGGCCCAGAAGATCCTCAACTTCCTGAACGGCGCCATCTACGCCCTGGGCGGCGAGACGCAGCGGGTGGCAGCGGGCATCTTCTTCTACGCCCCGCCCGGCGTGGACGTCTCCACCATGGGTCGCGGCCTGACCGGCACCGCCATTGGCGGCGGGGCGGTCGATCTGCCGCCCGGTGTGCTGGAGAAGCTCTCGGGCATGCTATCCTCCGAGGGCTCCGACCGTGGCCTGGCCGCCCGTGGGAGCGAGAGCGATCTCAGCATCCGGGCCAGCGCCGGCCGGCAGGAGACCGAGCGCAAGCCTGGGGAGCGCCCCAAGTTCGACTGGCGCAACCAGTAAAGCCGCCGGTCCCCAGCTTCCTGGAGAGGAGATCTGGCGTTAATGGGAATCCTGGCGCAGACCATTTGGATCTTTGTCCGCATCCTGGAGGTGCTGATCTGGGCGCGGATCCTGATGTCCTGGTTCCGCCCCCGCTATCGGACCAGCAGCAACGGCTGGTTCTTCACCATTGAGGAGTATGTCTGGCGGGCGACGGAGCCGCTTCTGGCGCCCATCCGGAACATCTTGCCGTCCACCGGCATGATCGATTTCTCGCCCTTCATCCTGATGATCCTGGTGGATATTGTGGGCAGGTTCCTGGTGGGGGCTCTGATGTAGAGAAGAAAGTACGTAAGCGAGAGGGCAGGTGATAGCATGGCGCTGACTCCACTGGATATTACAAACAAAGAGTTTAAAAAGAAGCTCCTGGGCGGGTACGACCCCGATCAGGTGGATGAGTTTCTGGATCAGATCATCCGGGAGTTCGAGGTGCTGATCAAGGAGAACACGACCGCCAAGGAGCAGGTGGAGCTGCTGAACCAGCGGGTCGAGCAGTACCGTGCTCTCGAGGAGACCATCAACAAAACCCTGGTCATCGCCCAGGAGTCTGCGGAAGAGATCAAGGCCAACGCCCGGCGGGAGGCCGACCTGATCATCCAGGAGGCCCGCCTGCAGGCGGAGCGCATCCTCGAAGCCGGGCAGGCCAAGGCCCGCCGGATCATGGAGGAGAACGCCGATCTGGCCCGTGCGGCGCATACGCTCCGCGGGCAGGTGCGGGCGCTGCTCCAGGCCCAGCTGGAGGCGATCGACACGATTCGCGATCCCTTCGCCCAGGCTGCGGTCGCCCGCCAACCGGAGCCGGCCCAGCCGGCCCGGGTCACCCCGCTCCCGCGGGAGAGCGATGTGGAGGATGAGGACGACAACTAGCACCGAAACAGCGAACCCCGGGCGGATAGCCGTCCGGGGTTTTTCTTGCGCGCGGGGCAGACTACGGGACAGATTGATGTGAAGGAGGGGGTCCCGTGCCCAAGATTGAGGTCTACTGCACCGTCGAGAACTGCGACTACTGGGGGAAGAACAACCACTGCCTGGCCAAGGAGATCCTGATTGTGACCGACCAGCAGGCCACCGCCTGGCCCGATCCGGTGGACGCCCCCATGGCCAGCAACTTGACCCAAGGCGAGGCGGAGAACTGCATGCAGACCGCCTGCAAGACCTTCCGGCCCCGGTACTCCCACGCCGGCCCGGTACAGGACCTGCGGGATAAGAACGCCCAGCTCGCCCAGAAGTACCCGCACCAGATGCAGTAGCCGAGCGAATGGGGCCAGCCCTGGCATAGGGCTGGCCGCTCTACTTCGCTGCCCAGGCCCGCTCTCCCCGGGCGAGCCGCACCTCCTGGTCGCCCCTGCGGAGCAGGAGCGAGCCGTCAGCCGTGAAGATCAGGTGATGCCAGGCCCCCCAGCCGCCGGGAGGAGCCGGCAGGTCGACCCAGAGCCAGCTCCGCCCGCCGTCGGTGGAGCGGAGGAGCGGGATCATCTCCCCGTCGGGCCCCTGCCGGACCTCCGCCGCCTCGATCGCCCCCTTCAGCCATTGGATCCGCCCCGGCCAGGTGGTGATGGGCTTCCCCTGCCACTCCGCCCAGCGCCAGGTGGCGCCGCCGTCCTCGGAGCGCATCAGACGCCGGTCGATCCGGCTCCAGAGGGGGGAGCGGATCTCCCAGAGGCAGTCGGGGCCCTCCGGGCAGCGGAGCGGGACGGGCTGCCAGCTCCGGCCGCTGTCGGTGGTGGCCATCCCGACCACCCGCGGCGGGGCGCCTGGCTCCTCCTCCCGGCCGAACCAGGCGGTCACCCCCTCAGCGGTGGTGGAAAAGCCCAGGAAGGACTCCGGGGAGCCGAAGCCCTTCGGGACCGGCACCCGCTCCCAGCTCTGCCCGTTGTCCACGGTGTGGAGCGGGGAGGGGAAGGCGCCCTCGTCCTGGGCGGCGGGGTGGCCGCTGCCGGCCAGGTAGTAGACCCCGGGCTGGTGGGGGTCCAGGGCGAAGGCCCGGCAGCCGGCCATGCCGGCGTGCTGCCCGATCCGGACCCCCATCAGGGAGATCTCCTCCCAGCTGGCCCCGCCGTCGGTGGTGATGCGGAGGTGGGGAGGGGGCTGCTGGTAGCCGGGGGCGACGGCGCCGCCCCGGCACTCCGCCTGGTGGAGCGGGTTGGCCGGATTGACCAGCAAACCCGGACGCCGGACCAGCGAGGGCAGCTCCTGCACCGGTTCGGTCGGCAGCGCCGCCCAGTCCACGCCGGGCAGCTCATCGGTCAACGCAAACCGGGCCTGCGCCTCCGGCCGCCCGGTGCAGCCCGGCCCGAAGTCGGCGGCGCAGGCGAGGGAGAGCGTCAGCTCGCCCTTCCGGAGCCGGGCGCTGTTGAAGAAGGGCGGCACCTTCACCCGGGCGGTGAAGCGGTGGGGGTCATCCGGCGAGGGCTTGGGCCAGATCGACTGCGACAGGCTCCGCTCCCCGCAGGGCCCCCAGCAGAGATCGAAGATCAGCTCCTTGCCGCCCCGGGCCGCTCGCACCTTCTCGGGCTCCCGCAGGTAGATCTCCACCGTCACCTCCGTCCCGATGGGGCCCGACTCCGGCTGGAGCTTGAGCGCCACCGGTCGGGACTCCTCCGGCGGAATCGGCCTCGGGGCCGGTTCCGGCGCCGGCCCGCTCCGGCACCCGGCCAGCAGCAGGAGCAGCAAGAAGAGCCCAAGTCGAGGCAGACGCATGACGAACCCCTCCCTACCCATCAGACGGCGCCCGACGGCCCGCTGTCGCGCCCCGCCCCAACTTGACAGCGCCCGGCCCACATGGTAGCATAAGCCCAAATGCGACTGCGATGATGAGGACGAGTACCGGGCCCCGCACGGGCCAGAGAGCCGGTCACTCAGGTGCAAGACCGGCCCCGTCGCCACCCGGGAAGATCACCTCGGAGCTTCCGCCCGAAGCCCTTCGGCTGTAGGCGCGGACGGGTTCGCCCCCGTTACCACGGCGCTTCGAGAGATGGGCGGCCCGCGCGGGCCGTTCAACGAGGGTGGTACCGCGAGCGTTGGCCTCGCCCCTTGCCGGGGGCGGGGCCTTTTGATTTGCCATCATGGAATGCCAGGAGGGGTAGCGCGATGTCCGAGAAGGTGGACTACAAAGCCACACTGAACATGCCGCAGACGGAGTTCCCGATGCGGGCCAACCTGCCGACCCGCGAGCCGGAGCAGCTGAAGTCCTGGGAGGAGATGGACCTCTACCGGACGGTCCAGCAGGCCACCGCCGGGCGGCCCAAGTTCATCCTGCACGACGGCCCGCCCTACGCCAACGGCGACATCCACCTGGGGACCGCTCTGAACAAGATCCTGAAGGATATCATCGTCAAGTGGGCCACCATGGCCGGCTACGACTCGCCCTACGTCCCCGGCTGGGACACCCACGGGCTGCCCATCGAGCTGAAGGCGCTCAAGGAGATGAAGATCGACCGGAACAAGATCGACCCGGTGGAGCTGCGGGCCAAGTGCGCCGAGTACGCCCACCACTGGCGGGATGTGCAGCGGGAGCAGTTCAAGCGGCTGGGGGTCCGGGGCGACTGGGAGAACCCCTACATGACCCTCTCCCCCGAGTTCGAGGCCAAGGAGGTGGAGGTCTTCGCCGCCATGGCCACCCAGGGCCACATCTACCGCGGGCTGAAGCCGGTCTACTGGTGCGCCCACGACGAGACCGCCCTGGCCGAGGCCGAGATCGAGTACGCCGAGAAGACCTCCTACTCCATCTACGTCAAGTTCCCGGTGGTGGATGGCAACGGGCTGCTGCCCGACGGCGCCCACCTGGTGATCTGGACCACCACCCCCTGGACCATCCCCGCCAACCTGGCTGTGGCCGTCCACCCCGATGTGGAGTACGGCCTCTACGCCACCGAGAAGGGCGACCTGGTCCTGGCCCAGGCGCTGGCCAAGAAGGTCTGCGAGGCGATCGGCGTCCCCGAGGGGGAGCTGAAGGCCAGCTTCAAGGGCGCCCAGCTGGAGGGGGTCATCTACCGCCACCTGCTCTACGACCGGACCTGCCCGGTGATCCTGGGCGACCACGTCACCACCGAGGATGGCACCGGCCTGGTCCACACCGCTCCGGGCCACGGCCACGAGGACTTCGCCGTCGGCCAGCAGTACGGCCTGCCGGTCCTCAACCCGGTCAACGACAAGGGCGTCTTCACCGAGGAGGCCGGCCCCTTCGCCGGGATGTTCTTCGAGAAGGCCAACCCGGTGATCATCGAGGCGCTGGATCAGGCGGGGATGCTGCTGGCCCAGGGCAAGGTCCGCCACCAGTACGCCCACTGCTGGCGCTGCAAGAACCCGGTGATCTACCGGGCCACCGTCCAGTGGTTTGCCAAGGTGGAGGGCTTCATGGACACCGCCAAGGAGGCCCTCAAGCAGGTGAAGTGGATCCCCGAGTGGGGCTACAACCGGATCCACAACATGATCGAGGGGCTCTCCGACTGGTGCATCAGCCGGCAGCGGGCCTGGGGCATGCCGATCCCGATCCTGACCTGCGATGGTTGCAACGAGCCCTCCTTTGAGCCCGCTGTCTTCGCCAAGGTGGCCGAGATCTTCCGCAAGGAGGGCTCCGACGCCTGGTGGATCCGGCCGGCGGAGGAGTTCATGCCCGAGGGCGGCCTGACCTGCAAGCACTGCGGCTCCACCCAGTTCCACAAGGAGAAGGACATCCTCGACGTCTGGTTCGACTCCGGCTCCTCCCACGTGGGCGTGCTGGAGACCCGGGAGGAGCTCTCCTGGCCGGCCGACCTCTACCTGGAGGGCTCCGACCAGCACCGCGGCTGGTTCAAGTCCTCCCTGCTCACCTCGGTGGTCGCCCGGGAGGGCAAGCCGCCCTACCGGCAGGTGCTGACCCACGGCTTCACCGTCGATGAGTCGGGGCGGAAGATGTCCAAGTCGCTGGGCAACACCGTCGACCCGTTGAAGGTGATCCAGCAGTACGGTGCCGACATCCTTCGGCTCTGGGTCGCCTCCACCGACTACCGGAACGACATGGCGCTCTCGGAGAACATCCTGAAGCAGGTGGCCGACGCCTACCGGAAGATCCGGAACACCATCCGCTACCTGCTGGGCAACCTGCACGACTTCAACCCTGCCACCGACCTGGTGGAGCGGGACCAGCTGCTGGAGATCGACCGCTGGGCGATGCACCGGCTGCAGGAGGTGGTGGGCAAGGTCTCCGAGGCCTACCGGGAGTACGAGTTCCACCTGGTCTACCACACCCTGAACAACTACTGCTCCGTCGACCTCTCCGCCGTCTACCTCGACATCCTGAAGGACCGGCTCTACACCAGCGGCCGGACCTCCCTGGAGCGGCGCTCGGCCCAGACGGTGCTCTACCACCAGGCGGATGCGCTGATCCGGATGCTGACCCCGATCCTCTCCTTCACCGCCGAGGAGGCCTACAAGTACCTGCCCAAGGCCGCCGATGCCCCGCCCACCGCCCAGCTGCTCACCCTGCCCCAGGTCGACCCCTCCTTCCTGGATGAGGATCTGGCCGCGGAGTGGGAGAAGCTGCTGGAGGTCCGGGAGGCGGTGCAGGTGGTGATGGAGCGGGCCCGGGCCGATAAGCTGATCGGCTCCAGCCAGGAGGCGGCCGTCAACCTCTACGTCACCGGCGGCGAGGGCTCCCTGGCCGAGCTGCTCCAGCGCCACCTGGGCGACCTGCCCGCCATCTTCATCGTCTCCGATGTGAAGCTCTTTGCCGGCGGCCAGTCCGCCCCCAGCGGCACCTACTACGGCCAGGGCCCCGGCGACCTCTCGGTGGAGGTGGTCCGGGCCACCGGCGAGAAGTGCGAGCGCTGCTGGAACTACCGGGAGCTGGGCAAGATCGAGGCCCACCCCACCCTCTGCGAGCGCTGCGCCGGCGTGGTGCTCTCCCAGAACCTCGAACAGGCCTGATCCAACAGGGCGTCCCACCAGGTGTGGGGCGCCCTTTTCATCCCCCTGCCCCCCTGCGGGACCGACCGTCCATCGAACCCGAGGCGGTTGAGACCCGTATTAGTTAATGAGGGGGGATATTGGAATATGGGAGTGGAACTTACTGAAATTGGTATAGACTTAAATGTGGAGGTACATCGGCCTCCCGACCGCCAGGCGCCGGAGCTCTCCAGCGGGTTGCTGAGCCAGTTGCTCCGATGGAAGCCGTGGGTCTCGGTCCAGCAGGATCTGAGCGCCGAGCTCCGCTTTGCTGATGGCTGCCTCAGGCTTGTGCGCCGGCCCCATGCCGTGCTGATAGAGTGGGCCCACCGCCGTCCCCGGCCCCCGCTCTTCGTCACCACCCTGGGGCTCTGGCTCAGGGCCTGTGTCGCCGGCAGCGCCCCGGCCGGCCGGTTGCGCCACGCGGGGGATATGCCCGCCTGCATCGTCGACAGCGGGGGCCTGCTGCTCCTGCGGACGCCGGAGCTGACGGAGTGGCTGGCGGTCCGGCCGAACGGATGCGACCTGCAGCAGGTGAGGAGCGCCCTGGGGCGGGCGCTGCGCGGGCAGGGGGCCTACTCGGTCCGCTCCCCCTACGAGGCAGAGGTGGAGGCGGAGGTGGGCCACTTCCGCCTGCGACTGCAGCAGCGCTGGATGACGGCGGTCCAGCAGGAGGGACCCGTCGCTCCTCCCGGCGAACCCTGGCCCCTTCTTCGCTTCCTGAAGCCCTGCCTCTACCGGCGGGACGGCACTCCCCTGGCCCGGCTCCGGCCCGCCGATCTCGGCGTCTTTCCCGAGGCGGGCCGCTCCTTCCGCACCCGCCTGCGGACCAGCCATCCGCTCGGCCTCGATATCACCGAGGCCTTCCTGGGCGATCTCTGGTCGCCGGAAGCCATCGTTCTCGGGATGACGCTGGACAACCGCTCCTGGGTCGTCCAGACCCCCGAGGCAGCCTGGTCGGCGGCCGTGACGGGCGGCAGGTTGACCATCACCGGGGTGACGGACCGCCGCTTCTCGCTCCACCAGTTCCGCAACGCCAATATCCTCCTCACCGACCACGGCGACGAGCGGTTCCGGCTCCGCATCGCCACCAAGTGGGAGTTGATCTGCGGCCTGCCCCCGGTGCGGCGGGACCTGGACACCAAGTTCCTCCTGCAGCGGCTGAAGAGCCAGCGGCACCTGGTGGCTGCCGCCTTCGGCCGGACCGTCGTCCTCGCCACCACCGAGGTCACCGCCGTGCTAAAGACGCAGGGGCGGAGCGCCGTGGTGGTATCGGTCTGGCCCACCCACCTGGACCACCCCCGGGCGGTGGAGGAGGCGGTGCTGCGCCACCTGGCCGAGCCGGAGAAGCTCACCGCCGCGGCGGTGATGCCAGGTGAGCCGGTCCCGCTGATGGGTTGAGCGTTTTCTTTGCCACGGATTACACGGATTACACGGATAAAACCAAATACATTACAAAAATGTGGGTAGTATCCATTTCGTTCGTGGTGCTGGTGCGAAGCACCGCACCATGGTGGTGACACGGAATCACGGGCAACGGGAGTGGGTGTCGATTCTCATCCGGGGAAGAGAGACGGATGGTAGGGCAGAAAGCCTTACCATCCGTCTTGTTTGCCTTATGGTGCGGTGCTTCGCACCAGCACCACCCATCATTGTCAGTTTTATGTCTTCATCCGTGTCATCCGTGTAATCCGTGGCGGTCATTTTCAGGGGAATCCGGTCCGTGTGACCACCCTACCCGCCGATCTCCCGCATCGCCAGCGTAGCGTCGGAGAAGCCGCCGGGGGTCACGCCGTGCCACTCGGGCTTCAGCGCTGCCGCCCTGGCCAGGAGGGAGGCGATCTCCTCGTCGGTGCAGCCCGCTCGCATCCGGCCCTTCAGGTCGGCCTCGCCCTGCACCAGCAGGCAGGAGCGGATCTTGCCGTCGGCGGTCAGCCGCATCCGGTTGCAGGAGTCGCAGAAGTGCTGGGTGACCGGGGTGATCACCCCGACCGAAGCGGTGGAGCCCTGGACTCGGTAGAGCCGGGCCGGGTCGCCGTGCCGCATCGGCATGGGCTCCAGGGGGAAGGACTCCCGCACCCGGCCCAGGATCTCATCGGCGGGTACGAAGAACTGCTCCCAGAGCCCCGCGGCGCAGCCAATCGGCATGTATTCGATAAAGCGGACCTGCCAGTTCCGCCGCACGCCCATCGCCACCAGGGGGACGATCTGGTCGTCGTTCAGCCCCTTCATCACCACGGCATTGATCTTGACCGGGGTCAGCCCGGCCTTCTCAGCCGCCTCGATCCCGGCCAGCACCCGGACCAGGGAGCCGCCCCGGGTGATCTGGGCGAACCGGTGGGCGTCCAGGGTATCCAGGGAGATGTTGACCCGCTTCAGGCCCGCGGCGGCCAAGGGCTGGGCGTAGCGCTCCAGCTTGTGGGCGTTGGTGGAGAGTGCCACCTCCCGGATGCCCGGCAGGGCGGCGATCTCCCGGACCAGGTCCACCAGGCCGGGCCGCACCAGCGGCTCACCGCCGGTCAGCCGGATCTTGGCCACCCCCATGGTGGCGGCGACCCGGGCGACCCGGACGATCTCCTCGTTGGTCATGTAGGCGTCGTGGGGGAGGAACTCCAGCCCCTCGGCGGGCATGCAGTAAGTGCAGCGCATGTCACACCGGTCGGTGATCGAGATGCGCAGGTAGGTGATCGGACGGTTGCCGGGGCTCAGCAGTGGTTGGGTCATCAGGCGCTCCCTCCCGACCCTCTCCCGGTTCAGGCCGTGCCCGGCCGGCCCGGAAGGCAGGTGCTACTTGTTCAGGCTAACGCTCTCCTTGATCTCCTTGACCTCTTTCACCGCCTCAGCCACATCGCCCACCGTGCCCTTCATGGCCCCCTTCAGCTCGCGGATCGAGTTGCCGACAGCCTTCCCCAACTCCGGCAGCTTTTTCGGTCCGAAGATGAGGAGTGCGGCGCCGACGATCAGGATGATCTCACCAACCCCGAACTTGTTGAGCATGGGCATGGGCCTCCTCCGGTGTAGGCTCTTTCCACCAGTGTAACAGCGCCGGTCGGTTCCTGCGACGGCTGAAAGGACGTAAAAAGGACTATAACCCCCATCCGTTGCCTACCCCATCCTGATCCGGAAACAGCAAACCGGCCGCGGATGGCGCAGATCATCATCCGCACCGTCCGCGGCCGAAAAGATCCCAACTCAGTGCGACTTCTCGTAGGGCAGACCGCTCGCCGCCGGCGGGGTGGAGCGGCCCACGAAGCCGGCCAGCGCCAGCATGGTCAGCACATAAGGCGCCATGCTGAAGAACTGGTTCGGAATCGACTGGACCCCCAGCGCCTGGAAGAAGGTGCCCAGCGACTCGGAGGCGCCGAAGAGCAGCGTCGCCAGGACCGCCCCCAGGGGGTTCCACTTGCCAAAGATCACCGCCGCCAGGGCGATGAATCCCTTGCCTGCCGACATGCCGTGGACGAAGCGGGAGAGGAGGCCGATGGAGAGGGAGGCCCCGGCCAGCCCGGCCAGGAAGCCCGAGAGCAGGACGCCCCAGTACCGCATGGCCGCCACATTGACGCCCACCGTGTCCGCCGCCAGCGGGTGCTCGCCCACCGCCCGGAGCCGCAGGCCCCAGGAGGTCTTCCAGAGCGCCCAGTGGGAGATGATCGCCAGGGCGAAGGCGCCGTAGACGAAGAGGTTGAGGCCCATCACGTCGGGGATCTTGGCCACCGAGGGGGTGCCGCCCGCCTGGCCCCAGATCTTGTTCAGCATGAAATCGGTAAAGCCGACGGCCAGGAGGTTGAGCGCAACGCCGGAGACCACCTGGTTCGCCCGGAACCGGATCGAGGCCACGGCGTGGAGCGAGGCCAGCGCCACCCCCGAGAGGGCGCCGCCCAGCACCCCCAGCCAGGCCGAGCCGGTCACGTGGGAGGTGTAGACCGCCATGAAGGCGCCCACCAGCATGATCCCCTCCAGGGCGATGTTGACCACGCCGGACCGCTCGGAGAAGATGCCGCCGAGGGCCGCCAGGATGAGGGGGGTGGCGGCACGGAGCGTTGCCGTGATCAGGATGCTGGCAATGGCCACCCAGGTCATGCGCTCTTCACCTCCGTCTTCAGCCTACGGTTCCGCAGGAAGCGCCAGATGCCCTCCGCCGCCACGAAGAAGATCACCGTGCCCTGCACGATGTAGATGATCGCCTTGGGCACCCCGGCGCTGGCCTGGATCACCGGACCGCTCCGGTCCAGGGCGCCGAAGAGCAGCGCCGCCAGCACCACGCCCACCGGGTGGGTCCGGCCCACCAGCGCCACGGCGATGCCGTCAAAGCCGTAGCCGGCGAAGGCGGTGGTCTCGAAGAAGACCCGGTTGATGCCAAGGGTCTGGACGGCGCCCGCCATGCCGGCCAGCGCCCCCGAGAGCCCCATCGCCAGCACCACGTTGCGGGGGACCGAGATGCCGGCGTACTCCGCCGCCCCCGGTGAGAGACCCACCGCCCGGATCTCGTAGCCGGCCGGGGTCTTAAAGAGGAGCACCCAGACCACGAAGGCGGCCACCAGCGCCCACCAGAGGCCGGCGTGGAGGCGGGAGCCCGCGATCAGGTCCTGGGCGAAGGCGGCCGTGGGGTGGACCGGATTGGAGGAGGCCTGTCCCGAGCCCGCCCGCAGGAAGGCGTTGAGCATCCAGTTGCTCAGGAAGAGCGCCACGTAGTTGAGCATGATCGAGTTGATCACCTCATGCACCCCGCGGAAGGCCTTGAGCAGGCCGGCGATGGAGGCCCAGAAGGCGCCCGCCAGGGCGCCGGCCAGCATGCCCAGGGCCGGGTGAAGCCAGCCCGGGGCGCTGATCCCGTAGCCCACCACCACCGTGGCAATCTGCGCCACCAGGTACTGCCCCTCCACGCCGATGTTGAAGAGGCCGGACCGGAACGCCAGGGAGATGGCGAGCCCCGTGAAGATCAGCGGGATGGTGGAGACCAGGGTCTCGCCGAAGCCGCGGGGAGAGCCGGCCACCGCCCGGGCGAAGGCCTGGTAGGCCACGATCGGATCCTTGCCCACCAGCAGGATGAAGATGGTGCCCACGGCGAGGCCGACGAGGGTGGCCAGCACCGGGATCGAGACCGCCTCGGCAGCCTCCCGGAACGCCTTGCTCATAGCGGAGTCCTTAGCCACCTGCGACACCTCCACAGGCCATCAACTGGCCCAGGTTCTCCTCGGTCGCCTCGTGCCGGGCCATCTCGGCCACCACCTGCCCCTTGTACATCACCAGAATCCGGTCGGACAGGTTCATGATCTCGTCCAGTTCCAGGGAGACCAGCAGGACCGCCTTGCCGTTGTCCCGCTCTTCCACCAGCCGCCGGTGGATGAACTCGATCGCGCCCACATCCAGGCCCCGGGTGGGCTGGACGGCGATCATCAAGTTGGGATTGCGCATGATCTCGCGGCCCACGATCACCTTCTGCTGGTTGCCGCCCGAGAGCGCCCGCGCCTGGTAGTCCGGCCGGGGCGGCCGGACATCGAAGGCCTGGACGATCCTCTCGGCCAGCTCCGTCATCCCGGCATAGTTCAGGAAGCCGCCCCGGGTAAACGTCCGGTGATCGCCCAGGGCGGTGTTCTCCGCCACCGAGAAGTCCAGCACCAGCCCTCGCCGCTGCCGGTCCTCCGGGATATGGCCGACGCCGGCGTCCCGGATCTCCTTGGGGGTCCGCCCGGTAAGCTCGCGGCCGTTCACCATCACCTTGCCCCCCACCGGCTTGCGCAGGCCGGTCAGGCAGGCCACCAGCTCCGACTGGCCGTTGCCGTCGACCCCGGCGATCCCCACGATCTCGCCCGCCCGCACCTGGAAGGAGACATCCCTGAGGGCGAGCAGCCCCCGGTCGTTCCTGGCCGAGAGGTTGGAGACCTCCAGCACCGGCTGCCTGGGCGCCGCCGGCTTCTTCTCCACCCGCAGCTCCACCTCGCGCCCGACCATCAGGTTGGCCAGTTCCGCCTCGGTCTGCCCCTTGGCCTCGACGGTGGCGATCTTCCGGCCCCGCCGGATGACCGTCACCCGATCGGCCAGGTGGAGCACCTCCTTCAGCTTGTGGGTGATGATGATGATCGTCCGGCCCTGGGCCACCAGCGACTTCAGGATCTGGCCGAGCTCCAGCACCTCCTGTGGGGTGAGGACGGCGGTGGGCTCGTCCAGGATCAGCAGCTCGGCGCCCCGGTAGAGCGCCTTCAGGATCTCCACCCGCTGCTGCAGGCCTACGGAGATCGACTCGATCCGGTCCTCCGGATCGACCTCCAGACCGAACTGGTGCGAGATCTCCCGCACCTTGGCATTGGCCGTCTTCATGTCCAGGGCCAGACCGCCGGGCTCCTGGCCCAGCACGATGTTCTCGGCCACGGTGAAGACCGGCACCAGCATGAAGTGTTGGTGGACCATGCCGATACCCAGATCAATGGCGTGGCGGGGCCCCTCGATCTTCACGGGCTTCCCCTTCCACTCAATGCTCCCCTCGTCCGGGGTGTAGAGGCCGTAGAGGATGTTCATCAGCGTCGACTTGCCGGCCCCGTTCTCCCCCAGCAGGGCATGGATCTCGCCCTTTTGGACCTCCAGGTCGATCCGGTCGTTGGCGACCAGCGACCCGAACCGCTTGGTGATTCCCGTCAGTTTTAGCAACATCTTTATGAACGAAGGGCGGGACCGAGGTCCCGCCCTTCATCCCCCTTTCCCATGAGCGTTGACAAGGGGCGGTCAGCCAGCTCCGCTATTAGAGCGTGGGCACCGTCCAGGTCTCGAACTGCTTCATGTCGTTCGGGACCTTCACCTTGCCGCTCTTGATCGCATCGGCCCACTTGTCCACAAGCGCCTTGGTGTCCGCAGGCATCTTGTTCCAGAGGGTCTTATCGGAGTAGCCGACACCGTTCTCCTTCAGGCCCAGGGTGATGGTCTGGCCGCCCGGGAACTTGCCTTCCATGGCCATCTTGGAGACATCGAAGACGGCGACGTCGACCCGCTTCATCATGGAGGAGATCACGTGGTCGGGGGCGAGGTGGTTCTGGTCGGAGTCGACGCCGATGGCGAAGAGGTTCTTCTCCTTGGCGGCCTCGATCACGCCCTGGCCGGTGCCGCCGGCGGCGTGGAAGAGGACGTCAGCGCCACGGCCGATGGCGGCCAGCGCATCCGACTTGCCCTTGGCCGGATCGACGAAGGAGTCCGAGTAGATGGTGATGACCTCGATGTTGGGGTTGACCGCCTTCACGCCGGCCTTGTAGCCCGCCTCGAAGTGGTGGATCACCGGGATGTTCATGCCGCCGATGAAGGCGACCTTGTTGGTCTTGGTGGTCTTGGCGGCCATGATGCCCATCAGGAAGGAGCCCTCCTCCTCCTTGAACAGGACAGAGGCGACGTTCGGCTTCTCCGCCACGGCGTCGATGATGGCGTACTTCTGCTTCGGGTTCTGCTCAGCCACCTTGGCGATCGCCTCCTGCATCAGGAAGCCGATGCCCCAGATCAGGTCGCTGCCCTGATCCATCAGGGTGCCAAAGTTGACCTCGTACTCCTCCTGCCGCTTCGACTCGATCACGTTGATCTTGACCTTCAGCTCGGACTCCGCCCGCTTCAGGCCACGGTAGGCGGCGGCGTTGAAGGAGTCGTCGTTCAGGCCGCCCATGTCGGTGGCCATGCCCACGGTGAACGGCTTGGCCGAGGCCGGGGTCTCCTTCTTCTCCTCCTGCTTAGCCGGGGCCTGCTGCGGGGCGGTCTCTTTGGCGCCGCCACACCCGGCCAGCACAGCCAGGGTGAGGGTGACAGCGGCAAACTTGGCGAACCAGTTGCGAGCCATACCCGATACCTCCTGCAAAAATAGTACGGTCATCTTATGGCACCAAACTAACTGTTACCGCACCAAATCATATCATGAGGACGCCGACATTGCCAGCGCCGAACAGTATCAGAAGGGAATCTTACCTCCTCCAAAATCGGGGTGGTGCGGCAGGACGCAGGGCGGTCCGTACCGTATATGGAGCCACAGTCATGCGAGAAAGGAACGGGATCAATGCACGCAGAGGTTATCTACAGAGGCGGGCCGGTCTACTCCGGCCACCTGGGCTGGAAGCCGCAGGAGGCGCTGGCTACCGCCGGGGGCCGGGTGCTGGCCATCGGGACCGAGTCCGAGGTGATGCAGCGCCGGGGGCCGCAGACCCGGGTGGTGGAGCTGGAGGGGCGGGCGCTCCTGCCCGGGCTGATCGATGCCCACCTGCACATCCTCGGCTATGCGCTGACCCTCGACTTGCTCTATGTGGCCGGCCTGCCCTCCCTGCAGGCGATGCGGGAGCGGGTGGCCGCGGAGGCGGCCCGGCGGCCGGCCGGCGAGTGGATCATCGGCCGCGGCTGGGATCAGGACCGCTGGGCAGAGCGGCGGGAGCCGACCAAAGAAGACCTTGACGCCGTCTCCCCCGATCACCCGGTCTACCTGCAGCGCAACTGCAACCATGTGGCGGTGGTCAACTCGGCGGCGCTGCGGGCCGCCGGCATCACCCGGGAGACGCCCGACCCGGAGGGGGGCAAGATCGACCGGGACCCGGTGACCGGCGAGCCCACCGGGATGCTCCGGGAGACCGCCCAGGCGCTGATCCAGCGGGTGATTCCCCAGGTGGACGGCCCGCGGCGCCGGCAGCTGTTGGAGCGGGCGATGCGGGAGGCGCTCTCCTACGGCATCACCCAGCTCCACACCGACGACTGCCGCTACGGCGGCGGACTGGAGGCGGTGCGGGAGCTCTTCACCTCCATGGTCGGCCCCGACCGGATCCCCCTGCGGATCACCCAGATGATCCTGATGGAGGATGTGGAGCGGGCCGCTGCGCAGGGGGTGAAGACCGGGGCGGGGGACGAGTGGTTCCGCTGGGGCCAGGTGAAGATCTTCGCCGACGGCTCGCTGGGCGGCCGGACCGCCGCCCTGCTGGAGCCCTACGCTGACGACCCCTCCACCCGGGGGATCTACATCCATCCGGCGGAGGAGTTCAAGGCGCTGGTGGCCAAGGCGCACGCCCTTGGCAACCAGGTGGGGGCCCACTGCATCGGCGACGGGGGGGCCCAGCTCTTCATTGAGGCCGTGGCTGAAGCCCAGCGGAAGCATCCCCGGCCCGACGCCCGGCACCGGATGATCCACTGCCAGATCCTGAACGAGGGGCAGATGGACCGGATGGTGGAGGAGGGGATTGTCGGGGATATCCAGCCGGTCTTTCTCAAGAGCGACGGCTACTGGTTCGCCGACCGGGTGGGACCGGAGCGGGCCAGGACATCCTATGCATGGCGAAGCCTGCTGGAGAAGGGGGTGCCCCTCTGCGGCGGCTCCGACTGCCCGATCGAGCCGCTCAACATCTGGTACGGCATCTACTGCGCCGTCACCCGGAAGGATCTGAACGGCTATCCGGAGGGCGGCTGGCAGCCCGAGCAGCGGCTGACGGTGGCCGAGGCGCTGGACATGTACACCACCGGCGCCAGCTACTCCACCTTCGAGGAGTACTTCAAGGGGGCGCTGGCCCCGGGAATGGCGGCCGACCTGATCGTGGTCGACCGGGACCCCTTCACCTGCGACCCCGACGAGCTGAAGGATGTGCAGGTACTGCTCACGGTGGTGGGCGGCGTGGTGGCACACGAGGCCTGACCCGCACAAAGAAGACCGGCCTCCCGGGTGGGGGGCCGGTCTCGATTTTGTACGGGTACGGTCCGCTTACTCCGGCTGCCCCCTGTGAGACCGCGCCGCGAACGCCCTAGGCCGGGGGCAACTCCTCCATCGCCTTGCCGAAGATCTGCGGCGGCTGCACCCCGAGGTCCACGAGGTACTGCGAGATCTGGGAGCGATGGTGCACCTCGTGCTCCACCATCAGCATAAGCAGGCGCCAGGCGCTTACCGGATGGCCGTCCAGGGTGGGGCGCTTCTCGCCCAGCAAGGCGTCAGGGGCGCTGTTCAGACGGGCCATGACCGTGCTGTGCGCGGCCATCAGGTAGGCGAGCGCCTCCTCCTTGGTGGCGCCGAGGGAGCGGTGGTGGCCGCGGTACCCCCAGCGGCCGTCCAGTGCCGCGTTGACGAACATGAGCTCCGTGGAGGCGATGTGGCGGATCAGATCCCCCATCGTGTACTTGCCGGGGTGGGGGGAGAAGTCCATCGCCTCCGGCGGGATCGGGTCGATGAACCGGAGGGTGCGCTCCCGCACGCCCTCCCAGTACCGCGCGAAGGCGGCCGTGCCGGCGATCATCCTTCCATCCCCTCCTGCCATTCCTTCCGGCTGACCGCTCACATCGCCGACGCCAGCTTGTGCCAGTAGCTGTAGAGCGCCCGCATGCCGGTGTCGAAGTTCTCCAGGTGGAAGTGCTCGTTAGGGGCGTGGAAGTTCTCCTCCTCCAGGCCGAAGCCCATCAGCACCGAGGGGATCCCCAGTACCCGGCTGAAGGTGCCCACCACCGGGATGGAGCCGCCGGAGCGGATGAAGCGGGACTCCTTCCCGTAGGCCTCGGCCAGCGCCTCCATGGCCGCCCGAATCGCCGGGTGGTCGATGGGGGTGATGCAGGCGGGCGCCCCGGCCCGCCGGATCACCTCCAGCTTCACCCCGGGCGGGCAGTGGGTCCGCAGGTGGGCCTCGATGGCGTCCATCACCCGCTCGGGGTCCTGGTCAGGCACCAGCCGGCAGGTGATCTTCGCCCCGGCCTTGGCCGGGATCACCGTCTTGGTCCCCTCGCCCTGGAAGCCGCCGAAGATGCCGTTCAGCTCCAGCGTCGGCCGGGCCCAGAGCCGCTCCAGCACGGTGAAGCCGGGCTCGCCGGGCAGGGCCGAGACCTGCAGCTCCTCCTGCAGCGCCGCCTCGTCAAAGCCCAGGGCGGCGAAGGAGTCCCGCTCCTCCCGTGTCAGCTCCCGGACCTGATCGTAGAAGCCCGCCACCGCCACCCCGCCGTCGGGCCGGTAGAGGGTGGCCAGCAGCTCCACCAGGGCGCGCACGGCGTTGGGCGCCGCCCCGCCATAGATCCCCGAGTGCAGGTCCCCCTTGGCGCCGGTCACGTGGACCTCCATGTCGGCCAGCCCCCGCAGGGCGTAGGTGAGGGAGGGGACCCCGCGGGCGTAGAGGCCGGTGTCGGAGATCACCACCAGGTCGGCCCTCAGCAGCTCCTGGTGCTCGGCGACGAAGCGCTCCAGGTTGGTGGAGCCGACCTCCTCCTCGCCCTCGATCAGCAGCTTGAAGTTGACCGGCAGCCTCCCCTCCTGCTGGAGGATCGCCTCGATCACCTTCAGGTGCATGAAGACCTGCCCCTTGTCGTCGCTGGCCCCCCGGGCGTAGAGCTTGTTCTCCCGGATCGCCGGCTCAAAGGGCGGTGTGACCCAGAGGTGGAGCGGGTCGACCGGCTGCACGTCGTAGTGGCCGTAGATCAGGACGGTCGGCCGCCCCGGCTGGTCCAGCCGCTCGGCGTAGACCACCGGATGGCCGCCGGTCTCCATGATCTCCACCCGCGTCATGCCGATCCGCTTCAGCTCCCGCTCCAGCCAGCCGGCCGCCCGGCGCATCTCCTCCCGGTGGGCCGAGAGGGCGGAGATAGAGGGGATAGTCAGGAACTCCTTCAGCTGGTTCAGGTGCTCCTCCCGGTGCTCCCGGAAGTACCGATCGCCGTTCTGCATGGGCATCACTCTCCATCCTCTAGCCTACCCGGAGGGTCGACGGCTGGCAAGTCCGGTTCCGTCAGTTCCCCGCATCCCGCCGCCGCATCCGGTAGGCCTGGTAGTCCACCGTCTTCGACCGGGGGCCGGGGGACGGGGCCTCGCTCCGGAGGGTCTCCGGCTCCCCTCGCCGCTGGTTCAGGCGGCGCACCAGAAGCGCATCCGCAATGGCGATCAGCCACCAGGGGAAGAGGAGCCAGCCGGTCTTCAGCCCGGTCAACTGCCAGGGGCGCGGCACCGGGGATCCCCAGATGATCAGGAAGGGCCAGATCAACAGGAAGAGCGCCTTGAAGAGCTGCCCGTTCAGCAGCTGACCAAGGCCGGGGAGACAGGCGCTCAGCAGGCCCGCTGTCAGCCAGTGCACCTCGGGGAACCGGATTCGCCACCGCCGGGCCAGCGGTCCGTAGAGCAGCCTGTCCAGCTCCCCGGCCACCAGAAGGAGCGAGGCGATCCAGATGCCAAAGAGCAGATAGGTCACGGTGATCCCCCCTGCTCGTCCAGGCGCAGACCCTCTGCGATCAGGGCCCGGTCGGGGCGGATGTACCCGGCCAGAAACCGGGGGTAGCGCATGCTGATTCGGGCGTACTCGCCCCGGTAGGGCCAGTAGGTCTCATAGAGCCAGATCTCAACGGAGAGGCCGCCCACCAGCTGCTGGTCGAAGGCCGCCCGGTAGGTGGGGGCAGGCCGGTCGCCGAAGGCGGGCTCCACCCATGGCATCAGGACGGTGTAGCGCTCCTTGCCCTGCCTCAGCTGATCCTGCCGCTCCAGGATGACGCGGGTCACCTCGTTGGGCCGGGAGACCGGTACGCGCACGATCTCCATCTGTACCAGGCCGCCCCGGGTCTGACCCTTCACCAACACGTCGCCCTCCCCGGGCTCCAACCTCCATCCTTCCAGGTTCCCGGGGACAGAGACCTCGATGCCGCGCTCGGGCAGGGTGAGCCGGACCGGTTCCGGCGGCTGGTAGAGGATGTATCCGAGCCAGACGGCGACCGCGGTGAGCAGCGCCGGCCTCAGGCCAGAAAGTAGGGAAGGAATAGGCCCCAGCCTCCCATCCATGCAGGGTGAAACTGGTTCGAATCAAGCACTAACCGCAATGTTAGATGCAAATTACATGAGAAGCGTTCACCGGATTGGGGGTGCTGATGAATGCACAGACTATCCAGTGGGTGATGTCGCATGGCCAAGGATGAGCGAACCGGCAGCGCGGGAGATGCGGTCGGCACCCCGGCGACGGCCGCCCCCGGCGAGCCACTCACGGCCCGTCTCGAGCGGTTGACCTTCGCCATTGAAAAGATGAATCTGGCCGAGTACACCGCCCTGCTGCAGAACCCGTGGCGGCTGCTCTGGGTCAACTTCATCGCCGGCAGCGCCCGCGGGCTGGGACTCGGTTTCGGCTTTGCCGTGCTGACCGGAGCGCTCCTCTATATTCTGCGCGGTCTGATGCTGGCCAATCTCCCGGTGATCGGTGACTTGATCGCCACCATCGTCCGGCTGGTGGAGCAGAACTTGCGACCGTAAGATCGACATAACGCGGGCAGACTACCCCTGAGAGGGGGCAAACCGCGTGGAGATGGAGCATCTGCGGCAGAAACTGCTGGAGGAGCGTGACGGTTACCGGCATCAGATGGAGATGATCGAGGAGACCGGTCTGGGCACCTCCCAGGGCGATGTGCTCCAGGAGGATAGCACGGTGGATAACCACCCGGCCGATCTGGGAACCGAGACCTTCGAGCGCGCCAAGGACCTCGGCCTCTGGACCAACGCCCTGCGCCGGCTGCGGGAGATCGACATCTGCCTGGAGCGGATGGAGGCCGGCACCTACGGGCTCTGTGAGGAGTGTGGCCAGCCCATCGACCCCGCCCGGCTCGAGGCCTTTCCCAGCGCCACCACCTGCATCCGGTGCCAGCAGGAGCGGGAGGCGCTGCCGGACCGGTTCCACCGCCCGGTGGAGGAGAAGCTGCTCAGCCCGCCCTTTGGCCGCTCCTTCCGGGATGAGTCGGGGGATGCCAACTACGACGGCGAGGACGCCTGGCAGGAGGTGGCCCAGTACGGCACCTCCGAAACCCCGCAGGACGTGCCCGGAGCGATCAAGTATACCGACATGTACAACTCCGACGAGGATCTCTACACCATCGTCGACCCGATGGACGCTCTGGTCGATGAGGACGGCGAACCGCTGCAGCGGGATGACCGGGACTGGGAGAGCGGGGTCCAGTACGAGGGGGGGATGGAGCACACCCTCTACGGCCCCGACGACATGGAGGGCGACTACAGCTGGCAGCCGGCGCCCTACTTCCGGGGGATCCTGCCCGAGAAGCAGTTCCGGCGCTCCCGGTTCCCCCGCCCGATGGGCCGGAGGTAGCCGTTGGGTCCGCCCTCCGGGGCGGGCCCTCCTTTCTGGGGAGCCGGAACCGCCCCATTTCAAACCCCACCCGGGATGTGGTAGACTAGGACAGTGGAAATGGGGGGCTGTCCGCTGTGTGGAGCATCCTGATCGCCGTCTTTGCCGTGCTGCTGGACCAGTTTACGAAGTGGCTCGTGATGGCCCGCATGACCCTCTTCTATGAGATCAAGGTGATCCCGGGCTTCTTCTCGCTGCAGTTCGTCTACAACCCGGGCGCCGCCTTCGGAATGCTGGCGAACCAGCGCTGGTTCTTCATCCTGGTGGGGCTGCTGGCGGTCGGGGCGATTCTTTATTACATCCAGCAGCAGAGGGAGAAGCACTGGCTGCCGACCCTGGCGCTGGGGCTCCTGCTGGGCGGTGCCGTCGGCAACCTGATCGACCGGCTCCGCTTCGGCAAGGTGGTGGACTTTCTGCTCTTTTATTGGAGAGACTACTACTTCCCGAACTTTAATGTGGCTGACATCTGTATCACGGTGGGGGTCGGACTCTTGATCCTCCACCTGCTGTTGACGGGGGAGACGGAGAAGGCGTGAAGGAATATCGGATCGTAGCGGAGCAGGGGGAGAGCCGGCTGGACGCCTTCCTGGCGGCCCGGGAAGAGCTGGGGCTCTCCCGTTCGCGCATCAAGGGGCTGATCGAGGCCGGTCAGATCACCCTGAACGGGGCCCCGCCGAAGGCGAGCCAGTCGGTGGCGCCGGGGGATGAGATCCTGGTGCGGGTGCCGGAGCCCGAGCCGGTGGCGCTGGTGCCCGAGGAGATCCCGCTGGATGTGGTCTACGAGGATGAGGACCTGCTGGTGATCAACAAGCAGCGGGGGCTGGTGGTCCACCCGGCGGCCGGCCACTGGAGCGGCACGCTGGTCAACGCCGTGCTGGAGCACGTGGAGGACCTGGAGGGGATCGGCGGCGAACTGCGCCCGGGGATCGTCCACCGGCTGGACAAGGACACCACCGGGCTCCTGGTGGTGGCGAAGAACCAGCGGGCGATGGCCAGCCTGCAGGACCAGATCCGGGAGCATACCGCCCGGCGGATCTACTGGGCGCTGGTGCACGGTAACACCATGCCCGACACGGGCCGGATCGAGGCGCCCATCGGGCGGCACCCCGGCGACCGGAAGCGGATGGCGGTCAACACCCGCAACGGGCGGGAGGCGATCACCCACTTCCGGGTGCTGGAGCGCTTCCGGGGCTACGCCCTGCTGGAGTGCCGGCTGGAGACCGGCCGGACCCACCAGATCCGGGTCCATCTCTCCTTCATCGGCCACCCGGTGGTGGCCGACCCGCTCTACGGGACCCGCAAGGCCCACCTGGGCATGGAGCCGCAGGCGCTGCACGCCCGACAGCTGGGCTTCACCCACCCGTCCACCGGGGCGTGGATGGAGTTCACCGCGGAGCCGCCGGCCGACATGATGGCGGCGATCCAGCGACTGCGTGAGGAGGCATGACCCCGATGGCGAACCCGAACTTTGCAGACCGGCTCTGCGCGGCGGTGAAGGCGAAGCGCTCCCACGCCGTGGTCGGGCTGGACCCGGTCCTGGCCAAGCTGCCCCGCTTCATCAAGGAAGAGGCGATCTCCCGGTACGGCCAGACCGCCAAGGGGGCCGCTGCGGCGCTCCTCGCCTTCAACCGGCTGGTGATCGAGGCCGTGGCCGATCAGGCGGCCCTGGTCAAGCCCCAGTCCGCCTTCTACGAGATCTACGGCCACCATGGCGTGGAGGCCTTCTGGGAGACGGTCCGCTACGCCCGCTCGAAGGGGCTGCTGACCATCGCCGACGCCAAGCGGGGCGACATCGGCTCCACCGCCGAGGCTTACGCCGCCGCCTTCTTCGGCCACCCCAACCCGCTGGAGACCTGGGAGGACCCGGAGCAGTGGGCCGACTCCCTCACCGTCAACCCCTACCTGGGCAGCGACGGGCTGGTCCCCTTCGTCCGCCGCTGTGAGGAGCGGGGGACGGGCCTCTTCATCCTGGTGAAGACCTCCAACCCCTCCTCGG
Source organism: Bacillota bacterium (assembly GCA_049324875.1). GTDB lineage: Bacteria > Bacillota > Sulfobacillia > Symbiobacteriales > Symbiobacteriaceae > JAWLHU01. Next base: position 54,322 of record JBMONC010000052.1, read on the forward strand.
GGGAGATCCAGGACCAGCCGCTCCTCTCGGGGGAGCTGGTGGCCCAGCAGGTAGCCAAGCTCGTGGAGTCGCTGGGCGCCCGGAGCGTGGGCGAGCACGGCTACTCCTCCATCGGCGCCGTGGTGGGCGCCACCTACCCGCAGGACCTGGCCCGCTACCGGCAGGAGATGGAGCGGGCGATCCTGCTGGTGCCCGGCTACGGGGCGCAGGGGGGCACCGGCGCCGATGTGGTCCACGCCTTCAAGGAGGATGGCCTCGGGGCGGTGGTCAACGCCTCTCGATCGATCATCTTCGCCTACAAGGGCGACCCGTCCCCCGCCGAGGCCAGCCGGGCGATCGCCGGGGCGCTGGAGGCGATGAACCGGGACATCAACGGGGCGCTGCGGCAGGCCGGCAAGCTTGCCTGGTAGCACGGATTACACGTGTGGTGCCCTCTTCATTCGTGGTACTGGTGCGAAGCACCGCACCGTGGTGGGCACAGGGTATGGTGTCGTTATTTTCACATTATTCATTTTAATCCGTGTAATCCGTGGCAAAATGACTGCCCCCAGGGAAACCGCTGTCCAAAGCCGAACTACTTCACGGCCAAAACAGCATCCCAGGAGGGGTCCTCAATGCGTATCTTCATCTCCTGCGACATGGAAGGGATCACCGGGGTCGCCATCGGCAAGCACTGCAACCCGGCGGAGCCGGAGTACCAGCGGTTCCGGAAGCTGATGACCCGCGACGTCAACGCAGCCATCGAGGGGGCGGCAGAGGCCGGGGCGACCGAGTTCCTGGTGGTCGACTCCCACGGGCCCATGACCAACATCCTGATTGAGGAGCTGGACCCCCGGGCGGAGCTGATCAGCGGCTCCAACAAGCACTTCTGCCAGATGGAGGGGATCGACGGCGGCTTTGACGGCGCCTTCTTCCTGGGCTATCACGCCCGGGAGGGCGGGGGGGACGGGGTGATCAACCACACCCTGATGGGGGTGGCGGTCACCCAGCTCCGCTGCAACGGCAGGGAGATCGGGGAGACGGGGCTGAACGCCGGGCTTGCCGGCCACTTCGGCGTCCCGGTCGCCCTGGTCTCCGGCGACGACGTGCTGGAGCAGGAGGTCCGCACCCTGCTGGGCGATGTGGAGACCGCCGTGGTGAAGCGGGCGATCAACCGGCACACGGCCCGGCTCCTCTCGGTGCAGGCGGCCCAGGGGTTGATCCGGGAGCGGGCGGCCCGGGCGGTCCGGCGGCTGCAGGAGGGGGCCTTCCAGCCCTACGTGGTGCCGGGGCCGATCTCCTTCGAGATCGACTTCAAGACCACCGACTCGGCCCACATGGCCTGCCTCTTCCCGCAGGTGGAGCGGCTCTCCGCCAAGACGGTGCGCATCTCCGCCCCGGACTACCCCACCGCCTTCAAGCAGCTCTGGGGCACCCTGATCCTGGGCGCCAAGGTGATGGGCGGGGTGCTCTGACAAGGCGGTAGAAGCTGCGTCGGCCTGGGGGGAGTGGCCCGATGACCATGGGAAAGAGGGCGTACGCCATGCTGGAACGGGGCGCTGGAGTGCTTGTCTGCAACCTGGCCCTTCACTTCAGTAGTCCGCGTCCCACAGCGGTCTCCGGAAACGGATTCAACCCGATGCAGCTTCTTCTCATCCTCCTGTTGGTGGTAGCTGCCGTCGCCTGGCTCCGTGCGACTGCCGCCTGGGCTTACGAGCACTCACAGCGGATCACCTTCCTTCATCGAACCGCAGTCGGGGTTCTGCTGGTCGTCACGGGCGCAACTCTCGGCACCTACTCGATTCTGGGGCTTGACGGGTTTATCGGTTCCGTCGCTGTGCCCATCCGTACCGCAATCAACCAGTACACCTTAGGGTACTGGTCAGCCTCTCTGCCCTTGTGGCTCGGGTTGTTCTGTGCGACCTGCGGCTTTGCATGCCTATGGCCCCGCCGTCGTTCATCATGCTGACGGCAGTATCTCCT
>JBMONC010000052.1:56383-64060 GCA_049324875.1 Bacillota bacterium
TCAACCAGTACACCTTAGGGTACTGGTCAGCCTCTCTGCCCTTGTGGCTCGGGTTGTTCTGTGCGACCTGCGGCTTTGCATGCCTATGGCCCCGCCGTCGTTCATCATGCTGACGGCAGTATCTCCTGGCCCATCTCTTCACTTGGCGAGAGCCCAGTGGGCCAGGCCACGGCAATCCTCCCCGCCAGTCGCAAGAAGACGAAGGGAACCGCGAACCAGGTCGCGGTTCCCCTCGTAATTAAGAGTGGCGGCCTCCTTGTTAAACGGGAGGAGGTGGATGCATGAGTGAGCTGGATGGAAGGATCTTCTGGATCCTGTTTCTGGCACTCCTGCTGAAACTCCTGTCCCTTACCTTGTAACGGGGCAGGGTCCATACCCCGCCCTCGATGTTGTCAGACAACGGCGGCCGCCGGCCCGGTGCTTAACCCACCGGGCCTTTCTCATTCTTGCCGATTCGCCTGAGTTCTAGACCGGGGCACTACCCTGCGGGCAGCCGCTTCAGCCGGAACCAGAAGGTGGCCCCCTGCCCGGGCTGGCTCACCACCCCCACTGTGCCCCCGTGGGCCTCCACCAGCGACTTGATGATCGCCAGCCCCAGGCCGGCGCCCTTGTGGCCCCGGCCCTGATGCTCGCCCTGGTAGAAGCGCTGGAAGACCCGCTGCGCCTCCTCCGGGCTCAGGCCGGGGCCCCGGTCGATCACCCGGACCAGCAGATCCTCCCCCTCGGTCACCGCCTCGATCCGGACCGCCTCGCCTTCGGGGGAGAAGCGGACGGCGTTGGCGGTCAGGTTGGTCAGCACCTGCTTCAGCCGGTCCCGGTCGCCGTAGATCTGGCTGGCAGCCGCCTCCGGGGAGACGGCCAGCTCCAGCCGGACCCCCTCGGCCGGGTGGAAGGACTCGGCGAACTCCGCCAGCCAGGGGCCGGCGGCCATCCGCTGCAGCTTCAGCTCCGCCTGCCCGGCCTCCAGCCGCGCCACGTCGAAGAGATCCTCCACCAGCCGGCCCAGCCGCTCCGACTCGGTGGCGATGATCTGGTAGTAGCGCTGCCGCTTCTCCTCGGTGGGGACCACCCCGTCCCGCAGCGCCTCGGCGAAGCCGTGGATCGAGGTGAGGGGGGTGCGGATCTCGTGGGAGGCCACCGCCAGCAGCGCCTTCCGGGACTCCTCCGAGCGGCGGAGCCCCTCCACCAGCGCCTGGAGCCGCTCCGCCATGTGGTTGAAGTGGCCGGCCAGCTCGGCGATCTCGTCGTCACCCCGCTCCGGGGCGCGTCGGGTCAGGTCGCCCTCGGCCAGCGCCCGGGCCGCCCGCCCGGTCTCCCGGAGCCGCCGGACCATCTCCTGGCTCACCCCGCCCACCACCACCAGGGTGATGATCAGGATCAGCAGGGTCATCAGGGTGAACCAGCGGGTCAGCCCCCGGGCCAGCTCCTCCACGTAGCTGATGTTGTAGAGCATCACCACCTGCAGCCCCACGTTGGCCCGGTCCAACTGGATCGGCGCCACCGCCGGCAGCATGCTGCCCAGCCCCTCCACCTGGATCCCGCCCCGGGCGGGGCGGGTGGCGAACCGGGCCAGCTGCTCCACCGGGATCGTCCGCCCCCGCAGCTCGGGCCGGTTGGTGCTGATCACCAGCCCGTTCTGGGTGGTGACCGCCAGGATCTCGCTGGTCAGGATCGTGTCGATCATCTGCAGGGTCTGGACCACCGCCCGCTGCTGCTCCAGCCGCTGCCCCAGCCGGGGGCGCTCCTCGGCCCGGAGGTTCCGCAACCGGGTGGCGAGCTGCTGGGCCACCCCCTCGGCCTGCTGCTGCAGCCGCTCTTGCTCCTGGACGGTGACGGCCAGCTTGACCCAGCGGGGCAGGAAGAGGAGGGTCCCCAGGGCGGTGATGCCGATCAGGAGCAGGTAGGTGACCAGCAGTCGCTTCCCAATGCGCATGGCTTATCGCTCACCCGTTTCGAATTTGTAGCCCACGCCCCAGACCGTCTTGATATACCGGGGCTTCTCCGGGTCGGGCTCCACCTTCTTGCGGAGCCGCTGGACGTGGACATCCACCGTTCGGAAGTCGCCGTAGAAGGAGTAGTCCCAGACCTTCTCCAGCAGCTGCTCCCGGGTGAAGGCCCGGTGGGGGTTCTGGGCCAGGGTGGCCAGCAGGTCGAACTCCTTGGGCGGGCAGTCCACCGGCTTCCCCCGGACCAGCAGGGACCGGCCCGCCAGGTCGATGGTGAAGTCGGGGAACTGGAGCCGCTCCGATGGTTTGGCCGCAGCGGGCGCCGCCGCGCTCCGCTCGCCCCGGCGGAGCACCACCTTGACCCGGGCCACCAGCTCCCGGGGGCTGAAGGGCTTGGTGATGTAGTCCTCCGCCCCCAGCTCAAGCCCCAGGATCTTGTCCAGCTCCTCGCCCCGGGCGGTCAGCATGATGATCGGGATCCCGTCGGGCTGCAGCTCCCGGGTCACATCCATGCCGCCCTTCTTCGGCATGTTCAGGTCGAGCACGATCAGAGCGGGCCGGAGCTGCCGGGCCTTGGCCACCGCCTCCAGCCCGTCGGCCGCCTCCTCGACGGCAAAGCCCTCCTGCTCCAGGTAGAGCCGGCAGAGCTCCCGGATATTCGCCTCATCATCGACCACCAGGATCAGCCTCGACACGGACGGCCACCTCCGATTTGATTTACAGCGGTCCATTTCGCCCCGGGAGGAAGATCATCCTCTTGATCCTACCAGCCACCTGCGTCCAGTCCATCGCCGGGATGTGAACGAAGTGTGAACAGCGACGGCACCGATATCCAACCTCGGAAGAGAGTTTCAGGGCTTGACCGCGCCGGGGGCGAGTGGTAGTGTGAAATCGGTGTGATGCTACTTTAACCCAGTCCCGTGAGGCTGGTAAGGAGCAGGCCAACTGCAAGCGAAGGGTGCCGGGCGCTCCTCCGTGGGCGGCACCGGGCACACATTGTGGATGACCTCCTTGCCATGCGGGCGAGGAGTTTTTTCATGTCCCCCAGGAGGTGGCTTCGATGGCCGAACCCAAGGCGATGTTGATGGACGCGTCCCAGATGAACCGTGCCCTCTCCCGGATCGCCCACGAGATCATCGAGCGGAACAAGGGTGTCGAGCATGTGGCGCTGGTGGGCATCCGCCGGCGGGGCGTCCCACTGGCCCAGCGGCTGGCCCAGCGGCTGAAGGAGTTCGAGGGGAAGGAGGTGCCGGTGGGCATCCTGGACATCACCCTCTACCGGGACGACCTGACCGAGCTCTCCTCGGTGCCGGTGATCCACAAGAGCGAGGTCAACTTCAAGCTGCCCGGCCGGGTGATCATCCTGGTGGATGATGTGCTCTACACCGGGCGGACCGTGCGGGCGGCGCTGGATGCGCTGCTGGACATCGGCCGGCCCTCGGTGATCCAGCTGGCGGTGCTGATCGACCGCGGCCACCGGGAGCTGCCGATCCGGGCAGACTATGTGGGCAAGAACGTGCCGACCTCCCGCAAAGAGGTGGTGGAGGTCCACATGACCGAGGTGGACGGCGAGGACTTCGTCGCCCTCTACGACTTGCCGGAATAGGAGGGCGACCATGGCCGGACTGAAGCGGAAGGATATCCTGGGCCTGCGGGAGATGTCGGTCGAGGAGATCGACCTGATCCTGAACACAGCGGAGACGTTAAAGGACATAGCCACCCGGCCGATCAAGAAGGTGCCGACCCTGAAGGGCAAGACAGTGGTCACCCTCTTCTACGAGAACTCCACCCGCACCGCCAAGTCCTTCGAGCTGGCGGGCAAGTACCTCTCCGCCGACGTGATCAACGTCTCGGTCTCCACCTCCTCGGTGGCCAAGGGGGAGACGCTGCGGGACACCGCCCGGAACCTGGAGGCGATGGGGGTCGATGCGGTGGTGATGCGCCACGCCATGGGCGGGGCGCCCCAGCTGCTGGCCCGCTCGCTGAAGGCCTCGGTGATCAACGCCGGCGACGGGATGCACGAGCACCCCACCCAGGGGCTGCTGGACATGCTGACCATCCGGCAGGCCAAGGGCGGTTTCAAGGGGCTGAAGGTGGCGATCATCGGCGACTCCTTCCACAGCCGGGTCGCTCGCTCCAACATCTACGGGCTGACCAAGTACGGGGCCGAGGTCTGGCTGGCCGGCCCGTCCACCCTGCTGCCCCGGGGCTTTGAGGAGTACGGCGTCAAGATCACCACCCGGGTGGAGGAGGCGCTGGAGGGGGCGGATGTGGTCAACGTCCTGCGGCTGCAGCTGGAGCGGCAGGAGAAGGGGCTCTTCCCCTCGGTGGCGGAGTACCACAAGTTCTGGGGGGTCAACGAGCGGCGGCTGAGGCTGGCCAAGCCCGACGCCCTGCTGATGCACCCCGGCCCGATGAACCGCGGGGTGGAGATCGCCACCGCCGTGGCTGATGGCACCCAGTCGGTGATCCTGGAGCAGGTGACCAACGGCGTCGCCGTCCGCATGGCGCTGCTCTATCTTCTGCTTGGGGGAGGCGAGGCCTGATGTCGATCCTGATTCGGGGCGGAAGGCTGCTGGACCCGGCCGCCGGCGTGGACCGGGTGGCCGACATCCGGGTGGAGAACGGCAAGATCGCGGCGATCGGGGAGAGTCTCTCCGCCGAGGGCGTGGAGCGGGTGATCGAGGCCGCCGGCAAGGTGGTGGCCCCGGGCTTCATCGACATCCACGTCCACCTGCGGGTGCCGGGGCAGGAGTATAAGGAGGATATGCGGACCGGCACCGCCGCCGCCGTCCGGGGCGGCTTCGTCGGCGTCGCCTGCATGCCCAACACCAGGCCGGTGATCGACAACGTGCCCACGGTGGCCTACGTGGTCAACCTGGCGAAGAGCGAAGGGCTCTGCAAGGTCTGGCCCACCGGCGCCATCACCAAGGGCTCCAAGGGCGAGGAGCTGGCGGAGATCGGGGAGATGAAAGAGGCCGGGATCGTGGCGATCACCGACGACGGCCGCCCGGTGGAGAGCGCCGAGCGGATGCGGCAGGCGATGATCTACGCCCGGCAGTTCGACACGCTGGTGATGGATCACTGCGAGGACAAGTCGCTCTCCGGCGGGGGCGCCATGCACGACGGCCGGGTCTCCTCGGAGCTGGGGATCCGGGGGATCCCCTCCGCCTCGGAGGAGGTGCACGTCGCCAGGGATATCCTGCTCTCCCTGGAGACCGGGGCCCGGGTCCACATCCAGCACATCTCCAGCCGGCGCTCGGTGGAGCTGGTCCGCTGGGGCAAGGCGCTGGGGGCGAAGGTGACGGCGGAGGCGACGCCCCACCACTTCACCCTGACCGATCAGATCGTGGCGGAGATGGACTACTCCACCAACACCAAGATGAACCCGCCCCTGCGGGAGGAGGCGGACCGGGAGGCGATCATCCGGGGGATGGTGGACGGGACCATCGACATCATCGCCACCGATCACGCCCCGCACCACATCGATGAGAAGGATGTGGAGTACCAGCAGGCGCTCTTCGGGATCACCGGGCTGGAGACGGCGGTGGGGCTGACCCTGGACCGGCTGGTCCGGCCGGGGATCCTCTCCCTGGAACAGATGATCGAGATGATGTCCACCCGGCCGGCCCGGCTGATCAACCAGACCCCCCCGACGCTGGCGGTGGGGGCGGAGGCGGACATCACCCTGCTGGACCTGGAGCGGCGCTGGACGGTGCGGGCGGAGGAGATGGCCTCCAAGTCGAAGAACAGCCCCTTCATCGGCTGGGAGCTGACCGGGGCGCCCTGCGCCACCGTCGTGGGTGGGAAGCTCCGGATGCTGGAGATGCAGGTGATCGGCGCATGAGCGGGCGGAAGGAGTCCCGGGTGAAGGCGGCCTGGGTGCAGGAGATCGGCCAGGTGGTGGAGCAGCGGGGCGACGGCGAGGTCTTCAAGCTGGTGCTGCGGGCCCCGGAGATCGCCCGGCGGGCGGTGGCGGGCCAGTTCGTGGAGGTCCGGCCGGTGCCGGCGGGCTCCGCCTCCCTGGACCCGCTGCTGCGGCGCCCCTTCTCCCTCTGCGAGATCCGGCCGGAAGCGGGGGAGATCAGCCTGATCTACCGGGTGGTGGGGCGGGGGACCCGGGCACTGGCGGCCATCGGGCCGGGGGCGGGGCTGGACCTGCTGGGGCCGCTGGGCCACTCCTTCCCCGACCCGGCGGCCGGCTCGGGGAGGCTGCTGCTGGTGGGCGGCGGCCTGGGGATCCCGCCCATGGCGGCGGCGGCCGAGTGGGCGGTGGCCCGGGGGCGGGAGGTCAGCGCGATCCTGGGCGCCCGCTCCGCCCGCTACCTGGCCGGGGCGGAGGAGGTGGCGGCCTCGGGGGTGCCGGTGGTGACCGTCACCGACGACGGCTCCGCCGGGGAGCGGGCCTTCGTCACCCAGCCGCTGGAGCAGGCGCTGGCCGCCGGCGGGGTGGGCGAGGTCTGGGCCTGCGGCCCCGAGGGGATGCTGGTGGCGGTGAAGGAGCGCTGCGCCGCCGCCGGTGTGGACTGCTTCGTCTCGGTGGAGCGGTTCATGGCCTGCGGCTTCGGCGCCTGCATCGGCTGCACGGTGCCCAGGGCCGGGGCCGGCGGCTACCTGAAGACCTGCCAGGACGGCCCGGTCTTCGCAGCGGAGGAGGTGGAGCTGGGTGGCTTCTAGTGTAGATCTCTCGGTGGAGCTCTTCGGCCGCCGGTTCAAGAACCCGGTCTGGCCCGCCTCCGGCTGCTTCGGCTACGGCCGGGAGTTCGCTGAGGTGATGGATCTGTCCGAGATCGGCGCCATCTGCGTCAAGGGGACCGCCCCGGAGCCCTGGATCGGCAACCGGGGCACCCGGGTGGTGGAGACCCCCGGCGGGATGCTGAACGCCATCGGGCTGCAGAACCCGGGGATCGACCACTTCCTGAGCGTGGACTGGCCCTGGCTCCGCTCCATCGGGGCGACGGTGATCGTCAACATCGTCGGCCGGACGGTGGAGGAGTACGTGGAGGTGGCCCGCCGGCTGGAGGGCTCGGGGGTGGCGGCGGTGGAGCTGAACATCTCCTGCCCCAACGTGAAGGAGGGCGGCCTCGCCTTCGGCACCTCGCTGAAGGGGGCGACCGAGGTGACCCAGGCGGTCCGGCGGGCGACCAGCCTGCCGCTGATCGTCAAGCTCTCCCCCAACGTGACCAACGTCGTCGACTTCGCCCTGGCGGTGGAGGCGGCGGGGGCGGATGCGGTCAGCGTGATCAACACCCTGCTGGGGATGTCCATCGACATCCGCCGCAGGCGCCCCCACCTGGGCAACCTCTTCGGCGGCCTCTCCGGCCCCGGGATCAAGCCGGTCGCTCTGCGGATGGTCTGGCAGGTGGCCGGGGCGGTGAAGATCCCGGTGATCGGCATCGGCGGGATCATGACCGGCGAGGATGCGGTGGAGTTCCTGATGGCCGGCGCCGCCGCCGTCCAGGTGGGGACCGCCTGCTTCATCAACCCCAGGGCCCCGCTGCAGATCGCCGAGGAGTTGGCCCAGTTCATGGCCGAGCAGGGCTACAGCCGGGTGGCGGACCTGGTAGGCGCCGCCCGCCCCAAGAGCGGCGCCGAGGGCAACCTCCCCCGCTTGGGCGAATCCACCGCCAAGGCCGAGGGCCAGAGCCAGTCCCCCGGCCAGGTCAAGAAGGCCCAGGGCCCCACGGCCGATGCCCTCCGCCAGTTCCTGAAGGATGCGGATCGAGCCTAG
>JBMONC010000052.1:64160-82270 GCA_049324875.1 Bacillota bacterium
AAAGGAGGCGCAACATGCTCACCCATGACGAGGTTTTCGCCATCCTGCGCGAGACCGGCACCCTGCGGGAGGGCCACTTCCGGCTGACCTCGGGGCGCCACTCGGATCGCTTCTTCCTGATGCCCCACGCCTTCCAGTACCCGGAGCAGACCGAGCGGCTCTGCGCCGGGCTGGCCTCGCTCTTCGCCGACGAGCCGGTGGAGACGGTGATCGGGCCGGCCACCGGGGGGATCATCCTGGCCTATGAGGTGGCCCGACAGTTGGGGCGGCTGCAAGGGCGGCCGGTTCGGGCGGTCTTCACCGAGAAGACGGAGGACGGCGGGATGGCGCTGAAGCGGCAGTGGAGCCTCCGGCCCGGGGAGCGGGTGCTGATGGTGGAGGATGCGGTCACCACCGGGGGCTCCGTCCAGAAGGCGATGGAGGCGGTCCGCTCCTTCGAGCCGGCCATCGTGGGGCTGGCCTGCATCGTCGACCGGTCCAACGGGCAGGTCGAGTTCGGGGTGCCTATGCGCTCCCTGGTCCAGGTGCAGGTGGAGTCCTGGCTGCCCGAGGAGTGCCCGCTCTGCCGGCAGGGGATCGAGCTGGTCAAGCCCAAGGGATAGCTGTTAGCACTCGCCCCCGGCGACTGCTAAAACCCTCTTGAATCCCTTCCAGGGCCGTTGTAGAATCAGAAACGATATCGTCATCCATCTGGATCGATGCGCAAAGGGGGGAGACTAGCATGCCGATCTACGAGTACAAGTGCAACTCCTGCGCCCAGGTCTTCGAGGAGCTGGTGCCGATGAACACCGAGGGGGATCACCTGAAGTGCCCCCAGTGCGGCCACGTTGGCGCTCGGCGTCTTATCTCCGCCTTTGCCGCCCATGGCCTGGAGAACGGGCATATCGCCGTCGGCCACAAGCTGACCGGCAAGAGCTCCGGCGGGGAGTCCAGCGAGTCCACGCCCAAGAGCGCCTGAGGCGCCGCCTGTGCGTGCCACTAGGTAGTGGCCTGGCGGGAGCGTGACGGGGAGGCCGTGGGGCGGTCTCCCCGCTCTTCGTCTTGGGTGGGAGGAGATTTCTGGTTGCGAAGCGATTCCGCCGGATGCTATCATGCAGGGTGGGGAGGGAAGAGCGATGCGCCGTATCAAGTATAATGGGGAAGAGTATTTGATCCACACCCGCTCCGGCCTGCGCGTGCTGGACGTGATGCGGGATCACGGCATTGGTGCTGGCTGCGACTGCGATGGGGTGCAGCACTCCACCGAGCAGTGCACCGTCCAGTGGCCCAAGGACACCGCCTTTCTGCTGACCGCTCCCACCGACTTCGAGCGGAAGGTGCTGGGCGACAAGCTGAATCAGGGGTACCGCCTCGCCTGCCAGGCGATCTTCAAGTAGCAGAAACGGGGCGCCGGAGAGATCCGGCGCCTCCTCTGTGTGATGAGCTGAGGGAACCGAACCGCCATGACCCCCATCCACCGGATTGGTCCTACTCTCTGGTCCTATCTGCAGGCCCACGCCCTGGGTGAGCCCGACGGGGCCTGCCACCCTGTCACCCTGAACCCCTGGGCGGGGCGGAGCCCGCTGCGGCCCGGCCCCGCTGACCTGGCCGACTGGGAGTACATCGCCCGCTGTGCGGGCAGCCCACGGCCCGAGGCGCCCTACAGCATGGCGATCGGGCTGGCCGGGGAGCGGCCGGTCGGCTTCGTGGAGAGTTCTGCCCCCACCCCGGCCACCTGCGCCGCCGGCGCAGCGCTGCTGCGGGAGGCGGGGGCGACCCAGATCATCACCGTCTGCCGCCCCACCCCCGGCGGGGTGCTGCACGTGCGCAGCCTGATGGCCTCCCTCTGGTGGGAGCGGGACGGGCTCCCCACCAGCCACACCTACCTCGGCCCCGAGACCCACCGGCCGCTCCCCTTCGCCTGGCCCGAGGGCGGGCTGGCGCCGGCCCCCGCGGGGGAGCTGCGGGTGGTCCGCAACCCCGAGCTGACCCCGGAGCAGGCGGCGGTCACCCGCTGGCTCCAGGAGGACCCGGCGGCGCCCCTGCGCTATGCTGCCTTTCTGGGCGACTGGCCGGTCTGCGTTGCCAACGTGATCCACGGCCCGCTGGAGGGGTTCGGCTCGGACGCTACCGCCCGCTGGTCGGCCGGGGAACAGGAGCCGGTCTGCCGGATCAAGTGGATCGCCTCCCTGCTGATGGGCGGCGGCATCGGCTCCGCCCTGGTCGCCCGGATCGAGGCCGACGCCCGGCAGGCGGGGCTGTCCAGCATCGTCCTGGAGGCGGCGCCCTTCACCACCACCGATCGGTTCTGGAGCCGGCTCGGCTTCCGCATGGTGGAGCGGGACCCCCACGTCCCCTACCGCTACATGGAGAAGCGGCTGGAGCCGGTCGCACCGCAGCTCTCCGCCTGATTTGACACCGCCGCCTGGGCCCGAACCTTTTGGCCGGGAAGACTACTCTTCAGGGTAACAGGCAGGGAGAAGGAGGAGTCTGCTGTGATCGTGACCACGACCCACTCGGTGGAGGGGCGGGGGATCGCCGGCTACCTGGGGATCGTCAGCGGGGAGACCATCATGGGCGCCAACTTCATGCGGGACATCGCCGCCTCCATCACCGACTTCATCGGCGGCCGCTCCGGGGCCTACGAGTCGAAGCTGCGGGAGGGGCGCTCCGCCTGCCTGCACGAGATGGTGGGCGAGGCCCACCGGCTGGGCGCCGATGCCATCGTCGGCGTCGACATCGACTACGAGGTGCTGGGCCAGTCGATGCTGATGGTGACCGCCAGCGGCACGGCGGTGAAGCTGCGCTGAGCGGAAGGACCCGCCCCCAGATGGGGTGCGGGTCCTCCTTCGTTCAAGGGGATCAGACCGGGCGGTCCTGGCTGACAAAGGCGGCGGTCAGCTCCAGCAGGTCCTGGTAGAAGCGGGGGGCGCCCCGCTTCTTTGCGTCCGCAGCCAGCTCCCACAGCCAGTCCAGGTGCTGGCGGCGGAACAGCTCCTGCTGCTCCGGCGTCCCCTCCTCGACCAGCCAGGCCATCAGCTCCAGCTCCAGCGCCAGGTGGTCCGGGGCGTGGGCCAGCCCCGGCGGCAGTTCGACCCCCAGTTCAGCGTAGAGCGCCCGGAGATGGGCGGCGGGGTCGCCACCCAGCCAGCCCTTCTCGGCGGCGATGGGCAGTCCGGCCGAGGGGTCGGTGGTCCAGGGCTTGTAGAGCGACTCCACCGGGCGGACGGGATGGCCCGGCGCTGCCAGGGCCTCCCGGTACTCCGCCACCGCCTGGTGGCAGGGGCGGGGACCCAGCGACGGGGGCACCGCCAGATCCAGCCCGAGCGCTCGCAGGACCGCCTCGATCTCCCGACTCCAGTCGCCGGCGCAGACCGGCTCCCAGCTCTCCGCATCGGGGGCGTAGAGGGGGAGGGCGAGCAAGGCATAAAGACGAGCCCGGGCCTCGGTCCTGGTCATGGCGCCTCGCCTCCGGGTCATGCCTTCTCGACCTCGACCACCACCTCCATCATCATGGCGTGGCCGGCGATCGGCTCGGTCTGGAAGGGGACGAAGTCATTGAAGGAGAGGCCAACGCCCCGGGCCCGGCTCAGGTAGGGCGACCAGCTGCCGTAGCCGGCAGGGAGGTAGACCGCCTCCGGGTGGATCCGCTCGGTCACCTTGGCCCTCACCGTGCCGGTGGCCCGATCGGACCGGACCACCACCAGATCGCCGTCGGCGATGCCCAGGGCGGCCGCCCGGCCGGCGTTGATCCAGAGCCGCTCCCCGTCGTAGTCCCTGGTGATCTGCAGCAGGTAGGGGTTGTTCAGGCTGGCCGAGTGGGTGTGGTAGCCCTGCTTGCCGTGGATCAGCCGGAACTGCCTGGGGTTGAGCCCACTGGGCGCCACCTTGGGCGGGATCCAGGTGGGCACGGCGCTGAAGCCCGCCTTCTCAAACTTGGCGCTGGCGAACTCGACCTTGCCCGAGCCGGTCTTGAACTTCAGCGGACCGCCGGCGGCAGGGGCTGCGGCCAGCTTGATGGCGCCCTTCTGGCGGAGCTCATCCAGGGTGATCCCCAGCGGGGCCAGCCTTGCCGCATTCAGCTCATCCAGGGTGAAGTTGAAGTACGGGTCGACGCCCAGCCGCCGGGCCAGGCCCGTGATGATCTCCTCGAAGCCCCGGGTCTCCGGGTGTACCTTCTCCACCACCCGGGTCCGCATCGCCACCGAGGGCCCTGAGTAGGCCTCGACGATCTCCTCCCGCTCCAGGAAGGAGGGCTCCGGCAGCACACAGTGGGCCAGCATCGCCGTCTCGGAGAGGTAGGGATCGACCACCACCAGCAGCTCCAGGGCGCTGAAGCCCTCGCTCATGTGCTGGGGATCGGGGAAGTTCCGCACCGGGTTGTGATGGCGGATCAGGCCCGCCTTCACCTTGCCCTCCTTCGCCTTCTGCGCCAGGAGGTGGGGCAGGCCCTGGGAGGGAGCCAGAGGGAACTCGCCCGGCACGCCGGCCCCGTCGACCCGCGCCACCTTGGGCTTGGGCGGGTTCGGGTGGAGTTCCGGATCCAGGCTGCCCAGGGCCGGACCGCTGGAGAAGGTGAGGCCGCCCGGCTTCCCCGGATTCCCCAGGAGGGCGTTGACGATGCCGACCATGCGGGCGGTCTCGGTGGAGTTGGCGTAGTTGTAGCCAAAGCCGCCCTTCCAGCTCGGGTCGATCACAGCGCTGGGCTTCGCCGCCGCCAGTTCCAGGGCCAGCCGGGTGATCGTCCCGGTGTCGATGCCGGTGATCCCGGCAGCCCAGGCCGGGGTGTAGGGCTGTACCGCCTCCGCCAGCCGGTCGAAGCCGGTGGTTTGCTCCGCCACGAAGGCCTCATCGTAGAGCTTTTCGCTGATCAGGAGGTGGGCGATGGCCAGGAGCAGGGCCAGGTCGGTGCCGGGCCGGATCGGGAGCCACTCGGTGGCCAACCCCGCCGAGACGCTCTGGCGCGGGTCGATCACCACGACCTTGGCCCCGGAGGCGATCGCCTTGGCCAGGGCGCTGGTATAGCCGGTCTTGATCCCCTCGGCGGGGTTGCGCCCCATCAGCACGATGTACTTGCTGCGGGCCAGGTCGGCGCCGGGCGTGGCGCCGAAGACGGCGGAGTAGCCGGCGGCCAGCGAGGTGTTGCAGGAGGCGTTGTGCGTCAGGGTGTTGGGGGAGCCCAGGGCGTGGGCGAACCGGACACCGTAGAAGGCGCCCAGGGGGCGGGGGTTCTGCCCGATGAAGAAGGCTCCCGGCCCGTGCGCCTTCAGGATCGCCGCCAGCTTCTCGGCGATCTCGTCCAGCGCCTGCTCATAGGAGATCGGCTCGAAGCGGTCGCCCACCCGCTTCAGCGGCTGGGTCAGCCGGTCGGGGTCGTAGACCTGGGTGAGCACGGCGTGGGCCCGGGCGCAGAGCTTGCCCTTGTTCTGCCCATGATCCGGGTGGCCCTCCGCCTTCCAGACCCGCCCGTTCTTCACATGGACCAGCATGCCGCAGTGGGAGGAGCAGCCGTTGCACATGGTGGGCCGCACCTCGGTCGGGGCCAGGGAGGCCGCCTCAGCCCAGCGGGTCATGTCCAGCAGCGGGGCGGCGGCCGCCACCGTGCCGGCCACCAGGCCGGTCCTCAGCAGGGAGCGGCGAGTGTAGGTACCTGTCATGAGCGCTTGACCTCCTTCTCCGCTGCACGCAGGGTTTCACGCCGGTCGATCACCCAGCCGACGGCGCCGGCCAGCAGGGCCGCCGCTGCCATGGGGGCCGTGCCGGCAGGCTGGACGGCTGCCCGGAGCAGGTTGAACCCGGCTGCCGCGGTGGGAGCGGCAGGCAGGCCGTAGACCTCCGGCCTCTCCCGCAGCACCCAGATCAGGCCGGTGCCGCCCACCCCTTCCGGTGAGTAGACCTGGGCGTCCGGGTACCGGCCCTTCAGCGCCCGCACCCGACGCTCCGCCCGGGCCAGCATCTCCTGGCGGGGTCCAAAGGAGAGCGCGCCGGTGATGCAGGTGCCGACACAGGCCGGCTCCTTCCCCTTCTTGGTAAACTCCGGACACCCCGTGCAGCGGAGCATCTTCCCGTTGTGGAGCACCGGGTGCCCGAAGGGGCAGGCCTCGGCACAGCGGCCGCAGCTGCTGCACTGTTCGGGGTCATGGTGGGTCAGCTTGGTGCGGGCCTTGTAGGTGGCGTAGGTCGGACAGGCGTCGACGCAGGGTGCATCCTGGCAGTGGAAGCAGGTGAGGCGGGCGACGTGGTAGGCCACCCGTGGGTAGGTGCCGGACTCGGCGAAGCGGTACCGGATGAACGCCTCCGCCGGCGCCAGCTGGTTCTGCATCTGACAGGCCACCCGGCACGCCTGGCACTCGATGCAGAGTGACATGTCCTGCAGGATTGCGTATGTGGTCATCGAATTCCCTCCCTCACAGAAGATATCTGAATCCCACTTTGTTCTTCTGTGAACAAGCGGAGAGCTCCTGTAAAAACCAGGTAATAGATGCTAATAGACCATTACGCTCCGTTATGGCTCCTCTTATCCATGGCAGGGGTGTGGTCATGAACAGGTTCTTGCTGGAGATGTTTACCGTGGTGGTCGAGACCCGGCGGGTAACCACGGCGGCGAAGCTGCTCAACCTGACGCAGCCGGCGGTCAGCCAGCAGATCAAGCACATGGAGGCCTACTTCGGCGTCCCCCTGCTGGAGCGGGGGGCACACGGGGTGGTGCCCACCCCTGCCGGTGAGGTGCTCTACCGGCACGCCAAGCAGATCCTCGCCCAGTTCGACTGCCTGGAGCGGGAGATCGACGACCTGGCCCGGGAGGACGAGCGGGAGGTGGTGGTCGGCGCCAGCCCCACCGTGGGCAACTTCGCCCTGCCCTGCTCGGTCTGGACCTTCCAGGAGCGCTTCCCCAAGGCGCGGCTGCAGGTGGAGGTCGGGGGCTGTGAGGAGATGGTCGAGCGGGTGCTGCGGCGGGCGGTTCACCTGGCGATCATCGAGGGACCGGTTCCCGAGCAGGTGAGGGCCCTGCCGGGGCTGAAGGTTCGCCCCATCGGCGGCGACCATCTCCTCCTGGTCGCCCCCGCCAGGGGAGTCTGGGGCCGGAGCCGGCTGTCGCTCCAGAGACTCCTTGAGGCCCCCCTGGTACTGCCCGGGCGGGGCATGGGGATGCAGCGCACCTTCGAGCAGGCGCTGGAGGCCCACGGCATCAGCCTGCGCCAGCTGAACGTCAGGTCGCAGCTGGGCGGGCTGGAGGGGATGAAGGCAGCGGTGGAGAGCCACGACTCGGTCATGCTGATCACCCGGATGTCGGTGCAGAAGGAGCTGAACCGGGGCTCCCTGCGGGAGATCACCCCGCCGGAGCTGAAGATGCAGATCCCGTTCCATCTGCTCTGCTACGAGGAGCAGCTCTCCCCGGTGGCGCTCCGGTTCGTCCGGTTCATCGCAGCGCCCCAGGAACTGGAGACCTGCTGGTCATAGAAACACGGATTACACGGACCATACGGATGACACGGATACATACAGAAAATGGGGGAATATCCCCCATTTTCATGTGTAGCGCATCTCCAGGGATCCGGTGCGGTGCTTCGCACCAGCACCACCAATGGAAGGGTACAAACCCCATCATTGTAAGTTTTAATATATTCATCCGTGTAATCCGTGCAATCCGTGGCAAAGAAAACAGCCCCACTGCTCAGCCTGACCAACTTCAGCCCTTGCGGATCGTCACCCGCCAGATGCCGCTGCCGCACTCTTCGACGGTGTAGGCCATCCCGCGCGCCCGACACCAGTCGATGATGTTCCGGACCGACCGGGCGAAGTCGGTCTCGACCACCAGCACCTCCCCGGGGTCCATGGCGGCCAGCGCTTCCTGGGTTCTCAGCAGCGGGACCGGGCAGACCTCGCCCAAGACCGAGAGGAGCTTCACGGGGCGGCCGCCCCCCTTCGCTCCCACCGGAGCGCCAGCCAGAAGAGGGCGCTCAGGAGGGCGGCCTGGAGCAGGAGCGCCCCCGGCCAGCCCAGCAGGGCAGGCAGGTGGACCGGCGGGAGCGAGCCGGCTGCCCCCTCCCACCAGGCGTAGTGAGAGGCGCCCAGGAGCGAACCCACCACCAGCCCCAGGGCGGTCCAGAGGAAGCGGAGATGCCCCTCGCCCAGCCGCAGCAAGGTGGAACAGGCACAGCCCCCGGCCGGGACGATCCCGATGCCGAAGAGCAGGGCGCCCACCAAGGTTCCCAGGGAGACCGGCTGGAGTTGTCCGGGCGGCAGGGCGCCGCCTGCCTGGTACTGGATCGCCGCAAACCCCAGGGTGGTGAGGCTGAGCGCCAGCAGCACCGCCCGGGTGATCCCGGTGTCGTGGAAGAGCAGGGCGTCCCGGTAGGCAGCGGCGATGCAGAACCGGGAGCGCTGCAGAGCCAGTCCGAGGCCGACGCCGACCAGCCAGGGGATGGCGGCTCGGGCCTCGACCCGCTGGAGCGCCCAGGCGATGACCAGCACGCCGGAGGGGGCCAGCAGGGCGAAGAGTCTGCGGGAGGCCATGGCTACTGCTCCTTTCAGAGAAGGCGCCGGAAGAGGCGCAGACCGGCGGCAACGCCGAGGAAGGTGAAGAGGAGGAAGAGCCAGCCGTGCAGGCTGAGGGAGGGAATGCCGCCCAGCAGCGCCCCGGCGTTGCAGCCCAGGGCCAGGCGGGCCCCGTAGCCCATCAGCAGTCCGCCTCCGAGGGCCAGGGCCACCGTCCGCCCCCTGGTCACCCGCCGCAGCCGCCACTCACCGGCCCACCAGGCGGCCAGGAAGGCGCCGGCGACGATCCCCAGGTTGAGCCAGAGGGTGGGGTCCCACCAGCCGAAGGCGGCCAGCGCCTCGCCCCGGGCCGGGTCCTGAAAGTAGCCCCACTCCCGGGGGGTCAGACCCAGGTGGGCGATGGTGCGGCTCCCCGCATAGGTCAGCATGGAGGTGATGCTCCAGGGCCTGCCGGCAGCGGCCAGCAGGAGCACGTTGGCAAGGGCGATGGCAACGCCCCCGGCCCAGTATGGCCAGTCACGTCCGCGCAGGTAATCCACCGGCCTCCCCCCCTTTCGGCGGAGAGGATTCGCCGTCCGAATCTTTACACCCTTTCAGGGCGGCCCAATGGGCACGAATGGGCTAGGCGCTTTCCGCGGTCTGGCGCAAAAGGAGAACCGGCGGTCCGAAGACCGCCGGCGGGGTGCTTACTTGTAACTGTTGATGATCTTCTCCCAGAGGGTGGGGTCGATGTTCCAGTCCTGGTTGACGATCCCCTGCTCCCTGAAGCCGGGGACCATGTCCTCATAGCGCTTCGAGGAGGGGTCCTCGTAGATGATGCCGGTGACCAGCTCGTTGCTCTCCATCAGCTTCTTCATGGCGGCGAACCGATCGGTCCGGTCGTAGTTCGGGTCCTCGTCCAGGTTGGTCAGCTCCGCCTTGTAGAAGTCATAGGTGTTCACCTTGTTGAAGGTGACGCAGGGGGAGTAGGTGTTGACCAGGGCGAAGCCGGGGAACTGGATCGCCCGCTTGATGATCTCCACCAGCTGCTTCTGGTTGGAGGAGAAGCCGTTGGCGACGAAGCCGCAGCCGGAGGCGATCGCCAGCTGCATCTGGTTGACCGACTTCTCGATGTTGCCCGCCGGGGTGGACTTGGTCTCGAAGCCGCCGTCCGAGGTGGGGGAGGTCTGGCCCTTGGTCAGGCCGTAGATCTGGTTGTCCATCACGATATAGGTGATGTCGATGTTGCGGCGCAGGGCGTGCATGTAGTGGCCCATGCCGATGGCGAAGCCGTCGCCGTCGCCGCCGGCGGCGATGACGGTCAGCTCGCGGTTGGCCAGCTTGAGGCCCTGGGCGGCCGGCAGGGAGCGGCCGTGGACCACGTGCAGGTTGTAGGAGTTGATATAGTTGCCGATCTTGCCGGAGCAGCCGATGCCGGAGACAACGGCCACCTTCTCCGGCTCGACGCCGAGCTCAACCAGCGCCTTCTGCAGGGCGGCGAGGACACCGAAGTCGCCGCAGCCGGGGCACCACCAGGACTTCTCCGAAGTCCGGAAATCAGCCATCGTGGCCATATGGGTTACGCCTCCTTCGCGACGAGGGTGATGGTGGGATCGGAGATGGCACGGACGCCCTGGCCGCCGCCGGTGACGAGGTGGGTCGCCTCGCCGTTCAGCACCGCCTCAGCGCCGTGGACGATGTCGGCCACGGTGAAGAGGTTGCCGTCGTAGCGGAGCAGGCTGGCCAGCTGCTCGGGGTTGAAGCCGGCGCCCTTCAGCATGAAGGCGAACTGGCCGGTGGCGTTGGACTCCACCACCAGGGCCTTGCCGCTGCCGACGAACTTGCGGACCTCCTCGACGGGGACCGGGTAGATCAGCCGGATCTGCAGCACGCCCACCTTCTTGCCGGTGGCCTGCTCGATCAGCGGCTGCGCCTCCTTGGCGGCGCCCAGGGTGGTGCCGAAGGCCAGCAGCACCAGGTCGGCGTTCTCGCTGCCGAAGTAGCGGACCGCCTCGGTCTTGACCTGCTTGATCCGCTCCATCCGGCGGTTCATCATATAGACCCGGTTGGCCGGGTTCTCGGTCACCTTGCCGAATGGGCCGTGCTCGGCGCCGGTGGCCAGGAACTGGCCGTTCTTCATGCCGGGCAGGGAGCGGGGGGAGACGCCGTTCTCGTTGGTCTTCTTGCTGTAGCGCTCGAAGACGTCCCGGCCCAGGGCGGCCATCTCCTCGGGGTTGGCCAGGGGACCGCGGTCGATCTTGGGCAGGGTGGAGAGGTCGGCGGCCTCGGGCTCCACCGTCTGCTGGAAGAGGGCCAGCGCCAGGTCGGAGGCGACGATCACCGGGCAGTGGTAGTTGTCGGCCAGGTTGAAGGCCTCGGCGGTCAGGGGGATCAGCTCCTCGACCGAGCCGGGGGCCAGGACGATCCGGGGCGAGTCACCGTGGCCGCCGTAGGCCATGGCCAGCAGGTCGGACTGCTCCTGCTTGGTGGGCATGCCGGTGGAGGGGCCGCCCCGCTGGGTGTCGATCACCACCACCGGGGTCTCGGTCATGGAGGCGAGGCCGAGCGCCTCCTGCATCAGGGAGAGGCCGGGGCCGGAAGTGGCGGTCATCGCCCGGGCACCGGCGAAGCCTGCGCCGACGCAGGCGACGATGGAGCCCAGCTCGTCCTCCATCTGGACGGCGACGCCGCCCACCTTCGGGAAGACCTTGACCAGCGCCTCGGCGATCTCGGAGGCGGGGGTGATCGGGTAGGAGAAGACGGTGCGGCAGCCGGCAGCCAGGGCGCCCAGCGCCGCAGCCTCGTTGCCGATCATCAGCAGCCGCTCCTTGCCGTCGGGCTGCGCCAGGACCAGCTCCAGCTCGGGCCAGTGCTCGTGGACGTAGTTGAAGCCCTGCTCCATGGCGGTGTGGATCAGGCTGACAAACTCGTCGCCCTTGTTGCCCCAGCGGCGGACGGCGTACTTCTTGAAGTCCTCCAGCGGCAGGCCCAGGAAGGCGGCCGAGGCGCCGAGAACGATGTTGTTCTTCATCAGGGTGTTGCCCAGGGCCAGCGCCATCTTGTCGAAGGGGATGGTCAGCAGCTTGGCGTCGATCCCCTCGGGCAAGGTGGGATTGAAGGACTCATCCGCCAGGACGATCGCCCCGGGGTAGACGTTCCGGGCGCAGATGTCGATCGACTCCTGGTCCAGCACCACCAGCAGGTTGACGCCCGCGGCCGGCGCCTGCACCCGCTCGACGGACAGCCGGGTGGTGAAGTCGGTGTGGCCGCCCTTGATGCGGGATGCGAAAGTCTTGTAGGCGTAGACGTAGTAACCGGCACGGCTGGCAACGGTGTTGAACACCTCGACGGTCGAGTCAAGGCCCTTGCCCTGCTCGCCACCAATCTGCCAGCAAACCTCCTTCAACAATGTGGTCCCCTCCTCCAGTGTGGTACAATGAGCAGACGGGTGTTTCTTGGGTGGCCAGGCGCGCTGTTTGTCTCAAAGTGCCATGGGTGCAAGAACGTGCCATACCCACTCTGGCCCTTTGAGACATGGCGATCCCCATGCAAGACCGCCTTCTATCCACTACCAACTATACGACCTGTTAGGGTATCATGAACATGCATAGTTGACATACAGGGTATGAACTTGGTGCATCGAGCACCATAACAGGAGGCAGCGCACGTGATTCTCCAGCATCTGATCACCTTCTGCCGCGTTGTGGAGACCGGCGGCTTTGCGCGCGCCGGGGCGTTGGTTGGTCTCAGTCAGCCCGCCGTCACGAGACAGGTCGCCTCCCTGGAGGCTGACCTGGGCACCGCCCTGCTCGACCGGTCCAGCCGGCAGTTCCGGCTGACCCCCGCCGGTGAGCTGGTCTATGAGCGGGCCAAGCGAATTGCCCAGTCGGTCCATGAGCTGAAGGAGGCGGTGGATGATCTGACCCACCCCGAGCGGGGGCGGATCGTGCTGGGCGCCGTCACCACTGTGGGGCTGGGCCTCCTGCCACCGATTCTTTCCGAGTTCAACCGGCTGTATCCTAACACCCGGATCCAGGTGAAGGCGGGGCGCACCCAGGAGACGCTGGCCCGCCTGCTGGAGGGGGAGATCGAGATGGCGGTGCTGCCCAACCCGGTCTCCCACCCGCGGCTCAAGTGCATCCCGCTGCGGAAGGATCGGGTCCTGTTGGTCTGCGCCCCTGAAAAGCGGGGGAGCCTGCCCGACCCGCTGCCGCTGAATATGCTGGGGCAGATCGACATGATCTCCTTCCAGGCGCCCTCCCGCTTCCGCACCTTTGTGGACGCCATCTTGGAGCAGCACGGGGTCTACCCGAATGTCACCATGGAGTTCGACTCCCACGAGGCGGTCCGGATGATGGTGGAGGCCGGCTTCGGCGTGGCCCTGGTCCCCGAGTCCGCCGTCACCCAGGACCTGGCGGAGGGGCGGGTGGTGGAGGTGAAGGTGGAGGGGCTTTCGACCATTGCCCGGACCACCTGCCTGGTGATCCGGCGGGAGACCGAGGCCTGGCATCCGGCCGCCCACCAACTCTACAAGATGATCCTGGAGCACTTCGGCGTGCACGGGTAAGACCCGCACCCAAGGGGGGACCTCCGCCGGTGTGGGGGGTCCCCCTTTTCGGTGCTCGTCGGGAAGCGTGGCGGACCGGCAGGAGAACTGCGCTCTATGGCTAAATCTTAAGAGCAGGTACTATACAACCGCTCCTTCCCTAGTGCTTTTTGTCTAGCCGATCCGAGTTGACTGTAAATCGTTGTGTGCCTGTCCCTTCCATAGGGTTGGCGGTATAATAACGGCGGAATGGAGATCTCCAACCCGGAGGCGCCTCCCTCAGCCCGACTGCCACCTCGGTGGCCGGCGGGCGGAGACCCTTCGGTACAGGGCTCCAGCAAAAGGAGGCAGTTTCCTTGGCCATTCAGAGACTTGGCGGCATGCGCCTGATTCTGCGCCTGGAAATCCAGAATACCGGTGCGATCTTTTCCTATATTGCGACCGCTATCGGTGCCACCGGTGGCGATATTCTGGCGGTGGACCTGATCCAGGTGCGCAAGGATGTGGTGATCCGCGACATCACCATCGGTGTGGAGAACCGGGAGCACGGGGACCGGGTGATCCAGGCGGTCAGTGCCCTGCCCGGCGTCAAGGTGGTCAACGTCTCCGACCGGATCTTCCTGGCCCACCTGGGCGGCAAGATCGAGGTCACCCCCCGGGTGCAGGTGAAGACCCGGGATGATCTGGCGACGGTCTACACCCCGGGGGTGGCCAACGTCTGCAAGGCGATCCACGAGGATCCGTCCAAGGCCTTCACCCTGACCATCAAGCGGAACACGGTGGCGGTGGTGACCGACGGCACGGCGGTGCTGGGGCTGGGCGACATCGGCCCGGCGGCGGCCATGCCCGTGATGGAGGGCAAGGCGATGCTCTTCAAGCAGTTCGCCGATGTGGACGCCTTCCCCATCTGCCTGGACACCAAGGATCCGGAGGAGATCATCCGCACCGTCAAGGCGCTGGCGCCCACCTTCGGCGGCATCAACCTGGAGGATATCGCCTCGCCCCGCTGCTTCTACATTGAGGAGCGGCTGAAGGAGGAGCTGGATATCCCGGTCTTCCACGACGATCAGCACGGCACCGCCGCCGTGGTGCTGGCCGGCCTGATGAACGCCGCCAAGGTGGTGGGCAAGGAGCTGGAGTCGCTGCGGGTGGTGGTGGTCGGCATCGGCGCTGCCGGCGTGGCCATCTCCAAGGCGCTGATGCTGGCGGGCATCACCAACATCGTCGGCGTCGACAAGCAGGGGATCATCGAGCGGGGGAAGGAGTACCCCACCAACCCGATGTGGCAGTGGTACGCGGAGAACACCAACCCGGAGAACCGGAAGGGAACCCTGGCCGATGCCATCGTCGGCGCCGACGTCTTCATCGGCGTCTCGGGTCCGGGGGTGCTGACGGTGGAGCACATCAAGCAGATGGCCAAGGACCCGATCGTCTTCGCCATGGCCAACCCGACCCCGGAGATCGACCCGGAGGAGGCGGCGCCCTACGTGCGGGTGATGGCCACCGGCCGCTCCGACTACCCGAACCAGATCAACAACCTGCTCTGCTTCCCGGGTATCTTCCGGGGCGCCCTGGACTGCCGGGCGCGGCAGATCAACGATGCGATGAAGCTGGCGGCGGCAAAGGCGATCGCCTCGGTGGTCTCCGACGAGGAGCTGCACGAGGAGTACATCATCCCCTCGGTCTTTAACAAGCGGGTGGCCGAGGCGGTGGCCCAGGCGGTGGAGGCGGCGGCCTACGAGACGGGCATGGCCCGGCGTGAGCGGCGGGAGCCGGTGCTCCAGCGGAATCCGGGCGACGATTAAACAGAGCGGGCGGGCGGGTCCTACGGGATCCGCCCGCTTTTCTGTGAGCCCCTCCGCCCGGCCTCCCGACGCAGGAAAAGCGGCGGCGGGGTCGAAATTGAACCCGCACCCGCTACAGGGCATCCAGGGCCGGGGAGGTCGCGTGATGAGAAGAAGGTTGCCGAGGGGGTTCGGGCTGATCCTGGGCGCGCTGCTGCTGCTCTGGGTCCAGCTCGCTGCTGCCCTCTCGTATTATGAGCCCTCGCCGCAGGGCATCATCGGACTGAGCCGGCCCACCATCTCCCAGCAGTTCATCCTGGAGCCGGGTGAGCGGATCACCGGCGCGGAGATGTGGGTGGACGGACGGGTGGTTCACCCCACCTGGGATGAGGCCGGGCGGGTCTCGTACACCCCTCCCGCTCCGCTGACGCCGGGACCGCACACCGTCAGGCTGGTGGTGAGCATCTCCCCGGACCGCCCGGGCTACTTCTTCGCCCCGGTGGAGAGCGAGTTTACCTTCACGGTCGGGCAGGGGGCGGTGGCGGAGCTGCCCGGACCCGGCCCCGAGGAGCGCCGGGCGCTGGCCTGGGTCAACCAGTACCGGAAGCGGGCGGGTCTGGCCCCCATGGCCTACGACAGCCGGCTGGCGGCGGCGGCGCTGAGCCATGCCCGCTACCTGGCGGCGCACCCGGAGCAGGTGGAGGTGGACGGCCACCGGGAGGAGCCGGGGCGCAGCCTCTTCATCGGGGAGACGGTGGGCGACCGGGCCCGGTACTTCACCTACGACGGCGGCGCCTTTGAGGTAATCAACTTCGTCGACCGGGCGGAGGATGCCATCGACGGGTGGATCGACACCCTGTACCACCGGATCCCCCTGCTCCACCCCGGGATGGCCGAGATGGGCTATGGGGTGGCCGGGGCACCGGGCCAGAACGTCAACGTGATCGAGGCCGGGCCCTTCAGCTCGGCGGAAGGGGTCGTCCGCTGGCCCCATGGGGGGCAGACGGGGGTTCCGCCGCTCTGGGACGGGCTGGAGTCGCCCGACCCGCTGGACCTCTACCCCGGCGCCACCAAGCCGGTGGGCTACCCGATCACCCTGACCTTCGGCGGGCAGCCCCGCGGGCTCCGGCTGATGGCGTACAGCCTGACCGGCCCCGACGGGGAGGTGGAGGTCTTCCGGTTCGACCCGGTCAACGACCCGCGGCTGGAGGATACCGTCTGCCTGATTCCCAAGGCCCCGCTGAGGCCCGGTGCGACCTACACGGTCCGGATGCGGGGGCAGGCGGACCTGGGCCGCGGGGTGCAGCCCTTCGATGAGACCTGGTCCTTCACCACCGCCCCCGAGTTCCGCCCCTTCATGCGGAACCGGGTGGCGACCACCGGGGTCCCCGGCAACGAGCTGCGGTCGGTCCGGGTGGAGGGGATCGGCTTTGGCAGCGGGATGAAGGTCTTCCTGGGCGGGCTGCCGGTGGCCAACCTGGTGGTGGAGTCGGAGCGGCGCTTCACCTTTGCGCCTCCCGCCGGCTACGGCGGGGAGCGGGCCGATCTGCTGCTGGTCACCCCGGGCGGGGTGGAGGAGGTCTGGTACGACTTCTTCCAGGGGGATGAGTCGATGAGGCTGCCCGAGGTGCCCGCCTTTGCGCAGGTGCCGCTGCTGGTGCGCGGCCAGCACCTGCCCCAGCCCTCCCTGTTCCACCCCGGCGGGGCGGTCCTGCTGCCGGAGGGGGCGCTGGCAAAGTTGGGCGGGGCGGTGGAGCGGATCCCCGCGATCGACCGGAGCTACTGGAAGGTGGGGGAGCGGACCGGGGAGTACACCCTGGGCCGGCTCTCCGCCAGCCTGGGCGAGAAGCCGTTACGGCTGGCGCTCCCGGTCCAGCAGCGGTTGGGCACCATCTACGTGGACGCCGCCTTCGTGCAAGGGCTGGCCGGGGTGGAGAGCCAGCTGGTCGCCGGCGAGCTGTTCGTGGGCAGCCGGATCCTCGGGCTGATCGACATCGAGGGGCACTGGGCGCTGCCGGCGATCCGCCGCCTGCTGGAGGCGAAGATTGTCAGCGGCTACGGCGACGGCTCCTTCCGGCCCAACGCCTCCCTCTCCCGTTCGGCCTTTGTCAAGATGCTGGTGGGGGCGAACGGCCTGGCGCTGAAGCAGGGGGATGACGGCGGCTTCCGGGATACCGCCTCCCACTGGGTCAGCCAGCAGGGTTACCTGGGCGCTGCGGTGGGGGCGGGGATCATCCGGCCCGGCGAGTACCCCGAGGGCCGGTTCGAGCCCGACCGGCCGGTCACCCGGGAGGAGATCGCCGTGATGGTGACCCGGGCTTTGGGGCTGGAGCAGCAAGCGCTGAGCAGGCGGCTTGAGCTGGTGGGCGGCACGGCGGTGCTGGCGGGCAAGAGCTTCAGCGACGCCGGCGACTGGGAGAAGGCCGGCCACATCGCCGTGGCGGTGGAGGCGGGGATCATCACCGGCTACAGCGAGAGCGACGGCCGCTACACCTTCCGCCCCGCCCGCTCCGCCACCCGGGCGGAGGCGGCGGTGATGGTGACCCGGGCCCTGGATCATCGGTAGAGCGTGGAGGGGGCGCACGGCGGTGCGCTCCCTTCCTTTGCGCCAGTGGCGCCGGCTCGCGTTCGTGGGCGGTCAGATGCGGCCCCCTCGCCAGGGGATCCGGCTCCAGCGCCGGGGGCCGAGCAGCAGGGAGAGCAGGGCGACCAGGCCTGCGCCCAGCGCCGCCACCCGCATCTTGACCGGCTTGGAGGGCCGGGGCCGCACCTTCTCGGGAAGCGGGCCGGGCGGGTTCGTGGGCTTTCCCTTCTTTTTGGTCTTCACGATCGCGCACCCCCATGCAGGGCGCCGTTGACGAGGAAGGCCAGGGCCAGCAGCCAGATGGCCAGGGAGAGCAGCAGGACGCCCCGCTCATGCGCCGCCGCCTTCTGGTTCCGGACGGCAGCGTTCCTGGCTATCATCTCCTCGTAGGCGCTGATCAATTCCCGCATGAGGTGGGCGGGCTCTGTCTGCATGGTGGCCAGGGTGTTCCAGAGGGGGATGTCAAAGGAGTGGTAAGTCCGCACCCAGATCGCCTGGAGGAAGGAGAGGTGGGCCGCCACCAGGCTGAGGAGCGCCAGCAGGATCCCCGCCCGGACGCCCCGTTCCACGGCGAAGAGGTCGGGCTTGGCCAGGAGCCCGGCCACCAGGGCGATGGCGGCGGTGCACCCGCCCAGCAGCGGCCCGCTCTTGGCATCGATCGCTTTGATCCGGTCGATCTCGGCGGCGTGCTCCTTTGCCGCGATCTCCAGGACCGCCCGGATCGACTCGGGCTCCAGCC
>JBMONC010000052.1:82370-84525 GCA_049324875.1 Bacillota bacterium
CTTCCGGTCGTTGAGCTTGACCACCAGGTTAGGCAGGTCGGTCACCACCGTCAGCTCCGAGCCGAAGACGGTCAGCACCACCTGCTCCGCCAGCAGGTAGCGCAGCTCCTTCTCGGTCATCGCCTCCCTGACCAGCTTGTGCGCCGGCAGGACCTCCTGCTCGCCGCCCTCCGTCAGGCGGATGAACCGGAGCCAGATCGAGAACTTGCCCGGGTGGAAGTCGATCGCTCCCCAGTCGATCTGCGCCTCAAGGGCCCTGGCGGCGTGCTGGATCATCAGGTCCAGCTCCCCTGTCGCCAACCCCCTCGCCCCCCTTCAGGATCGGGTTCAGCGCCGGATCCGGCGTCACCCAGAGCGTCTTCTGGTTGTCGTAGATCACCATGCCCGGCCGCGCCCCGTTCGGCTTGCGGACGTGCTTGCGCAGGGTGTAGTCGACCGGCACGCCGGAGGAGTGCCGGGCCCTGGAATGGTAGGCCGCCAGGGCGGCCGCCTCGTGGATCGCCCGCTCCGGCACCTCACGCCCCGGGGGCACCCGCAGGATCACGTGGGAGCCGGGGATCTCCTTGGTGTGAAACCAGAGGTCATGGGGGGCGGCCAGCTTCATGGTCAGGTAGTCGTTCTGCCGGTTGTTCCGTCCCACCCAGATCTCAAGCCCGTCGCTGGACCGGATGGTGAGCGGCGGCTGTGCCCGCTGCTCCTTGGGCGCTTCAGCCCCCCTCTTCCGGTCCTTCTCCGGCTTCTCCCCGATGTACCCCTCGGCCGCCAGCTCCCGCCGGATCTCCTCCAGGTCGGGGAGGGAGGAGGCCTGATCCAACGCCACCTCCACCTGCTCCAGGTAGGCCAGCTCCGCCTCGGAGCGGGCCACCTGCTCCTGGATGATCGCCAGGCCGCTGCGCGCCTTCTGGTAGCGCCGGTAGTAGGCCTGGGCGTTCTCCGAGGGCGTCAGCGTCGGGTCGAGGGGGATCACCACCTCGCCCCCGTCCGGGTCGTAGTAGTTGACCACCCGGGCCTCCGTCTCGCCCTTCTGGATCTGCCAGAGGTTGGCGGTGATCAGCTCCCCCTGAATCCGGAAGGCCTCGGCGCTCTCCGCCGTCGCCAGCGACTCCCGCTGCGCCTTCAGCTTGCGCCGCACCCGGCCCGCCTCATCCCGCACCAGCTTCGCCAGGCTGCCCCGCAGGGCGCGGAACTTCTCCTCCTCGGCCCGGCCGCCGTAGTATGCGTCCAGGCAGGCGGAGACCGAGGCGAAGCCGGTCTGGGCCCGGCCCGGCCAGTGGGCGAGGGGAATCACGTGGAACTCCTTCAGCCGCCCCTGCTCGTCGTAGAGCAGGCGCGGCTCCCACTCCCGCACCTCCGCCAGCGCCCGCACCGCCCCGGACAGGGCCGCCAGCGATACCCCGGCCACCGGCTCCTCCGGAGGGAAGCCCGCACGGGCCACCGCCTCCCGGGCCAGCATCGGGCCCAGCCCGTCCACCGCATCGAGCAGGAGCTGCCAGGCCGGCTGTGTCGCATCGCCCGCCCGGGCGGCCAGCTGCTCCGCCGTGAGAGCGGCCGGGTCCAGCTTTCCGGTGGGGGGCGGGGCGATGTAGGCCAGGCCGGGCAGCAGCTCCCGGTAGCGGTTCACCTCTTCGGTCACCCGTCGGACGGCATCGACGATCCGCCCCTGGGGGTTGAGCAGGACCAGGTTCGAGTGCTTGCCCATCACCTCGGCCACCAGGGTGAACTCGGCGGGATTGCCCAGCTCATCGGTCACGGCGATGCTCATCCGGCAGATGCGGTCCCGGCCCACCTGCCGGATGGCGGTGATCCGCCCGCCTTCGATGTACTTGCGCAGCAGCATGCAGAACGTCGGGGGGACCGGGGGGTTCTTCTTTTCAATGCTGGTAAGGTGGAGGCGGGCCTGCCGGGGGTTGCCCGACAGGAGCAGCCGGTGGTTGGCTCCCCCGCTGTAGCAGAGGAGGGCCAGTTCGTCGGGCTCGGGCTGGTAGATCTTGCTGATCCGCCCGCCCAGGAGCTTCTGGTTCAGCTCCGCCACCACCGCCGCCATCACAGTGCTGTCAAAGGCCATAGGAAGGCTCCTTCTCGTCCAGATCGTCAACCTCTGCATCCCCAGGATACCACGGCACCGGCTCCCCCGCCAGCGGCTCACTCCACCCGG
>JBMONC010000053.1:0-151352 GCA_049324875.1 Bacillota bacterium
GCTTTCTCTCTCTTCTGCACTGTCTAGTTTTCAAGGTTCCAGGCGCCGTCGCTGTAGCAACAGCGTTCATTAGGTTACCATGTCCGCCGCCCCGTTGTCAACCTCGCAACTTCTGCCAGCGAGGCCGTTCCCGGCCGGCGACGAGTCCCTATCGTATCACCCTCGACCGCTCCGGTCAACCGCTCAAGTTTTTCCTGAGCATCGACCACCGCTGGCGGTGAGAGCTTCGTTAGGTTATCACGGCGCTCTGCCCCGGTCAAGCTCCATCATCTGGTTCTTGGGCCAGGCGAGACCGTGACCGCTGCCAGGCCGCACCGCAGGGTGACGGCGAGAGTTATATTACGACGCGCGCCCCGCCACGGTCAACACCCCAAAAGCACCATTCCTCGCATCCGCAATGTTACGACACGGCAAAACAGCCCGACAGCCGCCAGGCTGCCGGGCCGGTGCCATCAATAACTCAACCCCGCTCGCCCCGACTCCACTCGTAGAAGCGCCGGGCCAGTTCCTCAATGCGCCGATCAACCCGGTCGAAGAGGCTGCCGGGCGTGTACCGCCCATCAGCTTCCCGCCGACCGGCGGGCATGCCGGTGAGAATCTCGATCCCTTCCTCAATCGAACCCACCGCCCAGATATGGAACCGGCCTTCACGGACGGCCTCCACCACCTCGTCCTGAAGGACCAGGTTCGGCAGGTTCTGCTTCGGGATCATCACCCCCTGGCGCCCTGTCTGCCCCAGCAGCTTGCAGACGCGGAAGAACCCCTCGATCTTTTCGTTCACCCCGCCAATCGGCTGAATCTCCCCGCGCTGGTTGACCGAGCCGGTCACCGCAATCCCCTGATCAATCGGCACATCGGCCAGCGCAGAGAGAAGGGCATAGAGTTCCGTGCTGGAGGCGCTGTCTCCGTCCACCGGCACATAGGTCTGCTCAAAGGCGACCGAGGCTGAGAAGGCCAGCGGTTTGTCCTGAGCAAAGCGGTCGCCAAGGTAACCGGTCAGGGTGAAGAGCCCCTTGTCATGGATCTGACCGGACATCTCGATCTCCCGCTCTATATGAAGAATCCCCTTCTGCCCCATGAAGACCCGGGCGGTGATCCGGCTGGGCGATCCAAATCGGTAGTCGCCGATGTTCATCACCGTCAGGCCGTTCACCTGGCCAACCACGTGACCCGACACATCAAAGAGCATGGAGCCGCGCTGGACCATCTCCAGGAGTCGCTGCTCCGGGAGCGAGGACCGGGCCGCCTTCTCTGCGATCGCCCGCCGCACATGGGTCGCATCGACCACGGAGCTGCCGTCCTGGTTCGCCCAGGCCGTGGCTTCGTAGATCACCTCCACCACCTCATTGAACCGGGCGGAGAGCTTGGTCTGATCATCGCTGAGGCGGTGGCTGTGCTTGAGCACCTCGCAGACACCGGCGGCCGTAAGGTGCTGCTGGTTCTCCCGGCGGCAGACGCTGGAGATGAAGCTGGCGTAACCAGCGACGTTCTTCTCGTTCGCTTCCATGGCGATGTCAAACTCGGCCTTGAACTTGAACTGCTTGCGGAAACCCTCATCCATGGAGTAGAGGGCATGGTAGATGCTGCTGTTGCCGATCAGGATCACCTTGAGGTCCAGCGGAATCGGCTGTGGCCTGACCGTCTCCACCGGCAGGATCCGGTTCTCAGCCCCGGGCGCCTCAATCCGGGCCTCCCGCATGGTGAGCGCCCGCTTCAGCGCCTCCCAGGCGTAAGGGCTGGAGAGCAGGTCAGTCGCCTGGAGGATCAGGTAGCCGCCGTTGGCCCGGTGAATCGCACCGGCCTTGATCAGCATGAAGCCGTCCACCGGCTCCTCGCCGGAGGAGGTCACGTACTCCGCCTTCCCAAAGAGATTTACATAGGTCGGGTTGGACTCCACCACCACCGGTGCGCCATCACGCTCGGTCCGGTGGACGAAAACGTTGACCCGGAACCTGGCGAAGGGGTCGACACGGCGGCGGCGCTGCTGGAGGGCGCGCATCTCGGCTGCGGCGGCCTCCTCCATCCCCCGGGAGGTTGGTTCGGGAATCGAGGGGCCGATCAGCTCCTGCTCGACCCGCCCCAGCCACTCCACCAGCCGCGGCACGCTCCGGTAGCGCTCCTTGAGCCGGGCCACCATCGGCGCTACCGCCATGGCAGCCACCTGGTGATCCAGCTTGCTCAGTTCATCGCGGACCGACTTCTCGACCTCCCAGGTGCGGCGGCCGGCCTCCGCGACGGCGCGCTGGATCTGGTGCGCCCGCTCCGTCATCTCCCGCCTCTGTTCCGGCGAGAGCGCCTCAAACTGATCATCGGTCATGGGCTGCCCATTCAGCATTGGGACCGGCATCAGTCCCTTTTCCGTCTGGGTCAGTCCGAAGCCGGAGGCCGCCGCCATGGACTCCAGCTGCTCCATGACCTGCTCCACCTGACTGCGGACCGCCGCCATCAGCTCCTCCCGCCTCGCCTGGTGCTCCCTGCTTCCAAGGGCTCGGCCAGTGGCTGCCTGGGCGTCCCGGATCAGCTCCTCCATCTCGTGCGCAAAGGTCGGCGCCGTTCCCGCCGGCAGCGCAATGGCGGTAGGCTCGTCCGGACGGTCAAAGTTGTAGACATAGATCCAGTCGCTGGGGACGGGCTCATGCACGGCGCGCGCTTGCACCAGCGATGAGGTATAGCTGGTCTTGCCTGTCCCGGAAGGGCCGGCGACGTAGATGTTGTAACCAGGGCTGCGGATGGAGAGCCCAAACTTCAGGGCCTCGACAGCCTGCTCCTGCCCCACCAGTCCCTCCAGTGCCGGCAGTTCGGCCGTTGTCGTGAATCCCAGTGCCGCCGGGTCCCAGGTGCGTCGCAGTTGCTCGGGTGGAACAGCCAGGCGCTGCTTGATCATCTCCGCTCTCCCTTCTGTCGGCGTCCTCCCTTATATAATTCGTACCTAAAATGCCCAACCCTTCCGGCAATACGGCACAGCGTGCAACTCCAAAAGACGACGTGTGAGGGCGAGCGGAGGAGGACAACTGAACTCCGACGCGAAGGTCGGCGTTCTGGTCGCCTCAGCCGCTCCATCAGACCCAGATGACCCGCCAGCCGATTCGACATTGATGAGGATAAGGAGTACACTGCGGTCATGTCCGCGCATCAACCCGTGTAATCGGTGGCATAAGCCCGCAGGCTTCGCTCTGAGCCGAGAGACCGGGAAGGAGAGGGCCATGTATCGCATTCAGGCTATCGAGTCGATGGAGGCTATCCAGGCACTCCGGACGTCTGAGGGAGCTTGCTCCCCGATGCCGTCGGTGGGCGCCTGGTTCGACCCGAACCATGTCAGCCTCATCGCCGTAGGCCCGGAAGGACCGGCTGGCGGTGTGCTCCTCACCCCCTGCCGACATGTGGGGCCCCTGGTGACCAAGTACCGGCTGGAGTGGCTTTACGTCCTGCCCGAGCACCGCAACCGCGGACTGGGGCGCAAGCTGACCCAGGCAGCCGCAGCCGAGGCCAGCAAGCGGGGCGCCTCGACGATTCTCATCGCTGTGAAGCCGGAGAATCAGCGGGGTCTCTCCTGGTCGGAGGGCCTCCCCAAGGTCGCTGGGTTGGGTTTTGTGGTGGCGCTGGACCGTTGCGGCCTCTAATGTTCAAGATGATCACAAAGGCGCTTACAGGTGCAGACCTGTAAGCGCCTTTTCCTTTTCGCCCGTCGAGAACGGGTTCAGGAAGGACCACCGGTGATGACCCGGTGGTCCTTCGCCTGTTGTGAGGCCGGTCAGATTGCCTACCGGAGCAGGTTTCCGCTGGAATCGAACGCCCAGGGCACGGGCTCCCCCGTCACGATCGCACCGGGGAGGTCCGCCAGAACGCTGGGTGAGACCCACAGGTGCTCCAGCTCCAGCGTATTCCGGATGCGGATGATGCGGGGCGAGGTCGGGCTCCCAATGGTCCGAAGTGCGGTCTCAATCGCTTCCCGGTCGCTCTCCATGACGATGGGGAGCTTCGCCCGGTCCACAAAGGTCGCTGTCAGGGTGTTCAGGTAGGTGGCCTTGAAGTCCACCTTATCGGCGAAGCGCCGCGTGACAAAGTCGGCAAGACCCATGCCGTTGGCGTTGCCATGGGAGGCATCCGACAGGTCCAGGACCACCAGGCGCCTTACCTCGGGCTTGCCGTCAGGCATCCCCGGAATGCCCATCCTGCCGATCACGTTGGTGTCCATGCCGGTGCCGGAGTAGTTCTTGCCCATCTCGTCCACCACCAGCAGGTCCAGCCGGTCCACAGGCAGCCGGGGCAGCAGCGTCCGGGCCCGCTCCAGCAGTCGCTCCTCGGTCTCGATCCACCCGGATGGGTGCATCGGCACCAGGTCGGCGATCTCCTCCCGCCCGTTCTCCAGCACCGCCACCCCTCCCAGGACCGGCAGGCGGTCCAGCAGGAGGGTGCCAAACTCCCGCAGCCGTGCGCTCAGTACATGCGCCCCCAAGGAGTGAAACTGCCGGGCGCCCTCGGGCTTGCCACAGCCCACCACCAGCATCTTGGTCAGCCCGCTCTCCAGCGGGCCCCGGAAGGAGGTGTGGGGCTTCACCCGGTTGAGCACGAGCAGAGCGTCACAGCCGGCCAGCACCTTGTCGAAGTAGACCGGCTCCCCCTCGACCGAGGTGGCCACCACCACGGCCTCCACGTTTCCAACAAGGGGAGCCCCCACCGCCTCCTCCGTGATGCCGAGGGAGTGGAGAACCGCGAGCTGCCCCTCCGGCTCGCCCCCGCCGTGACTGCCCATGGCAGTCACCAGGAGGGGCTCGGCACCCAGCCGCCGCACGTGCTCCACCATGGCACGCAGAAGCAGAGGGATCTCGCGAATCCCCCTGCTCCCCGCGGGAATTCCCACGCGCATCCCCGGTCGGAGGCGGCGGGCCAGATCGAGCGCGCTGAGGGCGCGCTCCATGGCCGCGGCCACGTCGGGGACCGAATCAGCCGCAAACTCCTGGCGAATGGGAATCATGGGTGGCAGCATCAGGGCCTCCCCCCTACTGCTGTTGCTTAAAGGTTCCTGCCTTCTCCTGAAGATCGTCGCGGATCGTCTCGGGGGCCAGGTTCGGCCCCGTCCGGTGGGCAGCCCGAGCGGTCATATAAGTACCCGCTGAGGCGGTCCAGAAGAGGAAGGGAATCACCAGCAGGAGCTTCAGCGTCAGGCCATCGTGAACCGAAAAGTAGATCGTACCGCCGATGACAATGGCTGTGGTCCCCAGGGTGGTGGACATGCCGGAGGCGTGCATCCGGTTGTAGACATCCGGAAACCGGAGAAGGCCGGTCGCCCCGAGCAGCGCCATGAAGGTGCCGAACAGGAGGAAGATGCTAATCAGAATCTCGCTCAATGACGACACCCCTTAGAATGTACTTGGCGAAGGCGACCGTCGATACATAGCTGAGCACCGACAACACCAGGGCATAGGCCAGGTACTGCCGGTCCTCCAGCAGCATGGCGCCCACGATCAGGATGGCGATGATGATCGTGCCCACCGCGTCCAGGGCGGTGACCCGGTCGGCCACCGTGGGCCCCCGCAGGGCCCGGTACCCGGCCATCCCCAGCGCCACCACCTGGCCGACCAGGGTGATCCAGAGAACCGTGTGAAAGAGATCCATCACTCCAGCACCTCCATCACCAGATCCTCAAAGCGGTAGCAGGTGGCGAGCGCCGCCTCCTCATCGGAGGCATCGATGCAGTGGATGTAGAGGATGCTGTTGTCCGGGCTGACATCGAGGGAGATGGTGCCGGGGGTGAGGGTGATCATGTTGGCCACCATGGCGATCTGCCCCGGCTGGCGGATGCGAAGCTTCATCGCCAGAATGCCCGGGGTCAGCTTCAGCTTCGGATTCAGCACCATCAGGGCGACGGCGTAGTTCGACTTGAGCAGCTCCCAGGTGAAGTAGAGGGCCAGGTGGACCGCCTTCGGCAGCCAGCGCAGGAACTCGCGAAACCCCCGGTACCGGGGACGGAATACCCGCAGTTCCGGCGCAGGGGTGAGCCAGAAGACGAGAGCCCCGACGATCAGGCCGGCCACGAAGTAGTCGTGGGTGTACTTGTCCTGGAGGACCATCCAGAGGACGGCCATCATCAGCCAGAGCTTCCAGCGCCGCAGCAGGATCATCGAGCTCACCTCCCCATCACAGCCTGGATGTACTGGTTCGGGTTCAGCAGCTGGTCCGCCGCCACCATGGCGAAGTCCATCATGTAGCGGGCACCGAGCCCCATGGTGACCGAGAGCGCCAGCAGCAGCACGGCGGGCAGCATCGCCATGGCATGGTCGCCAAAGGAGGGCTTCCGCCGCTGGCCGGATTCCTTGCCCCAGAACGCCTTCCGGTAGATCTTCACCATGGAGAAGAGGGTGAAGAGGGAGACCACCAGGCTGACGGTCACAATCCCCCAGGAGCCCTGTTCCACGCCGGCCTTCAGCAGGGCGAACTTGGAGAAGAAGCCGGAGAAGGGGGGCACGCCCGCCAGGGAGATACCGGTGGCCAGGAAGGTGAAGGCCAGACCCGGGTAGTCGGCCAGCAGGCCGGAGTACTTCTTGAAGTCGGTGTGGCCGGTGATCCGCTGGGTCACACCCGCCAGCAGGAAGAGGCCCGACTTGACGATGATGTGGTGGGCGATGTAGAAGACGGTACCCGCCAGCGCCAGCTGGGTGAAGAGGCCGAGGCCCATGATCATGTAGCCGATCTGCGAGATGATGTGATAGCTGAGGATCGCCTTGAAGTCGTACTGGGCGATCGCCCCGAGCACGCCCAGCAGCATGGTGCCGCCGGCCACCCAGAGCAGGATGGTGTGGGTGTAGCTGACATCGTGGACGAAGATCAGGGTGAAGACCCGCACCAGGGCGTAGACACCCACCTTGGTCAGCATGGCGGCGAAGAGCGCTGCGATGCCGTTGGGGGCGAAGTAGTAAGAGCGGGGCAGCCAGAAGTAGAGCGGGAAGAGCGCTCCCTTCGAGGCGAAGACGATCATGAAGAGGATGCCGATCAGGGTGATGTAGGGGTTGCCCGGCTCCTGGGCCACCTTCTGGGCCACGTCGGCCATGTTGAGCGACGAGGTGACGCCGTAAAGCAGGGCGATGGCCACCAGGAAGATCGTCGAGGCGGTGGCGTTCAGGATCAGGTACTTGATGCCCTCCCGCAGCTGGCCCGGCGAGCCGCCGATGGTCAGGAGGAAGTAGGAGGAGATCAGCATCACCTCAAAGGCGACGAAGAGGTTGAAGAGGTCCCCCGTGACAAAGCTGAGGTTGATGCCGGCCATCATGAAGAAGAGCACCGGGTAGAAGAAGGCCCGCTCCCGGTCGGGATCCAGGTCCTTGAAGGCGAAGAGCAGCGAGGTGAAGAGGATGATCGCCGACAGGATGGTCATCATGCCGCCGAAGAGGTCGACGGTCAGGGTGATGCCGAAGGGAACCGGCCAACCGCCGGCGGTCTGGACCTGGATGCCCTGGGTCCAGACGGTGTAGGTGAGCAGGATCGAGATGGCCAGGGAGGCGAGGGAGGCCAGGAAGGCCACCGCTCGCTGCAGGGCGACCCGTCCGTGCAGGAAGAGCAGCAGGATGCCCGTGCCGAAGCAGAGCAGGACGGGATATGCGACGAGGTTACTCATCTTCCATACCTCTCAGTTCGGCGAGATTATCCGTCCCGTACTCCTGCACGGTCCGGTAGGCGAGCACGAAGATAAAGGCCGTCACCGCAAAGCCGATGACGATGGCGGTCAGGATCAGCGCCTGGGGGACAGGGTCGATGTACTGGATCGCTTCCCCGTGGGCGTCGTGGCCCCCCAGCACCGGCGCCCGGCCCGTCTTCAGCCGCCCGGCGGTCAGGATCATGATGTTGGTGCCATAGGAGATGAGGGCGTTGCCCAGCACCACCCGGATCATGTTCTTGGCCAGCAGGAGATAGGTGCCGACGGCGAACAGAAGGCCGATGACAAGTGCACTGAGCAGTTCCATTCGTGCGACACCTCCTATCGGCGGCGAGCCGCCGGCTCAGACTCGCCGGGGGCCGTCGACCGCTTTTCCGATGCAATAAAGAGCAAGGTCGCCTTCATGGTGCCGACAACGACCAGCATGACCCCCAGGTCAAAGACGGCGGCGGTGGCCCACTCGATGTGGCCCAGGAGGGGCAGGTCCAGGGGGCCCCAGTAGTGCTGCATGAAAGCCTCGCCGAACAGGGTCGGCAGGAAGACGGTGGAGAAGGCGAAGGTGAGACCACCGGCCAGCAGCAGGTAGAAGGGCACGGGGAGGATGGAGTCAGCGGCATCGTAGCCAAAGGCCAGGCCCTGGATGGCGATGGCGGCGCTGATGACCAGGCCGGCCACGAAGCCGCCGCCCGGCTCCTGATGCCCCCGGAGGAAGATCCAGATAGCCAGGAGCTTGATGGCGAAGAGGGAGGACTGTACAACGGTCGTCAGGATCGGAGATTCCTTGAATTTCGTCTGCACTTAGCCCTTCCCTCCCTTCTGCTTGGGCTGGCGCACCTTGATCAGCATGAAGACCGCCAGACCCGCCACGGTGAGCACGGTGATCTCGCCCATGGTATCGAAGCCGCGGAAGTCGACCAGGGTGACGTTGACCACGTTGTTGCCGCCGGCCAGATCGTGGCTGTGCTTCAGGTACCACTCCGCCACCGTGGGCGGGAAGAGGCGGGCGCCGTTGGCCAGCAGGGTGACCGCCGTGGCCAGCACGCCGACGCCTACGGCGATCAGCACGTTGATATCCTGCAGGCGCGGGGTGCGCGGGTAGACCTTCAGCTGGGGCAGATGGGCGAAGACCAGCAGGAAGAGGACCGCCGTGATCACCTCGATCACCAGCTGGGTCAGGGCGAGGTCAGGCGCCCGCATCAAGGCAAAGTAGAGCGAGGTGGGCATGCCGACCAGGGAGATGGCCGCCATGGCCGCCAGTCGGGTGTTGGAGAAGAGGGTGAAGATCGTGCCGATGGCGATGATCACCATGAGCAGGAGCTCGGGCAGGGAGACCGGGGCCAGCTGGAGCTTGGGAATCTGGACCCCCTTGACCGCCATGGTGCCGAGGAAGGCCACAACGGTGACGCCCAGGGTGAAGACCAGGTAGTCCCGGAGGAAGCCGGTCATCTGGATGTTGGTCAGCCACTTGGCGCCCTTCTCCACCGCGGTGTTCCGCCACCAGAGGTAGTCGTAGAGGTTGTTGGCGTTGTAGCGCTCGGGCGCCCACCGGCGGAAGGTGGCTACCACCTTATCCAGGCCGAGGTAGGCCAGAATGCCACCGCCGATGGCGATCACCGACATGAAGAGCGCCGGCTGCACGCCATGCCAGAGGGCGATGTGGACAAACGGGTACTCCTTCTCCCCGATCACCGCCAGGGCGGCCGGCTCGACGATGGTGTGCTCCACCAGCCCCGGCATGAGGCCGATGCCCACCACCAGGGCCGCGAGGATGGCCGGGGGCAGGAGCATCAGGAAGGGGGCCTCGTGGGGGTGCTTGGGCGTGTCGTGGCTCTCCTTGCCGAACCAGATCTTGTGGGCAAGGATCAGGCTGTAGGTGGTGGTCAGGACCGAGGCGGCCGTCGCCATGAACGCCCCCATGAAGCCCATGGGTGAGTGGAAGACCGACTCCAGGAACATCTCCTTGGAGAGGAAGCCGTTCAGGGGCGGAATGCCCGCCATGGAGGCGGCGCCGATGGCGGCCAGCACGAAGGAGATGGGCATCGCCTTCCGGAGCCCGGAGAGCCGGGTGATATCCCGGGTCCCCGTTTCGTGGTCGATGATGCCGACCACCATGAAGAGGAGGCCCTTGAAGGTCGAGTGGTTGAGCAGGTGGAAGACGCCGGCCTGGGCGGCATCGATGGTGCCGAGGCCGAAGAGCCACATGATCAGGCCGAGCTGGGAGACGGTGGAGAGGGCGAGGATCGCCTTCAGGTCGGTCTTCTGGAGCGCCAGGAACGAGCCCAGCGCCATGGTAACCATACCGACCGTACCCACCACCGGCAGCCAGTAGTCATGCCCGCTGAAGAGCGGCCAGAACCGGGCGACCAGGAAGAGGCCCGCCTTCACCATGGTGGCGGAGTGCAGGTAAGCCGAGACCGGCGTGGGTGCCGACATCGCATCGGGGAGCCAGATGTGGAACGGGATCTGGGCCGACTTGGAGAAGGCGCCGATCAGGATCAGGAGCAGCGCCCAGCTGCCCAGGGGATCGCTGATGATCTCGGCCCGCTTCGCCAGCAGCGAAGTGAACTCGTACGAGCCGCCGATGTTGCCGAGAATGACGATGCCCGCGAGCATGGCCAGGCCACCGCCCACGGTGAGGATCATCGACTTGAGCGCCCCGTACTGTCCACTCTCCCGGGTGTACCAGAAGCCGATCAGCAGGAAGGAGCTGATCGAGGTCAGTTCCCAGAAGATGTAGAGCAGCATCAGATTGCCCGAGAAGACCACCCCGAGCATGGCCCCCATGAAGAGAAGGATATAAAGGTAGAACTTCCCCAGGTCTTCCTCGGGGCCCAGGTAGAGGATGCTATAAAGGAAGACCAGCGAGCCGATCCCGCTGATCAGGATGGCCAGCAACTTGCCCCATCCATCCGCATGAATCGTCAGATCGATTCCGAGTTGGGGCACCCAGGGGATCGTCTGCGAGACCTCGGGGGTCAGGACCACCAGTACCAGCGCCGTCACGGCAAACGCGAGCGCAGCGATGCCAAGGCGCCGGCCCAGCGGCCGGTAGAGCAAGGGCATCAGGAAGGCTCCGAGGAACGGGAGCAGAATTGCCCCCAGCGCAAAGCCCATGGCATTCCCTCCTACGACAGGTTTAGGATCATATAGAAAAGCCCACAGGACCTCGCCCCGCGAGGTCTGTGGGCACTTGACCAAAGGGGTTACTTCCCCGGGGAAGCGCTCCTCAGACGGCCGGCGCTTCACCATTCCCAAGCGGGCTGGTCTGATGCCTCTCTATTCCGGTGCACAGAGTCTATGATAGCCAGTGGTGGCGCGGAGCGTCAAGTGACCCAACAGGACTAGCCCGGAGGCCTTAGAAAAGAATTGCACCCCTCACGGCGCCTCTTCCATTCGGTGGGCTAACCTGTATGATAGAGGAGAATAGATGTTCGGAGGCCGTCCAGATGAGGAGACCACCAGAAGCTGCAAACCCCTGGGGACTGCTGGGTACTTACCCTGGTTGGCGGGGGCTGCGTGAGGCACTTCAGGAGTTGGAAGAGCTGCTGCGGGCGATCGGGGGCGAAGCGGCTGACCTGGCGGCGAGCCTGGCTGCTGCCCTGGAGGATCCGGTGGGGGCCCGTGCGGGTTTGCCGGCCAACTACCGCCTTCGCACCCCGCTGCAGAAGAGCCACCTGCCCGGCCACCTTGACCTGGAGAGCGACCTCCCGGAGTGGGTGGGGGAGGTCACCCGCTACGCCTGTGACGTGCCGGTACTGCTGGAGGCGGAGGCGGCAGCCGACCGGCTGGGTCCGGTGCTGACCGCCGACCTGCCCCGGGCGCTGCAGGCCCGGTTCGGCGAGGCGGTCCGGCGCCTGCGGCAGGGGCTGCAGGGCCGCCGCCTGCGGGCGATGCCGGGGGTGCACCCGGAGGATGGGGAGCGGGAGGCCGGCCTGTCTCTGGTCGTGCCCCAGCCCGAAGGGTATGCCGTCGTGCTGCCCCGGGGCGCTGGAGACGCGCTTCACCGGACCGCCTGGCGGGAGCTGGCCTGCTTGCTGCTGGCCAGAGAAGGGGCCGATGTGGCGCGGCTCCACCTGCAGTTGCTGGGCCACTGGCCCCACGAGCTCTCCCACGGGGAGGTCCGGGCGGGGCTGGGGCTCCGGCGCCCGGCGCCGGAGCGCTGTTATGAGGCGCTGCGCCGGCTGCAGCAGCTCCGGCTCTCCCTCTATCAGTGGGAACTGGAGGGGGGCCTGCTCACCCTGGAGCACCAGGCCCGGGATCTGTGGGCCCTGCGCCTGCGGGAGGGCGGTCAGGCCCACCTGGTGGATGAGGGCGGCACCCTCGTCGCCCGAGGGCAGGAGTGGTGGATCACGCCCGGCGGCCACAGCTGGGCGGCGACACTGGAGGCCGAGTCGGTGGAGAGTGTTCTGGCCCGCACCCTGCTGGGTGAGCTGGAGGGGAGCCGCAACCCGCTCAGCCTGGCCCTGGGCCTGCTGCTCAGCCGGGGCCAGACCACCGTTGGCAACCGGGAGCTGCTTCGGATGGCCGGGTTCGACGTGGACCGGCCCCAGCCCGAGCTCTGGACCCGGGTTCGGGCAGCGGCCCGGCTTCAGCGCAGGGCGGGCTGGGAGCCCGACCTGAGCCGGTGGGGGAAGCGGAACGACGCCGACTGGGAGGGGTTCCTGGCGGCCGAGACCACCTTCCTGCCCACGGCAGGAGACGACGAGGCGCCCCCGCGGTAGGGGGCGCCTCCTGTTCTGACGGCGCCCCTGCGGAGTAGCAGAGGCGCCGTCTTCGTCTGCCGGGGGGCCGGCTCAGCCGCCCCGGGGCTTACTTCGGTACAGACCTAGCCCGCCAGGAAGAAGGGGGGCTCGATCCCCTGCATGCGGGCATAGACCAGGAGTTGCCCCTTGTGATGGGCTTCGTGGATCACCATCCGGTGGAGCATGTCACCAGCGGGTTCGGTCAGGTTGATCAGGGCGATGTGACCGTTCTTGGCCAGGTCGGCCTCGGAGAGTTTGCTGATCTCAGCCGACTGCTCGGCGAAGGTCTCAGCGAGAATCTTGCGGGCCTCGGCAATGGTAGTACCCTCGGGGATTTTCTTCATCTCCCTTCCCACGGCGCAGGCCAGGAAGAGCTCACCGGCCCACGCGATGTGGTTGAGCAGGTCCAGGGTGGATCTGGCGTCGGACCAGGGCTTGTAGCCTGCGGTAAACTCCGGCAGCCTCTCAGCCAGGGCAATCAGGGCGTTCCGGTTGTTAGCCCACAGACGGACGATCCGTTGACTGGCGGTCCCGGTTTCCATCGTCATGGTACCTCCCCCTCTTCCAGTTGTTATTTCAAATGATACCGAGGAGGGAGGGCGGTCTGCATCGTGAGAACCCCCCGATTTTCCGCGGGGGCGACCAGGTAGAATTACCTGGTGGGAGATGAAGGCACCCGCCCTCCTTGGCCGGACGGCG
Source organism: Bacillota bacterium (assembly GCA_049324875.1). Lineage (GTDB taxonomy): Bacteria > Bacillota > Sulfobacillia > Symbiobacteriales > Symbiobacteriaceae > JAWLHU01. The sequence continues at coordinate 13,093 of JBMONC010000053.1, forward strand.
GGGACTACTCTTCCACGCCGTGGCGGAGCGCCCATGCCACCAGTGCGCTGCGGGAGGTCAGGTTCAGTTTTGCGAAGATGTTGCCCAGATGTCCGCCCACCGTGCGGGGGCTGATGTGGAGCTGGGCCCCGATCTCGCGGTCGGTCAGCCCCCGGGCCACCAGCCGGACCACGGCTCGCTCGCGCTCCGTCAGCCCCCCGGGGGCGGGTGTCCGAGCGGAGGACAGCCTTGCCAGGGCCGCCTCCGCCTGCGCCAGCGCAGGTCTTGCGCCGAGGCGCTCGAACGTCTCCCGGGCGGATGCCAGATCGGCGGCGGTCCCCCGTTCCAGGCGAACCCGGGCCGCCTCATAGCGGTATCCGGCGGCTTCGGCCAGTGCCAGCGCCGTGGCAAAGTGTTGGGCGGTATCGCCGACGCCCAGCGCCCCGAGGAAGCGGTGCCCCTCCATCAGCAGCCGTGTGGAGCGCATCGCCGTTCCGTGCTTGAGCAGCCCTTCCGCGGCCCGGCGTGCCGCCGGAAGATCGCCCACCGCCCGGTGGTATTCCGCCCACTCCACCAGGTTGAGGGCATAGTTGTAGAGGCTTGGCCGTGCGCCCCGGTGCCACGCATCGACCGTCTCCAGCCAGGCCCGCGCCTCCTCCAGGTCGCCCGCCATGCGGCAGGCCCGGGCGACGGTGGTCATCAGGTAGATGCGGGCGATGTAATAGCCGTAGGGCGGTGGGCTGCCCGGGCCCCCCGGAGGCAGGCGAGGGGCTGCCCGCCGGCGGGCCTCGGCAAAGTTGCCCTGCTCGGTGTCGAGGACGGTGCAGAGCCAGTTATGGTGGGCAATCAGCCGGTCGCCCGGCCGCGGCTCCAGCCGGTCGGCTGCGTCCGCCTCCCGGCGCGCCCGGTCCCACCGGCCCCGCCAGACCCAGGTATCCATAAGCGGGCTGCGCCCACCAAAGGGATCCACGCCCGAGCGGTCGCGCGCCTGGCGCCAGGTCTGCTCCAGCAGCGCCATCAGCGGATCGATCACATGGTGCTGGTCGCCCCTCTGGTAGAGCAGGGTGTGGGTCAGGTTGACCAGCCGATCGGCGGCATCGGCATACTGCCGGGCTGCGATAGCCGCCTCCACGCTCTGGCGGAAGTGGTTGCAGCCGCTGTCCAGGTCGCCGCGCACCAGGGCACAGAGCCCGAGTACATGATGCTCAACGGTGCCGGCGGTGGAGGCGTCGGCGAGGAGCGCCTCCGCATCGGCGGGGCGTCCGGCCCACAGGTAGACCGAGGCCAGCGCCTCCGGCGCCCCGGGCCTGACCAGCGGCCGTCCGTACATCCGCTCGTGCAGTTGATGCAGCCGGGGCTGGTGGAAGAGCGCTGCCAGTTCGCTGTGCGCCTCTTCCATCACCGCGATCGCCTGCTCCTGCTTTCGCTCGTGCAGGAGGGTTGCGAGGTGGCGACGGGCCAGACCGGCCACCACCGCATCCCCCGCCGCCACAGCGGCCCTGAGCGCCTCCTCGGTCCTCTCGCCGGCCCGCTCAAAGTCGGCGCCGGTGCCGGCGAAAGCGGCCAGCAGGATCAACTCTGCCCTCTCCGGCCCATTCTCACCCTGGTCGCTCAGCGCAAGGGCGCGCTCATAGAAGGAGGCTCCATGGGCGTGCGCGCCCAACTGCAGGGCGCGGTCGCCCGCCTCCTTCAGGTAGGGGACCGCGGCCGAATCCCCGGCCTGCCCCAGGTGATAGGCGATCACGTCGGGGTCCCGGGCAGCCCGGGCGGCCCGGCGATGCCAGACTTGACGCCGGGGGCCGATCATCCCCGCGTACAGGACCTCGCGGACGAGCGCATGGTCAAAGGCAAACCGTTCGCCCTGCTCCCGGAGGAGGTGGAGTTGCAGCGCCTCCTCCAGCGCCTCCAGAACGGTCTCCTCCGGCTCTTCCAGGGTGCGGAGCAACGTCTCAAATCGGAAGGATTCGCCGAGCACCGCAGCGACCCGGAGGATCTCCAGGGCGCCGGAGGTAAGGCGTGACAACCGGCCGTCGATGGCCTGTTGGACCGTATCCGGCAGGGTCTCCCCGGACGAGGTCAGGAGCTGGGTCACAAAGAACGGGTTGCCCCCGCTGCGGTTGTAGATCTCCACGGCGGCGTGCGCTCGCCCCGCGTGCCTGGCCAGCTCCGCCACATCGTCGTAGCTCAGCCGCTGCAAGGCGACCCGTTGAGCCCCGGACCGCAGCAGGGATGGAATCAGGGCGTGCAGCGGATGCTCCCGGTGGACCTCATCGGTCCGGTAGGTGGCAATGATGAGGACCGGGCTGTAAGCGAAGCGGGAGGAAGCGTGCTGGAGCATCTCGAGCGAGGCGGTATCGGCCCAGTGGATATCCTCGAGGACAAGGATGGGCGCACCGCCCCGCTCCCTCGACGTGCCCAAAAAATTGGCCACATCCAGGGCAAGATCATAGTGGGTCAGCGCCCGGGGGCCGCTGCCGAAGGGCGGCGGCAGGGCTTCCAGCGCCTCGCCGGTGATCTGGCCGAACATGTTCACGGCGTCCCGCCACGGCCCGAAGGGACGGGCCTCGCCCAGGAGTACGGGGGGACTGCCACCGGTGTGCAGGGAGAGGCCAGGACAGGCGCCCAGGGCTGCGGGCCGCCCGAATCGCCCGGCCTCGGCCAGGACATGGTTGACCAGGCGAGACTTTCCAATGCCCGCCTCGCCAGCAAGCAGGATCACCCCGCCTGAGGTCCCTTGAATGCGCTCAGAGAGAAAGGCCAGCTCCGTCTGCCGACCAACGAGCGGAAGCTCCAAGAGCATTCGTGGCACCACCCCGCAAACTGTCTGACTAGTTTACGAAGTATGAGTACAACATAGACCCGCTCTTTCCTGCGAGACAGGGGATAAATTGAAAGGCGCCAGCGTAAATCGCTGACGCCTCATCTGGTTTGGCGCTATATCGCACTCACCCAGCGCTCCCCCGGGTTGAGGCTCCGGCTGCGGCCCATGCAGCTGAGCACATCCTCCCGGCCGTAGCGCTCCTTGAAGAGCGTCCAGTAGAGGTACTCCTCCTTGGCCCGGAAGGGCTCACCCGAAAGGGAGCGCTCCGCCGCCATCTGCTCCTCGGCGACGGCCCCGGTCGCATAGCTCTGCAGCAGCGGACCGATGCCGGTGCCGATGGCGAACTTCTCCTTCTTCCGCCAGACGATGGCGGGCGAGAGATACCGTTCCGCCACCTTCCGCAGGATCCACTTGCCCTCACCGCGGTACCGCTTCAGGCCGGGGGCCATCTGGAAGGCCAGGTCCAGCATCGCCCGGTCCAGGAAGGGGACCCGCCCCTCCAGCCCGTGGGCCATGGTCATGCGGTCCACCCGTTGCAGGTTGGAGTTGTGCAGCCCGGAGGTGATGTGGTGCAGCTCGGAGGAGAGCGCCGCCCAGTCGGGCTCGAACTCGGTCAGGTAGTGGTAGCCGGCGAAGAGCTCATCGGCCCCCTCCCCGGAGAGGACCACCTTCACATGGCGGGCCGCCATCTCCGAGACGAAGTAGGTCGGAATAGCGCTGCGCACCAGGGCCGGATCGCAGGACTCCAGCGAATCGATCACCTGCGGCAGCGCCGTGATGATCTCACGCTCGGTCAGCACCCGCTCGTGGTGGATGGTCCCCAGGTCCGCCGCCACCCGACGGGCGTTGATCAGATCCTCCGACCCCTCCAGGCCGACGGAGAAGGTGTGCATCTCGCCGGAGACGTGCTGCCGCATGATCGCCGCGATCAGGCTGGAGTCCAGTCCGCCGCTCAGGAAGCAGCCCACCGGCACATCGGCCATCAGCCGCTTGACCACCGCCTTGGTCAGCGTCTCATCCAGCCGGTCCAGGGCGGTCTCCACCTCGGAGAGGTGCATGGCAGGCCGCGGGACCGCATCGTACTGGACCATGGAGTCGCCCACATGCCAGTAATGGCCGTTGGGGAACTCGTGGACATACGGGACCTCGTTGACCAGCGCCTTGATCTCCGATGCGAAGTAAAGGTGGCCGGCCTCGTCCCTCCCCCAGTAAAGCCCCTTGATCCCCAGGGGGTCCCGGGCCAGGAACAGGCCCACAGCCGGCCCCCAGATGGCGATGGCGAACATGCCATCGAGCCGCTTGATGCAGTCCGGGCCATACTCTTCGAAGAGGTGGAGCACCACCTCGGAGTCCGAGCGGGTCTTGAAGGTGTGCCGCCCCTCCAGTTGGCTGCGCAGAGCCATATGGTTGTAGATCTCGCCGTTCATGGCGAGCCACAGGGTGCCGTCCTCATTGGAGAGGGGCTGGGCACCGCCCTCCACATCCACGATGGCCAGACGGTCATGGCCCATCGTGAACCCGGCGGGCGACGTCCAGATATTCCGGCCGTCAGGTCCACGGTGCTTCTGCTGATCCAGCATCCGCTCCACCGTGGCCCGGTCGGCCCTCCCCAAGATTCCTGCGATCCCACACATCAGGCGACGCCTCCTTCGATCAGGTTCTCCGCCATCACCTTGGCGATGCGCTCCGCCTCGGAGAGCACCTTGCCGCTCTCCCGGTCAAAGGCCCGGCAAGCGCCATCGTCAAACCGGACGGCGACCGCCCCGCGGCCCTCCTTGTTGCCCAGCAGGTGCGGGGCATCAAGCAGGCCGGCATGGACTGCCTTCGCCAGCGTGGGCGCATGGGTCAGCGGGTCCTCCACCCCGGCCGGGGCGAGGGAGGCGATCGCCTCCAGCAGGAGTCTGGCCTCCCGGACCAGTTCGGCCTTGCGGGCCTGAACCGCCGGGTCCTGCGCCATGTCCGGCAGGCCTTGCAGGGCCAGCTGAATCGCCCCCCGCACCACGTTGCACCCCTCGATGATGTCCGCGGCGGTGGCGGCGTGGTGGTACTCCGAATGGCCGACGATGTGGACAATGTCGGGCTTGACGGCCATCTGCAGGAAGGTGGATGCTGCCAGGTGGCCCTTCGCCCGGTCGAAGCCGGCGGGCATGGAGGTGAGCCCGGCCCGGCACTCCCGCCAGACCCGGAAGCCCTCCCCTGCCAGCTCCTCCACCAACTCCAGCTTCGCCAGCATCTTGGCCAGGTCCATCGCCGGCGAGATGAGTGGCGGATTGTTCCACATCAACTGCTGCACGTAATCCTGCACACCGGCCCGCTTGGCGTTGTAGGCTGCAATATACGCTGCCGCGACCGCAATGGTATCCGGGGCGTCCCGGAGCGACCAGTGGTGGCTCTCGTTGGACTCGACCGGAACCCCCCGCTCGGCGTGCCAGCGGAAGACCTGCTGCACCTCGGGGATCGACTCGACCAGCGGGCGCTCCGAGCGGCCGTCCAGCAGGCTGTACCAGAAGAGCGGCACCGCCGCCCAGGCGTTGTTGATCGTCTCATGCAGCATCTCGGCCCATTTCAGCTGGTCTCGAGTGCCGCTGTAGCAGCGCATGATCGGGTAGTTGCCCGTGCGGGAGGCCGCATAGAGCGCCCGCAGGTCCTCGGGGGTCCGCACCGGTACGCCGCCGGCGCCGTGCTCCCGCGGGTCCATCTCCTCGGGCCGGAAGAAGTGCTCCTGGGCGTTCTGGTCGGTGCCCAGGCTGACCACATCCAGCACCCCGGCCTCCGCGATCTGCCGGATCCCCTCCACCGTCGCGGCGACGGAGGGTTGCCCGAAGTGGTGGCGCAGCAGCGGGAACGGCCGCTTCCACAGGATCCGGTCCACCAGGTGCTGCGGGGGGACGCCCCCCTCGGCCACGCTCTTGATCCCCCGCAGGAAGTCGACCAGCTCCTGCCACTCGGCGGAGCCGCCGAAGACCGCCTCGAAGAAGTGGAGCGCCCGGCCGTGCTCGGCCACCGGGTCGGTGGCGCCCAGCACCCAGCGGCGACCCGCCTCTCCCCGTGCCCGGGCGGCATCGGCCAGATGGCTCAGCACCTCCCGCCCCGACTCCGGGGTGAGCCGGTAGCCCACCGCCACGATCTCCGGGTCGAAGGCTGCCACCTCATCCAGCAGCCGCTCCACCGGCACGGCGGGGCCGAGCGACCTCACCTCGTACCCCAGCTGCTCCGCCAGATGCAGAAACCGAACGACGCCGCCCACATGCACATCGTCGCCGATGGCGGCGCCGAGAATCCTCCGCTTAGACAAAATCCACCACGTCTCCCTCCAGGGCGTAGCGGCTGATCCGCTCGGCGTTCCAGCCCACCATGCCCAGCTTGTCAAGTGTCCGGCCCATCGCCCGGAAGTCCACGCCGAAGATGGTGTTGGCGAGGCCGATGAGCATATCGGTCACCGGGGTCAGCACACCGCAGGCGCGCCCCAGTTCGGAGATCGGCACCAGCCCGGTGGGCACATCCTCCCAGATGTAGCGGTGCTCCATCGAGGAGGGAGCGCCCACCCCTTCGTAGGCCGGGGTGGCCTGTATCGCATCGTAGAGGGTCTCCCGCTCCACCCCGTAGACCTCCATCAGCCACTCCCGGGCGGTCAGGGCGCCGACCCCGATGGCCCGGGCCACGGCCACCCGCTCGGCATCCAGCTGCTCCAGCACCCGGGCCACCGACCGGGTGATTCCCTCCTTGTAGTGAAGGAAGGCACCGCCGGTCGACTCCACCCGGCCTGTGTTCAGCAGTACCACCGCCGGGTGGAAGATCGCCCCGATGTTGTCCATCGAGGTCTTCCAGACCCACCGGGCAGGCATGAACTGCGGGAAGGCGGGCTTGAGCACCTCCAACAGCTCCTGGCTCCGCCAGGCCGGCAGCGCCGCCGCCAGCACCTGGCGCTTGATCCCGTAGATATGTGCCGTGTTGGGGCCAACCCTGCGGCTGGCATAGAGGAAGGTCTGCGCCTCGCCCACAATCACGTCGGCAAAGCAGCCCTCACGCCGCAGCGTCTGCATGAACTCGATCGCCCCCGCCGTGCGGCCGGGCATCAGCATCACCCGCTGCCCGTCCCGCAGGTAGGGGGCGCAGCGCCGGGCGATCTCCCGGTGGGCAGAGGCCGGAACGACGACGAGAATCAGATCAGCCCCGGCCAGAGCCGCCTCCAGGTCCGGTTGCGCCTCCACAGGGCCAAATCCCACCTCGGCCCCCTCGAGGAAGACGCCGCCCATCGCCTGGATGTGGTCCAGCGCATGTGGGTCCCTCGCCCACAATCGGACCGGGAACCCCATCAATCCAAGGTGCCCCGCAAGTGCCATACCCCCGTGTCCTGCTCCCAGTACGCAGTAAGTCGGCATCGTCTTCCTCCCCCTCTCACCCCGGTGTGTGTCAGCGCCATGCTTGGGGAACGGGAAAGGCGCCACCCGCGACCGATTGTCACGGACGACGCCCGCCTGTCGAGCGCACACGGTCAGCCCCGCCGTTTCATGGCAGGGGTGCCAACCATATGGTGCTCGAAGCATAGCAAAGCCCAGGGGCCGGGGCCCCCGGGCATCTGATGCACACGGTGAGGCCCCACCACCTTGACCACGCTTACGAGGTTAGCTGACGGACTCGGAGCGCCAAAGCTTGCCCCGTCCCATCTTCCCTTCCGGCCACCATGGCCGGCTCCTGGATGGGATTCGCCCCAGTTGGTTGGTTCCCCCGCTCCCTGCTTGTGAGGCAGGGATTCAGCGAACAGGCGGGTCCGAGATATTCCGCTTCCACAAGCAACTTTATTCTAGCATCAAGGTTGCTGGCAAGTCAAGGTGGGCTTGTTCTTTATTTCACAGGTCCGATGGCCAGAATCGGCTCCGGACACGGGTTTTCACAGCGACCGGTCCGGAGGCCCGCAAAAATTCCCTGAAGATACTATAGAAACGTCACAATCTGCTCCAGGGGTTTCTTGCGGATGTTCGGCACCCGGCACCCCTCGGCCGGATAACCGACCGGCAGGAGCAGGAAGGGCGTCTCGTTGGCGGGGCGGCCCAGCGCCTTCCGCAGGAAGGTCATAGGGCTGGGGGTGTGGGTCAGGCAGGCCAGGCCCGCGTGGTGGATGGCGGCGATCAGCAGACCGGCAGCCACCGAGGCGGACTCCAGGGCAACGTCGAGTTTGGTCCCCCTCAGGAAGGGGTCGATCTGAGGCGGTGGCTCCACCGGCGATGAGCGCCGGGGCTTCCTCCAGGAAGGGGAGTGAGAGATCCTCGGCCTGCTGCTGCCAGGCGGCGGGCAGGGTGTCTCGCCGGGCTGCCGCCTCCCGCTCGGCAGCCTCACGGATTGCCTGCTTCAACGCAGGGTCGGTCACCACCACGTAGTGCCAAGGCTGAAAGTTGGCGCCCGACGGCGCCGCCCACGCGGTGCGAATCGCCTCCTGAAGCACGGTCAGGTCAACGGGGCCATGGTCAAAGGCGAGGGGCTGTCGGAGGGTCTCGCGGAAGCGCTGCAGCCGCCTGGTCTGCTCCGCTGGGGCGAGTCGCTCGAACGAGAGCGGGATGAACTCGTACTCCTTGGTCATGCGGCAGTGGACCCCCCAAAATAGGTATCAGCATGATGTACGGACAAGCCTTCGCCGGCCTTCCACCCGGTCCGCTCCCGGAATGGACCAGGGCACAGACGCCCCCGGCGGCGACCGGGGGGAGCAGGAAGGCCAGCCAGACGTATTCAGAAGTTCGCATGGGAGAGCATCCCTCCCTGCACGACCCGGTCAACGGCGAAGCAAAACTCCTCCTACTCCAGCGCCTGCTCCAGGTGGTCACCATCCGGCAGCCCATGATCCGTCAAGGGTTCCGCCCGGACAATGGGAAGCGGCACCCCGTTGGGGGTGCCGTCTGGGTTACAGAGCGTGGGCCATCGCGATGGGGAGTCCCTCCAGAGGGGCCGCTTCGCCGGGGAGGGAGGTGACCAGCAGGTTCGCCCCGCAGGCCAGCGCCTGGGACTGGATCACCAGGTCATCCGCCACCACCCACATGTCCGCCTGCGGCAGGCAGAGCCGGGTGATGGCCAGCATGCGAAGCAGATCGTGGGCACCGCCCTCGGGCCGGAACAAGACCCCCGAGACATCGGCGTTCCGCAGAATCTCCAGGTCGTCGGCCATGCCATCCGGCGTCTGGCCCGCCAGACCGACCCGCAGGCCCCCGGTCACCCGGTAGCCGAGCCCCTTCAGCCAGAGGTACCGGGTCAGCCGCTCCGCCGGGGAGTGTCCCGGGTAAAGGAGGGCATAGAGCCCGGGGTTACAGCAGTCGTGAGGCAGGACGTACTCCTCCGCCCCCGCCTGCCGCCAGAGGGCGTAGTTCTCGTAGGAGCGCTCGCCCAGACAGAGGGCCACCTCCAGGTCGGTGTGCTCCTTGATGTGCCGGATCAGGGCGGCCACCCGTTCGGCACCGACCGTCGCATCCTCCCGGACCAATACCGATGTACAGCCCATCCGCCAGGCGTTGACCGCCTCCTCCAGGGCCAGGTCGAGCGATGACTCCTCATCGATCGTCACCAGGCCGCGCAGGGTCGGCTCCTCCCCCTTGTGCTTCTGGCACAGGCGGCGGGCAGTCTCCAGGAGGGCGATGTACTCGTTGCCCTCAGCATTCAGCATCAGCATGATCTCGCGCCGGCTGGGCAAACGCCCCGCCTCGGCTCGGCGCAGGATGGGACCGATCATGATTCTCACTCCCCTTTTCGGGTTGTGACCGATTTCACAAACCTCACTATAATACTACCGCATAGTCGGTAAGTAGGCCATTCATGGAAAGGACTGTTTTAATCTAGCCCTTTGGTAGTGTGAAGTAGGTAAATCAAGCCTTGTGGGCCTCCATCCAGCGAAGGACCCGGTCGCACACCTCATCCCTGCCCTGCTCCAGCGCCACGAAATGGCTGCGTCCCGGCAGGATCTCCATCCGCTTGACAGGGCTGCTGATGTGCTCCAGGATGTGCGCGGCGCTCTCCGGCACGATCCACCGGTCCCGCTCCCCCTGCAGCGCCTGGACCGGGGCGGTGACCCGGGGCAGGTCCCGCCGCACCCGGCGGGCAAGGCGGAGCAGCGAGTGGATGGCCGAAGTGGGCATCCGCTCGTAGTTCGCCTCCAGCTGGGCGGCGATCTCGGGGTTGCGGATCTTCGACTCGTAATACGGGATCAGGTACTTGGCCAGGGGCACCAGGATCTGGCGCCAGTCGTTCAGCTTGACCGGGGCGGCCAGGGTGGTGACCGAGGCGACCTGATGATGGGCGGCCAGGTAGAGGGCGATCAGGCCGCCCATGGAGAAGCCGACCACGTGGACCCGGCCGAACCGCTCCTGCAGGGCTGCCAGCTCCGCTTCGGCGGCGCGGACCCAGTGGCGCGAGCGGGTCTGCCGCAGGTCCTCCGGCGAGGTGCCGTGGCCCGGCAGCACCGGCGCCGAGACGGTCACGCCATGGGCCGCCAGGTGATCGATCACCGGCCGGACCTCGGCCGGAGAGCCGGCGAAGCCATGAAGCACCAGGCAGGCGGTCGGACCCCGTTCCAGGTAGATGGGCTGTGCAGAGCGGCGTTGCAGCAAGGTCATAGCGACTCCGATCCTCCTGTCAAAGGCGGGGGGGAACGTAGGAAGGCCGGGCCATGGCGGCCCGGCCTCTTGCACTCTCAGCTTCTGGCTTACGCCCGGGTCTCCAGGAAGAGCAGGACGAGCGACGAGACGATGAAGAGGATGGCGAAGGCCGTGCTAAACCGGTTCAGCACCTCATCCATACCCTTCTTCTTGCCGAAGATCTGCTCAGCACCGCCGGCGATGGAGCCGGACAGCCCCGCGCTCTTGCCGGACTGCAGCAGCACCGTGGTAATCAGGCCGATCGCGAAAAGGGTGTGGAGCACCAGCACGAACGTCATCATATCCCTTCACCCCCTCCAAGGCCAATTCAGCTTTTCGATTGTACCACACCGACCAAAATCGTACAACTCGAATCTGATCAGCGGGCAGGGGTGGCCTGTCCCGTCGAGAGGTTGACGGTGAAGGGCGCCTTCCCGGCCTGGACATGCAGGCTGCTCCCCCGCCACTGCGGGCGGGTTACGTCCGCCTCAGCAGGCAGACCCGTCACCCGGATGGGCTGGCCGGTGGCCAGATTCCAGACCTGCAGGGAGAGAATCCCGCTGGGCCGGAGCACGGTGGCGGCCAGGTGCTGACCGTCGTGGGACCAGGCCAGTTCGCCGGCGCCGCCCTCAAACCAGAGGTCGAGCCCCGTCACCTTGCCTGCCAGGTCAGCCACACCCAGGAAGGCGTGGGTCCCGCGGGTGACAAAGGCGATGCGCTGACCATCCGGCGAGAGGGCCAGGGCGCCCCAGCCGTTCTGCCCCACGCCGAACTCGACGTCGGGCGCGGCACCGTGGGGGCGGAAGGCGTTGGGCAGGCCGGGCTGGACCGTCCGGGTCTGCCCCTCGGTCACCAGCGCTAGGCGGCGCAGCGGCTCCTGGGCGGCGGGGGAGAGCTCGGCAGCGGCGGGCCGGTACGGGGCCGCCTTCTCGGCCGGCCAGCGCTTCTGCGGCAGGTCGAGCGCCAGCCGCTCCCCCTCCCGGACCACCAGGTAGTAGCCCGTGGTCACCCGGGAGCGGGGTTCCGCAGCGCTGCTCAGGTACTCCCGCGCCTGAATCAGCCAGCCCTCCTCCACCTCGGTGGCCTGGAGCAGGGCGTACTGGGTCCAGGCGACGCCCCCCAGGGCGGGCTCCACCTTGGTCTGGGCCACGTAGCGCTGCTGCGCCCGGCTGCGCTGCCCCTCAACCAGGTCTTGCAGGTAGGCGGTCACCAGCGCCTCTGCTTCCGCCCGGGAGATCCCGTGCTTCGGAGCGGTCGGTGCGGCCCCGTCGTTGGGGGCGGGTCCGGGCTTGGGCTGGGGCGTTCCGCCGGCGCATCCGCCGAGCAACAGGACAAGGACCAACAACCAGCTGGCTGTCGTCTTCACAGAATCACCTCGTCTGATAGACGTATCATCTGGACCCATGGTAACACGAAGCGCTGTCTGACTCTTTGCGGTTGCCATCAATTCGGTGGAGGGGAATCGTGCTTCGATGAGTAATGATAGGGAAGGAGAAAGTTCACAAAACGCCGCCGGCCACCCAGCCGTGCGGCCCGAGGAGGGTCTCTATGACCGAGGTGAGCCCTCGCCGGCGCAGGCACCACCAGGCTGCACCGCCCACGCCTCCCGCGCAGGTCGAGGCGGTGGAGGAGGCGCTGGCTGCCGTCGCCCCCCTTCGAAAGGACAAGGCGCTGCCCCTGCTCCAGGCGATCCAGGCCCGGCTGGGCCACCTGCCCCCGGCCGCCCTCGCCTACGCCAGCCGCCGCAGCCGGATTCCCCTCGCGGACCTGAACGCCCTGCTCTCCTTCTACGACCTGCTTTCCAGCGAGCCCCACGCCGGGCAGGTCTACCACCTCTGTGATGATATCGTCTGCCGCTCTCAGCCCGGCTATGCTACCTTCGCCGCCGAACTGGAACGGCGGGGGCAGCCGGTCCACCGCGCCCCCTGCCTGGGCCGCTGCGAGCAGGGGCCGGTGGCGCTCTGCACCCGCCCGGTGCCCAGGCCCCACCTGGCCTACGGCGGGTACGGCGCCTGGGCGATCGAGTCGGAGCAGCGGGCGGAGATGGGCTGGCCCCGGGGCTACCACCCGCTCCTGCTGGGCCGGTGCGGCCGCTACGACCCGGCGGACCTGGACAGCTACCGGCTGGCCGGCGGCCTGACCGCCCTGGAGCAGGCCCGGCTGATGACCCCGGCCGAGGTGGTGGCCCAGGTGAAGGGCTCTCGGCTGGTGGGCCGGGGCGGTGCCGCCTTCCCCACCGGCATCAAGTGGGAGGGGGTGCTGAACGCCCCGACCCCGCTGGGCCCCGGCCCCGACGGCGGCACCAAGTACCTGGTGATCAACGCCGACGAGTCGGAGCCGGGCACCTTCACCAACCGCCTTCTGATGGAGGAGGACCCGATGGCGGTGATCGAGTGCGCCCTGATCGCCGCCCACGCTGTGGGGGCCGACCGGATCTACCTCTACATCCGGGGGGAGTACCCCCTGGCTATCGAGCGCTGCACCGCGGCGCTGAACGCCTTCCGGGAGGCGGGCCTGCTGGGCGACCTGGGCTTCGAGATCCGGGTGGGCGGCGGCCGCTACATCTGCGGGGAGGAGACCGCCCTCTTCGCCTCCATTGAGGGCGAGCGGGGCGCCCCCCGGGTGAAGCCCCCCTTCCCCACCACCCACGGCCTCTTCAACCGACCCACCCTGATCAACAACGTGGAGACGCTCCACAACCTGATCCCGCTGCTGGTGCTGGGGGTGGAGGCCTGGAACGACCGGGAGCCCAAGCTCTTCAGCATCTCCGGCCACGTCGCCCGCCCCGGTGTCTACGAGGTGCCCATGGGAACGCCGCTCCGGGCGCTGATCGACCTGGCCGGCGGGCCGGTGGGCGAGATCCAGGCGGTGCTGATGGGCGGCGCCTCGGGCATGTTCCTCCCGCCCGAGAGGCTGGAGACCCCGCTCCAGTTCAAGGCGATGGCAGAGGCCGGCGCCACCCTGGGCTCCGGGGCGATCATGCTCTTCAACGCCGAGACCGACCTGTGGGATGTGGCCCGCCGCGCCGCCCGCTTCTTCGCCGAGGAGTCCTGCGGCAAGTGCGTCCCCTGCCGGGTGGGCACCGCCCGCCAGCAGGAGCTGGTCGAGCGCTTCGCCGCCGGGGAGAGCCAGTGGCTTCCCCTGCATCGGGAGATCAGCCAGGCGATGGCCGACGCCTCCATCTGCGGCCTCGGCCACACCGCCATGAACCCCATCCGCAGCCTGCTGAAGCTGAAGGGGGTGGAGTAGCGTGACGATCAAGCTCTCGATTGACGGCAGGGAGGTCTCGGTCCCGGAGGGGGCGACCCTGCGGGAGGCGGCGCTGGCCCTGGGGATCCAGACCCCTACCCTCTGCTGGCACCCGCACCTGAACTGCGGCTCCAACTGCCGGGCCTGTGTGGTGGAGCTGGAGGGCTCCCGCACCCTGGTCCCCTCCTGCTCCCGCCCGGCGGCCCCCGGCATGGTGGTCCGGACCGCCTCCGACCGGGTCCGCCACGCCCGGAAGATGGTCTTCGAGCTGCTGATGACCGAGGTGGACTGCACCGCCGCCCCGGAGCTGCTGGCCTACGCCCGCTACTACGGGGCCGACCCGGCCCGCTACCCCGCCGTCGTGGCGGCGGCCCGGGAGCGGGAGCCGGTCCTCGACAACCCCTTCTTCGCCCGGGACTACGCCAAGTGCATCGCCTGCCAGCGGTGCGTGCGGGCCTGCGGCGAGGATGTGCAGCAGACCTTCGCCATCCAGATGACGGGCCGGGGCCACCAGATCTCGGTGGGCGCCGGCGGCATCGGCGACGACCTGACCGCCAGCCCCTGCGTCTTCTGCGGCAACTGCGTGGGCGCCTGCCCCACCGGGGCGCTGATGCCCCTGCCGGAGTTCGAGGCCCGGCAGGCGGGGCTCCTGGAGACGCCGGAGGTCTTCTGGTCCCCCGCGGCGGGCTTCACCGGGCCGGGGGCGGAGCTGCTCTCCCACCCCGACGCCCGCACCAAGGTCATGGAGGGGGTGTGAGCCATGGCGGTCACCACACGGATGACGACCACCACCTGCTCCTACTGCGGCGTGGGCTGCACCCTGGAACTGCACACGGTGGGCGAGCGGATCTACAAGGTCACCTCGCCCGTCGATGCGGTGGTCAACCGGGGGAACCTCTGCGTCAAAGGACGGTTCGGCTATGACTACGTCCACCACCAGGGGCGGCTCACCCAGCCGCTGATCCGCCGGGGCGGAAGGCCCGGCGCCCGGCGCGGCCACCCGGACTACGGCGCCCTGGAGCCCGCCAGCTGGGAGGAGGCGCTGGATCTCGTCGCCCAGCGGCTGACCGAGATCAAGGACCGCCATGGCCCCGACGCCATCGGCGGCTTCTCCAGCGCCAAGTGCACCAACGAGGAGAACTACCTCTTCCAGAAGTGGGTGCGGGCCTGCATCGGCACCCACAACGTCGACCACTGCTCCCGCCTCTGCCATGCCTCCTCGGTGACCGCGGTCAACATGGCGATCGGCTCCCTGGCCATGACCAACTCCATCGGCGAGCTGCGGGAGGAGATCGACTGCCTGCTGGTCACCGGCTCCAACACCACCGAGAACCATCCGATCATCGCCCTGGAGATGAAGGCGGCCATCGCCCGGGGCGCGAAGCTGATCCTGGTGGATCCACGGGAGATCGAGCTGGCCCAGATTGCCACCTACCACCTGAAGCAGCGCTCGGGCAGCGATGTGGCGGTCTTCAACGCCATGGCCCACGTGATCATCGCCGAGCGGCTATGGAATCCATCGTTCGTGGACGATCGAACCGAGGGCTTCGAGCAACTGGCCGAGGCGGTGCGGGAGTGCACCCCCGAGTGGGCGGAGCAGATCAGCGGGGTGCCGGCGGAGGCGATCCGCGGCGCCGCACGGCTCTACGCCACCAGCCCCGCCGCCGGCATCTTCTGGGGGATGGGGATCTCCCAGCACCACAACGGCACCGAGACCGCCCTCACCCTGACCAACCTGGCGCTGCTCTGCGGCCAGATCGGCCGGCCGGGCACCGGACTCAACCCGCTGCGGGGCCAGAACAACGTCCAGGGCGCCGGCGACATGGGCTGCCTGCCCAACCTGCTGCCCGGCTACGTCCGAGCCGGTGACGAGGCCCACCTGGAGCGGATCGGGGCGCTCTGGGGCGCCCGGCTCTCCCGCAGGCCTGGCCTCACCTCCACCGAGTTGACGGAGGCGATGGGCGAGGGGAAGGTAAAGGGGCTCTACATCATGGGCGAGAACCCGATGCTGACCGACCCCAACCTGAACCATGCCCGGGCCTGCTTCGAGGAGCTGGAGTTCCTGGCGGTGCAGGACATCTTTCTCACCGAGACCGCTGAGATCGCCGACGTGGTGCTGCCCGCCGCCGCCTTCGCCGAGAAGGAGGGCACCTTCACCAACACCGAGCGCCGGGTCCAGCGGGTTCGGCAGGCGGTACCGCCCCCCGGGGAGGCCCGGCTTGACTGGCAGATCCTCTGCGACCTCTCCACCCGGATGGGCTACCCCATGCAGTACGAGTCGCCCGCCGAGATCCTGGCGGAGATCGGCCAGTGCGTGCCCGACTACCGGGGCATCACCTGGGAGCGGCTGGAGAGCGGCCCGGGGATCCAGTGGCCCTGCCCGGACCCGACCCACCCCGGCACCCGCTTCCTCTTCGCCGAGAGCTTTCCGCGGGGGCGGGGGAAGCTCCACCCGGTCCACTACCGGCCCCCGGCGGAGCCCACTGACCAGGAGTACCC
Source organism: Bacillota bacterium (assembly GCA_049324875.1). Lineage (GTDB taxonomy): Bacteria > Bacillota > Sulfobacillia > Symbiobacteriales > Symbiobacteriaceae > JAWLHU01. The sequence goes on from JBMONC010000053.1 coordinate 29,257, forward strand.
CTATCTGCTGACCACCGGCCGGGTCCTTTTCCACTGGCACGGCGGGGTGATCTCCCGCCGGTCGGAGGGGCTGGATGCCATCGCCCCGGAGGCGCTGGTGGAGGTCCACCCCGCCGATGCGGCGGCGCTGGGCATCGCGGACGCCGGCCCCGTCCGGGTGGTGAGCCGGCGCGGCGAGGTGCGGGCCAAGGCGCAGGTGACGGAGCGGACCCTGCCCGGCACCATCTTCATGACCTTCCACTACGCCGAGGCAGCTGCCAACCTGCTGACCATCGACCGGCTCGACCCGCTGGCCAAGATCCCGGAGTTCAAGGTCTGCGCTGTCCGGCTGGAGCCTGCACCATAACCCAAACAACACAAAGAGGCCGCCAAACCTCGACAGGTTTCGCGGCCTCTTCCTGCTATCTTGATACACGGAGGCATAGCGGCCAACCCGGAAAGGGGTGGTCCGGTATGGTCAAGATCACGATCGAGGTTGAGATTTCCCTCGCCACGATTGTTGAGATTGCCATCCTGGTCCTCTCCGCTATCAGATAGAGGCAGAGGGCCATCGCCCCGCCGACATCTGGTCGGTGGGAAGGCGACAGCAGCCTCCGGTGGGCGTCCGCCAAAACCGGGCGCCCATCTGCTATTCTGGACGAGTTCCTGCCGCCTTATACCCTTAGAGATCCCCCGACCTGCCCCTACTTTTAGGGATCGAACCGCCCCCACTCGGGGTGGTGCCTCCTGCCTGTACCCCCCCCACCGGCCAAGAGCCGGATGGAGAGATTACAGGAGCCATTCCCAATGCAGAGCCGGATTTCAGAGCAGTTGGTGAAGCGGCTGGACGGCGACTGGACATGGGCCATGGGCCACCTGACCACCGTGAAGGTGACCGGCGAGATGACCGGCGGCACCTTCGCCCTGGAGGGGAAGCTGGTCTTCCACGTGGAGGGACTGGAGTTCGAGGCGGAGGCCGGTGTTGTGGTCTGGGCGCCCCGCGGCCGGAGGCACTGCTACTGGAACCCCGGCCCCAACCCGGCCCGGACTGGCTCGTACAACCAGGGAATGACCGGGAGCGTTACCCCTCACTGCCGCCGGGTCGGGTCAACGGCGACCTGCCTTCCGGCCCGAGGAGCAGCCTGGACCGATAGAGGATCACCAGCAGCATCACCTGGAGGCAGTTGCTCAGGATCATCGCCCACCAGACGCCGGCCAGACCCGCGACCCGCTGCAGCCAGATGGCGCCCACCACCTGGACCAGCACACCGAGCAGGGTGATGTGGAACATCCCCTCGCTGCGCCCCGCGCCAATGAAGACCCCGGTAAGGCTGATGAGGCAACCCAGCGGCAGGAGATAGAGGCACATGTAGTGGATGTAGGAGACGGCCGCGTCCAGCACGGCGGCATCGGATCCGAAGATCGATACCAGCCAGGGCGCCCCTGAGCCGAGGATGGCGACGGCGATCAGGGCCACGGCCAACCCAGAGCCAAGGGCGACCCTGCCGATGAGGGGAAGGTCACCCCGGCCCAGATCAGCCACCTGGCGTGCGGTGTAGATGGTGTTGGCCTGCCGTAAGGCATAGAAGGCCATCGTCACGAAGAGGAGGATCTTGTAGCCAATCCCGTAGCCCGCCAACGCCGTGGCTCCGAAGCCGGCCACAAAACTGACCATGGCCATGTTTCCAGCCATGCGGACCAGAAACTCCCCGGCGGTGGGCCACCCCAGCCGCAGGATCGCCTTCGCCGTCACCCAGTCGGCCGCCAGCGCCCGGTCGGCCCGCACCGCCCGGACGAGGGGGGAGCGGGATGCCAGTGCCAACGAGCAGAGCAGCGCTGCCGTCCGGCTGATCACCAGCGCCCAGGCGGAGCCGGTGGCTCCCAACTCGGGCAGACCAGCGAGCCCGTAGACGAGAAGGGGTGCCAGGATCAGGTTCAGGAGGTTCGCCAGAATCGCCATCGCCATGGGGGTCCTGGTATCGCCCTGGGCCTTGAAGAGAGCGTTGACCAGATTCTGGCCGTACAGGGCCCCGATCCCGCCGAGGGCAACCGCCAGGAAGGAGGCGGCCACGGCGATCGCCTCCGACCCGCTGCCCGCACCGAACAGGCCTGCCAGCTGCCGGCGGAGGAAGAACCCGAGCGCTCCCACGGCGATGCTCAACCCGATGCCCAGCGCCGTTCCGCTCCGAATGGAGCGCCCGGCTGCCCGAACGTCGGGCGGGTCCACCTGCTTCGCAAGGAGCACCGTCAGTCCGGTGCTCACCGCCAGGATGAGCCCGTAGGCGACGTTCTCCAGGTTGGTGGCCAGAGTGACACCGGCCACCGCCGACCGCCCCAGCCCGGCCACCCAGATCGCATCGACGAACCCGCTGATGATGTTGGACAGGAGTTCCAAGTAGATGGGATACCCCAGATGGAAAATGGAGCGCAACCGCTCTGCCGTGCTCATCGCCTGATTCTCCCTTGCCGTCTATGCCTCGATACGATATATATCTAATAGATGTATACAGCTTGAGAGATCGCCTGTCAAGATGGGGCGGGTCGCTTCCGCCGCCCCTGTGGTACACTGGAGGAGCACGAGGCCTACACGGGGGTTGGGAACCTTGCTGGAGCTGGCGATCCTGGGGTTTCTGCGCGATCAGCCGATGCACGGGTACGAACTGAAACAGAAGCTGCAGATGCTGACCGGACACTTCCGGCCCGTGAGCGACGGGGCCCTCTACCCGGCCATCGCCCGGCTGGAGCAGCGAGGCTTCCTGGTCCGGAACCAGGAGCCCGGCCTCGCCGCGGCTCCCCGCATGGTCCTCTCCCTGACACCCGCCGGCGGCGCTGAGCTGCTGCGCCAGCTGAGGAACCCGGACGAGATCTCCATCTCGGACCGGAACCGTTTTTTTACGCTGCTCGCCTTCCTCAAATACCTGACCCCCGAAGAGCAGCGCAGCGTCCTGAGCCGCCGGCTTGCCTTCCTGGAGGGCGGGAAGAGCTTTTTCACGGCGGAGGGGAAGCCCGTCCCGCTGCGGGACGAGCAGGACCCCTTCCGCAGAGGGATGCTGCTGATCGCCCGGGAGACCACCCGGGTGGAGATGGGGTGGCTGCGGGAGATGATTCAGGAGCTCTCTGCCGACCCGGGCCGGTGAGCCGATCCCGGCCACACCCAGAAAAAAGAGCCATCGAGCCTGGCGTACAGACTCGATGGCTCCTTTTGTGGGCATCCGACTCGATTCCGGAAGGGCCTACCTCCGACCCTTGATCACGCTCTTGCCCCGGAAGATGGCCGCCTCGCCCAGCTCCTCCTCGATCCGCAGCAGCTGGTTGTACTTGGCCACCCGGTCGGTCCGGGAGGGGGCGCCGGTCTTGATCTGGCCGCAGTTCAGGGCGACCGCCAGGTCGGCGATGGTCACGTCCTCGGTTTCGCCGGAGCGGTGGGACATGACGCTGGTGTAGCCGGCCCGGTGGGCCATGGAGACCGCCTCGAGGGTCTCGGTCAGCGAGCCGATCTGGTTGACCTTCACCAGGATCGAGTTGGCCGCCCCCAGCTCGATGCCCTTGGCCAGCCGATCGGTGTTGGTGACGAAGAAGTCGTCGCCCACCAGCTGGATCCGGTTGCCCAGGCGGCGGGTCAGCTCCTGCCAGGCCTCCCACTCGTCCTCCGCTACGCCGTCCTCGATGGAGACGATCGGGTACTGGCGGGTCCAGCTGTCCCACAGGTCGATCAGCTGCTCGGTGGTCAGGGTCTTGCCGCCCTCACCGGCCAGCACGTACTTGCCGTCGTGGAAGAACTCGGTGGAGGCCACATCCATGCAGAGGAAGACCTCCTCGCCGGGCTTGTAGCCAGCCTTCTCGATCGCCTCGAGGATGACGGTGATCGCTTCCTCGTTGGACTTCAGGTCGGGGGCGAAGCCGCCCTCGTCGCCGACGGCGGTGTTGTAGCCCTTGGACTTCAGCACGCTCCTCAGGCTGTGGAAGACCTCGGTGCCCATCCGCAGCGACTCCGCAAAGGAGGGGGCGCCGGCCGGGAAGATCATGAACTCCTGCATGTCGACGTTGTTGTCGGCGTGCTTGCCGCCGTTGATGATGTTCATCATCGGCACCGGCAGGGTCCGGGCGGTCAGCCCGCCCACGTACCGGTAGAGCGGCAGCTCCTGGGCCCTGGCGGCAGCCTGGGCGACGGCCAGGGAGACGCCGAGGATGGCGTTGGCGCCCAGCTTCGCCTTGTTCGGGGTGCCGTCCAGCTCGATCATCAGCCGGTCGATGGCCACCTGGTCCAGGGCGTCCATGCCGATCACCTCTTCGGCGATCAGCTCGTTGACGTTCCGGACGGCGTTCAGCACGCCCTTGCCCAGGTACCGCTTCTTGTCGCCGTCCCGCAGCTCCACCGCCTCAAAGGCGCCGGTGGAGGCGCCCGAGGGAACGATCGCCCGCCCCTTCACGCCCGAAGCCAGGGTCACCTCCACCTCGACGGTGGGGTTGCCGCGAGAGTCCAGCACCTCGCGGCCAAGCACGTTCATGATCGTCGTCATTGGTGCATCATGCTCCTTTTCCGATTCTGGCAGACCAGGTCAAAGCCGCGGGGCCGGAACCTAACCCTTGATCAGCAGGGAACCCGCATCCATCTGGGGCGGCTTCGGCAGGCCGATGATCTCCAGCAGCGTGGGCGCCACGTTGGCCAGCACGCCTTCCTGCAGCCTCGCATCCAGCCGGCTCTCATCCACCAGGATGCAGGGGACGGGGTAGAGGGTGTGGTTGGTGTGCGGGGTCCCGGTCTCGTAATCGATCATCTGGTCGCAGTTGCCGTGGTCCGCCAGGATGATCGCTGCCCCATTCTTCGCCAGGAGGGCGTCCACCACCTTGCCCAGGCACTCATCCACCGCCTCCACCGCCCGGACCGCCGCCTCCAGGACGCCGGTGTGGCCGACCATGTCGGGGTTGGCGAAGTTCAGCACGATGAAGTCGGTCCGATCCTGCTCAATCCACCGGACTGCCTCGGCGGCGATCTCGTAGGCCGACATCTCCGGCTTCAGGTCGTAGGTCGGCACCTTCGGCGAGGGGATCATCACCCGTTCCTCCCCTTCAAAGGTCCGCTCCTCGCCGCCGTTGAAGAAGTAGGTGACGTGGGGGTACTTCTCCGTCTCGGCGATGCGCAGCTGGCGCAGGCCCGCCTCAGCCACCACCTGCCCCATGGGCACGTCCACGAACTCCGGCCCGAAGGCGGTGGGGATGTCGGCGAAGGTCTGGTCGTACTGGGTCATGGAGACCAGCGGCATCGGCTGGAACCCCTCGGGCCGCTTGAAGCCGTCGAAGGCGGTCTCGTGCAGGGCGCGCACGATCTGGCGGGCCCGGTCGGGCCGGAAGTTGAAGAAGATCAGGCCGTCCTCCGCCCGGATCCGGCCGTCGACGCCGTCGATCACCGTTGGCAGCACGAACTCGTCGGTCTCGCCCCGGTCGTAGGCCCGGGTGACCGCCTCATCAGCCGAGGCGGCCCGCTCCCCCACCCCCTGGGTCAGGGCGAGGAAGGCCTTCTCGGTCCGCTCCCACCGCTTATCCCGGTCCATGGCGTAGTAGCGGCCGGAGACGGTGGCGATCTGGCCGAGGCCGACCTCCTTCAGCTTCGCCTCCACGGCGGCCAGGTAGCCCTGCGCCGACTTGGGCGGTACGTCGCGGCCGTCAAGGAAGGCGTGGATGTAGAGCCGGGTGATCCCCTCCCGCTTGGCCAGGTCAATCAGGGCCAGCAGGTGGTCGATATGGCTATGTACGCCGCCGTCGGAAACGAGCCCCATGATGTGGAGGGCGCCGCCCTGTTTCGCCCGCTGCAGGGCGACCTGCCAGGCCGGCAGGGTGAAGAAGGAACCGTCGCGGATCGAGCGCCAGATGCGGACGAGGGTCTGGTAGACCACCCGCCCCGCGCCCAGGTTGAGATGGCCCACGTTCGAGTCGCCCATCTGCCCGGGGAGCAGCCCGACCGCCTCACCAGACGCGGTCAACGTCGTGTGCGGGTACCGGGCCATGTAGCGGTCGAAATTGGGATGGTGTGCGATAGCAACTGCGTTGGCCCGGGGGTTGGGGTTGAGCCCCCAGCCGTCCAACACGATCAGCGCCACAGGTCTGCGATAGGCCGCCAAGTCCGGGTCACCTCCTGAGGTCCGGTGCTTAGTCTGTACGAGAAACCGAAATCCCTACCACCGGACTTATGCAAAGTCATTTTACCAAAGTCCACTTCGCCAATGGAAGAGCAAACCCCTGCAATATTTCGTGTCATTTCGCGATCCGTCGACAAGGGGACGAGCTCTTTGTACCCCCTCCCGTATCTCTCCGGGAGAGTCCGACGTCTCATAAACGGAAGATACGATACGGGGTATAAGCTGAGTAGGAGGCGATGGGTATGGCGCAGTACACGGTTCCGATTACGGATGCCACTTTCCAGAAGGAAGTTCTTGAGTCTGAACTCCCTGTTCTGGTTGACTTCTGGGCCCCCTGGTGCGGTCCCTGCAAGATGATCGGGCCCGTTCTGGAGGAGTATGCCCGCGACAACGGCGACAAGATCAAGATCGCCAAGCTGAACGTGGATGAGGAGCAGCAGTGGGCCGGCCAGTTCGGCGTCATGTCGATCCCGACCATGATCCTCTTCCACAAGGGCAAGGCGGTCGGGCAGTTGGTGGGCTTCCGCCCGAAGGCGGAGATGTACCGCATCCTCGACGGCGCTCTCAGCCAGCTCGCGGCGGTGTAACCCCCCCCCCCCGGGGGATCCGAAACAGAGACAGACCGGCCTGCGCCGGTCTGTTTGTTTTCAGCCGAGTTTGATGAACTGCTCGATCACATCGTCGACCGCTTCGGTCGGGTTGTCGCCCCGCTTCATCGCCTCGGTGATCTGGTAGCCCATGCTACAGGCTGCGGCTTTCATGCCGACCCGATTGATGGCGGCCTTCATGGCGCCCAGCTGGATCAGCACCTGCTCACAGTCCTGCCCCTCTTCCAGCATCCGCTGGATCCCTCGAGCCTGCCCCTCAATCCGCTTCAGACGGCGCATCAGATCCTCATACAGCGCCGCGTTGTGCTCTCTGATGTTCATAGACAACCCTCCTTAGATCAGATTACCGTACGGGGTACCCGTGTGTCAAATCCTATGAACACAAAATCGTCAGAGACCTTGCGCTTGCCCACAAACCCAATATATGGTACTATAGGGATGATACGGGGAGGGAGCAACGATGTCGGTAAGTGATGCTCAGGGCTTTCGGCGAGCGGCAAACGGCCTGCATCAGACCGCCTCCCAGTGCCTCGCTCTCCTGGGCCCGCTACAGGGCCAGAACCTGCAGGTGATCTTCCTGGCCCTCGACAGGCCTGACCACCCGGTCGCTGAGCTGACCGGCCGCCTCCAGGAGGTCCGGCCGGAGGGGCTTCTCCTCGAGACGGCCGCGCCCCTGCCCCCGGTCGCTCCGCACATACGGTTCGGGGTGCAGATCTTCGGTCCCACAGGGCTCACTCAGTTCCACACCCGAGCGGGGGGGCCGGTTGAGGCGGGGAAGAACTCCCTTCTCCTGGCGCTGCCGGAGCGGATCACCACCATGCAGCGGCGGCGCTTTATCCGGGTGCCCTTCTCCGGCGAGATCGCCTACCAGCTGCTTCAGAACGGCAAGCCTCTGGCAAGCGGCGGCACCGGGACCGGCATCGACCTGAGCGCCGGCGGGGTCAAACTCCTGGTGAAGAGCCCCCTCCGGCCTGAACAGGAGCTCTTGATCAGCTTTACCACCCCAGACGGCCGCTCTTATCGGGGACTCCGCTCCCAGGTGGTGCGGGTGGAGCGCCAGGCAGGTCAGTACGCCGCGGCCTGCCGGTTCGAAGGGTTGAGTGAGGCCCGGGAGGCGGCGCTGGTGCAGACCGTCTTCCGGCTCCAGATGCGGAGTGCCATGCGCTGACTTACGTATTCTTCCCCCGGCCTGCGATCTCGATCTCACAGACCACCTGCCCGTCCCGCACGCCGTAAGCCCGGTCAAAGAGGTTGACAGCGGGGCACACATGGTTGGGTATGATCTGGAGCCGGTCCCCGATGGCGATCGGGGTGCCGGGCGGGAACTCCAGCTGCCCGTGCTCCTCGGTCAGCCTGGCCACCGTGATTTCCGGCCGGCCGACCACCCGCCCGTGACCGCCATCCCGGTGAGGGTCCATGGCCAAGGACTTGGAACCGGCATCCACCACCGCCCTGTCGGGGGCGGCATGGCTCACGACGGTGGTCAGGATCCGCAGGGCGCAGTCGGACTCCTTCACCAGCCCGAGACCGAGGGAGTTCCGGTCGTAGAAGATGTAGGTACCGGGCCGCAACTCCGTCACGCCATGGGTTTCGCTGACAAGGTGGGCGGTGGGTGTCGCCCCCACGCTCACCTCCAGGTCCGGCCGCCCGAGGGCGGCCTTGATCGCGCCCAGCGCCTCGGCCTCCCGCCGGGCAAAGGCAAGGGCCTCGTCCTCACCCCCCGCCTTCCAGGTGGGGCCGGCATGGCTCATCACCCCCGCGAGGCGGATGCCGGGAAAGCGCTCGAGCCCGCGAGCGAAGCCGATGGCCTCCTCCCCCGGCTGCCGGCCCACCCGGTGCTGGCCGGTATCCACCTCCAGGTAGACCTCCAGGGGGCGGCCCAGCCGCTCCCCCACGCTGGAGAGCGCCGCCGCCACCTCGTAGCTGTCCAGGGTCAGGATCAACCGCTCCACCCGGGCGGCCAGTGCCGCAAGCCGGTCCAGCTTCTGCGGCCCGATCAGCGGGTAGGCGACGAGGATGTCCGCAAAGCCGGCGTCAGCCATCACCTCGGCCTCGCCCAGCTTGGCACAGGTGATGCCCCGGGCCCCGGCGGCCACCTGCAGCCGGGCGAAGAAGGGCGACTTGTGGGTCTTGGTGTGAGGGCGCAGTCCCACCCCCGCAGCGTCGGCGATGGCCTGCATCCGGCGAATGTTCCGCTCCGCTTGGTCCAGATCGATCACGATGCATGGCGTATCCAGTTCCGGAAAGATCAGCGGAAAGCACCTCCCACCCCATAGGATTCTCCCGTGGATTCGCTGCCACCGGCTTTTTTCCTCCCGCCCGCCGGCAAGGGCCTGCCCGGCCTCCCCCCGAGGCGGTATAATAGCGGGAGATGCTGTGAGAGGAGCGGGTTGTGGTATGGCCATCGTCGAAGTCTCCATCACCCCCCTGGGGACGGCGACCCCATCTGTCAGCCAGTACGTGGCGCGGGCCCACAAGATTCTGGTGGAGACCCCGGGGCTGAAGGCACAGCTCACCCCCATGTCCACCGTGCTGGAGGGCGACCTGGACCTGATTCTGAAGGCGATCCGCCAGGCGCAGGAGGCGGTCTTCGCCGCCGGGGCGCTGCGGGTCAGCACCTCGATCAAGATCGACGACCGCCGGGACAGGCCGGGGTCCATGGAGGAGAAGGTGAGGCGGGTCCAGGAGCAGATCGGGCAGAGGTGAACCGAGGAGCAGCCCCAGCTGCTCCTCGGTCTTCTTTATTCCGAGTCGACCGGGATCTCCTCCAGGCTCTCCTCCTCCTTCATGCGGAAGAGCCGGACCGCCCGATCGGTCATCAGGATGCCGTCGAGATGGTCGATCTCGTGCTGGAAGCAGCGGGCTAACTCGCCCTCTGCATCGTTCCAAAAGCGCCGGCCGTTTCGGTCCAGCGCCGTCACCTGAACCCGCTCATGCCGGGGCACCTCGGCGATCAGCCCCGGCATGGAGAGGCAGCCCTCCAACCCCAGCACCTCGGCCCCGCCGGCGATGGTGATCTCCGGGTTAATTAGCTCCATCACCCCATGGGGGCTGACCTCCACCACCACCACCCGACGGAGCACGCCGACCTGCGGTGCAGCCAGCCCCTGTCCGTGGGCGGCCCGCATGGTCTGGAGCATGTCGTCCAGCAGGCTCCGCACCTGCTGGCTGACCCGGCTCACGGGGCGCGCCTTGCGATGCAGCACCTCGTCGGGCTCGAATCGAATCGGCATCAAGGCCACCGTCACTTCCCCCTACCGGCTCAGTTCGACTTCGTCGGGCGAGGGCAGCTTGCCGGTAAGCTGCTTCTCCATCACATCGTACAGCCGCTCCGCCCGCTCCTGGAGGAGCGCCCGCTCGGCCTGGGTCAGGACGATCCCCTCCTTCTCCCCCCGAATCAGCCCCTCGGCCAGCTGATGCACCGCCCAGGAGACGATCTGCCCCTCTGTCCAGTCAGAGGGAAGGACCGTGGCGATCAGCTTCACAAGCGACTTGGTCCCCTCCGGGACGTTCCACGCGATCTTTTCTGTTCCCACCACCGCACCTCCGGTTCTACGTGTTCTTTGGTACCAAAGTACCAATTGGCTCTTCAACCACATGGTACAACAATTCCAGCGCAGTGGCAAGGGACGAAGGTGCGCGAAAGGGAGCCGGGGATCTCCCCACGGCTCCCTGGTGCGATATGGCTTACTTGCCGGCGGCGCAGATGGCTGCGAAGGAGGCGGGGTCCAGGCTGGCGCCGCCCACCAGCGCCCCGTCGATATCCGGCTGGGCCATGTACTCGGCGATGTTGCCCGGCTTGACCGAGCCGCCGTACTGGATGCGGACCTTGCCGGCCGCCTCCGGCCCGAACTGCTCCGCCACGACACCCCGAATGGCCGCAATGGTGGCCTGAGCGTCGCCCGGGTCGCAGTTCCTGCCGGTGCCAATCGCCCAGACCGGCTCGTAGGCGATCACCAGACCGGACACCTGCTCGGGGCTGAGCCCGGCCAGCGCAGCGGTCAGCTGCCGCCGGTTGACGGCGTCGGTCTGCCCGGCCTCCCGCTCCTGCAGGGTCTCACCGATGCAGACGATGGGGATCAGCCCGTGGGCCAGCGCCGCCCGGGTCTTCTCGCCCACCAGCGCATCCCCCTCGCCGAAGAGGGTCCGGCGCTCCGAGTGGCCCAGGATCACGTAGCTGCAGCCGGCATCCTTCAGCATGGGGCCGGAGATCTCGCCGGTGAACGCCCCCTGGCTCTCCTTGCTCATGTTCTGCCCGCCCAGCCGGACGGCTGAGCCGGCGAGCGCCTGCCCCACGGCGGCCAGCGCCGTAAAGGTCGGGCAGAGCACGATCTCCACCCCGGCGAGCCCCTCCACCTTGGGCAGGAACTCGGTCACGAACTGCCGGGCCTCGGCCAGCGTCTTGTGCATCTTCCAGTTGGCTGCAATCACCGGGGTGCGCATGGCAATCGTCCTCCTTAGTCAACTAGCGGCCCCAGTCCGCGATCAGCCAGGGCTTGCCCGGCTTCTCACGCACCAGCAGGTAGTAGGCCCACTGGCGCCCTGCCTTCAGGCTCGGGTCCCGGAGCTCCTCCCCTGGAACCAGCTCCAGCTCAAACTCCACCCGAAACAGCAACTGCTCGGCATAGCCGGCCACGGGGTCGGGCGCCTCCGGGGCCCGCTCCACCTCCAGGACCCGCGCATCCCGCACCGAGAGCCGCCTTTTGTCAATGGTGGTGGGCCCGGTGTAAAGCCTCCCACGCTCGGGCGTCAGGGTGGCGAGGATCCAGTCCAGATCATGGGCGACCATGGCGGCAAAGTGCTCCCGGATCACGGTTCCGGGGGCAGCCTCGGCGCGGCGGGCCATCCACTCCGCCGCAGGACCCCGCTTGCGCCGGCGCCCGAGGAGCCAGTCGAAGAGGCTCACGATTCCTTGGTGGCCAGGCAGCTGACGCCGGGCAGTTCGCGGCCCTCCAGGAACTCCAGGGAGGCGCCGCCGCCGGTGGAGACGTGGGTCATCTGGTCGGCGAGGCCGGCCGCCTCCACAGCGGCCACCGAGTCGCCGCCGCCCACGATCGTGCAGCCCTCGCTGTCCGCCATCGCCTGGGCCACGGCGAAGGTGCCCCGGGCGAAGGGTTCCATCTCGAAGACGCCCATCGGGCCGTTCCAGACCACGGTCATCGCCCCCTTGATGGCGTTGCCGAAGGCCTTGGCCGACTCGGGCCCGATGTCCAGAGCCATCCAGCCCTCGGGAATGGCGTCGACCGAGACCACCTTCCGCTCGGCGTCGGCCTTGAACTCCGCCGCCACCACCAGGTCCGACGGCAGCAGGATCTTCTCGCCGCCCTTGGCCAGCAGCTCCCGGGCGGTCTCCACCTTGTCCTCCTCCACCAGCGACCGGCCCGTGGCGTAGCCCTTGGCCCGCAGGAAGGTGTTGGCCATGCCGCCGCCGATGATCAGGTGGTCCACCTTGGTCAGCAGGTTCTCGATCACCATGATCTTGTCCGAGACCTTGGCCCCGCCGATGATGGCGACGAAGGGCCGGTCCGGGTTGGAGAGCGCCTTGCCCATGATGTCGACTTCCTTCTGCATCAGGAAGCCCGCCACCTTGACCGGCATCAGGTCGGCCATGCCCCGGGTGGAGGCGTGAGCCCGGTGGGCGGTGCCGAAGGCGTCGTTGACGTAGATCTCACCAAGGCGGGCCAGCTTGGCGGCGAACGCCGGGTCGTTCTTCTCCTCCTCGGCATAGAACCGCAGGTTCTCCAGCAGCACCACCGAGCCCGGCTGCTGCTGGGCGATCAGGGACTCAACCTCCTCGCCGATGCAGTCAGAGGCGTAGACCACCGGTCGGTCCAGCAGCAGCTGGAGCCGCTCGGCACAGGGCTTCAGCGAGAACTCCTCGGTCCGCTTGCCCTTCGGCCGGCCCAGGTGGGAGGCGAGAATCGCAATCGCCCCGTTCTCCACCAGGTACTGAATGGTGGGAAGGGCCGCCTTGATCCGGGTATCGTCGGTGATCTGGCCGTTCTCCAGCGGGACGTTGAAATCGACACGCACAAATACACGCTTGCCCTTTACATCGATGTCGCGAACCGTCATCAGCGCCATGGGCTCGTCCACCTTTCTCGCCGGCCGCCCCAAGCGGGGCGGATGATGGGGGGATACTTTGTTAATGTCCTCTACAAAAGATTGTACCACATCGGATGGAAAAACCCTTCTCGGTTGCTAGTATTGATCCATCAGGGGATCGTGATGTGCCAGAATAGGTAGTTCGTGCGGGGCGTATGAGCCGGAGAGTCAGTGTAGCGCCACGGGCGCCCCCAGGCTGGCTCGGAATGCGCTGCCATCAGGGGTTCCCCCTCCAGATCATACCCGACCACGATGGCATTGTGATTCCAAACCTGGTTTCCATTCCAATCGTAGCTTATCACATCGCCGAGTTCCAACTCCCGGGCTGTGGCGCGCTTCTGCCCAGGGCCGGATGTGTCCAGGTACCAGCGCAGGCTGTGGGCCACCGCCCAGGAGTAAGACCACTGCTCATTGGGGCCCAGGTACCACCAGCCCTTGTCCCGCCGGCCGGTGATCTCCATCGGCATCCCGCCGGCCCAGAGGCACTGGGAGACGAAGTTGGTGCAATCGGCGCCCGGGAAGGCGCGGAACATCGGGTTGAAGCCGCTCCACCAGTAGGCCGCATACTGGACGGCTCGCAGCCGGTCATACGGCAAGGCACACCCCTCCTCGGTCGATAGCTATGCGCCCCCACCGATTGGGGATGCCAATCGAACCCCCCTCCTGCATATATTGTCTTTATGGTATGGTTGTAGTAAGGGAGCAACTCTGGCGTCGGTGGTGGAGGGATGAACCGGGATGGACATCCAGGCACTCGAGGCCTTCTGGTGGATTGCGAAAACGGGGAGCTTCAACCGGGCCGCGGAGCGGCTCTTTCTGACCCAGCCCTCGGTTACCGCCAGGATTCAGGCACTGGAGAAGGAGCTCGGCCAGACGCTGTTCGAGCGGAAGCCCCGCGGCGTCCGGCTGACCGATGCGGGTCGGGTGCTGCTGCCCCACGCCGAGCGAGTGCTGCAGGATGTGAAGCGGGCGCACCAGGCGGTGATGGACCTGCAGACCGCCACCGGCGGCACGTTGATGGTGGGTTCGGCCCTCACCTCCTCGGCCTATCTGCTCCCGCAGATCCTGATGCGGTTCAAGACCTCCCATCCGGCGGTGGAGGTGATGGTCCGGACAGGCCGGTCGCATCAGGTCCAGCAGCTGGTGCTGGATGACACCGTTCAGCTGGGCCTGGTCCACGCCCCGCTGCCCAGCCACGCCGAGATCATGGTGGTGCCGCTTTCCGAGGAGCCGATCCTGCTGGTGGTCCACCCGAACCACCCCCTGGCGGAGCGGTCCGAGGTCAACCTGGAGGAGCTGGCCAGCGAGCCGATGATCACCACCGACCGGGCCTCGGGCTACTGGGCCCTGGTGGAGCAGTGGTGGGCCAGCAGCGGCTTCGTCCCCCGCATCACCATGGAGCTGGACTCGATTGAGGCGGCCAAGCGGATGGTGATGTCGGGCCTGGGTCTCACCATGCTGCCGCAGTCGACGGTGGAGGGCGAGCTGAAGCTCCGGCAGCTGGTGGCGGTGCCGCTGGCGCAGAGCGAGAGCCTGAAGCGGCAGAACATCCTGATCCACCGGCGGGGCAAGATCTGGAGCGGCACCGCCCGAGCTTTCCTGGAGACGATGGGAAAGCTGTTCAAGGTGAGACTGCTGGCAGACGAGACGGCATAGACAAGCGCGAGAAGGGCTGCACACCGCGGTGGGTGTACAGCCCCTTTTCATTCGTAGGGTTTAGGCGTAACGCTTTCGCTTGCCGGAGTTGGGCACGCCCATCTCCTCGCGGTATTTGGCGACGGTGCGGCGGGAGATACTCAGCCCCATCCGGCTCAAGGCGTCGGTCAGGGCCTGGTCCGAGAGCGGCTCGTTGGGATCCTCCTTGGCGATCAGGTCGGCGATGAACTTCTTGACCGACTCAGCCGCCACCCCTTCTCCCCTGGCGCCATCCACACCGCTGGAGAAGAAGAACTTCAGCTCAAAGGTGCCCTGTGGGGTCTGCACATACTTCCCGGAAGTGGCCCGGCTGACGGTGGATTCGTGGACACCCACCACCTCGGCCACCTCCCGCAGGGTGAGCGGGCGGAGGTGGCGCAGGCCCCGGTCAAAGAAGTCCCGCTGGAACTGGACGATCGCTTCGGTGACCCGGTAGAGCGTCAGACGGCGCTGCTCGATCGCCTTGATCAGCCAGAGCGCCGACTGGATCTTCTCCTCGACGAACTTGCGGGCCTCGCTCTCCACCTGCCCGCTCAGCATCCGCCGGTACTGGTTGTTCACCAGAAGCTTTGGAATCGGCGCATCGTTAACGATGACCACATACTCCCGACCGACCCGCTCCACAATCACATCCGGGATCACATAGCGGGTCTCATCGGCACGGCCAAACCGGCGGCCGGGTTTGGGGTCCAGGGTGCGAATCAGGTCGGCGGCGGCCTGGACCTCGCCGCAGGTGACGCCCAGCGCCTCGGCAATCCGGGGGATCCGGCCGCCGGCCAGGTCGTCCAGGTAGTGCTCGATCAACTGGGGGACGAGCGGGTTTCCGTCGTCGAGGGTCGCCCACTGCAGCAGGAGGCACTCACGGAGGGAGCGGGCGCCCACACCGGCGGGGTCGAAGCTCTGGACCACCCGCAGGACAGCCTCCACCCGGTCGACGGGAACCGCGAGCCGCTCGGCCACCTCTTCCAGGGTAATGGTCAGGTAGCCGTGGTCATCAAGACTCCCGATCAGGAACTCCGCAGTCCTGCGATCGCTTGCCGGGAGCCCCGAAAGGTAGAGTTGGGCGATCAGGTGCTCATGCAGGGTGGGCACGGTCGGGGTGAAGGCCTCGAAGCCGCCCTCCTCCTCGCCGCTGTGGATGCCACCGCCGCCGTCACCGCCATCGCTGCCGAGGTATTCCAGCAGTCTCCGGGCCTCCAGGGCCGGCTCCGGCTCCTCAGCCAGATCCTCCTTCGGCTCGGCCTCCAGGCAGGGGTTCTCGAGGAGTTCGCCCTCGATCAACTCGCCCAGCTCGGCCACGGGCTTTTGGAGCACGGCGATCGCCTGCCGCAGTTCGGGAGTCATGATGAGCCGCTGCGTCTGCTGCATTTGGAGGCCAAAGCCGAGGCGCAAGGTCATCACCTCCACATGAACGATCTTTGCTGTAAGGTATTCGCTCTCACCCCCCTGGTTTCCTCGCGGGCTCGGTTGCAAAAAATGTGCCAACCTCAGGCTATACCGAAGGGCTTACTCGTGGATTTGTCTGTAGGGTGTTAGATGGAGCAGGAGTACAGACTTTCGGAAGCCAATAGTGAACACCTATGATTAATACTTATGTCTTTGATCTGGATGATACCCTGATCCCCTACGAGCCGCGCGAGGCCCGTGCCTATGCGCTATTGGCCCCCTGCGGCATCGATGCCGAACGGATGATGGCCGCCAACCTGAGGCTCTGGCCCGAGGTAGCGGCCGGGCGGCTCAGCATCGAGGAGAAGTGGCGGCTGGAGGCGCTGGAGGGCGGAGCGCCGGCAGAGGGTGCGGAGCGCTTCGTGGCGGCCATGGTCGATTTCGACCCGGCCTACGCCGATGCGCTGCCCGTCCTGGAGCGGCTGGCCGCAGCCGGACACCGGCTCGCCGTCATCACCAACGGGCCCCCGGGTGACCACCAGCGGGCCAAGCTCCGGCGTGCCGGGCTGGACCGCTTCTTCGGCGAGCGGGTCTACATCTCCGGCGAGATCGGGGCGGCCAAGCCCGATGCTCGGATCTTCCTGCACGCCCTGCGGGACCTGGGCGTCCAGCCCCATGAGGCGCTGTACGTCGGCGACAAGGCCGAACACGACGCCGCGGCGGCGGCGGCCGTCGGTATGCAGGGGGTCTGGATCGACCGCCGCGGCAGCGGCTCCCCCGCCCCTGCCGGGGTGCGGCGGATCAGGAGCCTGCTGGAGCTGTAACCCCGACGGAGAGGGCACCCTGCGCCCGAGAGGAGGCGCAGGGTGCCCGCTTTCTTGGCCGTTCAGTACCGCATCACCGCGGCCAGATCCGCCTGGCCGGGAACCCGGTCGGGGGGAACGGCGAAGACCGCCCCCTTCTGTAGGTACGTGTGGATGGCCGCCAGGTTGAGCAGGTCCTCGCTGCCGGGCTCCTCCTCCTCGGTCAGCCGCACCTCGCCGCTCTCAGGGTCAAACTGACCCCAGACCGACCGGCCCGCCGCGAGGAAGAGAGATTCCACCCGCCCGTGGCAGGCGGCCGGAAGGATCGTGGCCAGGGCGGAGGCGACCCGGTCTGTGCCGGCCAACCGCTCAAAGGCGGCGAGGGCGCTCTCCTGCTCCTGCCGGAAGAGGGGAGCGACAGCCTCCCAGGCCTGGTGGTGCAAATCCTCCGGCTGGGCGTCGTCCGGGTTGCCCGCAACCCCCTCGGCCACCAGCCGGGGGTGGGTGTTCACCTCCCGGTAGATCGGGAAGTGGGAGTCAACCCCCGCCAGCACCAGCGGGGTGCGGTCGAAGGGGAGCGTCTCCCGGATGCTGCGGTTCAACTGGCGGAAGTACTCCACCAGATCGTCCCGCCGCAGGTCGCCGGGGTCGCCGTGCCCGTGGTACATCCCCCGCCCGCCCGGCACGCTGTGCATCTGCAACTGCTTCTGCCGCTGGGTGAACCTGGTGGCCTCGGCCAGCGAGGCCGGCGCGTTCTTCAGGGGGACCTCCTCGAACTCGAAACGGGAACCCCGGAAGAGCCGGGGCGCCTTGTGGCTGAGCGCCAGCAGGTAGAACTCGCCGTCCCCGGTCAGCAGCGGGAAGAGCGGCTGGAGCTGGAAGTGGGTCGCCACCACGATCCGTTCCTCGAAGCGGACCGGCAGGCGGAAGTACCGCATGAAGCCAGGCCGGAGGAAGAGCGCCAGGCCGCCCTCCTGCACCTGCCAGAAACGGCGGTCATCGAGGAGGGCAAAGGCCGGTCTCAGCATCTCATCCAGGACGGTGCTCTCCATGCTGCCTGAGAGCCGGCGCTCCACCTCCCGCAGCATGTTCTTGAGGCGAATAGGGTCTTGCTGCGCCTCCTCCTTCACCCGGTGCGTCGGCAGGTAGAGCGAGACACATTGACCTCTGGACTCCTCGATCAGGGAGCGGAGTTCGTCGTGGGAGAATCGGTCCATGGACAACCCCCCAAGGCGCCGGTCCGGCCTCCGGACGGCGCAATAGTCGCAGCGTGGGGGCTAACCCCCTCCGCCTGACCAGGGGAGCCTGGCACCAGCCCTGCCCGCCCTGGGTCCCCCTATTGTAGCATACGCCCGGAGTAATCGCATAATTCCATCTGATTATGTATGGACCGATCAGGAGTGATGAGCCCGACTCTGCTCGGGGATGCTGACCGGGAAACAGGGAAGTGGGGCGATTTTCTTTGCCACGGATTACACGGATTAGTACAGAACAAAACATATTATTTTAATTTTATTATTATATGTGTTATCCACCACTGATCGAGCCCTATGATTTCCCATTTTATGTATTTATCCGTGTAATCCGTATTATCCGTGTAATCCGTGTTAAAAGAGGGAACCCCCGCGGCTGCCCGCGGGGGTTCTTGAGGTGCGGTTAGTTGTCGAAGTACATCTCGAACTCAACCGGCTGCGGGCGGGTCTCCAGGGCGACGATCTCCTCTTCCTTGAGGGCGATCCAGGTGTCGATCAGCTCCTTGCTGAAGACACCACCCTCCAGGAGGAACTCGTGGTCCTCCTTGAGCGCCTCCACCACCCGGCGGAGCGAGGTGGGAACCGAGGCGATCTGGGCCTTCTCCTCGTCGGAGAGGTGGTAGATGTCCTTGTCGATGGGGCCGTAGCCGGCCTTGATCGGGTCGATCTGCCGGCGGATGCCGTCGAGGCCGGCCATCAGCTGGGCGGCAAAGGCCAGGTAGGGGTTGGCCATCGGGTCGGGGGTGCGGAACTCGATCCGGGTGGTCTTCGGGGTGGAGAAGGCGGACGGGATCCGGATGGCCGCCGAGCGGTTGCCCTTGGAGAAGACCAGGTTGACAGGCGCCTCGTAGCCGGGCACCAGCCGCTTGTAGGAGTTGGTGGTCGGGTTGGTCAGGGCGAGCAGGGCCGGGGCGTGGTGCAGGATGCCGCCGATGTACCAGAGCGCCATCTGGCTCAGGTTGGCGTAGCCGCCCTCGGCGTAGAAGAGGTTCTTGCCGTCCTTGGCCAGCGACTGGTTGCAGTGCATCCCCGAACCGGAGTTCTTGTAGAGCGGCTTCGGCATGAAGGTGACCGTCTTGCCGTAGGCGCGGGCCACGTTCTTGATCACATACTTGTACATGGCGGCCTTATCGGCGGCGTCGGTCAGGGTGGAGAAGCGGAAGTTGATCTCGTTCTGGCCGGCGGAGGCCACCTCGTGGTGGTGCCGCTCGACCACGAAGCCCATCTCCTGCAGCTGCAGGGTCATGGCGGTGCGGATGTTGGTCTGGTCGTCGATCGGCAGCGCCCGGAAGTAGCCCTGCTGGTACTTCACCTTGTACCCGCTGTTGGGCAGGTCGCCGCGGCCCACGTTCCAGTGGGCCTCGCCGGACTCGATAAAGTAGAAGGAGGCGTCCGGACCGGTCTGGAAGCGGACGTTGTCGAACATGAAGAACTCCAGCTCCGGCCCCCAGTAGGAGACGTCGGCGATGCCGGTGGACTTCAGGTAGGCCTCGGCCCGCTTGGCCACGCCGCGGGGGTCGCGGGCGTAGTCCTTCAGGCCCGGCTCCTTCACATCGACGAACATCGAGAGGGTCGGCCCCTCCACGAAGGGGTCGAAGACGACGGTGTCCAGGTCGGGCAGCAGGACCATGTCGGATTCGGCAATGCCCCGGAAGCCGCGGATGGAGGAACCGTCGAAGGGCAGCCCCTTGGTCAGCACCTCCTCGTCGATCACGGCGGCGGGCACGGTGAGGTGGTGGAAGACGCCGGGGAGATCGACAAACTTCACATCGATCATCTTGATGCCCTTCTCCTCGATCAGCCGGAGCACATCCTTCGCGCTTGCCATTCCCAACATTCCCCTTTTCAAGATGTTCGCAAACTTCACATCATATCCGAGAAAGGTGCGGCCCTGTGGTGTAGGGCCGCTATCTTCTGTCTGACACTCTCTGTGTGGAATCCCTAGGCGTCGAAGTACTGGAAGAACTCGGCCGGAGAGGGGCGGAGGCGCACGTAGTCGTCCTCTTCCCGCTTCAGCTCGATGTACGCCTCGAGCAGATCCTTGGTGAAGACGCCGCCGGCCAACAGGAACTCGTAGTCCTCCTCCAGGTTGCGGATCGCCTCCTCCATCGAGCCCGGGACGGACCGGATCTTCGCCTTCTCCTCGGCCGGCAGCTTGTAGATGTTCTTATCCAGCGGGCCGTAGCCGAGGGCGATCGGGTCGATCTTGTTCTTGATGCCGTCCAGGCCGGCCATCAGCATGGCGGCGAAGGCCAGGTACGGATTGGCGGTGCAGTCCGGGGTCCGGAACTCGATGCGGGCCGCCTTCGGCGTGGAGATGGAGATCGGGATGCGGACGGCGGCGGAGCGGTTGCCCTTGGAGAAGACCAGGTTGACCGGAGCCTCATAGCCCGGCACCAGCCGCTTGAAGGAGTTGGTGGAGGGATTGGTCAGGGCGATCAGCGCCGGGGCGTGCTTCAGGATGCCGCCGATGTAGTACATGGCGGTCTGGCTGATGTTGCCGTAGGCGCCCTCCTCCCAGAAGAGGTTGGTGCCGCCCTTGCTGAGGGACTGATGGGTGTGCATCCCGGACCCATTGTCACCGAAGATCGGCTTCGGCATGAAGGTGAGGGTCTTGCCGTGCCGGCGGGCGACGTTCCGCAGGATGTACTTGTAGAGCAGCACCACATCGGCGGTCTTGGTCAGCGGACCGGCGGCAAAGTTGATCTCGCCCTGGCCGGCGGTGGCCACCTCGTGGTGGTGCCGCTCCACCCGGATCCCCGCCTTCTGCAGCTCCGTGGTCATCTCGGAGCGGATGTCCTGCTGCGTGTCGGTGGGGGCGACGGGGAAGTAGCCCTGCTTGTACTTCACGTTGTAGCCGGTCGACTTGGGCTTGTCGGAGTTCCAGATCGCCTCGTTGGAGTCGACCAGGTAGTAGGCCTCGTTGCTGGTCAGCTTGAACCGGGCCTCATCGAAGATGAAGAACTCCAGCTCGGGGCCCCAGAACGAGAGATCGGCGATGCCCGAATCGATCAGGTACTTCTCGGCCTTCTGCGCCACGTAGCGGGGGTCCCGCTCATACCGCTCGGCGCAGTTCGGCGTGTAGATGTCGCAGACCAGGCTGAGGGTCGGCTCGACGGTAAAGGCATCGACCACCGCGGTGGCGGGGTCGGGGAGCATCACCATGTCGGACTCCTCAATGCTGCGGAACCCACGTACACTCGATCCGTCGAAGGCGACACCCCGGGTGAAGGTGGACTCATCGACCTCGGAAGCAGGCACCGTAATGTGCTGCCAGCTGCCGGGTACGTCGCAGAGCTTGAAGTCGACGTACTGAATACCCTTCTCCTTGATTAGCTGGAGCACGTCTTTGGCGGTCATTGTCCATCCCCTCCCTTTCCCTACTTGCTGGTCTTGCGTTCAATGAGCCGCTGCAGTTCGGCTCGATTGGCACCGGTATAAAGGGAGCGGGCCGGCCCGGACAGGTGGGTCGGGATCCGCTCGGTGAACCGCTCGGAGGGCTCGTTGACGGCGGGTGTGCGGCGAGCCTCGCGGGCGGCGTAGTAGGCCTTGACCCGCTCCAGCGTCATCCCATCGTGCATCAGCCGCTTGATCTCCTTGAGCCGCAGGATGTCCGCCTCGGAGTACATCCGCTGCCGACCCCTGGTTCGGGCGGGGGCCAGCAGGCCGTTCTGCTCCCAGTACCGGATCTGACGGGCTGTCAAGCCTGTCAGACGCTCAGCTACCCCCATCGAGTAGACGGGTGTCGAAGAGACCTCCTCCTTCATCCTGCTGCCTCCCTTGCTTGAGACTGCTCGCAGGGTCATGTCAGCTTTTCTGACATAGCCCTTACTCGCTGTCACTATACGTGACAACCGGGAGTGGTGTCAACGTCATGTCAGTTTTTCTGACATGCTCATTTGGCATAGGAAAGGCGGGCTCTCGGTTATGGATGGCGGGCGCGAAAAACGCCCCCGAGCTTTGCCAGGGGCGGGTGATCAGCCTGCTCCGTGCCGGAGGAAGCGCTGGGTT
Source organism: Bacillota bacterium (assembly GCA_049324875.1). Lineage (GTDB taxonomy): Bacteria > Bacillota > Sulfobacillia > Symbiobacteriales > Symbiobacteriaceae > JAWLHU01. The sequence goes on from JBMONC010000053.1 coordinate 51,234, forward strand.
TCCGGGCGCTGCGGATGGTTCAGCACCCGGGCGGCAGGCCCCTCCTCGATCAGCTGACCGGCCTCGAAGAAGGCGACCCGACCGGCCACACGCCGGGCCTGGCCCATGGAGTGGGTGACGATGACGATCGCCATGCTGCGCCGCAGGTCGCGGATCAGCGCTTCGATCGCCTCGGTGGATCCGGGGTCGAGGGCGGAGCAGGGTTCGTCCATGAGCAGCACCTCGGGCTCCAGGGCGAGGGCGCGCGCCAGGCAGAGCCGCTGCTGCTGCCCACCCGACAGCGCTGTGGCGTCGGCGCTGAGCCGGCGCTTCACCTCCTCCCAGAGGGCGGCGCGCCGGAGCGACTCCTGGACGATCCGGTCCAGCTCGCGGCCCCGCACCCCGAAGAGGGCAGGGCCGAAGGCGACGTTGGCATGGATCGACATGGGGAAGGGGTTGGGGCGCTGAAAGAGCATCCCGACCCGGCAGCGGAGCGCCTCGGGCGGCAGCTGTTCGATGGGCCGGCCGTCCAGGAGGATGCGGCCGCGCACCCGCGCCTCCGGGGTGAGGTCGTGCATCCGGTTGAGCGCCCGGAGGAAGGTGGACTTGCCGCAGCCCGACGGCCCGATCAGGGCGGTGACCTCCCGGTCGGGCACCGCCAGGCTGACGCCGCAGAGCGCCTGGGTCTGGCCGTACCAGACCCGGAGGTCCCGGCTCTCCATCTTGGGGCTCATCACCTTCGCCCCCTCTCCGCCAGAAGGCTGGCGCACAGGTTGATGGACAGGACGGCCAGCACCAGGGCGAGGGCGGTGGCGTAGGCCCGTCCGTCGGAGAGCCCCTCGGTGGCGAGGATGTAGAGGTGGACCGCCATGGACCGGCCGGGCTCCAGCGGGGAGAGCGGCATGGCCAGATCGCTCCCGGCGGTGAGCAGCACGGCGGCGGTCTCGCCCAGCGCCCGCCCGAGGGCGAGCATCGCCCCGGTCAGCATGCCGGGGGCCGCTGCCTTGAGCACCACCCGCCGGACCGCCTGCCACCGGGTCGCCCCCAGGGCGGCGGCGCCCTCCCGCAGGGAGCGGGGCACGGCGGCCAGCGCCTCCTCGCTGGTGCGGATGATGGTGGGCAGGAGCATCAGCGCCAGGGTCGCCCCGCCGGAGAGGAGCGACCAGCCCCAGCCGAGCCGGACGACGAAGAGGGCGTAGCCGAAGAGGCCGAAGAGGATCGAGGGGACCCCCGCCAGGGTCTCGACCAGGGCGCGCAGGGTGGCCACCAGCCGCCCGGGCGGGGCGTACTCCTGCAGGTAGAGGGCGGTGCCGAGGCCCAGGGGGAGGGCCAGGGCCAGGGCGCCGGCCGTCAGCCAGCCGGTCGCCGCCAGCACCGGGAGGATGCCCCCCTCGCGGCCGGCCCGGGCGGGGAGGCCCAGGAGGAAGTCCAGGGTCAGGTCACCGGCCCCGCGGGTGATCAGCAGCGCCAGCAGCCCGGCCAGCAGCCCGGTCACCAGCAGGGCGACAGCCGACAGGATCGCCTTCAGGCCTGCTCACCTCCGGCTCGAGGCCCGGCGGGCCAGGTGGTTGACCAGGAGCACCAGCGCCAGCAGCAGGGCGCCGGTGGCGAAGAGCGCCTCCCGGTGGCGGCCGGTGGCGTAGCCCATCTCCATGGCGATGTTGCCGGTCAGGGTGCGGGCGGGGTCGAGGGGCGAGAGGGGTGGGGCGGCCACGTTGCCTGTCACCATCAGCACCGCCATGGTCTCCCCCAGCGCCCGGCCCATCCCGAGCACGACGGCGGTGACCAGACCGGCCCGGGCGGCGGGGAGGAGCACCCGCCGCACCGCCTGCCAGGGGGTGGCACCGAGGGCATAGGCCCCCTCCCGGTAGGCCGCCGGGAGGGCTCGGAGGGCATCCTCCGCCACGGCGGCGACGGTGGGCAGGATCATCACCGCCAGCACCAGGGCGCCCGCCAGTACGCTGAAGCCGGGCCCGCCCAGGTAGGTGCGGATGGCGGGGACCAGCAGGCTCATCCCCACGAAGCCATAGACCACGCTGGGCACGCCGGCCAGCCCCTGGAGCAGGGGCCTGACCAGAGCCGCCAGCCGGGGGGAGGCCACCTCGGTCAGGAAGAGCGCCATGCCCAGGCCGGTGGGCACGGCCAGCAGCAGGGCGCCCAGGGTGACCGCCAGGGAGCCCGCCAGCATGGGGAGCGCCCCGAAGCGCCCCTCCTCGGGGCTCCAGGTGGGGTGGAGCAGCCCGGGGAGGGCGGCCCGGCCCTCGAGGGCCACGAAGAGGGCGATCAGCAGGACGCCGGTCGAGGAGAGGAGCGCCAGGCAGAGCAGGAGCAGGCGGGCGGTCCGGTCACTCACGTTCCTTCGGGGCCTCCTTCTGCGGGGGCCGGGCGGGGAGGATCCCCTCCTCCTGCACCAGCCGCTGGCCTGCGGGGCCCAGGGTGAAGCGGAGAAAGGCGGCCTCCTCCCCCCGGGGCGGCCCGGCCGTGACCAGGATCAGGGGCCGGAGCAGCGGGTAGCCCACCTGCCCCGGCGCCTTCCCGTCGATGATCAGAGGCCGGACCCCGCCCAGCCGGGCGGCGCCCAGGCTGACGTAGCCGATGGCCTGAGGATCGCTCATCACCGCCACCCGGATGGCGCCCGAGCTGTTCTGGATGATTGCCCGGGGGCTGACCGGCCCCACCAGCTCCCGGAAGGCCTCCCGGGAGCCCGACCCGGCCTCCCGGCTGATCAGGTGGACCCGCCCCGGCCGGCCGCCGAGGTCGGACCAGTCGGTCACCTCGCCGGCGAAGAGCTGCCGCAGCTGGGCCAGGGTGAGCCGCTCCACCGGGTTCCCCGGGTGGACCAGCACAGTCAGCACGTCATACCCGATGATATGCGGGACCAGCCCCTGGGCAGACTCCTCGGCGCTCAGGCGGCGGGAGACCGCCGCCAGGGTGGCCACCCCGTTCCGCAGCGCCTGCAGGCCGGCGGTGGAGCCCCCGCCCTGGATCGTCACCCTCTCGCCTCCCTGCCGGGCGTAGGCCTCAGCCAGCACCTCGGCCAGCGGCTGGACCGAGGTGGAGCCGGCGATTCGCACGGCGGCCGGGGACCGGGCGCAGGCGGCCAGGGCCACGCTCAGCAGGAGCAGGAGCAGTCGGAGGCGCAAGGGCGATCCCTCCCGTTGTCCGGATTCGGGCCGCTCCGGCATTTCAGCCGGAAAGGAGGCGATGCGCTGTGTGGGCCACCTGGAAGCATCACGTCACGGCGGTGGGGATCCTGCTGGCCGCCGGGCTCTGGACGGTTCTGATTCCCCCGAGGCCGGGCGACACCCGTCCCTTCCCCTTCCTCATGCCGGAGCAGGCGCCGGGAGCGCTGGGGACCCGCTTCTTCGGCTACGGCGCCCTGGTGCTGCTCGGCCTGGCCCTGGCCATCGGGCCGCTGGCCCGGCTCCGGCCGGGCTGGTTCGCCCGGTGGATCCCCTACCGCCGGGCGATCGGGATCTGGTCTGCCCTCTCGGGGGCGGTCCACCTGCTCTTCGTGCTGCAGATGCTCACCTTCGACTTCTACCGCCAAATGTATGGCCCATCCTGGTACCATCTGTTTGTCCGCACGATGACGGTCGTTGACTCGAACGGGGAGTCGTTCACCCGGTATTTCCTGCGGGCGGATGTGACCAGCTGGGTCGCCTGGACCGGACTGCTGGCGCTGCTCCTGCTGCTGGTGGTGGCCGCCGTCTCCAACGACTGGGCCCAGAAGCTCCTGGGGCAGTCCGCCTGGAAGCTGGTGCAGCAGTGGAGCTACAGCGCCTTCCTCTTCGTCGCCCTGCACCTGCTGCTGATGAAGTATGGGGCGAAGCTGAAGGTCAGCCCCCCGCTGACCCGCTGGGCGCTCTGGCTCCTGCTGGCGGTGGCCCTCCTGCAGGCGGCGGGCTTTGTCTACACGGTCTGGAGGCGGGAGCGCCGGCGATAGGCGAGGGACCGACCCCGTCGAGGAGGTCGGTCCCTTACTCTATGGTTGAGACCTGCCGGTCAGAGCTGGCTCTGCCGGGGCTGGTGCATCTTGATCAGGGCGTAGAGCACCTCGGTCACCGGGGTGGGAATCCCGTACTTGCGACCCAGCCTTACCACCGTGCCCTGGAGCGTCTCCACCTCGGTGCGGCGCCCACGCTCCAGGTCCACCAGGAGGGAGGCCTTGAGACCGGGGGCGAAGGCACGGGCCTGCTCCACCAGCGCGTCCGGCATGTCGGGGTCCAGCTCTACCCCGGCGGCCCGGCCCACCGCCACAATCTCCGCCGCCACCCGCCTGTACAGGTCAAAGGTCTCGGGGCAGTCCCGAATCGGTCCGATGGGGGAGCGGCTCGCCCCGGTGATGCCGCTGAAGGCCGTGATGAAGACGAACTTCTTCCAGAGTTCCAACTCCATCTCTCCGGAGAGGCGGTGAGGGATCTCCGCCCGCTCCAGCGCTGCGGCGAAGGCGGCGGTCCGCTCGCTGGCCGACCCGTCCATCTCGCCGAAGACGATCTCCTTGAACGGGCTGTTGATCCGCACCGTGCCGGGGGCGGAGATCTCCACCGAGATGCGGCAGAGACCGCCGACCACCTTCTCCCCCCCGATGATGGGCGCAAGGCGCTCCACGGTATCCACCCCGTTCAGGAGGGGAAGCACCATGGTCCGGGGGCCAACCAGCGGAAGCATCTGGCGGGCGGCGGCTTCGATATCGTAGGCCTTCACGCAGAAGAGCACCACATCGACAGGTCCGATGGCAGCGGGGTCGTCGGTGGCGGTCACAGCCGGGATGTGGAACTCCTCCAGACCCACAACGTGCAGCCCGCCGGTCTGCAGGGCGGTCAGGTGCGCCCCTCTGGCAATGAATGCAACCGTGTACCCGGCCCGGACCAACCGGGCGCCGTAGTACGTCCCGACTCCGCCCGAACCCATGATGGCGATGCGCATGCGCGTAGCCTCCCTTGCGGATGTGTTGGGTAAAGCCTCTCCCTGTACTATACCACCCCAAATTATTGTGTGAGTAGACCACAGAGGATCCAGGAAGGATGCACAAAAAAGGCGCCGTTCCTGCGAACAGGATCAGCGCCTTTCCACGTCTATTATACCAGGAGATCCCATAAGGTTCAAGTCTGTTTTCTCGTTGAGGAAGTCGCTATAATGACATCCTAATCACCGTGCCGCCGCAAGAGGAGGATGCAGTTGATCGAGGGGAAGGACGCACTGCTGGCCGCCTGCCGTCAGCGGAAGATGAAGGTCAGCGAGGAGCCGGCCAACCTCCTGGAGTCCCTCATCCAGGCTGAAGGAAACCTGGATGGGATGGAGGTCAGCCTGGACATGACCTGCATCACCGGTCTGCCGGGCGACAGCCAGGGCTCGATCACCTTCCGGGGCAACCTCACGCAGCTCCTTGCGGTGCTGGCGCGCATCTGGCCCACACTGCCCGAGGTGCGTGAGGTGGTCTCGCCGGGTCGAAAGAGCTGGCCGGATTACACGCAGAAGGTTGAGAAGGCGGATTCCTAGAGAAAACCCCCCGCAGTCAGCACGGCTGCAGGGGGTTTGCTCATGCAGGCTACAGGCCGATCTCCTCGCCCGGGCCCCCGGGCGCTGCTCCCGTGATGGGGGTGCCCGGCGCCCCGATGGAGACGCCGGTGATGGGAACGCCCGGCACACCGGGTCCGCGGATATAGGGTGCGGGCACCCCCGGACCCGCCTGCTGCGCCCACCGGGCGCCCAGCGGCCCCGCCGGGCCGATGGGGGCGGCGTACTGCGCCCCCGGCTGCGGCTGGGCCCGGAACTCGCCGAGACCGGCCCACCTGGGTGCAGCCAGGCCGCGGGGGCGGGGAGCGGCGGGCTTCACCCCCGCCGGTTGGGGTCGCCGGGCCGTGACCGGCCCGCTCACCCCGGGCCGGTCCCACCACCACCAGGGGCCTGCCGGGCGCAGGGTCCCGAAGAGCCACCAGCGCCCGAGGCAGCCCGGCAGCACCTGCCCCGTCTTGGCGGTCCACCATCCGCAGTAGAAGAATGGCGAGAGCACAGGGTATCCCCCCTGTGCTCATCCTATTCGGCTCAGTGCTCCTCCACCAACAGCCGGCGGGCCTCCAGGTTGACCTCGAGCACGTTGATGTCGGTCATGTTGGCGATCTCCCGGGCGACGGCGGCCTGCGCCTCCCGCAGCACCTCGAAGATCTGCACCCCGTAGCGGGGCATGACCTCCATGTCGACGAAGACGCCGTCCCGGCGGCTCTCCACCACCACCTTGCCGACCCGGCCCACCCCCTCCACCATCTCGGCGGCTCGGGTGGCGATGGCCGCCACCACCGTGTCGGCGATGAAGAACTTGCCCAGGCTGGAGAAGGTGGGGCGGACCACCGATTTCTCCATGGTGACCGGATCCACCTCATGCTCCTTCTTGAAGAAGAAGCGCAGCGGGTCGACCATGTAGCCTGAGAAGGTCTTTTTGACCTCGAAGGTGGGGGCGGGGATCACGTGCTTCCCCTCATGCTGCCGCTTCCGCCGGGCCAACCGCATCTGGGCGGGGGTGGCGATCTCATCGATCCGGACGGTCTTCTCCGGGTGGGGCAGGTCCAGGGCATCGCAGATCCGGACGATCATGTCGTTGGAGGTTCCCAGCACCAGCACCCGCTTGGGCTTCAGCGCCCAGAGGGTGCCCCGGACCTCCTGCCGGTGCTCCGGGTCGTGGAAGATCGCCCGGCGGACCGCCGCCATCTTGTTGTCCTCCCGCTTGGCGCTGGAGCCGGCCAGGATCTTCCCCTCCCGGTTGATCAGCAGGCCGTCGTCGATCACCAACTCACACTGGTTGTTGTACGCCACGATCTGGGCGCGGTGGCTCTTCCCGCTGCCCGCGGGCCCCACAAACGCGACCACCTCCACGCCCCGACCCCCCCATCTTCCGGCGATCTATTAGCCTCCACGATAGCAGATTCCCACCCGAGCCTGCAATCCTAGGCGTCGGTCAACTGCAGGAACTGGTCCACATCGCCGAAGGCCACGGTCAGGCCGCTCTCCCAGAAATCGGGCCGGGTCAGGTCAACCCCCAGGTGGCGGCGGCCCAGCTCTTCCACGGTCATGCGGCCGGTGTCCCGCAACAGCTCCACGTACTTCCGCTCGAAGGCGGGGCCCTCGGCCATCGCCCGGGCGTAGATCCCGGCGCTGAACAGGTAGCCGAAGGTGTAGGGGAAGTTGTAGAAGGGCATCGATGTCCCGTAGAAGTGGCCCTTCGACGCCCAGAAGAGGGGGTGGTAGGTCTCCAGGGCGTCCCGGTAGGCCTCCCGCTGGGCCGTCTCCATCAGGGCGTTCAGTTCGGGGATGGAGAGCAGCCCCTTCGCCCGCCGCTCGTAGAAGCGGGTCTCGAAGAGGAACCGGGCGTGGATGTTCATCAGGTAGGCGGTGGCCTCCCCGAGCCGGTTGTTCAGCAGGGCGACCTTCTCCTCCCGGGTGGCCGCCGCCTTGATGGCCGCGGAGGAGACCAGCATCTCGGCGAAGGTGGAGGCGGTCTCGGCCACGTTCATGGCGTAGTCCTGTGCCAGGGCAGGCAGGTCGAACATCACGTGGCTGTGGTAGGCGTGGCCCAGCTCGTGGGCCAGGGTGGTCACGCCGCCGGCATCGCCGCTGAAGGTCATGAAGATGCGGCTGACCCGGCTCTCCGGGAAGGAGGTGCAGTAGCCACCGGGCGCCTTGTGGGGGCGGTCCTCCGCCTCGATCCACCGGTCCCGGAAGGCGGCGGCGGCGAAGTCAGCCATGGCGGGGCTGAACTTGCGGAACTGCTCCTCGATAAAGGCGGCCGCTTCCTCGTAGCTCACCTTCCGGTCGGCGCTGTTGATGGGGGCCTCGAGGTCGTACCAGGCCATCCGCTGCGCCCCCATCAGCTTCGCCTTCCGGTCCAGGTACAGCTTCAGCTTCTCCTTGCTGCTGTTGACGGCGGCCCACATCGCCTCCAGGGTCTCCCGGCTCATCCGGTTCAGCTGGAGGGGCTCCTTCAGGACCGAATCCCATCCCCTGTGCTTGTAGAGGTTGAGCCGGAAGCCGGCCAGGTGGTTGAGGGAGTAGGCGCAGAGCTCGGCATCCTTCCCCCAGGCGGCCTCCCACTGGGTGAAGAGCGCCTGCCGCTTCGCCCGGTCGGGGTCGGAGAAGCGGTTGTACGCCTGGCCGACCGAGAGCTCCTCCCCCCCAAAGGGGATGGTGATCCGGCCCACCACGGTCTGGTAGAGGGTGTCCAGGGCGTGGTAGCCATCGATGGCCAGGTCGTTGGCCAGCAGCTCCCGGGCGGTGTCCATCCGGTTGAAGGCCTGGGTCCGCCGCTCCATCAGGCTGAAGGCCACCGGCTCGATGCGGGGATCGGACAGGATCGCCCTCCACTCCGCGTCGGGGATGGCGCGGATCCGCTCATCCATCAGGGTGAAGAGCGACCGGGAGGCGGCGTAGAGCTCCGCAATCCGACCGTCGAGGATCACCGCCTGCCTGTCGCGGACATCCTGGGACATCAGGCAGTAGACCTGCGATCCAGCCTGGGTCAGCCGCTTCAGCGCCTGGTCGGCGTGGTCGAGGAAGGGAGCCCAGGCATCGGCGTCGGCGCCGAGGGTGGAGACCGCCGCCCTCAGGGCCACGAACCGGCCCTCCAGGTCATCCAGGTAGGCGGCCAGGGTGGATGAGGCCGATCCCCCCTCGAAGAAGCGGTCCAGGTCCCAGGACTGGTTGAGCGTCGTGGCCATCTCGCATCATCCTTTCGGTTGGGTAGGTCGGGCGGTTGCCGCCGGCGCACACCCTCCGCCGCCCGGAGTAGGATGGAGTGTGCCACAGAACCTGACGCGGAGGGAGCAAAGGGAATGTGCGGAATCACCGGCTGGATCGACTGGGAGGTCGACCTGACGGGTCAGCGCCCCGTCCTGGAGGCCATGGCGGCGCCGCTGGCCCTGCGTGGGCCCGATGCCCACGGGGTGTGGCTCTCGCCCCGCTGCGGCTTCGGCCATCGCCGCCTGACCGTGGTGGACCCGGAGGGCGGCGGGCAGCCCATGATACGCCAGGTCGGCGACCGTCTCTATGTCATCTGCTATAACGGAGAGCTGTACAACACGGCCGACCTCCGGGCCGAGTTGGAGGCCCGGGGGCATCGCTTCCGGTCCCACTCCGACACGGAGGTGCTGCTGGTCTCCTACATCGAGTGGGGCCCGTCGTGCGTCGAGCGCCTGAATGGGATTTTCGCCTTCGGCATCTGGGATGAGTCGGAGCAGCGGCTCTTCATGGCGCGGGACCGCCTTGGGGTTAAGCCTTTGTTCTATACGACGCGTGGAAGCGCCTTCCTGTTCGGCTCCGAGTTGAAGGCGCTGCTGGCACATCCGGAGGTGGAGCCCGCCGTCGACGCCGAGGGGCTGGCGGAGATCTTCTACCTGGGCCCCTCCCGCACCCCCGGGCACGGGGTCTACCGGGGCATTCAGGAGCTGCGGCCGGGCCGCTGGCTGATCCATGACCGGCAGGGCACCCGGGTGCAGACCTACTGGCGGCTGGAGAGCAGGCCGCACGAGGACGACCTGCAGACCACCGCCGAGCGGGTGCGCTGGCTGCTGCGGGACTCGATCCACCGGCAGTTGGTGGCCGATGTGCCGGTGGCCACCCTGCTCTCGGGCGGCCTCGACTCCAGCGCCATCACCGCCTTCGCGGCAGAAGCCTTCCAGGACGGGGGGCTGGGGCAGCTCCATACCTGGTCGATCGACTACCGGGATAACGAGAAATACTTCCAGTCCCACGCCTTCCAGCCGGACCCCGACGCCCCGTTTGCCCGGCTGATGTCAGAGCACCTGGGTACGGTTCACCACAACGTGCTGGTTGATACCCCCCAGCTGGTGGAGTCGCTGATCACGGCGACCGTGGCGCGGGACCTGCCAGGCATGGCCGATGTGGACTCCTCCCTCTACCTATTCTGCAAGGCGATCAAGAAAGAAGCGACGGTGGTGCTCTCGGGCGAGTGCGCCGATGAGATCTTCGGCGGCTACCCCTGGTTCCACAAGGAGGAGGCGCTGGGCGCCGGCACCTTCCCGTGGGTTCGGATGCTGCCGGAGCGGGTCCGCCTGCTGAAGCCGGGGCTCACCGGGCCGATCCGGGCCGAGGAGTATGTGGCCCAGCGCTACGCCGACAGCATCGCCGAGGTGCCGCAGCTGCCGGGGGAGGAGCCGCTGGAGGCGCGCCGCCGGGCGATGTTCTACCTGAACATGACCTGGTTCATGGCCACGCTGCTGGACCGGAAGGACCGCATGTCGATGGCCGCCAGCCTGGAGGCCCGGGTCCCCTTCTGCGACCACCGGCTGGTCGAGTACGTATGGAACATCCCATGGGCCATGAAGACCTACGGGGGCCGGGAAAAGGGGATTCTCCGCCTCGCCCTGCAGGGAATTCTGCCGGAGGAGGTCCGGGAGCGGCGGAAGAGCCCCTACCCCAAGACCCACAACCCCAACTACTACAAGGCGGTGCGGGACTGGGTGCTCCAGATCCTGGCCGACCCGAACGCCCGGCTCCACGAGGTGGTGGATGCGGAGGCGGTGCGTCAGCTGGCGAGGCAGGAACAGACGGCCACCGGCCTGCCCTGGTTCGGCCAGTTGATGGGTGGAGCCCAGTACTTCGCCTACCTGGGACAGGTGGAGACCTGGCTCCGGCGCTACAAGGTGAGGTTGGTCTGAGCAGAAGGATGCCCGGGAGCCTCGGCGCTCCCGGGCATCGCTTACGGCAGCCACTTCAGGCCCGTAATGACGATGTTCTCCTTGAACTTGCCCTCGACCTTGTAGGTGAGGGCCAGGGTGGCCTGGTGCCTTCCACCCGCGATGGCTGAAAGGGTGACCGCGTCGGCGGTCGGCTCGGTGACCAGGGCGAACCGCCACCCCTCCTTGATTTGCTCCTTGAAGGCATGGTACAGCTCAGCCGGTGCGAAGAGCCGCTCCGGGTTTTCCGGGTCCGCCTCGGTCAGCATGTTGAGCACGACCGGGAGCCGGTCAAGCTCGACATAGAGCAGCTCGGTGCGCCGGTCGCCCGCGATGAACTGATCGCCACGCCACTCTTCGGTCCACGTGTAAAGCAATTCCTCGTTACGCATCGTGAGGGCGAACCTTCCGCCTCCCTGATGCTCGTACATCCCGCAGCGCCACCTTCCCCCATCGGGGTCGGGTTCGGTCCGCAGAGCCCCCCGCTCGGGGTCGAACCAGATGAACAGGTTGGCCGGATAGCTGCGCAGGCACCAGGGCCAGGAGATGTGGACCAGCGGCGGTCGGTCCGGGATCGAGTAGACCGCCAGGTCAGCCCCGGGAGCCCGGTAGGTGAAGAGCTCCTTCCCGGCACCATCCACGATCCGGACCTGCCCATCCTTCGCAAGGTAGATGCGCTCCGGCTCGCCGTCGCCGGCCAGGTCGATCTGGGTCGCCGGCTGCTCAGGTGCGGGAGCCTCTGCGGCGGGCGCAGGGCCCGGCTCGACGGAGGGCTCCTTCGGCGAGGGGCTCTGCTGTGAGGTGGTGGCAGGTGGCCCGCTGGGCTCCGCGCTCTGCTGTGGCGCCGGGGCCCCCGCGCAGGCGGTCAGCAGCATGACTGTCAACAGTGCCCAGAGACGGCGCATCTCTCATCTCCTCCTGCTTCTTCGACGCCGGGCCGGTCATGCGGGTTTCTGACCCGGCCGAAGCGGAGCGCTGCGCCTACAGGACCGCCTCCCGGCGCAGTTGCCGGGCGGCCAGCCAGGTGAGACCCAGCCCCAGCAGGAGGGTAGTGACCAGGACGGCAACCACCTGTCCCACACCCGCCGAGGCGCCCGCCAGCGCCAGGCGGACCAGGAGCAGGGCGTTGAGGCCCGGGGTGAGCCAGACCCCGCCGGGCAGGCCGGATGTGGGCAGGGCGACCGCCAGGTAGGCCAGCGCCACGCTGGACAGGTTGAGCGGAATCATGGCCAGCATCGCCTCCCGCATGGAGCGGGCGATCAGGCTGAGCACCAGGGCGGGGCCGCTGATCAGCACCGATACGGTCACGCAGAGCAGCAGCATGGGCAGCGCCGCCGAGAGCGGCCCCTCCGGGAGCAGGTCACGGCCGGCGGGGGAGAGCAGCAGGAGCAGCTGTATGGTGGCGGCCAGCCCCCCGGCCAGCAGGCTGGATGCCAGGACGGCGGCCAGCTTGGCCCCGGCCAGCACAAAGGGTGGAACCGGGGTGATCAGCAGCGCCTCCAGGGTCCGTCGCTCCCGCTCCCCCGCCCCCAGCTCAGCGGCAGCCCCGGTCGCCCCGATAGCCGGAACGAGCACCAGGAGCGTCAGCAGGGCGACCGTCCACTCGGCTCCATCCGGGTCGGCAAGGCCGACCAGACCGACGGTGGGGATCAGGGGCGAGGCGCTTCCCTGGGCCACCAGGGCGGTGAGCTCCCCGGCCTTCGCCAGAGCCCGGGCGTTCTCCACCCGCGCCAGAAAGCGGGCCCGGACCCGGCCCGGCTCGCCCTCCACCGGCTCCATCACCAGCCCCAGGGGCACCACCCCCGCCAGCACAGTCCCCTCGGGGTTGGCGGTCTCCACCAGGAGGAGGCCCTCCCGCCCCAGCAGTCGCCTGACCTCCTCCGGCACCTGGCGGATGGACGCGGCAATCTCCCGCACCGGGGCGGGGGGCCGCTGCTGTACCAGGTTCCTGGCGCCCACCAGCCCGAAGAGCAGCGAGAGGGCGACCACGATCAGCAGCGTCCGCCGGTCACGGAAGGTCAGCAGCAGCTGATGCTGGAGCGCCGCCCTCCAGAGCGGCCACCGGTTCGAGCCCATCACCCCTCCCCCTCCCCTCCTGGCTGGCGCCGATCAGCAGCTCGCTCAGCCACTCGGCCGACGGAATCGCCGAGCGTTCCCCCTGCCAGCAGACTCTGCCCCGCGAGAGGACCAGCACCTCATCCGCCAGCCGCAGCGCCTGATGGAGGTCATGGGTGCAGAGGAGGATCGTCCCGCCCGTGGTGTGGTGGGCTCGAATGAACCGCTCGAGGGCATCGGTGGAGGCGACGTCCAGGCCGGTGGTCGGCTCGTCCAGGACCAGCACCTCCGGGGCATGGGCCAGCGCCCTTGCGATGGCCACCTTCTGCCGCATTCCCTTGGAGAGGCGGCCGGCCGGCTGGTTGATGGCCTCATCCATCTCCAGGGCGGAGAGCAGCGCCCGGGCGCGCTCCTCCGCCGCCGGCCCGGCGCCGTAATAACCGGTGAAGAGCCGGACGTTCTCCCAGACGGTCAGAGACTCGTAGAGGGAGACCTCGCCGGGTACCACCCCCAGCAGCCGGCGGCCGAGGTGGGGGCGGAGGGCCATGTCGATCCCGCCGACCCGCACCCGCCCTGCCGAGGGCTGCCAGACCCCGGCCAGCAGGCGGATGGCGGTGGTCTTGCCCGCCCCGTTGGGGCCCAGGAGCCCCAGCACCCGGCCCCGCCCCACGCCAAAGGTCAGCCGGTCCAGGATCCGCCGGTCGCCGATCTGTTTGCTCACCGCCTCAAACTGAATCACGCCACCACCCCATCCGCCGGCAGGAACTCTGCATCTATGGGGTAATACGGATCGAAACCAGAGAATGTTCGACCCGCCGCCGTCCGGAGGAGCGGGAAGGCCCGGGGGCGAGCCCCGGGCCGTGGCGGTGCCGTTATGATCGGAGCATGCCGTAGATCGACCGGCATTGGGGGCACCGGCTCTCCCCGGACCGCCCCTTGAACTCCTTCCGGCAGCTGTGGCAGCGCAGCGAGGTGAGGCGGGCCACCTCCCGAACCGCTCCCCCTGCCATCTCGCTCACCGGCAGGGGCTCCTCTCCGATCGCCCTTACCGGGCAGAGGCTGACGCAGGTGTTGCAGGCGATGCAGGCGGCGGGCTGGTGGGTCAGCGCCCAGCGCTCGCCCTCCTGGACCTTGGCAAAGGCGCCGGTGGGGCAGAAGGCGGCACAGATGGAGCAGCCGTTGCAGGCCTCGCTCACCGTGCGGGCCTTCCAGGGCCCTTCGGGCATGATCGCCTCCGGCTGGACAGCCGCCGGGTCCGTCTGCCGGAGCCAGCGGGTCCGCCGGGTCGGGAGCCGGGCCGGAAGCCTGGCGTGGTTGATCTCCTTCTCCGGCATCAACTGGCGGGCCACCTGGACCGACTCGACCCGCCACAGGTTGAGCAGCTCTCGCCGGCTGAAGCCCCGCTCCGGCCCCTCGCCGGGGGCGGCCCGGCCAGCCAGGTCAATCTGGTGGCTGCTCCCCAGGGCGGCCAGCGCCTGCCGGGCGGTGGCCACGGCCCGCTCGGCCATCGCCCCGCCGCCGCTCCAGGGGCAGGTCGCACACGCCCCGCGGGTCAGCTCGACCCGCTCGGTGCGCAGGGCCATGCCGATCAGGTGGTCCACGGTCAGGTATCCCAGGCAGGGCACCTGCAGGCCGGGGCCGGTGGTCCGGGAGCAGTGCAGGTGGCTGGCTCCGGTGACGGCGGCCTCGTCGATCCCCCGCAGGGCGATCGCCGCGGTAGGACAGGCCCCGGCGCAGACTCCGCACCGGGAGCATTTGCCGCTCTCCAGCGCCACCTTCACCTCCTCGATCCGGAGCGCCTGATCCGGGCATGCCTCCAGACAGGCGCGGCAGGGCGAGCGCTTGTGGCGGGCGACCAGGCAGGCCTGATGATCCAGCAGCACCGGCTCCGGATCGATCACCTTGAGAAGATGCTCCAAGTTGAACAGGCAGACCACCACCCATCTGGTACAATGGTAAGCACAGTGGTGGGCGTAACGATATAGCCAGCCGGAGGGATTCCGGCGGGACTTCCTGGCTACTTTGGGACTACGACGGCGTAACCTCTTCGCCCCCTGCCTCGTTAGCATTGACAGAGCGTCTTGGAGGAGGTTATCTCATGCAACAGAACAGGCTGCTCAGGGCCGCTGCCCTACTGGTCGGCCTTGCGATGCTGATCACCGGCTGTAGTTCATCCCGCTCGACTCAGGCGGTAGAGCCCGTGGTCACCCGTGAAACCCCGACCATCGCCCCGGCTGAAAAGCCGAGCCACAGCACCCCGGCCGCCGGGTCGACAGCCGAAGAGGCCTCCGAGCTCCCGCAGCTGCCGGGCGACATGGCCGCCCTCAAAGCGGCTCTGGCAGAGGCCTCCCCCATTACCTATCGCATTGAAGTGGCGAATGTGCCCCGCGGGGTGGACAAGACCGCCCACCTGGATGCGATGCTCGGGAGCCAGGGCTATCCCGGGAAGAACGAGGTCCTCCTGCTGATCTTCCCGGCAGACAACCACGACATTCGCTTCGCCATGGGCGCCCTGCTCTTCGAGAAGAAGATCTCCGTGGAGTCGATGCTGGGGATGGTCCGCCAGCACTACTTCACCAAGGTCCGGAGCGGAGACCCCGCCGGGGGGCTCGCCGATCTGATCCGGGCCGTCAACCAAGCGGTCAAATAGAGCACCACAGAGCCCCGCCCGATCTCGCGTCGGGCGGGGCTTGCCTCTCAGGACCCCGGCTTATGCCCTCCGATCAACGTCCGGTACCACCGGGCGCTCTCCTTCCAGATGCGCCGCTGGGTCGGAAAGTCCACGTAGATCAGCCCGAACCGCTTGCTCACCCCGTGGTGCCACTCCACGTTGTCCAGCAGGGTCCAGACGTAGTAGCCCTCCACCTTGACCCCGTCAGCGATCGCCCGGCCCACCGCGTCGATGTGCTCCCGCAGGTAGCGGATCCGCTCCGGGTCATCCACCCGCCCATCGGGGGTCAGCCGGTCCTCGTAGGCGGCGCCGTTTTCCGTCACGATCAGGGGGATCTTCCCGTATTCTTGATCGAGGCGGCGGAGCAGGCGGTAGAGGCCCTCCGGGTAGCACTCCCAGCCCATCTGGGTGACAGGCGCCCCCGGAGGCGGCTCCACCTGGGCCGCCCCGGTGAAGAGGTCCCACGGATTCGCCCGGTGCAGCACCCGGCTGTAGTACTGGACCCCCAGGAAGTCGATGGGCTGGGAGATGGTCTCCAGGTCGCCTGACCGCACACGGGGCAGGGCGAACCGGCGCCCATACCATCGCCAGATGTCCTCCGGGTAGTGACCCTTCAGCACCGGGTCCAGGAACCAGCGGTTCATCATCCCGTCCACCCGGTGCGCTGCCGCCTGGTCCGCCGGCCGGTCGCTGGCCGGGTCATTGATCCACAGAAAGTTGGTCAGCCCGATCCGGGCCCCGGCCGGAGCGGTCTGCCGGAAGGCCCGCACCGCCTCACCATGCGCCAGGAGCAGGTGGTGGGCCGCCTGCATGGCGGAGAAGGGGCGCCGGATGCCAGGGGCGTGCTCCCCCGTCATATGGCCCAGGAAGGTGACGATGAACGGCTCGTTCAGCGTCATCCAGATGGGCACCTCCGCCCCGAGGGCGCGGAAGAGCGCAGCGGCGTACTCGGCGAAGCGGGCAGCCGTGTCCCGGTTCAGCCAGCCGCCCTTCTCCTGCAGGGCCTGCGGCAGGTCCCAGTGATAAAGGGTGAGGGCCGGCCGGATCCCCCGGTGGTTGAGGGCCTCCACCAGCCGGCGGTAGAAGTCGAGTCCCCGCTGGTTCAGCGCTCCTGTGCCGCTGGGGAAGAGGCGCGGCCAGGAGACGGAGAACCGGTAGACGCCCACCCCCATCTCGGCGAGGATCTCCACATCCTCCGCCCACCGGCGATAGTGGTCGCAGGCGGTGGCCAGCACATCGGGTCCGCCCTGCACCCTGCCCCGGGCTGCGAACCGGTCCCAGATCGACTCCCCCTTGCCATCCGCCAGGGGCGCACCCTCAATCTGGGCCGCAGCCGTGGCCACGCCCCACTGGAACCCTTCCGGGAAGCGCATGCCCACTCCTCCTGTTGTCAGAATCTAGATACAGATTTTTGCAACCAGCCAGGCGAATAGAGGATCAGAAGATCGACCCCTCGAAGTATGTAACGGCTCTCTTGACATAAGGAGTGTTGAGCAGTCGATGAAGACACAGATTACCCTGGTGCGCCATGGGGTCACCGACTGGAACTACGACGGCCGGGCGCAGGGGCATTCGGACATCCCCCTGAACGCCGAGGGCCGCCGCCAGGCCGAGGCGGTGGCTTCACGGCTGTCGACGGAGCTCTGGGACGCTGTCTACAGCAGCGACCTCTCACGCTCCCTCTCGACGGCCCAGGCCATCTGCCGGCGCACCGGCCATGAGGTGATCATCGAACCGCGCCTGCGGGAGCGGAATATCGGACTGGCCGAGGGCACCACCGAATCGGAGCGGCAGCTTCGGTGGCCCGGGGTTCCCTGGAACTCCCTCCCCGGGCTGGAGACCAACGAACAGCTGGCCCGCCGGGCGGTGGAGGTGCTGACCGAGATCGCCCGCCGCCACCGCGGGCAGCGAGTAATCGTCGTCTCCCATGGCGGGCTGATCGCCGCCTTCCTCCGGGAGATCTCCGGGGGGATGGGGCATGTGGGCATTCCCCGGAACACGGGGATCACACCCGTGATTTACGACGGTCAGCGCTTTTCCCAGAGCGCTCCGCAGGAGTTCCGCCACCTGCTGGTGGACGGTGTGGAGTACACCGGCGAGAAGGGCCGGGTCGTCTTTGAGGGCAACCGCTCGGGGCTTCCGGGCGTCCGGCTGGCGCTCCACGAGGTGGAGCCCTTCATCCTCAACGCTGCGGCCGTGGAGAGCGCCTGGGTGGAAGACCGCCTGGTGGGGTATGCCAGGGCCTTTACCGACAAGGTGCGCTATGGCTACATCGACCTGATTCACACCCTGCCGGAGTTCCAGCGGGTGCGCCCGATGTTGCTGCTCCGGCTGGAGGAGCGATTCCCCACCGTCCGGTTTGAGATCCTGACAGGCCGGATGGAGGAGCGCTCCGGCGCCTAGCTTCGCTGAAGAGGGAAGAAAAGCCTGCCGCCCGCTCGGGCCGGCAGGTTTTCTCTGTTTCGACAGAGGCCGCCCCGGATTGTCGAAGGGTTTTCGCGCGAAACCGACAGGAATTTGCAGGAATTTTAGGTAAGAATTAAGGATATTCCCTTCAGCAAAGGAAGGGGTGCTCGAAATGCACGAGGAGCGAATCACCGTGGTGATTGCGGATGACAACCACCTGGAGCGCCAGAAGCTGCTCGACCAGTTTGACGGCATGGGCGAGTTTGCGGTGATCGGGGAGGCGCGGCACGGCCGGGAGGCGGTCGAATTGGTGCGTGCCCTCCGCCCCGACCTGCTGATTCTTGACGATCTCCTCCCGTACCTGGACGGCCTCGGCGTGCTGGACCAGCTGGACCGGGAGTACCGGCCCAAGGTGCTGGTGCTCATGTCCTGCGCGACCGACGACCTGGTCCAGCACTACTACGCCAACGGCGCCGCCTATTGTCTCCTGCGCCCCTGCCCACCGGAGCTGGTGGCCGAGCGGGCCCAGCTGATCCTCGGGTACCACCCTATAGCCGCCATCGGCGGCCTCCGCTCCGCCCCCACCCCCCGCACCGTCGCCGAGCTCCTGCGCCGCACGGGCGTACCCGCTCACCTGCAGGGGTACCGCTACCTGAAGGATGCGATCCAGTACATCCTGACCAGCGAGAAGGAGACCTGCGGCATGACCAAGGAGCTCTACCCCCATATCGCCCGGATCCACGGGACCGAGCCGAACCGGGTGGAGCGCTCCATCCGCCATGCGATCGAGGTGGCCTGGAGCCGGGCTGACATCAACGACCTCCAGCGGCTCTTCGGCTCCACCGTCCACCATGTCCGGGGGAAGCCCACCAACTCCGAATTCGTAGCCATGCTGGCCGACCATCTCCGCGGGGCTGCGGGATTCTGAGGGGCGCTGCCCTTTTGGTGGGTCGGAACCATCACCCTGGCCCGGGTTGCATGGCACATGTGAATCATTGCACAAGCGTCCAGAGATAGGCCCTCAGCAGGATGGTTCTGCACATCTCAACCTTTTATGATGAAAGTGCTGGACAGAACTGCAAGGGGGTTGCCGTGACATGGAACGCTGCACCGGGCTTACCCTCTCGGACCCACGCTTCGCTGAGCTGAAGGGGTCCATCGACCGCCACCGCACCGGCGGAACCGCCGTCATCTACGCCCTGGAGCGGGCCAGGTACCTCTTTGGCGCCCTCCCCCTCCCCGTACTGCACTTCATTGCCGACAACCTGCAGCTCCCCCGGGGCGATGTCTATCAGGCGGTCTCCTTCTACGATTTCTTCGCCACCCGTCCGCCGGGGCAACACACCGTCACCATCTGCCTGGGGACGCACTGCTACATGAGCGGCAGCAATGCGCTCTTCGACCGGCTGCGGGCCGAACTGGGCATAGGGCCCGGTGAGACAACCCCCGACGGTCTCTTCACCCTGACCGTCTCCTACTCGGGCGAGTGGTGCGGTGAGGAGCCTGGCTTCTGGATCGACGAGGAGCGCTTCGCAGCAAAGCCCGAGGAGGTTCCGGCGATCCTGAACTCCTTCCGGCCGGAGCCTGTAACGGTGGGCGCCTCTCCAGACTGATTCATCCCAAGTAGATAAGCCCGGGCCGCAGCCCGGGCTTTTCCGCATGCAGTCGACTCAGATGAGCAGCGCCTGCCGCGCCGCCTCCATGCCCTTCTGCAGGGCGGTGCGGTTCGCCGGCACAAAGCGGGCCTTATCCTCGCCCATCACCTTGGTCAACGCCTTGAGGATCGACTCGGTCTCCACCGCCGGCAGGACCGCCAGCAGGGCACCGAGCGCCACCATGTTGGCGAACTTGACGGAGCCCAACTCCACCGCAATCTCCGAGGCGGCCACCGGCACGACGGTGATGTCGCTCCGGGTCGGCCTGCTGTTGCAGAGCGAGGTGTTGACCACCAGAATGCCACCCGACTGCACCGAGCGCTCAAACTTCTCCAGCGAGGGCTGGTTCATCACAATGCAGGCGGTGGGCTCAGTCACCAGCGGGCTGGCGATCTCATGGTCGGAGATGACCACCGAGCAGTTGGCGGTGCCGCCCCGCTGCTCCGGGCCGTAGGCGGGCACCCAGGAGACCTTCTTGCCCTCAAAGTTGCCGGCGTAGGCGAGCAGCTGACCCGCCGTGAGGACGCCCTGACCGCCGAAGCCCGCAATCAGGATCTCATGCGTGTACATGCCCCTACACCCCCTTGGTGACGTCCTTGAACTCGCCGAGCGGGAATGCCTGGAGCATCTCGCCCATCACGTAGGCGTTGCCCTCCGACGGGGTGATCCCCCAGTTGGTCGGGCAGTTGCCCAGCACCTCGACCATGGTGAAGCCGAGCCCCTTCACCTGCAGTTCGAAGGCCTTCTTGATCGCCCGCTTGGTCTTGACGATGTTGCCCACATCGGCCACGTGGGTCCGGGCAACGTAGGCGGCGCCGGGCAGGGTGGCGAGAATCTCGGCCATCCGGTAGGGCTGGCCCGCATCCTCGGTGCGGCCGTAGGGGGTGGTGGCGGTCACGGCGCCCATCAGGGTGGTGGGCGACATCTGGCCCCCGGTCATGCCGTAGATGGTGTTGTTGTACATGATCGCCGTGATCTTCTCGCCGCGGGCGGCGGCGTGGATGATCTCCGATGTCCCGATCGCCGCCATGTCGCCGTCGCCCTGGTAGGTGAAGACAACCGTGTCGGGCCGGGCCCGCTTGACGCCGGTGGCCACAGCGGGAGCCCGACCGTGGGGCGCCTGGACGAAGTCGGTCTCGAAGTAGTTGTAGGCCAGCACGGAGCAACCCACGGAGGCCACGCCGATCGTCTTCTCCCGAATGCCCAGCTCATCGATCACCTCGGCGATCAGCCGGTGGAGAACACCATGGCTGCAGCCCGGGCAGTAGTGGGTGACGACCGGTGACATCGCCTGGGGATAGCCTGCAAGCTGCTTCACTTTGCCTCGCCTCCCATCACCTTCTGAATCTCCACGAGGATCTCCCGCGGGGTGGGCACAATCCCGCCCATGCGCCCGTAGAGGTGGACCTTGGCCCGGCCGAGGACGGAGAGCTGCACATCCTCGATCATCTGGCCGCTGGACATCTCCACGTTGAGGAACTCCTTCACCCCACGGTCGACCAGGCGGGCAAGGCCAGCGGACGGGAAGGGCCAGAGGGAGATGGGCCGGTAGAGACCAACCTTATGCCCGAGGCTGCGAGCGGCATCGACGGCCGCCCGGGCGATGCGGGCGGCGGTGCCGTAGGCCACAACCACCATCTCTGCGTCGGAGCAGAGGTACTCCTCCCAACGCACCTCGTTCTCCTTCATCTTGGCAAACTTGGCCTGCAGCTTGAGATTGTGGGCCTCCAGGTCTTCGGGGTTCAACTCCAGGGAGGAGATCACCCGCTTCGCCCGGCCCTTGGCACCGGTCAGGGCCCACTCCTTCTCCGCCCGGTCTTCCTTCATCGGCGGGAAGCGAACAGGCTCCATGGTCTGGCCGAGAAGGCCGTCACCCAGGATTGCGACCGGGTTGCGGTAAAGATCACCCAGCTCGAAGGCCAGCACGGTAAGGTCGACCAGCTCCTGCACGGTCGAGGGGGCAAGGGTGATCATGTGGTAGTCGCCATGGCCGCCGCCCTTGACCATCTGGAAGTAGTCGCCCTGGGCAGGCTGGATGTTCCCCAGTCCGGGGCCGCCGCGCATGACGTTGACCACGACGCACGGAAGCTGGGAGCCGATCATATAGGAGATGCCTTCCTGCTTCAGCGAGAAGCCGGGCGAGGAGGAGGATGTCATGGCGCGGACGCCTGCGGCGGCTGCGCCCAGGACCATGTTGACAGCGGCCAACTCCGACTCCGCCTGCAGGTAGGTCCCGCCGATCTCCGGCATCCGCCGGGCCATGTAGGCCGGCAGCTCGGACTGCGGGGTGATCGGGTAGCCAAAGAAGAAGCGGCAGCCCGCTCGAATGGCGGCCTCACCGAGGGCCTCGTTCCCCTTCATCATCGTCAACTGCACAGGCATGTTGTCAGCCACGGAACCTCACCTCCTAGGCGGACTGGTAGATGGTAAAGACGATCTCGGGGCAGACCAGAGCGCAGGCCTTGCAGCCCGTGCATTGGTCGGGTGCAACAGCAACCGCCGGCCGGTAGCCCAAAGCGTTGATATGGGTGCCCATCTGCAGCACATCCCGCGGGCAGGCCTGGACGCAGAGCTCGCAACCCTTGCAGCGATTCTCTTCCAACTCCAACTTCACTTCACGTGGCAACTCAACTACCCCCTTCACGCGGAAATCGCTCCATGCCGGTCTAGACTCCCGTTGCACGGAGTTCCCAGGGAGGCCGCATCATGAGCTGCATGGGAAGAACGTCAAGGCCGGAGAGAGCGGGAGTGAGATCCGACCTGACGGCGGTGAAGCGGACGGGAAGTCCGAGCAGCTGCGCAGCGGCTTCTACCTGAGTCAGCCCCTCCAGCACGTGCTCGCGCTGGGTGAGCGGGCCTACATTGGCGTTGTTGACGAGGCCGGTAAACTGGATGCGGGCCACCTGCTCCAACCACCGGGCATACCGGGCCACCTGCTCCGGGGAGCCGGTGCCGGGGCGGAACGGGTTGACGACCATGAGCGCCTCATACGACCCGGGCGGGAGTTGGGCGTGGAGGCTGCCGACGACACGGGCGCCCTCGTCGCCGCCAATGTCGCCGATGACGGGGCCCTCATAGGTGACCAGCGCCTCCACGGCGCGGGCGGTCACCACGGGCAGGTCAGAGCGCCGGAGCTCACCCTCTGGAGCCACCACCGTGACACCTGCTGCCTCCAGCTCGGGGAGGACATCCCGGGAGCGGTAGTAGGGCGTGATAAAATCCAGATCCAGCAACATGGGTCGCTTTGACCCTGTACACAGCGAAAGGGCATAATGAATGGCCACCTCGGTCTTTCCAGACCCAAAGTGACCCAAGAAAAGGGTGCGATCGCGCAAGGCCATCATCCATCCCCCCAAGTCGATCATACTCCTGGAGAGGCCCCGGGGGTATCGGCAATAGGGGGTAGACACAATGGCCTAACCTCGGGTGTTGCGAGTGATACCCGGGTCGGGTGGGGACCCCAGGTATCCGGTGGAGAAAGACGGCCAGAAAGAATTCCTCTTCTCCCAGGAATCGGTCGCCCTGTGAAGAACGTCATATATGGCAGAACTAAGTAAGGGGGTAACCACGCCATGATGGCACGCGGACGGCGCTTGGTTTCCATGATTCTGGCCCTGTTGATGGCGACCGTGATGGCCCTGCCCGCTCTGGCCGAGGAGGCTCCGACCACTCCAGCCGAGACCCAGTCCATCGCACAGGTCGCAGCCGCCGCGAAGCCCTCCGTCGTCGGCATCCTGACCACCATGAAGGCCAATCGCAGCACCGATCGCGGCCGTGCCGCCGGCACCGGCTTCGTCTACAAGGAAGGGATCATCATCACCAACGCCCACGTGGTAGATAACGCCCAGGAGGTCAAGATCCTCTACTCCGATCTGACCACCGAGACCGTCATGCCCACCGAGATCTTCGCCGATGCCACCTCGGACGTGGCGGTGGTCAAGGTGAAGCGGAAGGACCTGAAGCCCCTGCCCTTCGCCAACTCGGACGAGCTGACCATCGGGATGCAGGTGGTGGCCATCGGCAACCCGCTCGGTTTCCGCCTGGGCAATTCGGTCAGCGCCGGCATCCTCTCGGGCACCGGTCGGGCGCTGGGCTCGGGCTATAAGTTCCTGCAGACCGATGCGCCAATCAACCCGGGCAACTCGGGCGGCCCGCTCTTCAATATGAAGGGCGAGGTGATCGGCATCAACTCGGCCAAGATGGCCGACATCGGCGTGGAGGGGCTCGGCTTCGCCATTCCGAGCAACACCGCTATCCAGATCGCCGAGACCCTCCTGAAGGAGGGCAAGGTGGAGCGGGCAGTGATGGGCATCCATCTGGATGAGGGCTGGGAGGCCTACTTTGGCGTGCCGGACGCCGAGGGCGTCACCATCGCCGGCATCGTCCCCGACGGCCCGGCGGGCATGACCGCCCTGCAGCCAGGGGATAAGCTGATCAAGCTCGACGACACCCCCATCTCCACCAGCGACGACGTCTACGCCTTCCTGGCGACCAAGAAGCCGGGGAACAAGGTGAAGATCACCGTCCGGCGCCAGGGGCAGCTGCTGGTGACGACCATTACCCTCGCCTCCCAGGATGAGCTTCGCAAGATCGCCGAGGAGCAGGGTGTGGAGGAGGGCGGCATCCTGATCGGCCTCTCCGCCAGCCAGATCCAGGAGGCCGCTGAATTCGGCCGCGAGTGGGCGACCGGCTGGGTCGACCTGAACCAGGATTATCTGGCGGTCAGCGGCTCCAATTACGCCATCCTCTTCACCGAGTACCTGTACGTGGCCCGGCGGATCATGTCGGCCTACGACTTCGGCTTCAACCCGGGCGTGGGCTTCCAGCAGGCCGTGGCCGAGGAGATCCACAACCGGATCGAGATCCAGTTCCAGATCAACAGCGACCAGCCCGACTTCCTGAAGGGCGCCAAGTACTACATGAGCCAGGAGGGCAAGGCCCGGGTGCAGGGCGGCCTCTCCCACATGCCCACCTACACCAGCAGCGAGGACGGCCGCGTGGTGGTCGGCACCTCGGCTGTGCGGTTCGACAGCAGCAAGATGAACCCCGCCGACGACATGCTGATCACCGTGGAACTGGCCAGCGGCAAGACGATCGAGTTCCGCTTCACCCTGAGGGACCTGCGATAAGCGAAGGGCGGACCACCCAAGGCGGGTGGTCCGCTCCACGTATGCCCTAATCCTCTTCGCCCTCTGGCAAGTGAGACTCCTCATCGTCCTCAGTGGCCAGGTCCCGCAGGCCGGGGATCTCCTCCACCGGCAGCTGCAGCACCATCAGTTCCCCCTGCCGCAGGACGGTCAGGGGAACCCGATCCCCGTACTTCCGGGAGGCCAGCACCTTGCGAATCACCCCACCGTTGGTGACCGGCTGGCGGTCATCCACCGCCATCACCATGTCCATCTCCTGGATGCCGGCCCGCTGGCCGGGGCCGCCCGACTGGACGTACTGGACCACCAGTCCCCGATCGGTGGGCAGGTTGAGGAGGTCGACCCAGATGCTGTCGATCACGTCCACCTCGCCCGAGAAGCCGAGCCAGGGGTGTATGGCATAGCCGTAGTCAATGATCTGGCTCGCCACCCGGGCCGCCACCGACGCCTGGAGCGCCAGGTACATACCGCCCTGCCACGGGAGGCCGTTGATCCCCACCACCCGGCCCTCCAGGTCGACCAACGGGCCGCCGGTGTTTCCCGGGTGAATGGCGGCGTTGGTGATCAGCAGGCCGTCGACCGGGAGGTTGCCCCGACCCTTGGACCGCGGGCGGTAGATGGTACGCTCGCTGCTGGAGATCACGCCGGTGGCTGCTGTATGTTCGTAGCCGAGGGCGTAGCCCACGGAGAAGACGTGAAGGCCGACCGGTGTGGTGCCGTCGGGCGCAAAGGTGGGCGGCTCCACGGGGAGTCGCTCCTCCACCTTGAGGATCGCCAGGAAGTAGAGCGGATCGATTCCAATACAGGTCGCCGGACGGCGCTTCCCATCCGCCGTCTTGACCGTCACCTCATCATCCATGGCGACCACCTGGGCGCTGGTGATGATGTGGTAGTGATCGAGCACAACGCCCGTTCCCAGGGCGACCTGCCCGTTCTTCGGCGTCGCTGCATAGACATGCACCACCGCCGGGCGCACCTTGTCCAGTGCTGCAATCAAGGCGGAAGACCATGGGTCCACGCCCTCACCCCCCTGTTTCCCCTATTGTAACACGCCCTGCAAACCCTCGCGGTGCCGACCGGGGCTCGCTGCTCGTGCACCTATGATTTGGACTGGTTCCAGGCGGAAAGGATACTCCACCCCTCAAGGAAGTCGGCCCTCGCCCGGCTCGTCGGCACGGGGAAGGCCCTGCCGCCTCTCCGGGCGGCAGGGCCGAACTGCCCTACTCGAACCCCTCCAACTCGATCCGGGCGTCATCGATCACCTGTTGGTCCAGGCAGAGCGCCGCCTTCAGCCGGCAGCGGCCGTGGGGCTTCCGCGGGAGCATCATGGCGACCGCCAACTCCGCCGTCTTCGCCCCCACCACCACCTCCTGCCGGCCGACCTGCTCCCCCCGCTCGTCGGTCAGGGTGAAGAGCAGGGTGATCAGGCCCTTGCGGCCCGTGGCCGACGGAGACTTGGCTAACCGGACCCGCATCGAGAGCGTCTCGGGCGGATCATACCAGGCCTCCAGCCTGGTAATGTGAAGAGGCTCGCTCGCCTCCACCAGAGCACCGGCGATGGAGCCGCCCTCCACCCAGACGGTCTGCCAGCTGCCGGGCTCTACCAGGTCGGTCAGCTGCCACCCGTCGGCCGCCTTCACCGCCTCCCCCGCCTCGGTCCGGACGCTGCTCCAACTCACACCGGGGGCCGGCTTCAACACCAGTCGACGGCCAGACCAGGAGCCCGGAATGAAGAGGCTGGCGGAGTCGGTTCCGTTCAGCGTCGCCTGCCACGGGCTCTCCAGTTTGATTTGCTCACGCATGGGGTGCTGCACCGCCAGTCCCTCCCCTCCCTGCAAGACTATGGCTTCAAGGTGCGGAAGACGACGGCCAGGACCGGCTCGGTTCCATGGTTGGCAATGCCGTGCGGCACATCGGCCCGAGCGATCGCCGCTTCACCGGGCCCCAGCTCACGGATCTCCTCGCCGATCTGGACCGTGGCCCGCCCCTCCCAGATGAGATAGTACTTGTCGGTGCCGTGGTGGGCGTGAAGCTTCTGGCTCTGACCAGGCAGGAGGCAGTAGACGTCAAGAGCGCTCTGGGGCGACTCCAGCAGCAGGATCTTCTGGTACTTCTCCGGGTCAAACCGCTTCAAGGCGTGCAGGTTCGTGAAATCCACGTGAGACACCTCTGTTCCAAAAACTCCGTCCAGGTCAGACCCGCTCCACCACGGTCGCGATACCCTGCCCGACGCCGATGCACATGGTGGCCAGGCCATACCGCCCGCCCCGCCGCTTCAGCTCGTGGACCAGCGTCGTCAGAATCCGAGCGCCCGAGCAGCCCAGCGGGTGCCCCAGGGCGATCGCTCCACCGTTGACATTCACCTTAGCTTGATCCAGTTCCAGATCGCGGATGCAGGCCAGAGACTGGGCCGCAAAGGCCTCGTTCAGCTCGATCAGATCCAGATCGGCAACCTCCAGCCCGGCCCGCTGCAGCGCCTTGCGGGTCGCCGGCACCGGCCCCACCCCCATGCAGGCAGGGTCGACCCCCGCCACCGCCATGGAGCGAATCCGGGCCAGCGGCTTCAGCCCGAGGGCCTCCGCCCGCTCCTCCGACATCAACAGAACAGCGGCGGCGCCGTCGTTGATGCCCGAGGAGTTGCCCGCCGTCACCGTGCCGTCCTTCTTGAAGGCGGGCGGCAGCTTGGCCAGCCTCTCCAGGGTCACATCGGGGCGGGGGTGCTCATCCACCTCCACCCGGAGCGGCTCCCCCTTGCGCTGCGGCACCAGCACCGGAACGATCTCGTCGGCGAAGCGGCCGGCGGCCTGGGCGGCCACAGCCCGCTGCTGGCTCTGCAGGGCGAAGCGGTCCTGCTCCTCCCGGCTGATGCCCCACTGGGCGGCCACATTCTCCGCCGTCTCCCCCATGCTGTAGGGATAATACCGCTCGGCCAGCTTCGGGTTGGTAAAGCGCCAGCCGATGGTCGTATCATAGATCTCGGTCTTCCGCTCCCAGGCCTCGCCATGCTTGGCCATGACGAAGGGCGCCCGGGTCATCGATTCGGTGCCACCCGCGATGTAGATGTCGCCATCCCCCGCCATGATCGCTCGGGCCGCCTGGTTGACCGCCTCCAGCCCCGAGCCGCAGAGCCGGTTCACCGTCGCCCCCGCCACGGTGATGGGCAGACCGGCCAGCAACGCCGCCATGCGGGCCACGTTCCGGTTGTCCTCGCCCGCCTGATTGGCGGCGCCGAAGATCACATCTTCGATCTCGTTCGGGTTGACCGCTGGATTCCGATCCAGGAGCGAACGGATCACCGTTGCCGCGAGGTCATCAGGACGGACGTCCTTCAATGCACCGCCGTAGCGCCCGATGGGCGTCCGGAGCGCATCGATCACCACAACTCCCCGCATCTTCATTCCCCCTTTTGAAGATACGTATCAAGCATACCACGTTTTCACGTGGAAAGGGGATGTGGAGGATTCGTCCGAATACAAGCAGAATGAGAGTTCGTACCCCGCGATGGGAGGGCAACCCATGATTGAGGTCATCAACGTCTCGAAAAGCTACAGCGGCAGTACGAAGAAGGCTGTCGACAACCTGAGCCTCAGCGTTCGGCCCGGTGAGATCTTTGGTTTTCTGGGGCCGAACGGCGCCGGCAAGACGACGACGATCAAGATGATCGTGGGCCTGCACCGACCCGATTCGGGGAGCGTGCTGGTCAACGGGTACGATGTGGTCAAGCAGACCCTGGAGGCCAAGCGGCAGATCGCCTTCGTGCCCGACACCCCCGAGGTCTACGACCGGCTGACCGGCCTGGAGTACCTCAACTTCATCGGCGATGTGTACGGGGTCAGCCCCCGGGACCGGCAGGAGCGCATCGAGCGGTTCGGCTCGATCTTCGAGCTGACGGGGGCGCTCTCCGACCGGATCAGCGGCTACTCCCACGGGATGCAGCAGAAGCTGGTGCTGATGGCCGCCCTGCTGCACAACCCCCCGGTCTGGGTGCTTGACGAGCCGATGGTCGGACTCGACCCCCGATCCTCCCATAAGCTCAAGGAGCTCATGATGGAACATACTCGCAAGGGCAATACCCTCTTCTTCTCCACCCACGTCCTGGAGGTGGCCGAGCGGCTCTGCGACCGGGTGGCGATTATCAACAATGGAAAAATCATTGCCCAGGGGACCGTGGACGAACTGCGCAAGGGTCAGGATGGCGAAACCCTGGAGAAGATCTTCCTGGAGCTGACTGACAAATGAGAAGCCACCTCTGGCCCCTGCTGAAGGTCCAGTTCAAGACGAGCCTGCGCACCTCGCTTGAGCGGATGACCGGCACCAACTCCAAATGGGGGCTGCTGATCCTCCCCCTCTTTGCCCTCGGCTTCATCCCGATGGTGATCATGTTCACCGTCGGATGGGCGGCGCTCTATGTCCAACTGCGGATGGTCGACCAGGCCCACACCATGCTGACCCTGGCGCTGAGCGCCGGCCAGCTGATCTGCCTGGCCTTCGGCGTGCTCTACGTCATCTCCGTCTTCTACTTCAGCAAGGATCTCAAGATCCTGCTCCCCCTGCCGATCCGCCCGGGGGAGATCGTCCTGGCCAAGTTCATTGGGGTCCTGCTGGGCGAGTACCTGACCATGGGCCCGGTGGTCCTCCCGGCCTTTTTGGTGTACGGGCTCTTCGCCGACGTGGGCCCGCTCTACCTCCCCTTTGCGCTGGTGATCTACCTGCTCCTGCCGGTGGTGCCCCTGGTGGTGGCCTCCCTCTTCACCATGGTGATGATGCGGGTGACCAACCTCCGGCGCAACCGGGACGTGGTCCGGGTCCTCGGCGCCTTGCTGGGCATCGGGCTGGCGCTCACCTTTCAGTTCTTCAGCCGCATGCAGCAGGGCCGCCTCCAGGTGGAGGACCTGGTCACCAACCAGATCCCCCTGATCAACTCGGTCAACCGCTTCATGTTCACCTCCAACTGGGCCACCGAGGCGCTGCGAGCCGATGCGCTCTCGCTGGGCATCCCCCCCTTCCTGCTCTACGTCGGCGTGGTCGGGGTCGCCCTCTACCTGCTGATTTCGGTGGCAGAGCGGACCTTCTTCGGCGGACTGATCGGCAGCGAGGAGACCCGGTCATCGGGCCGGAGGCTCACCCGTGAGGAGCTGACAAAGGAGACCGAGCGGGTGCAGAGCCCACTCTGGGCCATCTTCCTGCGGGAGGTCCGGCTGCTCAACCGGAACCCCTCCTTCCTGATGGCGGCCATTCTGCCGCCGCTGATGGTCCCCTTCTTCACCATACTGCCGCTGACCCAGGCCGGTGGGCCGCTGGAGGAGGGGAGCGACCTCTCCCGGTACGCGCACCTCCCCTGGGTGCCTGTGCTGATTCTCGGGGTGGCGCTCTTCATCAACTCGCTTTCCACCGTCGCCTCGTCGGCCATCAGCCGGGAGGGGCGCTGGTTCTGGATCAGCCGGTCGCTGCCGGTGGCGCCACGGCTTCAGGTGATGGCCAAACTGCTGCACAGCCTGCTCTTCAACCTGCTCAACCTGGCGGTGATCGTCGGGGTGGTGATCTGGTTCCGGCTGGTGACACCGCTCAACCTGGCGGTGGTGCTGGTGGGCGGGGTGTTGACCGCCCTGGTCAACAGCTACAGCGGCCTGCTGATCGACGTGATCCGGCCCAATCTCACCTGGACCGATCCGCAGCAGGCGATGAAGGCGAATATCAACGGCGTCTTCGCCATGCTGCTCAACCTGATGCTCGGCGGTCTCACCGGCCTGGCAGCGGCGCTGATCTTCTGGCTCGCCCGCCCGCTCCTGCTGCCCGGCCTGCTGGTGCTGCTGGCGGTGGAGGCCTGGCTGCTGGGCAGGGCGACCGGGGCGTTGGCCGAGCGGCGCTTCATGGAGTATGAGTACTAGGAGGTCAGACCATATGGGACGGACGCTGATGATGATCGGCGCCCTGCTCCTCCTGGCGGGCGGGGTGCTCTGGCTGGTGGAGCGGTTCCTGCCGGGCCTGGGCCGGTTGCCCGGGGACATTGTGATCCAGCGGGGGAATTTCACCTTCTTCTTCCCCCTCATGACCAGCCTGCTGCTCAGCCTGGGCCTTACCCTGCTCTTCTGGCTCTTGCGTAAGTTAGGTGGGTAACCCATGGAGCCACCGGCAGGGCTGGAGATTTCACAACGCGACCAAGGCAGGCCGTTCTGGCCTGCTTTCTCTTTTTGCCCCCCTGGGCAGCGGGGCCGCCGCCCGAACTGAGCCCAAGGATGATCCCTCAGCAGGATTGTTTCGGCTCCCGACGTATGTTAAGAGAGTGTTAATGGCCGATACAGTCGAAGTGAGAGGAGTTTTTCTCTTTGTTATTCGGTAACTCAAAGGACCAGCAGTTCTATCAGATTCTGCGGCAGGCGGCGGAGAACGCCGTAGAGACGGCGGCCCTGCTGAGCAAGCTCCTGGAGAATCCCAGGCTCTTCGCGGAGCTTGGGCCCGCCATCAAAGACCTGGAATCCAAGGGTGATGACCATACCCACAACCTGTTCAGCCTGATTAACCGGTCCTTCGTCACCCCGCTCGAGCGGGAGGACCTGGCCGGCCTGGGCGTCGCCATCGACTCCGTGGTGGATGCCATGGAGGCGGCAGCGGCCCGCATCGGGATCTACAAGGTGCAGGAGACCGACCGGCACCTGAAGTCCTTCGCCCAGATCCTGCGGGCCCAGGCGACTGAGCTGGTGGCGGCGATCGACCTGCTGGCCGGAGGCAAGCTGCTCCAGATTCGGGAGCGGGCCTTCCAGATCAACGTGCTGGAGAACCATGGCGACGAGCAGCTCCGCATGGCGCTCTCCGAGCTGTTCGAGCAGGCCCAGGCCAACCCGGTCCGGTTCATTACCATGAAGGAGATCTACGAGACGCTGGAGGATGCCACCGACCAGGTGGAGGCGGTCGCCAATACCCTGGAAGGAGTCATCATGAAACATGCCTGATTGGATAATCTGGGTGGTCGTCGTCTTCGCACTGATCTTCGATTTTACGAATGGGTGGAATGACGCTGCCAACTCCATCG
Organism: Bacillota bacterium; assembly: GCA_049324875.1. Taxonomy (GTDB): domain Bacteria; phylum Bacillota; class Sulfobacillia; order Symbiobacteriales; family Symbiobacteriaceae; genus JAWLHU01. Next base: position 82,865 of record JBMONC010000053.1, read on the forward strand.
CGACCGTGGTCTCGACCCGGGTGCTATCCCCCCTCCAGGCGGTGCTGCTGGCGGCAGCCCTCAACGTGGTGGGTGCCTTCTACAGCGATGCGGTGGCGAAGACCGTGGGCGGCGGGCTGGTGGATCCGACGCAGGTCAACCAGTTGGTGATTCTGGCCACCCTGGTCGCCGGGATCGCCTGGAACACCGTCATGACGCTGGCGGGCCTCCCCATCTCCGCCTCCCACGCCCTGATCGGCGGGTTGATCGGTGGGGCCGTGGCCAAGGGCGGCTGGGCGATCGTCAACGCCGGGGGCATTCGCACCGTCCTCCTGGCGATGCTGCTCTCCCCGGTCCTGGGCGCCCTGTTGGGCTGGCTCTGCATGCAGACCATCAACCTCCTCATGCGCAACCAGGCGCCCGCCTCGGTCACCGCCTGGTTCAAGCGGCTGCAGCTGCTCTCGGTCGCCTTCGTCTCCTTCTCCCACGGCTCGGGCGACGCCCAGAAGGTGATGGGCATCATCACCCTGGCGCTCTTTGCCGGCGGCTACGTCTCCAGCCTCGCCGTTCCCACCTGGGTGGTGGTTGCAGCGGCTGCGGCCATGGGCCTGGGCACCATGGTCGGCGGCTGGGGCGTGATCAAGACCCTGGGGATGAAGATGCTCCGGCTCCAGCCGGTCCACGGCTTCGCGGCGGAGACGGCCGCCGCCACCTTCCTGCTGATCGCCGCCCGGGTGGGCATTCCCGTCAGCTCCACCCACACCATCACCGGCTCGATCATCGGCGTGGGGCTGGCCAGGCGGACCGGGGCGGTGCGATGGGGGATCGCCAACAAGATCCTCTACGCCTGGATTCTTACCCTGCCGGGCTGCGCGACCGTCGCCTGGTTGGTCTACAAGCTGCTGGCCCTGCTGGTCTAGATCCGTCCCCGAAGCACGTGAAAGGGCGCTGCCATCTTCGGCAGCGCCCTGAGGTTGCTGACAATGCCTATCGTGGTGTCTTCGTGTCCACGCATTACGGAATCCTTTTGTGCGTGTCCGCCAATATCGGGCCGTTTGCTTGCGTGCGATTTCGGGAAGAATAAAACCAGGCGCCCGCGTGAACGAGCGCCTGGGAGCCCACGCCGCCGTCCCATTTCTGAGATCGACGGCCGCTGATCATGTAACTGTGGTCAGCTACCGCTACCGAATAGCGGCGAGTGCGAAGGTCGCGAGGATCAGCACGACCGAGATAAACGATGCGAACGTCAGCTCGATGGTGATCTTCATCGACAAGCACCCCCTTTCGGGGACACTGGCCGCGGGGCTCGGTTTCCATTATACACCAGACGGACCTCATTTTGGGGTCCGGCTGGTGGTTGCCTGTGAACTTGTTCGAACCATCTTATCATCAGCCTGAGGGCGCTGCCATCTTCGGCAGCGCCCTTGCTTCTCAGTGTTCGCCCACCAGGTCGTAGAAGTTGGCACCCGCCGCCACCAGCTTGCGCAGGTAGGGAGAGGGGCGGTATCGATCCTCCCCGGTCTGCTGGTGGAGCCCTTCCAGAATCCGCAGGACCACGTCGGGCCCGATCTCGTCCGCCCATTCCAGCGGGCCTTTTGGGTAGTTGACCCCCAGCCGCATGGCGGTGTCGATGCCCTCCACGCTGGCGATCCCCTCCTGCAGGGCGAAGGCCGCCTCGTTGATCAGACAGGCGATGATCCGGGCCGCCACCAGCCCCGGCCCGTCGTGGACCACCTCCACGTCCCGGCCGAGCGATTGGATGAACCGGGCGGCCATCTGCCAGGCCTCCGGCCTGGTCTTGAGCCCCGGCGCCACCTCCACCAGGATTCGCCGCGCCATGTTGGGGACGCCGCTGTACCCCACCACCCGCTCCGGGTGCGGGAGGGAGGCGGCGATCTCGGTGGTGGAGAGGGCAGAGGCCTCCACCAGGACCAGCACCTCCGGCCGGAAGTTGCGCCCTACCAGCAGCTCCGGATCGCCGATCACCACCAGGTCCGCATCGCTGCAGCAGTCCTCCAGCCGGTAGCCTGCCTGCTCCACCAGTTCGGCCACGTCCGGGGCGCCGAGCACCGCCACGCCCTTCACCCGCTCCAGCCGGGGGCCGGGCTTGCCGAAGAACTGGGCCGGCTGGGGCCCGTTGATGATCTCATCGCCCTCATACCGATACCAGCCCTGGCCGGTCTTCCGCCCCAGCCGGTTCGCCTTCACCATCCGCTCCTGGAGCGGGTGCGGACGGAAGCGGGGCTCCTGGAAGAACTGCTCGAAGACCGACTTGTTGACGGCGAAGTTGATATCCATCCCGACCAGGTCCATCAGCTCGAAGGGGCCGATGCGGAAGCCGCCGGCCAGCCGGGCGATCCGGTCGATCTGCTGCACCCCCGCCACGTTGTCGCCCAGCAGCCGCAGGGCCTCGCCGGGGAAGGGGCGGGCGATCCGGTTGACCACGAAGCCGGGGGTGTCCTTGGCTCGGATCGGCGTCTTACCCATCGCCTCAGCCAGGGCGATGGTGGCCGCCATCGTCTCCTCGCTGGTCTCAGCCCCCTCCACCACCTCCACCAGCTTCATCACCGGTACGGGGTTGAAGAAGTGCATCCCGACCACCCGCTCCTGCCGCTCCGTCAGCGCACCGATCTGGGTCACCGAGAGGGAGGAGGTGTTGGTCGCCAGGATCACGTCGGGCCGGCAGATCTTGTCGAGAACGTCGAAGCTCTCCCGCTTCAGGTCCAGCACCTCGGGGGCCGCCTCGATGACGAAGTCCACGTCGGCGAACTCCCCCAGCGTGGTCGTGGTGGAGATGCGGCCCATGATGGCCGAGAGCTCCTCCTGGCTCAGCTTCCCGCGCTGAACCTGGCGCTCCAGTCCTGACCGCATGCGCCCCAGCGCCGCCTCCAAGGGGGCGGGACCGATGTCGTACAGGAGAACATCGTAACCTGCCTGTGCTGCTACCTGGGCGATCCCCGCTCCCATGGTTCCCGCGCCGACCACGCCGATCCGTCTCACAAGACCTACCTCCCGGTGAACTTCGCTTCCCGCTTCTCAAGGAATGCGGCAATACCCTCCTTGGCGTCTGCGCTGTTGCCGGCCGCCTCCTGCATGTACGCCTCCAACTCCAGGATCTCGGAGAGCGGCCGGTCCAGGCCGCGAGTGAACTGCCGCTTGATCCAGCCCATGGAGCGCGGGCCCTTCGCCAGCCGCTGCGCCCAGGCGCTGACCATCTCGCTGAACTCGGCCTCGGGCGCCACCCGGTTGCACAGCCCCAGCGCCAGGGCCTCCTGGGCGCTCACCTTGTCGCCGAAGAGCGCCAGTTCCATCGCCTTGTGGTAGCCGATCAGGCGGGGCAGGAAGTAGGAGGCACCGGAGTCGGGGACCAGGCCGATCTTCACGAAGGCCTGCACATAGGAGGCCTTCTCCGACATGATGATCAGGTCGCAGGCCAGGGCCAGGCTGCAGCCCGCGCCGGCAGCAACGCCGTTGACCGCCGCCAGGACCGGCTTCTCCATGGTGCGGAGCTTGGTGATCCAGGTGTTGTAGAACTTGCGGACCACCTCGCCGATCGGCCCCTTGCCCACCGCATCCAGGTCCTGCCCGGCACAGAAGCCGCGTCCCGCCCCGGTGATCACCACGCAGCGGACGCCGCTCTCCTTCTCGGCCCGGCTGAGCGCCTCAATGAACTCCTTGTGCTGGGTGCTGTTGAAGGCGTTCAGCTTATCCGGCCGGTTCAGGGTGATGGTGCAGACACCCGCCTCATCCACGGTGTACAGGATCGTCTCGTATGACAAGGCTTACCTCCCCTTCCACTCCGGGCGCCGCTTCTCGGTGAACGCCCGCATGCCCTCTTTCTGATCCTCCGAGGCGAAAGCCATGGCAAAGAGCCGGCGCTCCAGTTGGACGCCGCCGGTCAGGCTGGTCTCGTAGGCGTTCAGGATCGCCTCCTTCCCCAGCCGCACGGCCACCGGCGACTTGGAAGCGATCTCGTTCGCCACCTTCTGGGCCTCGCTCAGATAGAATTCCACCGGCACCACCCGGCTTACCAGCCCGGCCGCCTTCGCCTCCTCGGCGGTGATCATCCGGCCTGTCAGCACCATCTCCATCGCCAGGGACTTTCCCACCGCCCGGGTGAGCCGCTGAGTCCCGCCCGCCCCGGGGATGACGCCGATGTTGATCTCGGGCTGCCCAAACCGGGCCGTCTCGGAGGCGACGATGATATCGCAGATCATCGCCAGCTCGGCAGCGCCTCCGAGGCAGAAGCCGCTCACCGCAGCGACGATCGGCTTCTTGGTCTGGTAGACCTGGTCCCACAGGGTGATATAGTCCCGGGTGTACATCTCAATGGCGCCCTGGTCGACCATCTCCTTGATATCGGCGCCGGCGCCAAAGGCCCGCTCGTTGCCATGGAGCAGCAGGCAGCGGATCTCCGGATCGGCCTCAAAGGTGCGGAACGCATCGACCAGTTCGGCCATCAGGGTCGAGTTCAGGGCGTTCAGGACCTGCGGGCGGTTGAGCTGAACCCGTCCGACGGCCCCCTCTCGGAAGACCAGGATCTGTTCGTAGGACACAGGAGCCTCCCCCCTCCTCCAATGACTAACCTTCCTTGACCTCAGCGTAGTACATGGTGAAGAGCCCCTTGGCAAAGGTGCGGAGCTGCTGGCCCGCGGCCCCCATCTCAGGGGAGTGCAGAGCGGCGTCCAGCGCCTTCTTGTCGTCAAAGGTCAGCTCCGCGATCTGGAAGTAGTCCGGCTGCCCCCACGGTGCCTCCGTAAACCGCGCGACCTCCGCCTTGCGCAGCCCCGGCACCTTGGCGATCAGCGCCATGTGCTCGGCGTACTTGGCCTCGAACTCGGCGATCGGGATCTCGGGTTTCCGATACAGAACCACTAACTTGAACATCTCCCCCACACCCTCCATCTAACGTGTTGGCTCAAAGTGTCTATCCATGAAGCGTTTCGCTCCAGGTGACAACAGCGCATAGTACTCCTGGAACAGCTGCCGAGCGGCGTCCCCACGCCACGGATCGGGCAGCAGCTCCCCGGGCAGGCCCGGATCGACGAAGAGGAACTTGCGGTAGTCGTGGACCAGCTGAATCTGCTCCACAAACCGCTCCGCATCGGACATGGCGGCCACACCGGCGGCCAGTCGGGGCCCCCATTGGCCGATGAAGCGATCGTAGCTCGCCTGGATGGCAGCGAGGTCCCAGCAGCGCTCCACCAGCTCCCGGGGTGTCGTCGGCCCCTGGTGGCGGGCGGTGAAGAGGGTGGTGTACGGCTCCATGCCATAGCGGTGGATCAGCTCCCGAGCTGCCTCCTCCAGCGGGTTGGGCGAGATCCAGGTCCCGGGGGATAGGTGGGCAAACCCGGTCCAGACCAGCTCCTTGCGCAGGTCATCTCGCCGGGAGCGCATCGGCTCCGGAATCGAGTAGACCAGGATGCACCACTGACCGTCCCACGGGCGGTCCTCGGGGTGGTAGACCCGCCGGGAGGCCTCGACGATCCGCCGCCGGCCCCGGGGGGTGAGGGAGTAGCAGGTGCGCCCCCCCACCTTGCGGGCCTCCAGCCAGCCCTGGCGGGTCATGCGGGAGAGCGCCTGGCGCAGGGCAACCTCAGTGACGCCAAAGGGGGCGACGTAATGCACAAGGGTGGAGGCCCAGACCTCGCCCCCCACATGCTGAATATAGTCGCCCCACAGATCGAATAGGAGCGATCGGGCCTGCATGAGTTCACCTGCCGGTGGGTAATAGTGACTACTCAGGTAGTTACTCTTCTCTCGTGTGACGAAAAATGCCACAGCGTGGCCATTTCCGTCATTCGCTTTTTTATCGTGAATGTCCTTTCGGCGCGCGGAAACGGAGCAGGGGAATCCTCTCCTGCTCCGTATCTTGCCGTTGATTACACGGATTCCCCTGAAAATGACGGCCACGGATTACACGGATTACACGGATGAAGACAGAACATGGACAATGATGGGGTTCGTACCCTTTTCATGGGTGGTGCTGGTGCGAAGCACCGCACCATGGTGGTTACACGGACATTACTCCCTCGGGCCCACCGTGGGCTCTCCTTGGCTTGGGGGCGGGTCTGGGGGCAACGGTTCGGGGCCGTCCTGGCGGGGGCGTTTGGTCAGTCCCAACTGGGCGAACAGGTCTTCCATGAGGGGGAGCCCCTCCTTCTCTTGACGCATCTGCAGGAGGGCGCGCGTCGCCTCCTCCTCCAGATCGGGCCGCCGTGCCACGCTGGCCTGGATGCGCGCGAGCACCGCCATGCCGGCCGCCACCCGTTCCCTGCCCAGGGCTCGGGCGGTGAAATGCAGGGTAAGGCAGGCATAGGCCTTGCGCAGGGGGCTCACCCCCTGCAGCCCGAGAACCCTCGCTGCCATCTCCATCGCCTGCTGGTGAGCGCCGGCCATGAAGGCGTGAAAGGCAAGGTTGTTCCAATGGCGGGAGCGGGCGTCCAGATCGTTGGGAAACTGGAGCAGGTACTCCTCCGAGCCCTGCAGGAGGAGCTCCGCCGATCCGATATCCCCCAGCCTGAGAAGCTGCCAGGTGAGGTTGGCCCTGCACTTCTCCACCTGCTGGGGCGAGCTCCCCTCCGACAGGCTCCACCGATAGGCCTTGGCATAGTACTCGAGGGCCTTGCTCCCCCGGCCCATCGCCCGGTAAAAGACGGCCATGTTGAAGAGAACCCAACCCTCGAGTGACCGGGCTTGCTTGTAGAGTGAGTAGTAGTAGAAATACTCGGCCAGACGGGCCGCAGCCCGCTTGTAGAGCCGATTTTCGTGGTAGGCATAGGCAGAGTGGCAGATGGCGCGGCCCAGCAGATCGTTGTCACCGCTGTCACGGGCGTAGTGGACGGCCAGTTCTGCAGGACCGAGCGCCTCCTGGTTGGCGTGAACCGATGAGAGGCTGCGGCTGAGGGCCAGGTAGACCGCAGCCCGCCCCTTCTGGTCCAGCCCGCCGCGCAGGAGCAGGTTCTCGGCCCTCTCCTGACACTCACCAAACCGGCCCTGCCGGAGGAGGTCTGACAGTGCTGCAATCTCCATGGCCACCCTCCGTTCGCTCTCAGCAAGCGAGCCAGCCACTCCGCCACCCATTATATCCCACCGGCGTAATCCTGGTCAACCCTTATTTTCTAATTTGTGGCATCGGAAGCCGCCAAACAGAAGAGAGCGCCGGCCCGGTCTCCCCGGGCGGCGCTCCACGATCCACAGGCGATTCAGTTCGCAGGCTTGATGGTGTACCGGCAGCACTGGCCACCCTTGGCGATGCACTCGACACGCTCCACCTGGTCGGTGCCCAGCACCGCCTTGAAGAACTCAAGCTCGTGGTGGCAAGCGTGCGGGTACTTCTTGGAGACCTGGTGCACCGGGCAGTTGAACTCCTTGAGGACCAGGAGTTCGTCGCCGGCCTTCTCCCATTCAGCCAGGTAGCCGTTGGCCTGCTGCACCTCAGCCAGGCGGGCCACCCGCTCCTCCAGCGAGCCGCCGGTGGTCACCTCGGGCCCATACTTCTCGACCATGGAGGCCCCCCGGCGGGAGAAGAAGGCTTCCACCAGATCCTCCCCCTGCTGGCTGATGAAGTCTAGCAGTTCCAGGGTGAAGGCGCCGTACTTCTTCGGGAACAGGCTGTCCGCTGCCTCGGTCAGGGAGTAAACTCGGGTCGGCCGACCCATGGGGAGCCGCTCCTGAACCGAAGTGACCAGACCATCCCGCTCCAGGGAGGTAAGATGGCGCCGAACCGCCACGTGGGTGATCCCAAGGCGCTCGCCCAGCTCACCAACGGTCAGCGGCCCTACGGTGCGAAGAATATTGATGATCTCGCGGCGTGTGGAGGTATCCTCCTGATGAGGCATAGCGCTGGACAACGGTGTCACACTCCTCGCCTTAACCCTAGCTTTTCCCCTATTTTAACACAAAGGCGGCCTCACGGATACTTTCTAAAGGTGTTTATCACCAATTTTTCGTCCTTTTTGCTAGTTGCTTGGTACTTTCGTACTGATTCTGACTGTCCGATGGTGCTACACCTCCCCATTTCTCCGGGGGGGACGCTTCCTCTGGACAGCGCCTGTCAGGTATACTATGTTGAATGTGATCGAAGCGATGGAGGTGACCGCCGTGTTCATGTGCAGCCAGTGTTTGGAACAGTATGAGGACAAGGACCTCGCCTACACGCTGATCCTGGAGAGCCGCCTTACCCACCCCGCGGCCGATGCCTTCGTAATGAAGTTCTGCTCCCGGAACCATGTGCAGGAGTTCCTGAGCCGCATTCGCAACCAGGGTCAGAAGTACGTCCTGACGCGGATTCTGGCCAACGGGGAGCAGACCTTCCCCGCCGACAGCCCCCTGGAGCTGCTCCTATTGGTTGGCAGCAGCAAGGCCTCCTGATTCCTTATATCCCGGGGAAGGAATTGTTTTAGTATAGGAGAATTCTCTTCGGTGGTCAATCTACCGGGGAGGCTATCATCATGGTATGGGTTTTGGGGGTTGCAGGTGGGGGCACCAGGACGGTCGCTCTCGTGGCCAACGAGAAGGGACGGGTCCTCGGCCGTGGAGAGAGCGGTCCCGCGACGCAGCACACGATCGGGCTTGCATCGGCAACCAACGCCATCCGGACCGCTACCCAGATCGCCATCGAGGATGCCGGTCTGGTGGGCCCCGCCCTCACCGCCGCCTTCTTCGGCCTCGCCGGCGTGGACCGCCCGGTCGACCGCCAGATCATGGCCGGGGCGATCGCCAGCCTGGGCCTGACCTGCCGCATCCAGCTGGACCACGAGTCCTGTGCGGCGCTGGCCGGCGCCACAGACGGCAAGCCGGGCGTGGTGATCATGGCGGAGACCGTCTCCATCGCCTTCGGCGAGGATGCCAAGGGCCACCGGGCTCGGGCGGGCGGCTATGGACCGCTCCTGGGCGACGAGGGGAGCGGCTACGACATCGCCCGCAAGGCGCTGATCGCCGCCCTGCGTGCCGAGGACGGCCGGGGGCCCGCCACCATCCTGGCCGACCGGCTGCGCCAGCGCTTCATGCTCGAGAAGATGACCGACCTGATCAACCTGGTCTACGGCGACCCCGCCCCGCTCGGACGGGCCGAGATCGCCTCGCTGACCAGCATGGTGATCGAGGCCGCCCAGGAGGGCGACGGCATCGCCCGGGAGTTGCTCCGGGTGGCAGGGCGCGAGCTGGGTCTGGCCGGCGCCGCCGTGCTCCAGCGGCTTGACTGGTCGGGCATGACCACCATCCCCGTCACAGGGACCGGCTCGGTCTTCTCCGCCGGCAACCTGTTGACCCTCCCCATGCAGCAGGTAATCCGCAGCCAGTGGCCGCAGGTGCAGTTCATGTCCCCGCGCCACACCGCCGCTTACGGCGCCGTGCTGCTGGCCCTTCGGTCGCAGGGGATCACCCTGGACGACTCGCCCGGCGATCGGAAATAGCCTCACAGGACAAGGGCCGCCCTTCCGGGGCGGCCTCTTCGCGGCTACGGCGAGGATGGGGTCTGCGGGGTCGGGCCCGGCGCCCCCCTGGAGTTGTTCGCCGGGGCCGGGTGCATCGGGTCGAACTCGGTCACCCCGGCCGGTACCGCCCGCTGGAACAGCTGGGCCAACTCGGCCCGGTACCCGTCCAGCGGGGCGCCGCCGGCGATCTCCCGGGCGATCGCCTCCACCCGCCGGGCATCCGCCGGGGCGGTGGCGAAGCGCACCTCGTTGATCGACGGCATGCGGGTCTTCACCTGGTTGGCGATCCGGTGCATCATATCCAGCGGGGTGATGCCCAGGGAGCCGGGCGAGGCGATGGGCGTGTTGGTGCCGGCGTCGGTGGCCGGGCCGCCGGCGGCGTTGGGAGCCGCCTGGGTCCGGACCGGCGAGCCCCCCGGGGCGGTGCCGCCGGGGCTGAAGCCGCCCCCGGGCCTGGCGGGGAGCACTCCGGTGCTCCCGCCCGGGCCGCTGCCCGAGAGCGGCACGCCCTTGCCGGGGTCGGACAGGTTGTTGTCGGGCTTGGCGCTGGTGGGCCCGGCCACCGACTGCCCATGGGTCCCGCCGGGCTGGGCCAGGTTCAACTGCAGGGCGATCAGGGCGTTGTTGTCGAAGACCACGGCGGCCGTCTCACCGGCTCCGTTGTCCAGCGCCGCGATCCGCGCGACGGAGGCGCCCAGCTCAGCCGGCGACGCCTGTGGCTCCGGCTGCCGCTGCGGGCGGGCGCACCCCGAGACCGGACCGGCCAGCATCAGCCCGATCGCCGCCGCGGCGAGGACTCTCTGCCACATGGTGCTCCTCCTCCTTCGATCGACCTTCCTACCGGTTAGTCTTCGCCGTCGAGGGGAGGCATATCCAGGCTTGTGACCAAGCGAAGGGCTCCGGGGTGTGTTGCCCCGGAGCCCGCCATCTCTATGCGTTGGCCTGCGCCTTGGCCTTGTGGATCAACTCGCGGATCCGGTCCTTGCCGACCAGCTTGACGAATCCGCCGATCCGGGGGCCGCTCTCCGCCCCCAGCAGCACGCCGTAGAGCACCTTGAAGAACTCCTTGGGCGCCATGCCGCGGCTCTTGGCGATCTCAAAGACCCCCGACTGGATCGCATCCGCATCGTCGGTGGACTCCATCAGCCGGTCGAACTCATCCACCATCGCCCACTGCTCGTCGGTCAGCTCCGGCACCTCGCGGGTGGGGAGGATGAAGTCCTCGTAGTAGTGGATCGCCTTCTCCAGCAGCTCCCGCACGAAGGGCTCGTTCTGCCGGATCCGCTCGTGGCCGAAGGAGCGGCCCAGGTACTCCAGCAGCTGATCCGGATCGGTGACACTGATGGCGTTGACCAGGTTGATGATGTCCGAGTAGCGCAGCCCGCCCAGGTCGGGCCGGTCGCCGTGGTAGTAGATGAACCGGTACTGCGGGTCCTCCTTGGTCATGGTCAGCGTCTCGTCGGTGTACTGGATCACCGAGTCGGTGCCCAGCTTCTTCTGCTGCTTGGGGTTCTTGAACATCAGCAGGTTGAGCGAGTCCTGGGTGCCCCAGCGGCCCCAGTTCTCCATGGAGATGCCGGCGCCGGTCGACTTGGAGATCTTGCGCCCCTCCTCGGTCAGGAAGAGCTCGTAGACCATGTTGACCGGCGGCTTCCCGCCGATCAGCTTCACGATGTCGGCCGAGAGCTTGGCGGAGTCGATCAGGTCCTTGCCGTGCATCTCGAAGTTGACGCCGAAGACGTACCAGCGCAGGGCCCAGTCGGCCTTCCAGAAGAACTTGCCCCGGCCGCCCAGGGCGCTCTGGGTACCCCGGTGGCCGCAGCCGTGCACATCCCGGAAGGAGCCGGTGCAGGAGTAGGTGACGGTCACGTTCTCGGCGTCGTACGCCTCCACCCGGGTGGTGTAGACCTTGCCGCAGCTCTCGCAGACGGGGAGCCAGGGGAACCAGCCCTCCCGGTTCTCCGGCCGCATGGTCGGGAGAACCAGATCCATGATCCCCTTCATGTTCTTGAACATCCGGCGGATGCCCTCATCGAAGGTGCCGTCGCTGTAGCAGTCGGTGGCCGACTTGAAGGTGGCGGCGATGCCGGTCTTCCGCATCATCTCGATCAGTTCGGCATCCATGTGATGGCCGAAGGACTTGTGGGTGCCGTAGGGGTCCGGGATGCTGGTGACCGGCTTGCCCAGATGCTCCGCCAGCCAGGGGGCGGGGATGTTGGAGGGCACCTTGCGCAGGCCGTCCATGTCATCGGAGAAGACGATGATCTCCGACTCCTTGCCCAGATCCTTCAGGGCCATGGCCACGTAGTAGGTGCGGACGATCTCGCCGATCGTGCCCATGTGCGGATGGCCGGACGCGCCGAAGCCCGTCTGCAGGATGTATTTATCCTTCTGCGGCCACCGTTCAACGATGCGCTTCGCTTCCTGGTGGGGCCACAGATTCGACGGGGTGCTCATGCTGCTTCTCCTCCCTGCATAACGGGGTCTGTAACAGGAAGAGTATACTGGATTGTATGGCGGGAAGCAAGGCGCGCACGGTTCCTAGTCGGCCAGCAGCGCCTCCACACCGGGCAGCCGCAGCCCGGTTCGATCCGAGAGCAGCGCCGCCACGTGCCGGAGGTAGCCGAGATGCTGCCGCATCAACTCCTCCAGCCCGGGGCGCAGCCCGATGGCGGCCGAGCCCCGCACCAGCACAATCAGGGTGATGGAGAGCCGCCAGCCTAAGGCCCAGGCCTCGAAGAAGTCGAAGTCCTCCACCGGCCCGGCCATCGACTCATAGATCTGCCGGTACTGCTCCCCTACCCGGCCGTTCCCCTCGGTCGTCAAAAGGATGTAGGCATAGGCCAGGTCGCAGCGCGGGTCGCCCAGCCCGGTGATCCCCCAGTCGATCACCGCCGCCGATCCGTCCGGCCGGACCAGGACGTTCTCGAAGTGGAAGTCGCCGTGGAGCGGCGCCAGCCGGAGGCGGACCCCCCGCCCCCGCTCCGCCAGCCAGTCCACCAGCGGCTGGAGCGGCTCCAGCAGCCCCATCTCCCGCAGCATCCCGGCCATCCGGTCGATCTCAAACATGCTGCGGGCGGCGTCCAGGTCCGGCCAGACCCGGTCGGGGCCCAGGAACTCCCGCCAGTCCATGGCGTGGAGCCGGGTCTGAAGCTCGCAGAGCCGGCCGATCACCTGCTCGTGGGGCTGCTCCCGAAAGAGGTGGGCCAGCGGGCGCCCCTCCACCCGCTCCATCAGCAGAAACGGCCCGCCGGAGGGGGCCGGATCCGGCTCGTACCGGTCGACCCGGGGGACCGGGTAGCCCCGTTGGCCCAGGTAGCGCATCATCCGGTACTCGTTCTCCGCCCGCCCCTGCACGTTCCGGCCCTGGTAGAGGCGCATCACCAGGGGGGCACCGGCGTGATCAAAGGCGTATACCTCCGTCTCCCAGCCGGGGGAGATGACACGGAACCCCTCCACGGGTCCACCGAGATAGGCTGCCAGCCGCTCCTGCATCGACAAGATCGATCACCTCTACGAGCAGGATTCGGATGCGGCAGGCGGAAAACCTGCCCGGCGCTTAGGCCCATCGAATCCAGCCCTTGAGCAAGGAGGCCATCCCATGACCGTTCGCTACGTGAGCGTCGGGCGTCCCGCCCCGCTGGCGGGGACCCAGGTGCTCTCCGCCATCCAGAAGCAGCCGCTGGACGGGCCCGTCCACCTGGGCAGGCTCGGCCTGGAGGGGGACCAGCAGGCCGACCTGGAGCACCACGGCGGCCCGGACAAGGCGGTCTGCGTCTACGCCTATGACCACTACCCCTTCTGGGAGCAGGAGCTGGGCCGCACCCTCGGCCCCTCGGCCTTCGGCGAGAACCTGACCGTCGAGGGGCTGCCGGAGGCCGCCGTCCACATCGGCGACATCTACCGGCTGGGGAGCGCCCTGGTCCAGGTGGCGCAGCCCCGGGTGCCCTGCTACAAGATCGACCGCAAGTTCGGCATCAACGGCGTCACGGAGCGGATTGTGGCGAACGGGTTGAGCGGCTACTACCTGCGGGTGCTCGAGGAGGGCCGCGTCCAGGCGGGGGATCCAATGGTGCTGCTGGAGCGGGATGCACAGGCGGCGACCGTCCTGCAGGCCAACCAGGTCTTCCACCACCGGCGGCAGGACCGGGAGGCGATGGAGTGGCTTCTTTCCGCCACGCCGGCCATCGCTCAGGTCTGGAAGGATGTCATGAAGCGAAGGATCGCAGCCCTATAGGACCCATACAGAAGGCCCGACCGACGCCGGTCGGGCCTTTCCGTGGGGCAGACTACCCCTGGAAAGGGGTGCTGTATCATGACAACCACCGCTCGCAGAACCCGCACGCTCAAGGTAGAGCGGCCCGAGTTCCGGGCCTGGCTCCGGTTCGACCAGCGCAACGAACGCTTGACCTTGCTCTCCTATGCGTACTACGGCGACATCGCCCCGCTGGTGGAACTGCTGATTGACACCGCCCGGCAGGAGCGCTTTGGCAAGCTGGTCGTGGTGGCGCGCGGCTCCGACTGGGAGGCGTTTCTGACCCGCGGCTTCGCCCTGGAAGCCTCCTCCCACCGCTACTTCCACGGAGCGCCCGGCCACTTCATGTCCTACTTCCTCTCCGCCGAACGGCAGGTGCGGGACCGGCTGGAGGAGGAGCAAGCGCTGCTGCAGTCGGTCCTGGAGCAGGAGAGGGCGGATCCCGCCCAACTGCCCGATGGGTACCGCATGGCCGAGGCCAGTCCCGCTCAGGCCGAGGAGCTGGCCGCCCTCTACGACCGGGTCTTCCCCACCTATCCGTCGCCCCTCAGCGACCCGGCCTATGTGCGTGAGCTGATCGAGTCGGGCGACGGTCTGTTCCTGCTCGCCGTGACGGGCGATGGCCAGATCGCCAGCGCCGCCGCCGCAGAGATCGATCGGGAGAACGCCAACGCCGAGATCACCAACTGTGCGACGCTGCCCGACCACCGGGGCGAAGGGCTGATGGCCACCCTGGTCGACGCCGTGCAGGGGCGGCTGGCGGAGCAGCAGATCGAATGCGTCTACTCCATGGCCCGGGCGCACTCCTATGGGATGAACCTGGTCCTGCATCGCCTCGGCTACCAGTATCGCGGACGGCTGATCCGGCACGCCCACATCGGCGGCTCCTTCGAGGATCTCAACCTGTGGGAGAAGATTCGGTAGCCAAGCTGCACCGTTGGGCAGACTATCATCAGGAGGGGATCACATGACCGACCGGAACCGGATCGACCCCCGCTACCGGGGGCTGGCCGACGGAAAAGGGGAGCGGAAGGAGCCAGGGAACGCCCTCTCCGCCACCCAGCATGAGCTGATGGAGCTGGCTCCCGGGGAGCTGTGGGCACACCGGGCATCCCAGCGGGTGCAGCGGGTGGGCGGAAACGAGGGCGAGTTCACGGCGGAGGGCGCCAACCGCCCCGCCACCGTCGAGGGCGCCGAGCGGGAGTTCACCCTGGCCGAGGCCGGGCCTCGGGGCACCGTCACCGACAACGAGCAGCTGCCGGACCGGATCCAGGCGGGCATCACCACCCGGCATGAGGTGACCGACCGCGACCTGGACTTCGAGGGCGAGGAGGGCTACCCGACCCCGACCTAGCGGGCTGGCCAATGTTCACACTTTGTTTACACCCGCTTCAGGGATTCTTCAGCTTCTCCGGGCATGATGGATCTCAGGAAGGGAGTGATGAAGCGTGCGAATCTCGAAGAAGTGGATGATCACCCTTGGCGCAGCGGTTCTGACCGCCGTGCTGGCCACGGGTGCCGCCTTCGCCGCCACCGCTACGGTGGAGAAGCCGCTGAAGCCGAGCGAGGCCTCCCCCGGCGTCCAGGCGCTGATGGGGGAGATCCGGAGCCTCCGCGAGGCCCGGATGCAGGAGTTGAAGGCCGAGATTGAGGCCCTGATCGACAAGGCGGCGGCTGAGGGCAGGATCACGGCGGATGAGGCGACCCGTCTGAAGGAGGGCCCCAAGCGGTTCGGCCGCGGCCATAAGGCCCCCCACGGCCGGGGCGGCATGAAGGGCTTCCCGAAGGGCGCCACCCTCGATGAGGTGAAGGCCCGGCTGGATGCCGCCGTGCAGAGCGGCCGGATCACCCGGGAGCAGGCCGACCAGATCCTGCAGAAGTGGCAGAACTGGAAGGCGCAGGAGCCCAAGAGCTAGACGGGTCCTGGTCAGACAGCCGCAAACAGAGTGGAGCCGCCCCCGAGACCGGGGGCGGCCTTGCTGTCTCCGGGGGCCTAGAGCGCCTGCCAGACCAGGGTGCGGGCCTCCTTCAGCCGCCGTTCGACCTCCGGCCAGTTGACCACGTTCCACCAGGCTTCTATGTAGGCCTTCCGGTTGTTGGGGTACTTGAGGTAGTAAGCGTGCTCCCAGACATCCAGCGGCAGCAAGGGGATCGCCTCCCACTGGGAGAGGTTCTGGTGCTTCTCGGCGGTCAGGATCTCGGTCCGGTTGGCCCGGGGGGACCAGACCCAGATGGCCCAGCCCACCGCCTCCACCTTCTCGGCCGCGCTGGAGAAGTGCTGCTTGAAGGCGCTGAAGTCGCCGAAGTCCTGCCGGATCTGGTCGGCCACCAGGCCGGAGGGCTCACCGCCGCCCTGCGGGCTCATGATGTTCCAGAATACCGTGTGCAGGTAGTGGCCCGCCCCGTTGAAGGCCGCCTCCCGTTCCCAGTGCCTGATCAGCTCAAAGTCACCCGTCCGCCGGGCCTCCGCCATCTTCCGCTCCGCCTTGTTCAGCCCCTCCACGTAGGACTTGTGGTGCTTGTCGTGGTGCAGCCGCATCGTCTGCTCGTCGATGTGCGGCTCCAGGGCGTCATACGGGTAGGGCAGGGGGGGCAGCTGGTGCTCGCCGGGGGGGACCGGGTTGATCTGACGGGGCTCCACCGGCCTCCTCTCCTCCCTCCCTTCCGGCCGCTCCGCGGATGGACGGCTGCCGGTCAGCTCCTCCAGCATCCGGGTGAAGTCCATCAGGGCGCCGTGTGCCTGCTCCAGCAGTCCGGAGACCGCTGCCGCCCCCTGCATCCCCCAGTGCCAGGGGTTGAGCAGGGTCGTCGCCTCGCTCTCCAGCCGCGCAAAGCGCTCCCGCCAGCTCTCCAGCCGCTCGGCGGGCACCCCCCGCTCCCGCAGGTTGTCAATGTAGGAGAGCACCTGCCGGCTCCAGTCGGCGATATGCTGGCAGACCATGTTTTCGGACCCGGGTGTGTAGTATCCGTACACGCCTTTCCCTCCCTTTCGCCTCTCCACTTTATGCGGAGCGGCGGGAAGGATGAGTCCAGGTTCCCCCTTGCCAGACGGAGTGCGTTCGATTATCATCGAATGTAGGTGAATTCGATGGAGGTCGAACGATATGCCACATTCGGTCGTGATCGAATCAGCTCCGGCCTACGAGCTGGTGCTGAGCCTGGAGGTCTTTGTGGCCCGCCAGCGCTGGAAGACGATCGATCTCGGGACCGCCTGGGGCACCGCCATCGCCAGGCGGCTGGGCCCGGAGGTGACGGCCCGCCTGCGGGCGATCGATGAGCGGCACCTCTCCCACCTGCTCTACCCGCTGATCCACCAGTCGCCCGAGCAGGGGGTGGTGGGCTTTCTGGCCTGGTTCGCCTCCCTCTCCCCCGGTGAGATCTACGAGCAGCTGGTGCGGTATACCACCGAGGAGGACCGCACCCACTGGCCGGTGGACCTGGACGCCTGGCGGGAGATGCTGATCCGGGAGCTGCACACCTGGAACGAGGAATACTTCCGCCACCTGGACCCCGCCATCCTGGAGCACCTGAAGGCCGACGCCGAGGCCCGGCGGGCGCAGGCCTCGGTCACCCCCCTCCCGGAGCTGATCGGGGAGGCGACCAGCGGTCTCTACCTGGAGATGGCCGACCTGAAGCAGGTGCTGCTGGTGCCCCAGTACCACATGCGCCCCTGGAACATGATGCTGAAGCGGAAGGATCTGACGGTCGTACTCTATCCGGTGGAGCCGCCGGTGGCGAACCCGGATGAGCCGCCCGTCGCCCTCACCCGGCTCACCCAGGCGCTCGCCGACGGGAGCCGGCTCCGCCTCCTGCGCTTCCTGGCCCGAGAGCCGCTCAACCTCAGCCAGCTGACCGAGCGGTCCGGGCTGGCCAAGTCCACTGTCCACCACCACATGGTGGCGCTGCGGGCCGCAGGGCTGGTGATCGTCCGCGAGTGGGAGGAGGAGGTCCGCTACTCCCTGCGCCCCGGCTGGATGGAGTTGCTGAGCGCCCGCCTCTCCGCCTTCATCGAGCCAGAGTGAGCACCCCGACGCAGAGGAGGACTCCGCCTTGCCCTACGAGACGCCGTCCAACGGCTTTCGCACCTTCCTGATCGTCTGGATCACCCAGTCGATCTCCGCCATCGGCTCCATGGTCGCCTTCTTCGCCCTCACCGTCTGGGTGACCACCGTCCTCTACCCCCTCCCCGAGCAGAAGCCGGAGCTGGGGCTCGCCCTCTCGGCCATGTCGATCAGCTTCGCCCTGCCCAACGTCTTCATGGCCCCTATCGCCGGGGCCTTCGTCGACCGGTATGACCGCCGCAAGACAATGCTCTGGTCGGATGTGATCATGGCGCTGATCGCCACCACGCTCACCCTGCTGGTGGCGAACCAGGCGCTCACCCTCTGGAGCATGGTGCCGCTCCTGGCGCTGCTCTCCATCGTGGGCGCCTTCCACTCCGCCGCCTTCGACACCTCGTACGTGATGCTGGTGCCCGACAAGCTGCTGCCCCGGGCCAACGGGATGATGCAGACCACCTACTCCTTCGCCATGATCCTGGCGCCCATGCTGGCGGCGACGATGATCGCCCTGCCGGGCATGGGGCGGGAGGGCTCCCTCGGCGCTGTGGGCGCCCTCCTCGGCCGCCTTTCCGACGGCACCGCCCTGGTCACGGCGGTCGATGCCATCACCTTTGGCCTCTCGGCGCTGGTGATCGCCTTTGTCCAGATCCCCTCCCCCCGGCGGGACGACCTGGCCCCGGGGACCGGCCGCCCGCGCAAGAGCCTGTGGGGCGATGTGCGGGAGGGGGCTCTCTTCGTCTTCCGGCGCCCCGGGCTGCTCTGGCTGCTCAGCAGCTTTACCGTCGCCAACTTCGCCATCTCCACCATGAACGTGCTGATGCCGATGATCGTCAAGTTCAACCTGGCCGCCTCCCGGGAGGTGCTGGGGCTCTCGGTCGACCAGGCGATGGGGCGGCTCGGCTCGATCGCCGGCGTCGGCGGGCTGGCGGGCGGCGTAGTGATCAGCCTCTGGGGCGGCCTGAAGAGCCGCCGGGTGCTCGGGGTGCTGATTCCGATGCTGGCCACCAGCATCCCGCTCTTGATCTACGGACTCTCCACCGCCTTCTACCTCACCGTCGCCATGGCCTTCCTGGTCCAGTTCACCATGCCGGTGATGAACGCCCACTCCCAGGCGATCTGGCAGTCTCAGACCCCGCGGGAGATGCAGGGCCGGGTCTTCTCGGTCCGCCGGGTGATCGCCTGGGTGATGAACCCGGTCGCCACCGCCCTGGCCGGCGTCCTGGGCGGCCTGCTCAACCCGGGGTTGGTGGTGGCGGTGATGGGGGTGATCTGGACCCTCTTCCTCTCGGTCCAGTTCTTCAACCGGCCGTTGATGCGGGTGGAGGAGACCCACGGCCTTGCCGCTCCGTTGGACCGGGCGGCTGCACCCTGACGGCAGGACGCCGGCTTTTGCCGGCGTCCGCGCGATCAGCTCTTGGGGTTGAAGGTCACGGCTGTGAGGAAGGCAAAGACGATGGCGGCGGCGATGCCGGCGCTGGTGATCTCAAACATGCCGGTCAGCACGCCGATCAGGCCGTTCTGGTTGACCTCCTGCAGGGCACCCTTCACCAGGGCGTTTCCAAAGCTGGAGATCGGCACGGAGGCGCCGGCTCCGGCGAACTCGATCAGCCGGTCGTACAGGCCCACCGCCCCGAGGAGGCCGCCTGCCACGGTAAAGCTGGAGAGCACGTGGCCGGGGCTGTACTTGGTGTTGTCCAGGATCAGCTGGGCAATGAGGCAGATCAAGCCACCTACCACGAACGCTTTCAGGTACATCATCCGATCAGGCCTCCAATGCGACGGCGTGTGCGATGGTCGGGATGTTCTCTCCCTGCTGGAAGGTGGTGGGGGAGAGCAGCGCCCCCGTCGCCACCACCAGGAGTTTCTTCAGCTTCCCCTGGGACATCTGCCGCAGCAGGTGGCCACAGGTGACGATGGCGGAGCAGGCGCAGCCGCTGCCCCCCGAGTGGACATCCTGCTTGGTGTTGTCGAAGATCATGACCCCGCAGTCCTGGTACTTCTCCCCCAGGATCACGTTCTGCTGAGCCGCCAGCCGGACCGCCATCTCCCGCCCGAAGCGGGCCAGGTCGCCGGTCACGATCAGGTCATAGTAGTCGACGCTCCGACCCGTGTCCTTCAGGTGGGTGACGATGGTGTCCACCGCCGCCGGCGCCATGGCCGCCCCCTGGTCGTAGGGATCCTTGATGCCCATGTCGACCACCTTTCCGGTGGTGACGTGGGTGACCCGCGGACCGGTGCCGCTGTTGGCCAGGACCACGGCGCCGGCCCCGGTCACCGTCCACTGGGCGTAGGGCTTCCGCTGGAGGCCGTACTCCACCGGATACCGGTACTGGCGCTCCGAGGCAGCGTTGTGGCTGGAGACGGCGCAGAGCACCCTGTCGGCGAAGCCACCGTCGATCAGCATGGATCCGATGGAGATGGACTCGCAGAAGGTGGAGCAGGCACCGTAGAGGCCAAAGAAGGGCACCTCCAGTTGAAGCCCGCTGAAGCTGGAGGTGATGATCTGGTTGAGGAGGTCACCCGCCAGAAAGTAGTCCACCTTGGGGGGCTTCTCGGTCAGGTTAGCCTTCTTCAGGGCCAGGTTGCAGGCGTCGATCATCATCTGCCGCTCGGCCCTCTCGAAGGACTGCTGCCCGACCATCAGATCGGGGTAGGTCTGGTCAAACTCCAGCCCGAGCGGGCCATCCGCTTCCATCGGGCCGGCCACCGCCGCCGCGCCGGTGATGACCGGCGGCTGTTCCAACTGGACGGTTCGCATACCAAGCCGCTTCTTCGCCACCGTTACACCTCCTAACGGAACAGTTGGATCAGGGAGGCGGCCACCCCGACGAAGAAGGCGGTCGTGACCCCGAAGACGATCACCGCCCCGGCCAGTTGGAACATTCGCCCCCCGATCCCGAAGACAAGCCCCTCCCGCTTGAACTCCAGGGCGGAGGCGGTCATGGCGTTGGCGAAGCCGGTAACCGGGACGGCGAGGCCGGCGCCCGCGTACCGGGCGAGTTTGTCAAAGTAACCGAGCCCGGTGAGCAGGGCACCCAGAAAGACCATGGTCGCGACCGTCGGGTCGGCGGCCTGCTTGTGGGAGATCCGCAGGGCCGACTCCCAGAAGTCAGTGACCCCCTCGCCGATCAGGCAGACCAGCCCCCCGGCCAGGAAGGCAGAGATGGCGTTGCGGAGGCGCGGCGGTTTCGGCTCTGCCTTGGAGACCATGTGCTTGTAGAGCGCCTGCTGGGACTGCTGTGAGGTTCCCTGTTTGATCTTCACGGACGGACACCTCCGGCTACCTAGTCTCCACGTGTTGCGGAGCACCTATGCGAACAAGCCGGGACCCCTTCCAAAACAAAGCGAAGCCCCCGTGCCGCGGAAGGCACGGGGGTGACATGTTTTGCATTCAGTCGCTGGCACCGTGGCTCCCGTCGGAGGAGCCGGACTCCCCGGAACCGCCGTGCAGGCGCGTTCGTTCCGTGTAGCCGGCACAGACGGAACAGAGAATCTTTCGGGAGCCGCTGACCCTGCTGAAGGGGAGAAGACAGTCCTTGCAGATGACCGTCTCTTCCCCGATGACCGGCTTCTTTTTGGTCATCTGTCTCGTCCTCCGTGATGAGGCGATTCCCCAGCCTAAGAATAGCCGATTCCTCTGGGGCTGCCAAGGGCAGGGTTCCAAATTGTCAGACGATCTAACGAAAATCTAACGGACTTTTCTTCTGGATGCTTCGATTATCGCAGTGAATCTACTTGTTCTCTTTATCGCTTTTGTCGAATCGCCCGGGCAGGCTGCTTGCTGCATGAGAAAAGGCAGGCGTTGCCGCCTGCCTCTCTGGTTGTATCATCCCCGTGAGCTACCGCTCGCCGGAGATGACGACCGTGGACTGGACCACGGGCATCACCCCCTTACCTCTTTGGTATTTTGCGGGTTGGCCAACCGCACCTTCAGAATACCAGCGAGAAGGGATCCGATCAGCCCCGCGAACGGGTGGACCCATTCTTTCCATGGATGATCTTGCGGATGGAATCATACCCGAGATGGTACTCCCGCATCAGCTGGTCGATGGGGGTTCCCTCACGCCAGCGCTGCCGGATCGTTTCGTTCCGCCGGGCGAGATCGGCCCGGGCGCCGCTGCGGGCGCCCCAGGGCAGCCGCTCCGCCGGCCGGGGGATGTAGAGCTGCTCACCCGCCGCGTACCGCTGAATCTCTGCCAACAGGCGGGGAGGAAGGATATCTGCTGCATTCTGATAGCGAGCCACTGAGCCAGACCTCCTCTTTTGGCGTCCAGAGGACAAAAGAAAAGCCGCAGGGCAACGCCCCACGGCTTGGCCTGGCATGGTGACAGTTCTCAGGCGTGCCGAGTGGGAGCGTGCCGGATGTAGTTGAAGGCGATGGTCAGCTTGGTGGACATCCGGGCACCTCCTTCACAGAGTAGTTTTAACTGTGGTCTAGAATATCACTCGCCGTTGGGGGCTGTCAAGGGGTGGAGAAGCGCTTCACCAAGCGTTTACATAGCTGTCTGATTCAGTACCCGGCTCAACACGGCGGGCTCGATGTTACCACCGGTCAGGATCAGGACCACCCGTTTGCCCGCCAGGTCCGCCCGCTCCTGCTGCAGGGCGGCCAGGGCGGCGGCACCCGCCCCCTCCACCAGCAGGCTCGCCTTGTCCAGCAGGGTGTAGATCCCGCGGGCGATCGCCTCCTCCGACACGGTGACAATCCGGTCTGCGTAGCGCTGGGCGAGGGCCAGGTTCAGCTCTCCCACCGCCTTTACCACCAGCTTGTCCGCCAGGCTGCGGGGGTCAGGCAGGTGGACGATCTCGCCCTGGCGCAGCGACTCGTGCATGGCCGCCGCCTGCTCGGGCTCGACGCCGATCACCGCCGCCCTCGGCTTGAGTGTCTTCACGGCGCAGCCCACGCCGGCCAGCAGTCCACCGCCGCCCACCGGGACGATGACCGCATCCACCTCGGGCAGGTCCTCCATGATCTCCAGCCCGACGGTGCCCTGGCCGGCGATGATGTGGGGGTCGTCGTAGGAGTGGATCAGCCTGCGCCCGGTGTTCCGGCTGATCTCCCCCGCCACCTGAGCGGCGTCGTTGTAGACCTGGCCCCGCACCAGCACCTCGGCGCCATACCCGGCGCAGATCGCCCGCAGGTTGACCGGGCTCCGCTCCGTCATGACGATGGTGGCCGGGACCCCGAGGTGGGAGGCCGCATAGGCCACGCCCACGGCATGGCTCCCGCCCGAGGCGGCCACGACGCCCCGGCTTCGCTCCTCAGGGGTGAGGGCCAGCAGGAAGTTGGCTGCCCCCCGCAGCTTGAAGGCTCGGGTCTCCCGGAGCATCTCCGGCTTGAGGAAGACCTGGGCCCCGGTCAGGTCGCTGAGCAGCCGGCTGTACTCCAGCGGGGTTCGCCCTACCAGGGGAGCGATGCGCTTGCGGGCCAGGTAGATCTCCTGAATGGTGATCACGAGGGTGCCCTCCTTGACGGAACGCTGCATCTCGGAGCCTCGGTCCTTGGAAGTTGGACGTGCCTGGTATGGAGAGGTTTCGGCTTGACGCCCCCGGGTCCTGCTGGTACGGTGGGAGGCGGAGGGGAGTTCACGCATGGATGCCAACCGCCGCCTCGTCTACAGCACCGATTCGAAGGAGAACCAGCGCTGTCCGCGGTGCCGGGAGCTACTGGTCAACTGCGCCTGCCCCAGGGAGGAGGCGGTGCCGGAGAAGCTGACGGTCAAGCTCCGGCTGGAGAAGAGCGGCCGGGGCGGCAAGGCGGTCACAGTGCTCTACGACCTCCCCCGGAACCCCGCCTTCCTCAAGGAGTTGGCGACGAAGCTGAAGAAGGCCTGCGGCACCGGGGGCACGGCCAAGGAGGACTCCGTGGAGATCCAGGGCGATGTGCGGGAGCGGCTCCGGCAGCTGCTGCCGGCCCTGGGCTACAAGGTAAAGGGATAGGAACGGGCCCCGCCTCGGCTGACGAGGCGGGGCCTTCTGCTAGAACCGCTCGATGATGATCTCGCCGACGCCCCCGTCGATATCGATCTCCACCCGGTGTTCGGCCTGGTCAAAGTCCGGCGTGACCCGGCCCCGGCCCTCCAGGTCGAACTCCCCGCTGTACCGGATCTCGCCGAGCCCCTGATCCGCCTGGATCCGGGCGCCCAGCTCCTCAGGGATCCGCAGGACGACCCTGCCCACGCCGCTGTCGATATCGACCCGGAACCGCCCGGCGGCGGGCAGGGTGATCTCGGTGTCGCCCACGCCGGCGTCCACCTCGAGGCTGAGAAGCCGGGCGCCGGTCAGGTCAATGCGGGACTCGCCGACGCCGGCATCGATCCGGAGGTGGAGGGGGATCTGGTCGGAGAGCCGCAGGTCCCAGGTGGGGGAATCGACGTCCAGATTGGACGGGATTTCGAAGAGATTGAACCGCTCCCCGCTCGCCTTCAGGCTGAAAACCAGGGTATCACCGGCGTTGTGGGCGTCCTTCCGGATGCTCTCATGGGCCAGCGGGGTTACGGTGCCCTCGATCAGGTTGGCCTGCCGGCCGGCCGAGATGGAGAGCCTGGCGACCTGGGGGTCGATCCGCAGGTCGGCCTGGCGGGCGTCACCCACCGGCTGGGCGATGGTGACGGGCTCCCTGGTGCCGGCCATATAGCCGCCAAGGGAGCCGAGCCAGACCACCCCGGCGATGACGGTCAGCACGACGCCGAGCACGATCCAGGAGCCCCAGGCGGTGCGCCGGCCCAGCAGCAGGTCCAGGCCGACAGCAATCAGCCAGACGGGCCAGAGGCGCAGGAGCAGGGTCCAGATGTTCACGTCCAGCAGTTCGAGATTCTGGGCCAGGAAGGCCAGACCCAGCAGGATCAGGAGGACGGGACCCACGATGGAGGGCCCGCGGGGCGCAGGGGCGGTTGGGGGCGGGTTGTTCGGGTATGCCATGGGAGATCCTCCTTTACTGGGGCCCGCCGGGGCGCTGCTGCCGCAAGAGCAGGAAGACGCCGACAGCGATCAGGGCAAGCGGGAAGAAGAAACGCATGAGGGAGCCTACCAGGATCAGGGTGGCCAGGCCACCGCAGGCAACGGCCACCAGCAGTGCCCACTGCTGCTGCTGGCGGCTCTCCCACCAGACGGTGCCGAAGGTGAGGGCGAGGCCGGTGAAGAAGACGGCGCCGCCGTCGAACCAGGGCATCAGCGTGTCGAGCCCGGAGACGGTGGCCAGGGTGAGGAGCACCCCTGCCGGGATGATCGGCCAGAAATGGCGGCGATCGGTGGCTGCGTAGATCGCGGCAAAGGCGAAGCCGAGTCCGCCCAGGAAGAGGGAGCCCTCGAACCGGAACCGGGGCACCAGTTCGTCCAGGCCGATCATCAGCCCGATGAAGCCCAGGGCGAAGGCCGGGAGGATGGCCCACCACTGCCGGCGGTCCCGGGCGAAGACGGCGCCGAACAGGACGGCACCGATCAGAAAGCCGAGGGCGATGGTCATCTTCCAGGCGAAGTGAAGCAGGCCCAGGCTCTGCAGGAGGAAGAGCGCCCCGACCGTCACGAGGAGCGTCCCCCAGATGACACCCTTATCAACCGGATTCCGATTTTCCATGATGTTGGCACTTCCTTTGTGATCACATTCACCCTATCAGACGGAAGCGGAGAGGCCCATCCCTTCACCCGGTCGGCGCGATTTTTTGCGGAACTTTTCGACCGGTGCACCCCGACGCCTCACCTGCTCGGCCCAGATACTTTTGGGTATAAATACACAGGTATACTCGGTGTCGATCACTAATTCAATAGGTAACACCCCCGATGAAGGAGGTCGGATTGTGCTCAGCAAGCCGCTCATTGAGGACATGATCACGGCAGCCCTCTCCACCGGCGGCGATTTCGCCGAGATCTTTGTGGAGCAGAAGCGCTCAACCACCATCGGCATGGTGGGGGGCAAGGTCGAGAACTGCGTGACCGGCCACGATTTCGGCATCGGAATCCGGATTTTTTGCGGGTTGAACAGCATCTATGCATATACCAATGAGCACAGCCGCGACCGGCTTCTGCCTCTGGTCCGTCAGGCAGCACAGGCGGTGAGGGGTTCCCGGCGGCAGGATCTCACCCTGAACCTGATGACCGCCCCGTCGGAGAGCCGCCACCCCGTCCGGGAGGTGCCCACAGCGGTTCCATACGCCCGCAAGGTCGCGGTGATGCGGGAGGCCGACCAGATCGCCAGGAATTTCAGCCCGGAGATCTCGCAGGTCACCGTCACCTACCTGGATGAGGAGCAGGAGGTCCTGATCGCCAACTCCGAGGGCACCTTCGCCCAGGACAGGCGGATTCGCAGCCGGCTGCCGATCACGGCGGTCGCTTCCAATGGGTCGCAGATGCAGACAGGCTTTTACGGACCAGGTGCCCACAAAGGCTTCGAGTTCTTTGAGGAGCTGGACCTCCGGCACTACGCCGGGGAGGCGGCCCGCATCGCGGTGACCATGCTGCACGCCGATGAGTGCCCCAGCGGCCGCTTCCCGGTGATCATCGATAACGAGTTCGGCGGGGTGATCATGCACGAGGCCTGCGGCCATGGCCTGGAGGCCACCTCGGTAGCCAAGAAGGCCTCGGTCTTCGCCGATCGCCTGGGCGAGAAGATCGCCCCGGAGATTGTCACCTACATCGACGACGGCACCCTGGCCAACGAGTGGGGTTCGCAGAACCTGGATGACGAGGGCGCCCCCTGCCGGCGGAACGTGCTGATCGAGAACGGCGTGCTGAAGGGGTACCTGATCGATAAGCTGAACGGCCGGCGGATGGGCATGGCCCCCACCGGCTCCAGCCGCCGTCAGTCCTACAAGTTCGCCCCCACCTCCCGCATGACCAACACCTTTATCGCCCCCGGCAAGCACACCCGGGAGGAGATCATCGCCAACACCGAGTTCGCGATCTATGCCCGGTACATGGGCGGAGGTTCGGTCAACCCGGCCACCGGTGAGTACAACTTCGCCGTTCGGGAGGGCTACATCGTCCGGAACGGCAAAATCGCAGAACCGGTGCGGGGGGCTACCCTGATCGGGACGGGCTTTGACACCCTCTCCAAGATCGACATGGTGGGGAACAACCTGGCCCACGGGGCGGGCATGTGCGGCTCCCTCAGCGGCTCCCTGCCGGTCAACGTAGGCCAGCCGACCATCCGGGTCAGCGAAATCACCGTCGGTGGGAGAAAGGGGAGGTAGCGATGAATCTCCAGGCGTTGAAGGAAGCGATCTTCGCCCGTGGCAGGGCCATGGGCTTCACCGATATGGAGATCTACTACCAGAGCTCGACCAAGTTCAGCAGCAGGGTCTTCCGGGGGGAGATCGACAGCTACACCATCGCCGGCGATGGGGGGCTCGCCTTCCGGGGGCGGCTGGGTGAGAAGATGGGGTATGCCTACACCGAACTGGTGGATGATTCGGCGGTGGAAGGGCTGCTGGAGGGTGCGAGAAGCGCTGCCGCCATCACCGACAGCGAGGAGGTTGAACCGCTCTACGAAGGGCCCTTCGTCTATGAGAGCACCGACCTCTTCTCCATGGCCCTTGACCAGGCTGATCCAGATCAGTTGATCAACCTTCTCAAAGAGATTGAGGCGGAATGCCTCCGGCTGGATCCGCGCATCAGCCAGCTGCAGTACTGCAACGCCGAGAAGCTGACCTACGAGCGGATGATCGCCAACACCAGGGGATTGGACCGGAGCGAGAAGGGGAACTTCTCCTATCTCCTCCTCGCCGCCGTGGCCCGGGAGGGAGCGGACACGAAGAGCACCTTCAAGTTCTTCACCATCCGGGATCTGAACGTTGACCCGAAGGCGGTGGCGAAGAGGCTGGTCGATGAGACGGTCTCCTACCTGGGGGCCGAGCCGTTGGAGAGCCGGACCTACCCGGTCCTGCTTCGCAGAGAGGCCGCCGCCAGCCTTCTGGCTACCTTCGCCGGAGTCTTCTTCGCCACCAATGTCCAGAAGGGGCGCTCCCTCCTGAAGGGACGGGTCGGGGAGGCGATCGCGAGCCCGTTGATCACCCTGGTGGACGATCCGTTTCTGCCCGGCGGCATCGGCAGCCGCTCCTTCGACGGCGAGGGGGTGCCATCCCGCCGCCTGAACCTGGTGCAGAGCGGTGTGCTGAGCAGCTTCCTGTACAACTTGAGGAGCGCCGGGGTGGACGGCACCGCCTCCACCGGCCATGGCTACAAGCCTTCGTACAAGGGTGCTGTGTCGATTGCACCCTCGAACCTGTATATCAGGCCGGGGGGCCGTTCCCTGGAGGAGATGGTGGCGGCCACCGACGAGGCGGTGATCGTCACCGAGCTGCAAGGACTGCACTCCGGCGCGAACCCCATCTCGGGTGACTTCTCGCTGGCGGCGAGCGGCTTTTACGTAAAGGGCGGGGAGATCGTCAAGCCGGTCAACCAGATCACGGTGGCGGGCAACTTCTTCACCCTTTTGAAGGAGATCGAAGAGGTGGGTTCCGACCTGGAGTTCGTCCCGTGGGGCGGGAACTTCGGTTCGCCCACCCTGCGGGTGAAGGGCCTGGCGGTTGCAGGGAAGTAGCGGTGCCCAGAGAGGCAGGCGCTGGTGATTGGATTGCCTGGGTTTACAGATAGAAGCACACCTTGTATACTGGTACGGTAGTGCGTGCCTACTCAAGGGGAGTAGCCAGCCTGACTATGTCAGGTGATGCAGTCGGTCATGGCGGGCATGGCCCCCGGCTGTCTCGGTCGCCAGGACTTCTGGGACATGGCAAGACCTTGGTTCCTTCTGGAACTGAGCTTGTCGTGTCCTTTTTATTTCTCCGGCGGTGCGCAGCCCGCTTGGTTGGTCCGAGAGTGTGGGGGCTTCAAGATCAAATAAGGGAGAGGCGAGACGTTTCACTATGGATATGCATCTCTATGAACTGCTTGCGTTTTTCGCGTTCGTGGCCTTCGCCACATGGCTGGACCTCTATGTCCTGCACAAGGATGACCACGACATCGGTCTGGCGGAGGCGGCGTGGACCTCGGTCGCCTGGATTGCCATCGCCCTTATCTTCAGCGGGTATGTCTACTGGCAGTATGGCATCGAGATGTGGATGCAGTATATCGCCGGCTACACGCTGGAGAAGGCGCTCAGCGTCGACAACATCTTCGTCATCGCTCTGATCTTCGGCTTCTTCGGCATCCGGGGCGGCCTGCAGCACCGGGCGCTGGTCTGGGGCGTAATCGGCGCCATCATCATGCGCGGCATCCTGATCTTCCTGGGTGTGGAGCTGGTCCAGCGCTTCACCTGGCTGCTCCCCCTCTTCGGCCTCTTCCTGGTGGTCACGGGCTACAAGATGATCCGGAGCGGCGGTGAGACGGAGGAGTCGCTGGAGGAGAACAAGGTATACCGCCTC
Organism: Bacillota bacterium; assembly: GCA_049324875.1. Classification (GTDB taxonomy): domain Bacteria; phylum Bacillota; class Sulfobacillia; order Symbiobacteriales; family Symbiobacteriaceae; genus JAWLHU01. The sequence goes on from JBMONC010000053.1 coordinate 111,954, forward strand.
CTGGCGAAGATCCTCCCCACCTACCCGGGCTTTGACGGCAACAAGATCATCACCCGCCAGAACGGCAAGACGATGCTGACGCTGCTGGGCATGGCGATTGTGATGGTCGAGGCCACCGACCTGATCTTTGCCGTCGATTCGATCCCCGCCGTGATGGGTGTGAGCCAGGATCCCTTCATCATCCTCACCTCGAACGTCTTCGCCATCCTGGGCCTGCGGGCGCTCTACTTCCTGCTGGCCGGGATCATCCACAAGTTCCGCTACCTGAAGCTGGGCCTGGCGCTGGTGCTCGCCTTCATCGGCGCCAAGATGCTGGCCCTGCCCTTCGGCTTCCACATGCCAATCGCCATCTCCCTCACCGTGGTTCTCAGCGTGATCACGATCTCGGTCATCGCCTCGCTCCTGGTTCCTACGCCCGAAGCTTCCAAGCACGAGAGTAAGCACTAAGGTACAGGGCGCACCACCAGATGGTGGTGCGCTCTTTGCTTGCTCACTCCGGTACCATCGGGCTAGGCGGATTAGGCAGGCGAAGCGATTAACCGGGCGGTGCCGGGGCTGTATAATCGGGAGGTGAGGATCAGCAAGAGAGGTCGTGATCGCATGAGACAGGTGATGCGGTACGTGACGGCGGCCCTGCTCGCCGGCCTGCTTCTGGCCGGTTGCAGCAGCGGGCAGGAGGCGCAGCCCGCACCCAGCGAACCCGCCCCTGCACAGGCAGAGGCGCCAAAGGAGGCCGAGCCCAAGACGGAGCCCGCCCCATCCCCCAAGGTGGGCGACCTGACCCAGCGGGAGGTGGATGCCGCCGAGGGCGTGGTGGTGCTCTACTTTGATGCCGTGGTCAACCAGGACACCGCCCTGATCAACTTCCTCACCGCTGACGCCGCCGCGTCGGATAGCCGGCCGGTGCCGAAGGGAGGCAAGGCTTCACTGGTGCAGGAGATCAAGGCGCTGAAGGCAGTGATTCAGGACGGGTATCCCACGGTCTACTTTGAGGTGAAGGTCGACCTGGGGCCGAGCCCGGGCGGGGACTGGAGCCCCGGCGTGAACCACCGCTGGGTTCAGGTTCAGAAGCTGAAGGATGGGTGGAAGGTCAAGGCCCTGACCACCAGCCCACCTGCCCTGTAACGCGAGGAACGAGGCCGCCGCACCCGGGGTGCGGCGGTTTTTGCGCGGGGCCGGAAAGAAGGGGTTAACACAAAGGAGGGGGTCGCTGCCGCATCCTCCGTCCGATACGCTGTAGCTGGAGGGGGTGTGGGCTGATGCTGATTCGTCCGCAGGCGGAGTCGGACTACCCGGGCGCGGTCGCGCTGCTCAACAGGCTGTATGACGACGGTCTGACCGTCCCGCACTACGCAGCGCAGCAGGCGGAGCGGCAGGCCGATCCCCCCTTCTGCGTGCTGGTCGCTGTGGCGGAGGGCCGGCTTGTCGGCCGCGCCGCTGGAGGGAGCGATCCTTCGCTGCCCGACGGGGAGATGATCTGCTCGGTCATGGTCTCCCCCGGGATGGAGGGGCGGGGGATCGGCTCCGCTCTGTTCGACCAGCTGCTCGCCTTCTACCGGGAGCACCGCCCGGCCCGGCTGCGGGCGACGGTTGGCGATGAGCAGCCCGAGCCCCTCCGCTGGGCGGAACACCGGGGGTTTGAGCGGCGGTATCACATCGTGGAGTCACGCCTGGACCTGACCCGCTGGGAGCCAGGGCGGCTGTCTGACCGGGTGGCTGCAGCCAGGGCCGGGGGATTTCATGTGGTCCCCTACGGAGCCATTCGCACCCCCGGGAACGATGCCCGGCTCTGGCAGTTCTACCATGCCCTCCTGCGGGACACCCCCGACGGCGCGGAGTGGCGGGAGCCGCCCTGTGAGCGGTGGCTTGAGTGGGCGTTAGAGGGGCCCACCGCCTGGCCGGACGGCTGCCTGCTGCTCCTGGATCCGGCCGGCGAGTGGATAGGTCTTACCTTTATGAAGCGGTATAACGACCAGTCCGGCGATGCGCATATCTACCTGACGGGCATCGCACCATGGGCGCGTGGACGGGGGCTCTCCACGGTGCTGAAGGTGGAAGGGGCTTGCAGGGCGAGGGCTGCGGGCGTCAGAGGGCTTACCACCATCAACGAGGAGCAGAACCGACCCATTCTGGCGGTCAACCGGCGGATGGGCTTTGCGAGAACGCAGGGGTACTACCGGCTGGTCCGACCCTGGCCGGGGGAGAGGTGAGCTTTCAGGCGCGGATCGCTCGCCTCTCCAACAGTTCATGGGCGGTCCGGATGATCAGGCTCTCCAGCAGATCGGCTGCTTCCAGCAGGGTCGGGAGGTCCAGGTATTCGGAGCGGTCGCTGGGTGTGTGCATCACCGAGCGGCCCGGGCTGGTCCGCTCCTGCCCCAGCCCGATGGTCGGGATCCCGGCGCCCAGCAGGGCGGCAGAGTCATCTCGGCCGTCAACCCAGCGCGGCTCGATCCCCCGCCGCACCATCTCGGCGGCGGCCAGGTCAGCCAGCCAGTGCCCGGGAGCGCTGTGCCCCACTCTGACCGCCCGCAGCCCGGTCTCGCCACCGACCATGTCCAGGTTGATGGCGGCGTCGACCGGCACCGGGAGGTGGGTGGCCAGATGGCGGGCTCCGTGGAGTCCTGACTCCTCTCCCGTGGTGAAGGCGATCAGCAGGTTGGCGGGCAGGTGGTTCCGCAGGTTCCGGGCGACCGAAAGCAGGGTGACGACGCCGGAGGCGTTGTCCTCCGCCCCGGGAAACCGGAAGCCGCGGGGGTCATCCCCCAGGTGGTCATAGTGAGCGACCAGGAGCAGGGTCGGGAGATGGAGATGGGGCCCCGGGCGATGGCCCACGACATTCTGACAGGGCTGAGTGCCCGCCGTGAGCGGGAGCTCCACCCGAACCGGCAGACCGGATTGGGAGGCAAGTGCGGCGGCGACGGAGCGGCGGATCCGCAGAACCGGAAGCCGTCCCCGACCGGCGTAGACTGTCTTGTGGAACCAGGCCGGCTCGCCGGACTCCACCAGCAGCGCACCCACCCCCAGGTCAGCGGCGGTGGCTGCCGTGGCGGCGAGGTCAAAGCCCTCCGGGCGCTCGGGGATCAGGACCACGGCACCGCGCAGGGTGGCGGGGTCGAGCGCCTCCCCGTCATGGGCGACCCGAAGCGGACCGGTCAGACTGCCGCCCGCAGAGAGAGCCGCGCTCTCCCCAAAGTCCAGCCGGTGGCGGAGGTCCCGGCCCCCCACCTGCAGGACAGCGGGACCGGTCAGGCGGGCAGCGGGCACATCCACCGTCTGAAAGAAGCCCTCGCGAAAGGCGGGTTGCAGACCTGCCTCCGCCAGTTGACCCGCCAGGTAGCCGGCTGCCCACCAGGCGCCGGCGGTTCCGGAGAGGCGGCCCGCCGCCTCCGGACCTGTCAGCAGCTCCAGATCTCTGATCACCTGGAGATTCATGCGATCACCCCCATCCCGATCAAGCCGTTGTACGCCAGTCCGGGGAGCATGCCGCCCACCCAAAGGGTGCCGATCAACCGACAGGCGAACTCCAAGGGAATCTCCCCCAACTTCCGGTGGTGTTAGAGCGCCCACATGGCTGAGAAGCGGGCAATCAGGATCTCAAGGCCCTTGGTGGCAGCCGCGAGGAGGAAGATGAGGGCCGGGTCGAAGCTCTGGGTCAGGAAGCCGCCGAGGGCGGCGCCCAACGGCATGGCCGCCGTGGAGAGGATGCGGGAGAAGGCCAGCACCCGCCCCATGAGGGCCCCGGGGATCAGTTCCTGCCGGACCGAGGTGGAGAGCACCACCCAGGCGATATTGCAGGCCGAGACCATGCCAAAGCCGAGGCCGGGCGCCCACCAGGTCCGAAGGCCCGCCATCAGCAGCAGCCCGATCATGCCGAAGGTGAGGATCGCCGGGTAGAGCACCCCCCGGCGGAACCGGCGGGAGAGGGGAACGATGGCGATGGAGCCCGACAGCCCGCCCACCCCGAGCATGGCGTAGTCCAGCCCCGCCAGCTCAGCAGAGAGGCCCAGGGTCGAGCGCAGGTAGTACATCAACACCGCACTGACCATGCCGAAGCCGAAGTTGCCGGTCATCGCCTGCAGGCTGAGCACCCGGATGACCGGGTGGGACCAGAGCCACCGGAACCCATCAGCGATGCCCGCCAACACCCCCCGCACCGTCAGCCCAAGGGGCTTGAGGCTGAACGAGGGCAGGATCAGGATCGAGAGGAAGGTCCCCCCGAAGGAGAGGGCGTTGAGCCAGAGGGCGTTGAAGCCCCCCACCGCTGCGATCACCAGCCCCGCCAGGGCCGGCCCGGCCATGGAACCCGCCTGGTTGATCATCTGGAAGGCGGCGTTGGCCCGGGTCAGTTCACCGCCGGCCAGTTCGGGGATGACCGCCGTTGTCGTGACATCGAAGGCCAGGGAGACCAGCGACAGGCTGAAGGCGGCAGCATACAGGTGCCAGAGCTGCAGCGCGCCCATCAGGTGAAGCAGGGGGATGGCCGCCACGATCACCGCCCGGATGGCATCCGACCAGAGCATCAGCTTCCGGCGGTCCATCCCGTCGGCAAAAGCCCCGGCCAGGGCGCCGAAGAACAGGATCGGCAGGATCTCGGTGGCATAGAGGGTCGACATCACCACCGGCGAGGCGGTCATCTCAAAGGCAATCCAGGGGAGGGCGAACATGTAGAGGGCGTCGCCCAGTTTGGAGATGGCCATGCCCCCGAGGAAGAGGGCGAAGGGGCGGGAGAGTCCGAACCAGGCCGACAGGCGGGCGCCGGCGGCGGCCAGAGAAGCCATGGGGCTCACCTCCAAATCAATAAATGTTGATATGTGACATGCGGGGGCGCCGGGTCGGGCGATCCCCCGGGGGTCGGCTCTATCCGAGCAGCCGCTCCATGATCCGGGTGTCGGTCCAGACACCATCCACCAGACCCTGCTCCCGGTAGTCCCCCACGTGGCGGAAGCCGAACTTCTCGTAGAGCTTGACGGCGGCCAGGTGGGGGAAGGTGGTCAGCACCAGCTTGTGGTAGCCCAGGGCCGGCGCCCGGCGGAGCAGGTCGGCCATGAGAGCGCTGCCGATGCCGGTCCCCCGCTGACCCCGCTCCACGTAGACCGAGAGGTCGGCCACGAACCGGTAGGCCTGGCGCGGGCTGAAGGGGTTCAGGGAGGCCCAGCCGAGCACCTCTCCCCCCCGGACGGCCACGGTTACCGGGTGGCGCTCCCCTCGCTGCATCAACCAGCCCCGGCGCTCCTCTTCGGTCCGCAGCTCCGTCTCGAAGGTGGTCCTGTCCTCGATGCCCTGGTTGTAAATCCGGGTGATGGCCGGCACGTCCTCGACGGTGGCCAGCCGGACCAGGACCGGCGGCCGGCTCAGGTCGAGCATCATCACGGTGGAGGAGGCAGGGCAGGCGCCCTGGAACTCCACGGAGGCCTTTGCCTCGGCGGGCACCTCCTCCCGGGAGACCGGACGGAAGCCGAAGCGAGGGAAGAAGTGCTCCGCGGTGGTGGTCAACAGGACCACCCGGCTCACCCCCTCCTGATGGGCGCCGTCCAGCAGGCGGCGGACGATCTCCTGGCCCAGGCCGGTTCCCCGCTCACTGGCTGCCACCGCCACCGACCGGAGGAGGGCGGTGCTCCCATACCGCTCCAGGGCAGCCGTCCCCGCCAACTGCTCTCCCCGGAAGGCGAGCAGGAAGCCGGTCAGGTGCTCCTTCGCCCCATCCAGGGGCAGCTCTGCGCCGGTGAGCAGGCTGGCGACGGCGGTCCAGTCGTCCGTCGTGGCACGGCGGAAGGTCCACATGCTCTCATCCTCCAGGGGTTAGAGATCCTCGAGCTGCACCAGCGGCGGCTGCCCTTCGATTTCGGCCCGCAGCGCCTGCTCCAGCAGGGCCAGGGCCCGGGTCACGCCCTCCCGCTCCCCGGGCGGGATGCGGCTCATCACCCGGTGGGACTGGGCGTCCAGCGTCTCGTTGAGGTCGCTGCAGAGCGCCTCGCCCTGGCGGGTCATGGAGATGATGATCGCCCGCTTGTCGGTGGGGCTGGGCTCCTTCTGGAGCAGCCCCTCCTGCGCCATCGACTCCACCGCCCGGCTGACCCAACCCTTGTCGAGATTGACCCGCCGAACCAGCTCTGCCAGGGTGACCGGACCGCTTCGGCCCAGCTCGGTCAGAATCATGCACTGGGTGGCGGTGGCGCCGCCGCAGCAGGCATCTATCCCCTCCCGCTGCATCTGCTGGTGCAGTTGCGCGACCCGGCGGAGCAGGGCGCCGGCCTTCCGCTTATCCATCAAGCCTCACTCCTTCGGGGCCGAACCGCCTGGATGTTGGCCGAGAAGAGCAGGTCCTCAAGCCTCGCCCCTGCTCTCCAGCTCTGCAGCAGGGTCCGGCTCTGCTTGGGCTCAATGGAGATCTGCTCAAAGCCTGCCTCCGCCAGCATCGCCTTCAGCTCAGCCACGGTGGCCGCTCCGGCGATGCACCCGGCGTAGAGGGCGGCATCCCGCTGGATCTCCGGTGGCAGCGGGGCGCTGGCCACCATGTCCGAGACGGCGATTCGACCGCCTGGCTTCAGGACCCGGAACGCCTCCCGGAAGACCTGCGGCTTCTCGGGGGAGAGGTTGATCACACAGTTGGAGATGATCACGTCGACGCTCTGATCGGCCACCGGGAGGTGCTCGATCTCCCCCAGGCGGAACTCGACGTTTCGGAACCCGCCGTTCCTGGCGTTTCGCCGGGCCCGGCTCAGCATCTCCGGGGTCATGTCAACCCCGATCACCCGCCCCATCTCGCCCACCTGGCGGGCCGCCAGGAAGCAGTCGAAGCCGCCGCCGGAGCCCAGGTCCAGGACCGTCTCCCCCGGCTTGAGCGAGGCGATGGCCTGGGGGTTGCCGCAGCCGAGCCCCAGGTTTGCCCCCTCCGGCACCGCCTGCAGATCGGCGTCGGTGTAGCCGATCGCCTTGGCCTGGTCCGTAACTGCGGTCGATGTGCCGCAGCAGCCGCCGCTCTGGTCCGGTTCGGGGCTGCAGCATCCACCGCCCGCGGGGGTGGGCGTACAGCAACCGCTGCTCACCACAGGCAGTTCGGCAGCGGGCTCCTCCGCCGCACCTCCCAGCGCTGTCCTGGCGTATCGCTCCCGAACCAGCGCCCGCACATCATCCGCCTCCATCGCGCCCACCTCCGGTGTCGTTGCTTATAGCAACGTTGTTGATCAGATCATAAGCGGTGGGTCGCTCGTTGTCAACAGCAACGACCAAGATGGTACAAAAAAAGTTGAAGGCTGGTCCGCCATGTGCGAACCAGCCTCTGCGCGGCTCGGGGAACCGTACCGCCCCCTGCTCAGGACCGCGAGCCGCTCTCGTAGGCGATGCCGAGTGATCGCCAGCGGAAGAGCTTTGTCAGGTGGAGGCGGTAGGTGGCCTCCACCCGCTCCAGCCGGCGGTCGAGGTAGAGGGTAGCCCCATCGACCTGGAGGGGCTGATACTCGGATGCGGGGCGGCGGGGCTCGCCCAACTCGACATGCGGCTCCACGGCCCAGCCGGCGCCGCAACAGCCCCCGGCCCTGCCGGCCAGGATCACCGCCTGGCCCCCCTCCTCCTTGATGAAGGCCAGCGCCTCGGGATCAATGTTCAGCTTCATCCTAACCACGCCCCGTCCTCAGTGCTGCAGCGAACTCATGGGGCAGCTCGGTCGCCTCGATGGCCCTGGCGGCCGACTCGTAGTCGTAAGGAACCTCCACGATCTCCACCTTCACCTCGGCGGGGGTCAGGTCCAGGAGTGCGTAGGTGGCGTTAGGGTTGCCGTGCTTCGGCTTCCCTGCGCTGCCGGTGTTGACCAGGTGGCGGCCGCCGATCACCTTGTGGAAGGGCTTATGGGTGTGGCCGAAGAGGAGGACGCTTGCCCGGGTCTCCTCCAGGTAGCCGGCGAAGAGGTCGTCCGGCAGGTGCTCGAACAGGTACTCGTTCAGCCGGGCTGGACTCCCGTGGACCAGCACCACCTGGTGGCCCTCAAACTCCCGCTGCAGCCTGTAGGGCAGGTTCCGCAGGAAGGCCTTCTGGGCGTCGGTGGTGTGCTGCTTGGTCCAGGCGATCGAACGGGCGCCCCGCTCCGCCGCCGCCTCGTCGGGGTAGTCGCAGCCACAGAGGATCCGGAAGTAGCCGATGCCGTCGTCATAGTTGCCCATGATCGTGGGAATGCCCAGCTCCCGGATGCGGTCAACCACCTCGCCCGGGTTGGCGCCATAGCCCACCAGGTCGCCGCCACACCAGACCACATCGGCCCCGCGCTGCTGGATGTCGGCCAGAACCGCCTCCAGCCCCTGCAGGTTGCCGTGAATATCCGAAAAGACCGCCAGCCTCATCTGCACGTCCCCCTCGCAACCATCTGGGATAAGTGTAGGTGTGCCCGCTTTTCCCGGTCAAGTTAAGGTTTGACGAAGGGGCGGCTTAGCTGGCGAAGACGAACTGCTCCATCGCCATGGCCCAGCCGTCTTCCGAGTTTGGACCGGTGATGGCGCCGGCCACCGCCTTGACCTGCTCCGCAGCGTTACCCATGGCGATGCCCAGGCCCGCTGCCGCCAGGAAGGGGATATCGTTCTCATCGTCGCCGATGGCCAGGGTCTGCTCCATGGGAACGCCCATCATCCCCGCCAGCGCCCGGAGGGCGGCCCCCTTGTTCACCCCGGCGGCCACCATGTCGACGATGCCCCCGGCGGAGGTGATGTAGAGTTCCTGCTCCAGCCCGGACCGCCGCAGGGCCGCCTCCACCGCCGGACGGGCCTCTGGCACCCGGAAGGAAAGGGCGCTCACCTCCTCGCCCGACTGAAGCAACGTCCTTTCCAAACCGCCGAGAATCGGCACCATCCCGGCTGCGATCCGTCGCTGGACCCGCTCATCAATCCGGTCGAGGTGCCACTCGGTGACCAGGTCGGCCCCCACGTTGATGCGGGGGTCGACGCTGCGGATCGCTGCCACCACCTGAAGGGCGGTGGCCTTCGGGATCGCGTGTTGCACCAGGGCTCGGTTCGCCACCGGATCGTAGACCAGCGCGCCGGTGCAGGCGATCACCGGCCCGGTCAGCCCCAGGCTGCGGTAGATGGGGATGATCGTGGCCGGCGGGCGGGCTGTCACCAGCACGACAGGAATCCCCCGGTGCTGCAGCCTCTGAATGGCGCGACGGGTAGATTCCCGAACCTCCCGGTTCTGGTCGAGCAAGGTCCCATCGATGTCGGTGGCAACCAAGCGATAGCGCATAGAGTCCTCCCACAGCAGATTTCGCCGCAGCGAGGTCGAGTTTCGCCACCACCCTCCCCCTCACCTGCTGCAGCAAGGGGAACGGCAAGGGCCAGGCTGCGGTCAGCCTGGCCCCGGGGTGATGACCGATTCTACTTGATGCTGGCGGGATCGACCAGATAGATGTGCTGGCTGTAGACCAGTCCCAGACCCGGCAGATCCATCGGCTGATTCTCCGGCTGGTCGAACCAGGGCGCCCAGCCCACGGCCGAGGGGACGACCAGCTCAAAGCCCACCACCGTGCCCGCACTGTCCACCAGGACCGTGACATGGGGCCCGGGCGCACCGTGATGGAAACCCATGTTGGGGACGAACTCCGACAGCGCTTGATACCGGGTGAGGCCGGGATTCATCTGCTTCAGCCACTCATAGGAGATGCCGTTGGACTTGATCTCCGCGGTCGCCGTGAAGGTGGCCCCGTCCCAGGAGACGGTCCCGCCCAGCAGCTCCACAGCGGTCCGCAGTGGGATGTAGAGGAGATCACCCATCATGTGCCCCTTCGGGTTGTAGCTGCTGCTCAGGTACCGCCCGTCAACGACCACCGGCACGCCGGCGTTCTCTGGCAGCAGTCCGTGCGGGTGGGTGACGTAGACGTGCTGGGTGTAAACCCTGCCCAATCCGGGGATCTCTTCCGCATGGTTCACGGGCTGATCGAACCAGGGATGCCACCCAGCCGCCTCGGGCGATATCATCTCGACGGCGTTAACGGTACCCTCGTTGGAGTGAACCAAAACGAGGCCTGGCCCGTGCACCCCGCTGTGGATCCCCATGTTGGGAATGTACGGGCTGAGCGCCTGATACCGGGCCAGGTTGGGGTTGAGCTTCGTCAGTTCCGCCACCGTGGGAAGGCCGTTCCCCGTATCAATCCAGTAGGCGCCCTTCTCATCCTTCATAACCGTGCCGCCAATGGCTGCCGCAAAGCCATCCGCCGGCAGGTAGATGCGGCCGTTGTGGATGACCGCGTTGGCGACCTCCTTCCCGTTCACCACGGCACGGGGGGTCATCTCACCCTGGGCCAGACCCGGCATGACACCTAGGATCAGGAGAGCAAACACTGCAACCAACCACCTACCGCGCATTCATAGGACCTCCTAGTTCAACGTTCTCAGGTACTCCAACACGGCGGATATCTCTTCCTCGGTGAACTGGAAATTGGGCATCCGTGATCCATCGCGGACAGCCTGTGGATTGCGCAGCCAGACCCGCAGCCACTCCTCGCTGTACCGGTCGGTGACGCCGTTGAGAACGGGGCCGATCTGACCGCCGACACCGTGTATCCTGTGGCAGACCATGCAGCTCTTTGCATGAACCAGATGAATCCCCTGACCCAGCAGTTCATTCTCCGGCTCCGTCTCGAGGTGGACCGTCCGGGCTGCGCCATCCCAACTCACATGCAGGCCCAAGGCCTGTCCGACAAAGCGGAGAGGGACCAGGGTGCGGCCATCGACGATGACCGGGGGCACATCCACCGTGATGAGGGAGCGACGCCACTCCACCACCGCGCTGTCCACGGTCAGTTTCAGACTGTCTGTCCCCTTGACCGCCGTCACCGTCCGGGTCGGTGCATCCCACTCCACCGAGGCCCCCAGGGCTTCAAAGATCGCCCGGAACGGGACCAGGGTCCGACCATCACGGATCTCACCCGGCACGTCGAGCGGGACCTCAACACCGTCCAGTGTAACCCGGACCCCCTGAGAATCGGCCGTGGCTTGAGGCGTGCCGGCGGCCAGGAGCCCCAGCAGGAGCCCACCGACCCACCAGAGCGCCACGCATTGTCGAGCCAAGGTGGGACCCCTCCCCGTGGGATTGCCGCATGAAACTATTGTTGTCTATAAGATTTATTTGATATAAACGTTACTGACTACTCTACCATACCCGAATCTTTTTAACAAGCCGAAAAAGAGACCCTGAGCCGGTGAAGGCTCAGGGCTACGGTCTTATTGGTGCTGGCGGATCATCTGAATGTGGCCTACATGACCCATGAGGTGGACCGGGAGCAGGGCGAGAAGCCACTCCACCGTGTAGCTCCGGTCGGGGGCCGGCTGAATCACCCGGGTCAAATCGGCGGCGGTCAGGCCCTTCACCGCCTCCTGGAGGATCGCCCGGCTCTTCTGGAGCTTGGCCTGAAGGCTCTCCGCCGTCTCCCCGGTGATCACGGGGAGCAGCTCCTCCTTGTGGGGAGGGAACTCGGCCAGCAGCTCCTCGGGGACGGGCTTGCCCATGATCCGGTGGGCAAAGGAGACCTCGGTGGCCGCACAGTGCACCACCAGGGTGGCGATGCTGTTCTTGAACCCGGCGGGCCTCTGCTCCAGCTGCTCGGGGCTCAGGTTCTTGATGCTGTTGATCAGCCGGCTCCGGCCGAGGTCCAGGGCGGACAGGTATGCGCCAACAGCGGGGTGAAGCCCCTCATGGCGGGTCACATCCATCGTGGGCATGGAAGATCCTCCTCTCGGTTGGGTATCCGCCCCTTTTGACGCCGGAAGGCCTCGCCCCGTTCTGGGGGCCGGTGCTAAACTAGGGGGCAGGGGGGAGATGTGATGATTCCGTTTCCACTGGCATCGGGCCGGTATGAGGTTGGCCCGGGGATGCGCCGGTTCGGCCAGGCGGGGCCGGGCATGCCGGCCGAGGCGGGCCACTTCCTGCCGGACGAGCGGCTGGCCGCCACGCTCAGCGCCAAGCTGGCGGTGCTCCGGCAGGCCTCCCACGAGGCCCACCTGCTCGCCCCCTCGGCCGAGACCCACGGCCTGGGGGAGGCGATGCGGGCCACCTTTGCCCTCCTGGCAGGGGAGCATCCCGAGATGGCCACCCTCACGGCTGATGGGGTAAGGCTTCACCACCTGGGGCTGCAGCTGGAGGGCTGGAGCCGGGCGGTGCCGGTGGGGCCCGGCTGGTGGCCGGTGGCCCGGGAGGTTCAGGAGTGGCTGGCCGGGCGGTCGGGACTGGAGTTGTTGGGCCACGCCCTGGGGCTCTCCGTCCAGGAGGACCTGGCGATCGTGCACGGGGAGAACCTGGAGTGGCTCCACGTCTGCCTGCCCTCCAACTGGGTGCCGGCCGAGAAGGTCGGGCACTCCTTCGCCGCCGTGCACGCCCCGGTGGTGCACAGCGAGCGGCTGATCGCGGCCCGGGGGCCACTGGTTCGGGCGATGATCCACGCCGGTCCCTTCGTCCGCTACGTCTGGGGGATCCACCGGGACGGGGAGCTCTGCCACAACCCCCGCATTCACCAGGCGCCCCCCTGGGAGCCCGAGCGGGCGGTGGAGCAGGCCTGGTTCCGGGTGGAGCGCCAGACCACCCACGGTTTCCCCGGGCTGAACCGGGCGCTCTTCACCATCCGCTACTGGGTGGAGCCGCTGGCGGAGACGGCGGCGGACCCCTGGCGGCGGGAGCGGCTGGCCTCCGCCCTGGCGGGCATGGACGAGGCGGAGCTGGCCTACAAGGGCCTGGCCCCGGTGCGAGACCGGTTGGTGGCATGGCTGCAGGAGGCATGAGATAAGGGCGAGGCCCATGTGTACGGCCTCGCCCTTGATCATCCCTCTGCCTACTCCACCGTGACCGACTTCGCCAGGTTCCGGGGCTTGTCGACATCGGCGCCCCGGGCCGTGGCCGCGTAGTAAGCCAGCAGCTGCAGCGGGAGCACGCTCAGCACAGGGGTCAGGTACTTATGGTTCCGCGGGAGGTAGAAGATCTCATCGCAATGCTTGCCGGTCTCGGGGTCGCCCTCCAGCGCCACGCCGATCACGGTCGCCTCCCGGGCCCGGACCTCCTGGATGTTCGAGATCGTCTTCTCCGACAGATCCGGCTGGGTGTTCAGGGCGATAACCGGCACGCCCTTGGTGATCAGCGCCAGCGTCCCGTGCTTCAGCTCACCGGCGGCGTATGCCTCGGCATGGATATAGCTGATCTCCTTCAGCTTCAGCTGCCCCTCCAGCGCCACGGCGAAGTCCAGGTTGCGCCCGATGAAGAAGACGTCCTCGCTGTGGGCCAGGCGCTGGGCCGCCTCGGCGATGGCGTGCTCCTGGTGCTCCAGCACCGTCGCCGCCTGGGTGGAGAGGTCACGCAGACCGGTGATCAACTCGGTCGCCAGCCCCTGCTCCAGGGTGCCCGCCTGCTGGCCCAGCCAGATCGCCACCAGGGTCATGGCCACCAGCTGGGTGGTGTAGGCCTTGGTGGAAGCGACGGCGATCTCCGGCCCGGCCCAGGTGTAGAGCACCCAATCTGCGGCGCGGGCGATGGAGGAACCGACCACGTTGGTCACGGCCAGGACCTTGGCGCCCCGGCGCTTCGCCTCGTTCAGGGCGGCCAGGGTGTCGGCGGTCTCACCGGACTGGGAGACGGCGACGAAGAGGGTCCGCTCGTCGACCATCGGGTCGCGGTAGCGGTACTCCGAGGCCACATCCCACTCCACGGGGATGCGGGCCAGCTGCTCGATCAGGTACTTGCCGACCAGACCGGCGTGGGAGGCGGTGCCGCAGGCCACGATGGCGATCTTGCGCAGCCCCTTGACCTGCTCGGCGGTCAGCCCGACCTCCTTCAGGATCACCTGGCGGTTGTCGTCGGAGACACGGCCCGAGAGGGTGTCCCGGATCGCCTTCGGCTGCTCGTGGATCTCCTTCAGCATGAAGTGGGCATAGCCGCCCCGTTCCGCCTGACCGGGATCCCAGGTCACCTCCAGGACCTTGGGCTCCACCAGTTCGCCATCCAGCGTGGTGACGGTGACCCCCTCGCGGGTCAGGACCGCCATCCAGCCCTCCTCCATGACGATCACCCGCCGGGTATGCTTCAGAATCGCCGGGATGTCGGAGGCGAGGAAGTTCTCGCCATCGCCCAGGCCGATGATCATCGGAGAGGCCTGCTTCACGGCCACGATCTTGTCGGGCTCTTGCTGGCAGATCACACCCAGGGCGTATGCGCCCCGGAGCATCTTGGCCACCTTGCGCACCGCCTCCACGATGTCGCCCTCATAGTAGGACTCGATCAGGTGCGGGACCACCTCGGTATCGGTCTCCGAGCGGAAGAGGTGGCCGTGCTGCTGCAGGACCTCCTTGAGCTGAAGATAGTTCTCGATGATCCCGTTGTGAATCACCACAAAGCGGCCTTCCTCATCGGTGTGAGGGTGGGAGTTCTGGTCCGACGGGCGGCCGTGGGTGGCCCACCGGGTGTGGCCGATGCCGATATGACCCTGGTTAACGCTGCCGTTCACCTTGGCTTCCAGGTTGGCCAACCGTCCCACCGTCTTCTCCACCTTGGCGGTGCCATCCTGAATCACCGCGATGCCGGCGGAGTCATAGCCGCGATACTCCAGCTTCTTGAGCCCCTCGATCAGAATAGGCAGCGCCTGCTGGCTTCCGATATACCCGACAATGCCGCACATGGGCATGTTCCTCCTTGGTTGTATGCGGTGGGGGCCGGATACAAATAGAGCCGCATCCTGACAAGGCCCGTCCGGCAGCGCCGGCGGACACAGGAGGACACGGCCTGGTAGGGGAGCTTCGCCGCTCCCCGTTTATTAGGCGAACAAATGAATGCCCGGGACGACCATACCCGTCCCTGAGCCTCACCAGACCCCTTTGTCCCCGGGATCACTCCCGGTCTTTGTAGGGCCGTTAACGGTCGTGAGCAACCGGGGGTCACCCGCCGAATAATCCGAGATCCCCCACCTCGTCAACTTGCTGCGAAAACCGCCGCAAGTTCTGGCGCTAAGTTTCATCTACCGTGTCCCTATGCAGTTGTCACCGATTCAAAGCGATCCTGCCAAACGCCCGCCTGCCCTCCTTTCTCGCTCCCTACACACTATACGCACTTCGGCTCAATCACGTCAAGGTGTACTTCCTTGCCGTATGCGCATATGCAGGCAGACCTTGCATAGACGCATTTCCTGACAGGGAGCGGGGCGTTCCCTCCTGTTCTAACGCTGCCTTCCACTAAAGGTTACGGCCCCACAGGAGGAAAATGAGTCCGCCACGTGCGATCTCCCCGGCCAACTCCCCCTGGGAAAAGAAGGGAGCCCCCCACCCTGAAGGATGGCAAGGCTCCAGATGCTCTATCTACGACCCGCTGTACTTGATCACAGGCTCCACCCTGTAGTAGTTTCGGGCATCCATATCCGCCCTGGTGAGCGGCTTGGACCACTCCCGCCCATCCAGTTGGGCAGGCCTGCCGTTCACCCAGAGCTGGACCGCCTGCACATCTTTGATCGCGGTCAGCGAGTAGACGAAGGAGGCCATGATGTTGTTGACCGCCTCGGTCCCCCGGACGCTCTCCAGTTCGGCCGAGAGGTCCACGATCGCCACGCCGTCCTTCAGGTTGACGCCCAGCAGCCTTGTCCCCGACGGGACATTGCTGTAAAGCTTCAGCTCCTGTGGCGGGTTGAGGATCTGCGAGACCGTCTCCTTGAGGGTGGCCACCGTGCGGGGGACGTTGATCTCCACGGGCTGGAGGCTCATTCCCCCGGTGAGGCCGTCGCTGTAATAGACGGTGACCAGCATGCTCTTGGCGGCCCCGGCTGACCGATCGATCCTGCTCCGGGCGGCCCGGATGGCCGGGTCGCCGGCGCCCGCGTCGGCCGGTGCCGTAGAAGGGCTCTTGGGTCCCGTCTGGGGCTCCGTACCCGGCGTGGTCGCCGGAGCCGTTCCCGCCGAGCCCTCCGTGGGGGGTTCGGCACCTGTCTGCTGCCCCGCCGTATCGCCTCCCGCCGGGGCTTCGCCGTTCATAGCCCAGTAGCCGACGGCCAGCACGATCACCAGACCCACCAGCACCGGGATGACCGGGTTGGAGAGTGCAGCCAGGATGTTGCCCCCGCCCCTCCCCGACCTTCGAGTGCGCTTCACCCGCATCTTGGAACCCAGGTGCTTCCCCTTCTCCTTACCGGAGCTCAGAGAGGATCACCTCCCGGATCTGGTGGGCCATCCCCCGGATCATCTCCAGGTTGGGGCCCTCCAGCATCACCCGGATGAGGGGCTCCGTGCCCGACGGGCGGACCAGGATGCGGCCCTGGTCACCCAGGGAGGTCTCCGCCTCGCGAATCGCCGCCACGATCGCCGGGTTGGTCTCCCAGCCCTCCTTGCTCTTCACCCGCACGTTCTCCAGCCACTGCGGAAGCCGCGACATCTGGCCTGCCAGCTCCGAGAGCGGCCGGCTTCCCCGGGCCAGGATAGAGAGAAGCTGAACCGCCGTCAGGATGCCGTCGCCGGTGGTGGAGTACTCCCCGAAGATGACGTGACCCGACTGCTCGCCGCCCAGGCTGTAGCCGCCCTTCAGCATCTCCTCCAGGACGTAGCGGTCGCCCACCTTCGCCCGCAGCACCTTGATGCCGTGCTGCTTCAGCAGGAGCTCCAACCCCATGTTCGACATGACGGTGGCCACCAGGGTGTCCTTGGCCAGCTCCCCATGGGCCATGGCGTCCAGGGCGCAGATCGCCATGATCTGATCCCCGTCCACCAACTCACCCCGCTCATCGACGGCGATGCAGCGGTCGGCGTCACCATCATGGGCGATGCCTGCGTTCGCCCTGTGGACGACCACCATCCGCTGCAGCTCCTCCGGGTGGGTGGAGCCGCAGCGGTCGTTGATGTTCAACCCATCCGGGGAGGTGTTGAGCGCCACCACCTCGGCCCCCATCCGCCGCAGGATCTCCGGCGCCAGCTGGTAGGCGGCACCGTGGCCACAGTCGACCACCACCTTCAGCCCCTTCAGGGAGCTGCCGGTCGAGATCACGTGCTGCATGTAGGCCTCGATCTCCTCCGCGCTGGAGCGGATGGTGCCGAGGTCAGCCCCCGTCGGCCGGGCCATGGTGTCCGGTGTGGTCCGGACCAGCGCTTCCAACCGATCTTCCGCCTCGTCGGGCAGCTTGAAGCCATCGGCCGAGAAGAACTTGATGCCGTTGTCGGGCGCGGGATTATGGGAGGCGGAGATCATCACGCCAAAGTCGGCCTTCAGGTGGGTGGTGACGAAAGCGACGGCGGGGGTGGTGACGACTCCGAGATCGACCACATCGCCGCCGGCCGAGCAGATCCCGGCCGAGAGGGCCGCCGCCAGCATCGGTCCGGAACGGCGGGTATCCCGGCCGACCACACCGACCACCCGCCTGCCGGTGCTGCTCTGGGCGAGCGTCACCGCAGCCCGGCCAAGGGAGAAGGCCAGCTCCGGCGAAAGCGCCTCGGTGTTGGCCACGCCGCGGACACCATCGGTACCAAACATTCTGGGCATTGTGGACGAGAGCCCCTTTCTAGCGGTTGGTGATCAGAACTTCCACGATCGCCGGGTCGATGGCCACCTCGGTCACTCCCGGGATGGGATCCATCTTCACCGGCACCTTGTGCGTTCCCTCGGTCAGGCCGGCCAACTCCACGAAAACCTTGACCACGCCCGCGTCCATGGGTTGCATGAGCGTATAGGGACCGGTCAGGCGAACCTGCACCGTCGGCACCTGGAGGCTCACCTCGATCGTGGCCTCTTGCCCGCGCACCTCCAGAGGGACGGCACCAAAAATCTTCTCAATGCGAGTCTCTGCAATGACCACCGTCACATTGACCGAAGCCACCACCGCGTTCGTACCTGCCGGGGCAATCACCCGAGCCGGCACGGTAAAGGTCTTGGTCTGGCCCGTTAGATCCACCGGCTCGGTCTCCACGACCGAGATATCCGGCAGCTGCCCGTGAAGCGTCGTGGAGCGCAGCGTCAGGGTGCTGGGCTCCACCGTGAGACCGACCAGCTCAAAGCCAGCCGGCAGGCTCCCCCCGGTGCGGGGCTCGACTTGAACCACCTTCCCGGGCGGGAGCTCCTCCCAGGTGACCACCACATCGGCGTAGTGCTGTGGGAGCTTATCGACAAGTTTGCCCGCGGCGTCCAGCGGCTCAATCACCTTGCTGAGCCGGACGCTCTTCTCGCGGAGCGCACCGTTGGCGACCGGTGGCACCAAATCGATCTCCGTCAGTCGCATCAGCCCGGAGCGCACCTGGTTCAGGGCGTCTTCCCGTCCGGTGATCTCCCTGGTCTTCGACTCCGGAGCGGCGGTGAAGCGGTATTCCCGCCCGTCCTGCTCGATGATACCGGTGACCGGGGAGACCACCAGCGGGACCGGCAGGGTCCGCATGTTGACCAGCGTCACCGGCACCGTGGCCGGGGTGGCTCGGTACTTGACCTGGTCACGAATCCGTGCCGGCCCCTCCACCTGCACCTCGACCTCCTGGGGCCTACCGGCTTCCGCAATGCGGCTGTAGTCTACCCAGGCCCGAATCTCGTTCTTGGACAGGCCGTTTACCAGCAGGCTTGGGCCCGTCACGCTGATGTCGACGCTGGTCTCCATGTCCCGCCGGCCCTCGAACACCTCAAAGGTTGGGTGCTGCCTTACCTCCAGGGGAACGGCGTCGAGGACGACCGTCGTCTCCTTATTGTAGTCCCGCACAACCATGGTCCAGAGCAGAATGGCCAGCGCCAAAGCCAGGATCTTCATCCAGAAGTCCCGGCGGAAGAGGTCATTCATTCGCTGCATCATGAGGCGGTCCCCCAGTTCCAGAAGTTCCGCCCACCGGTGTTCTTCTTGCCCACATCCAGCAGGTTGGTCAGCATCTCCCGCAGCATCTTGTCATCCAGATGGCGGGTCAGTTTCCCGTGATGAGCCACCGAGATGATGCCGGTCTCCTCCGAGACGATGATGGTGACCGCGTCGGACTGCTCCGTCACACCCACGCCGGCCCGATGCCGGGTGCCCAGCTCGTGGGACATGACCGAGGCCTCGGCGAGGGGAAGCCAGCAGGCCGCCGCAGCCACACGGGTCTGCCGGATGATTGCAGCGCCGTCGTGCAGCGGGGTCTTCTCCACGAAGATGTTCGTCAGCAGCTCCCAGGTGACCAACGCGTCGAGCTTGATCCCGGAATCAATATACTCCCCCAGGCCTGTCTCCCGCTCAATGACGATCAGGGCGCCCGTCTTCGTGCGCCCCAGAATCTCCGTGGCCCGCACCACCTGATCGATCAGGCGGGAGAGATCCTCTTCCCGGAAGTCGTCGGCCTTCATGCGGTTGGTGGGTAGGAGCCGGCCTCGCCCGAGGTGCTCCAGAGCGCGCCGCAGTTCTGGCTGAAAGATGATCGGAATGGCCACGGAGGCCGCGATAAAGGCATTCTCCAGGATGAACTGGATGGTATAAAGGCGAAGCAGACTGGCAGCCAGATAGGCGACCACCAACGTAAACACGCCGTTGATAAGCGGGACAGCGCGGGTGCCGCGGATGAGCGAGAAGAGCCTGTAGAGAATGTAAGCGACCAAGGTGATATCGAGAAGTGTGCGAATGTAGTCCCAGAGGGTGCGAAGCCCAATGCTCGCCAGGTTAACGGCGGGTCACCTCCCCGTGCTGCACCGCAAGGACTGCCTCGGCCCCCCAAGGCGTTCCCTGCCTGTGATGCGTAACTTCCCTCTTCCTTATGATACCATGCAACGCCCCTTCTCACTATAGACGCAGCGGCCTCGCGAAAAGTTCAGCGGCGCCCCCCTGGAAGGAGGCGCCGCGATGCCTTATTCCTGTTCCTCTTCGCTGGCGGAGGTGTAATAGGCCAGACTCTGTAGCTCGATCGTCAGGTCAATGTTGTGGATGAAGACATCATCGAGTTTGATTTTGGCAGGGGCAAAGTTTAGAATCGCCTCGACGCCGCCCTGCCGGAGGAGTTCGGCCGTTGCCTGCGCCTCGGAGGCGGGCACCGTCAGAATCCCAATCTTGATGCCCTGATCCCGAACCGTGGTGACCAGTTCTTTCATCGACTGCACCGGCACACCCATGATCTCCGTCCCCACCTTGTCGGGGGCGACATCGAAGATCGCGGTGATCCGGATGTCCTTGTGCCTGGATATGGAGTAGCGGGCCAGGGCGTAGCCCAGGTGGCCGGCACCCACCAGCGCGGCCTTCACGCCGTGGTGCAGGCCCAGAATACGGGAGATTCGCCGGCTCAGCATCGCCGTGTCATAGCCCACACCCCGGGTTCCAAAGGCGCCGAAGTAAGCCAGGTCCTTCCGAATCTGCTCCGGCGAGAAGCCGGTCTTCTCCGCAAGTTCAGCCGACGAGATGATCGGGATATCGGCTCCAGCCAGCTCCTCCAGGACTCGCAGGTACACCGGCAACCGTTTAATCGCTGCGTCGGGAATCTTCGTCTTGCGCATTGTCAGCTCCTCCTGAGGGCTAGGGCCGGAGCCCAGGCTAGAACTGTCGGTTGATCACAAAGTCAGCCAGGGTCTGGAGCGCACTGCGGGTCGCCAGGGTCGGAACGCGGTTCAGGGCCTCGACTGCTCGGGCCAGGTGCTCATCTGCCTTCTGACGTGCATAGGCGAAGGACCCAGCCGCTTCGAGGATCTCTTTTACGCGCTGAACATCATCATCCGAAATGCTCTTCGTAGAGATGATCGCCTTTAGCTCCTCGCTCTGCTTGGAGTGCTGCAGGGCGTGGATCACAGGCAGGGTGAGAATGCCAATCTTCAGGTCGCCGCAGACCGGCTTGCCCACCTGAGCAGCACTGCCGAAGAAGTCCAACAGGTCATCGGCGATCTGGAAGCTCAGGCCGACGCCCATGCCATAGTCGTAGAGCGCCTGCACCTCGTTCTCGCCCACCCCGGCCATGATGCCTCCCAGCCGGCAACACTCGGCAATCAGGTAGCCGGTCTTCTGCGCAACCCGCTCGTAGTACTCAGCCTCGGTCTGGTCCAACTTGAAGTAGGAGGCAATCTGGGCGAGTTCGCCCCGGCTCATCTCAAAGACGGTGTCCGCCAT
This sequence comes from Bacillota bacterium, assembly GCA_049324875.1. Lineage (GTDB taxonomy): Bacteria > Bacillota > Sulfobacillia > Symbiobacteriales > Symbiobacteriaceae > JAWLHU01. Next base: position 132,970 of record JBMONC010000053.1, read on the forward strand.
GATGCGGACCACCCGGGAATTGCCGGTCTGGGCCAGAATCGAGAAGGCCTTCGCGAACAGGTAGTCGCCGGAGAGGACGGAGACCTGATTGGACCACTTGGCGTTGACGGTCGGGCGACCCCGGCGGAGGGTGGCGTTGTCCACGACATCATCATGCACCAGGGTGGCCATATGAATCAATTCAACAGCTACAGCCACCGGGATGGTCCGGTGAAACTCGCTGCCCGGAAACTTGCTGGTCAGGACCACCAGGGCGGGGCGGATTCGCTTGCCGCCTGCGCGGAGCAGATGGGTGGAGACTTCGCCTAGCATCTCGTCGCGCGTCGTCAGAGCCTGTTCGATCGCGGCTTCCACCTGCTGCAAGTCCTCAGCGATGGAGGAGAACACATCCAGCGTCTTTAGACTGCCGGCGAGCGGTTGCGAACTCACCTGATCACCTGCTTTGGTTGAAGGTAAAGGCCGGGCCTGAAGACCAGGGACGCCCGTACAGTGCCGAAGACGGCATGTGACGCCATTCCTATTGTACCATGAAAGGGCACCTTGGCAAGCCGTTAAGGTCACGAACTATCTAGCTTGCAGGTGCTGGATAGGGAGATGCTCTGAACGAACAAGGGGCTTGCCTCCCGCTTCTCGAATCATCCACTAGTGTGATCTGAATGGAGGAGGTAATCTGATGCAAGCTCAGCTTGCAGCGATGGCTCGGGAGTGGTCCCGGGATCTTACGGAATGGCGCCGGCATCTCCATGCGAACCCCGAGGTCAGCTTCCAGGAGTATGAGACCACCGAATGGATCGCCCGCAGGATGGAGGAGTGGGGCATTCCCTACACCCGTCCGACTCCGACCGGTCTGGTCGGGATGATCGAGGGGAGGCGGCCGGGAAAGACCATTGCCGTGCGGGCCGATATCGACGCCCTGCCGATCGCCGAAGAGAACGACTTTCCCTTCGCCTCCACCCGCCCCGGGGCCATGCACGCCTGCGGCCATGACGGTCACACCGCGATCCTGCTGGGACTGAGCCGCTTCTTCAGCCAGAACCGGGAGTTCGCCGGGCGGATCAAGCTGCTCTTCCAGCCGGCCGAGGAGTTGCCCCCCGGCGGCGCCAAGGCCTTTGTGGAGGCCGGTGTACTCGATGATGTGGACGCCTGCATCGGCCTTCACCTGATCAGCGAGGTCCCCACCGGGGGCGCCTCGATCTGTGACGGCCCGATGATGGCCAACTCCGATGGTTTCAGCGCCAAGATCTATGGCCGGGGCGGCCATGGCGCCTCTCCCCACCAGACCGTCGACGCCGTGATGGTCGCCTGCAACGCTGTGATGAACCTGCAGACGATCGTCTCCCGCAAGGTCGATCCCACCAAGCCCGCTGTGATCACCGTCGGCTCGATCCACGCCGGCACCACCTTTAACGTGATCGCCGACTCGGCTGAGATCAAGGGCACGGTCCGCTCCTTCCACAGTGAGGTCAGGCAGCAGCTTCACGATGAGATCAAGCGCACCCTGGAGAACACCTGCGCCATCTACGGAGCGACGGTGGAACTGGCCTATAACTGGGGGTACCCAGCGCTGGTCAACGATGCTGGGATCGCTGACGTCCTGCGGGCTGCAGCCCAAGAGACGCTGGGCGAGGGGAACCTGTCCGTTCAGAGGCCGATCATGGGCGGCGAAGACTTCGCCTACTACAGCCAGAAGGTGCCGGCGGCCTTTCTCTTCCTGGGTTGCCGCAACCCGGAGGTGGGTGCCAACTGGGAGCACCACCACCCCCGCTTCACGATCGACGAAGCCGCCCTCCCGCTGGGAATGGAGATTCTGGGGCGGGCAACACTGAGACTGCTCGATTAAGATCCCGCCCGCAGGGCCAAAGGGGGTGTGCTGGTGGCTCGAGTCTCCTCCATTTACCACCATATTCAGGCGCATACTCCGGTAGACGGACCTGGATTGCTGCCCGGCGGCGACGCCCTGCCCGACGACGGGTTCGCGGCCGATGGGGCGAGGCGCCGGGTTCCGGGAGCGGCCGACTCGATGACCAACCAGCCGATCTTCCTGGTGCAGAGCCCCGAAGAGGTCAGTTCGATTGTCGAGGCGCTGGTCAACCTCTCACACCGGCCGAGCGCCCGGAGCCGCCGGCATCTCGAGGCGGTCATCCGGGGGCGCCGGTGCATCCGCCTAATCGACCCTCTGGTTGAGGCGGTGCGAGCGGAGGGGCGGATCGACCAGGGAACGCTCTACCCCGAGCTTCGCCGGCTCCTGATGGAGACCCACTGGCGGGAGACCGCCAAGCTCTGCATCGCCCTTCTGGGCCTCTACCGGCGCAAGGAGGATGTGGACCTGCTCTACACCTTCGCCCGGCACGAGGAGTTCACCCTGTTCGCCGCTGTGGCGCTGGGGAACATTCTCCCGGACCCCGTGCCCACATGGCTGGCCCTGGCCAGGCAGCTGAGGGGATGGGGCAAGGTTCACCTGGTCAACCGGCTGGTGAAACACGCCGATGTAGAAGAGGTCCGGCAGTGGCTGCTCCGATTCGGCTGTGCCAACACGGTGGATGACAACCTGAACGCCTACGCCATCGCCACCCACTGCCGGCTTCACGCGGCCCTTGCCGCCGAACAGGTCGACTCGGACCTGCTGGAGGGGGCCCGGCGCATCCTGAACGGTTTGGTGGAGGCGGGGCCGGCGCCCGGGCTCGAAGCCTACGAGGAGGGACCGCTGGCCTGCCTGCTCTGGGTGCGGGCCATGGAGGGGCGCACCAGCCGGCTGAGCGAGTTCCTGACCATCTCCAACCTGCTGCAGTGGATGGAGGAGCCCGACCACACGTGGCCTACCGATCTGACGGAGGAGCTGCGGGAGCGCATGCTGCGAATCCTGCGGGACCCGAGCTGGCGTGCCCTCGCGCTGGAGCGGCTGGAGCACCCCGATCCGGCTGAGGCCTGGACGGCGCGGGAGGCAGCCCGGCGATTGGAGTTGCCCGTCTTCGAAAGGCTGCTGCCCCGCCTGGCCGCCGATACGACGGACGTAGCCCTGTGGGCCTACCTGGCCGCCGGGGCGGACCGCCCTGCCCTGGAGCAGCTCCTGGCACTGCCGCTGCCGCCGGGCGGCGATGTGCTCTCCATCCTCCTGCGTGCCTTGCGGCGCCACCCCGGGTTGGGCGCCTACCTGATTCTGAAGGGCCTCGCTCACGAGGAGGCGGCCTGCCGGCTTCTGGCGCTTGACGTTCTGGGTCGCTGGCCCGTCTACTGCGTCCTCCCGGAACTGGCTCTCCGGGTGATGGAGCTCACCCGTGACGACCCCCTCGGCGTGGTGCGCAAGGCGGCGCGCGGGGTGCTGAAAGGCTGGAAGATGCCAGGGGGACAGTAGGCATGTAAAGCCCCCCTCCCTACCGCCCGGGAGGGGGGCTTGCCCTATCTGTCGATACGGACCAGGCGTACTACAGGGTATCGGTCTCCACGGAACTCGTTCCGATCGGAGGCACCATGCCGCCGTTCTCGGCGGCCGCCGAACCGGCCATGACACCCAAAAGAAGGATCACCGTGAGTACGAGCATCAGCACGCTGCGCATAGACCAGCCTCCCCGCCACTAGGTTTCGCGTATACCTATCAGGGTCTCAGGTGGAGACGGTTCCGCCTCAGGCCCTGTCAGGGTCAGGTGAGACCGAACCTTCCGGAACAGCTCGGCGGCATCGTGCAGGACGCGGTTCTCCCGGCCGCTCTGTGCCGCATGGTGCAGCGCCTGCTCCGCCATCGCCAGGGCGAGGTCGTACCTCCCGCTCCGGAGCGCCTGGCTCCCGGCGATCCAGCAGGCGTGGCTCCGCACATCCGGCGGGACCTTGCCCTCGGCCCTCACGATCGCCCCGCAGAGATCCATCGCCTGGCTGTAATGCCCCATGGTGGCGAGCAAGAAGGACCGACCCAGCCGCTGCCGCCAGCGGGCCTCCTCCCCGTTCAACAGCGCGTCCGCCTCGTCCAGCGCCCTGTGAGCCTCCTCGGCATCACCCTGTATGCAAGCCACCCAGGCCAGGTTCTGCAGCGCCCTGCGCAGGGGCTCCCGCAGGCTCTCGCGGCGAAAGACCTGAACCGCCTGGCGATATGCGACCCGTGACTCCTCGTGGCGCCCCGCCTGCCGGAGCGTCAGCCCCAGGTTGTAGAAGGCCGCTCCCTCCCACAGGGCACCGAGGTTGGTGTACTCCACCATGTCGTCCAGGAAGGACTGTAGGTGAGCGACTGCTTCATCCACCTCACCGATGCGCCGCTCGACCTCCCCCAACAGCAGGCGAATCTGCCCGAGGAGAGGCCCGCTGGGGAACGCCCCCAGCGCCCGCAGCAGCACGGACTTTGCCTCAAACAGATCGTTGCGCTGGAGGGCGACACGCCCCCCTATGCAGTGAATCTCTGCCTCTGCCTCACCTGAGGCATGCAGGTGCTTGTATATGACCCAGGCGTCATCGAGGCGACCCTGTTCGACGGCAGAAAGCAACGAGTCTCGGTTCGCCATGGCACTACCCCGCTGCATATGGTTGTTACTTCCATTCTACCCAGAACATGAACCGAACACAAGGGGAACAGAGAGAATTATCGCCATTCTTTACGAAATTTTACTGCAACACAGAGCAAAGAGGGACTGGGCTCGGCCCAGTCCCCGGGCTGTTTTCCCTACTCCTGGCCCTCCGCCAGGCTCATCAGGTGGCGCATGCGGTGTGCAACACCAGATTTGCCCACGGGTGGATTGCACATCTCCCCCAGCTCCTTCAGGCTGGCATCCGGGTGGTTGAGTCGCAACTGCGCCAGCTCTCGCAGGGGCTGGCTCAGCCGGCTCAGGCCACCGGAGGCCCGGAGCCGCTCCAGCACCTCCACCTGCCGGGCCGCAGCGTCGGCGGCCTTGGTCACGTTCGCCAGCTCTGCGTTCACCTGCCGGTTGACCCGGTTCTTCATCTCCTTCAACGCCCGCACATCCTCGTAGTGGAGCAGCGACTGGTGGGCTCCCACCACGTTGAGGAAGCGGACGATCTGGTCGGAGTCCTTGAGGTAGAGGATCAGCGACTCCTTCCGCACCGCCAGCCGGACGGAGATGCCGTAGCCGAAGAGCATTTGCCCCAGGGCATCGGCCGCCTCGGTCGCCGTGGTGACCATCTCCAGGTGGTGCTGCCGCTCGGGGGGCGAGACCCAGCCCGAACCCAGGAAGGTCCCCCGCAAGTAGGCTCGACGGCAGTGATCGTTGCTCAGCTCAGGGACCTCGGCCCACTCGGTCAGGGCACCCCCATCATCCGCCAGCCCACAGGCCTTCAGCATGTCGGAGAGCCGCTCCTGGTGGGGGATGTAGACCCGGTAGACCAGGTTCTTGCGCAGCTTGCGGCGCCGCATCACCATCAGCTTGTACTGCACGCCGAACGTGGAGCGAATCAGCCGGATGATCTTGCGCGCCACCGGGCTGGAGTCGGTGGCAAGGCTGATGGCCATCCGGCCCCCGCCCTGCAGCTCAACCCGGCCCAGAGCGCGCATCAGCCCTGCCAGCTCCATGCGCCGGCAGCAGTCCTGTCCGGTCTGCAGGTGTGCCAGTTCGGCCTTCACCTGCCCGGCAAAGGAGAGATCATCCGCCACGGGTTCACGCCTCCCGCTGTGGGTCCGAGTCGCCGGGCTGACCGTAATCTGTGTGCATCACCCGGTAGATGCGGCGGCGCTCCTCCTCCGGGAGGATGATGGGCTGTCCCATCTGACGGGCAATGAAGTAGATCATCGCCGCCTCCTCCAACCCTACGGCCACATCGTATGCCTCTTTCAGCGTGGCGCCGGCCGCCATGACGCCGTGGTTCTGAAAGAGCACCGCCACGCCCTGATCACCCAGCGTCTGGAGCGCGGTTTCGGCAAACTCCTCGGTGCCAGCCTTGGCGTAGGGGGCACACCGGATCGCGCCGCCCACAAGCCCGGCCAGTTCGGTGGAGATGACCGGCAGCTCCTGGCCCAGGCAGGCGAAGGCTGATGCGTAGATGGAGTGGGTGTGGACCACCCCGCCAATATCGGGACGCCGCAGGTAGGTCAGCCGGTGGAGCGGGCTCTCGGTGGAGGGGCGCCGCCTCCCGTCCACCACCTGGCCGTTCAGGTCGATGATGCAGATATCCTCTGGTTCCAGGGTCTCGTACTCCATGCCGCTGGGCGTGATGGCAAAGAGGGTGGTGCCCGGAATCCGGCAGGAGACGTTGCCCGAGGTCAGCCGGACCAGGCCGTCTCGCTTCATCCGCCGGGCGATGGCCACCACAGCCCGCCGCTGCTCGGCGTAGGGGATCGGCCCGGCCCCCTCCGGCGGCCCCAACACCACCGTCCGCCCATCGATCCGGATCTGCCGCCCGTGCCAGGCGGGACTCAGGCCCGGCACCCCCCAGACCAGCGGGAGATCGCCGGTCACGCCGGGGTCGCCCGCGGCGATGATGGCGGGCTGCGACCGGTCGAGCAGCTCCAGCGGGGAGAGCTCTGCGGCGGCCAGCACGGCGTCGGGAGGGTATGCGGTCGGGAGGAGCCGCCCGGCCAGCCAGCGGGCGACCACCGGCAGCGCCTGTGCCCGCTCGCTCAGCTCCTCGCTCCGGGCCATCACCCCGGCCACCAGGCCGGCCGCCTCCACCAGCGCAGCCGGCGCCGGGAGCCCGTGAAGGTCGATCAGCATGGCCACCCGACCGGTGAAGGCTCCATCCTGCAGGGCGTCCCGGTAGTTCTGCAGGGCGACACGACCCTCCAGAAGCGACTGCCCCTCCATCCAGCGATCGATGTCAGCCAGCGCCTGAGAGACGGCCGCCCGGAGCCGGGCGATCTCGGCACCCCGGTCCCTGACCGGGGTGCGGTCCCATGCAAGGCGGGGCTCCACCCAGTGAATCCGTCCGGCGGCCCGGCCCGACCAGCATCCGAGGCCGGTGTATGCGTCCATCTAGTTGGTTCCTCCCTGCCTGCTCCGCTCCTGAAGCCGCTGGCGGAGCAGGAAGAATTCCCACGGGGTCCGCTCCAGGTAGACCCGCCGGTTCAAGAAGAGCTGGCCGATCACCTGGGCAAGCTTCTCCGGGCTGTGCCGGACATAGGTGGTGTTGGCGTCCAGCAGGTCCCGTTGGACAACCTCGACCCCCAGCTTGTAGGCGGGAGGATCGACCACCACGGGGTGGGCGTTCTGCTCCCGGTACCGGGCCTTCAGCTCCTCCGAGATCGGCCCGTTGTTGACCACGCAGAGATCCACTATGCCATACCCGGCGTGGTCGATGAGCGCCTTCAGGTGGTGCGAAACGGCGTACCCATCGGTCTCCCCCGGCTCAGTCATGACATTGCATACGTAGATCTTGAGCGCCTTGGAGCGGCGAATGGCGTCCGCCACCCCGGGCACCAGCAGGTTGGGGATGATGGATGTATAGAGGCTGCCCGGTCCCAGGACGACCACATCGGCCTCCTCAATGGCCTGCAGCGCCTCCTTCAGCGGCCGGATCTCGCCGCTCTCCTCCGCGGGCGAGCCGACCCGCTCCAGGAAGATGCGGCGGATCGGGCTCTTGGACTTGCCGATGACAGACTCCCCGGTCAGAACGCTGCCGTCATCCAGTTGGGCCCGCAGCACCACCTGGTCCAGGGTGGAGGGCATCACCCGCCCGCGGATGGCGAGGACCTGGCTGGAGGCCCGGACCGCCTGGTAGAAGTCGCCGGTGGTCTCCGTCATCGCCAGGATGAACAGGTTGCCGAAGGGGTGGCCCGCCAGCCCCTCGCCCTGGTTAAAGCGGTGCTGGAAGAGCCTCTCCATCAGCGGCTCGGTGTCGGCCAGCGCCACCAGGCAGTTCCGGATGTCGCCGGGCGGGAGGATGCCGAACTCGGTCCGCAGCCGGCCGGAGGAGCCCCCATCGTCCGCGACGGTCACGACGGCGGCGATGTTGGAGGTGTAGTGCTTCATGCCGCGCAGCAGGGTGGGGATGCCGGTGCCGCCGCCGATCGCAGCCACCTTGGGCCCCCGGAGCAGCAGGCGGCGCTGGTAGAAGGTTTCGGCCGCACCGCCGGATGGGACCCAGAGGGTGCCCAGCACCGACTGGATCAGCTTGCTCACGCCCCAGAGGGTCATCATGCCGCCCAGGATGCCCATGATCACCCCGGCCACGGCAGGGCCCGTCTGGAAGGCGGCAGCGCTGTAGGCGATGTTCTCGAAGAACCAGGCCCCGATCACGGCGTACAGGTTGATCCGCAGGGCCAGCGAGAGGCCGAGGACCATGAAGGCAACGCCGATGACCGACACCAGGAGCCAGCGCTTGATCCCCAGGCCGGGCGAGAACCAGCGGAGATACCGCCTCATTCGGCACCACCCTCCGGCTGCGGGGTCTCGTCCTCACCAGGACCCGCGGCCTCGTCAGGCCCGTGCTCCTCCGCCTGTTCCTGCAAGCGAGGGATGTCCCGGTGCTCCACCGAGACGGAGAAGCCCCTCTCCCGAATCCATTCGGCCAGTTTGTGCGCCAGGCAGACCGAGCGGTGCTGTCCGCCGGTGCAGCCGATGGCAATGGTCAGCTGGCTCTTCCCCTCGGCGACGTACTGCGGCAGCAGAAAGCCGATCAGCCCGGTCAGCCGCTTGAAGAACTGCTGGGTGACGCCCCATTTCATCACGTACTCCTGCACGCTGAGGTCCTCACCGGTCAGCGCCTTCAGGTCGTCCACGTAGTGGGGGTTGGGCAGGAAGCGGACGTCGAAGAGCAGGTCGGCATCGAGGACCGCCCCGTGCTTGAAGCCAAAGGAGACCAGGTTCACGTGGAACGAGGGTCCCTCCGATTCGCTCTTGAAGAACTCCTGCAGCTCGCGGCGCAGGTCCGAGACCTTGAGCTTGGAGGTATCAATGATCTTGGAGGAGAGCCCGCGCAGCTCCTGCAGCATCTTCCGCTCTTTCCGGATGCCCTCCAGCAGGCGCCCCTGAAGGGCGAGGGGATGACGGCGCCGCGTCTCCTTGTACCGCCTGACCAGGGTTTCATCGGAGGCGTCCATGAAGAGAATCTGGTAGGCGACGCCGCTCTGCTCCAGCTCCCGCAGCGCCCCGACAATCTGGTTGAAGAACCGCCCGCCCCGGATGTCCACCCCGAGGGCGAGCCGGTTGACCTTGCCCTCGGCCTGCTCAAAGAGCTCCGCGAGTTTGGGCATGAGAGCGGGGGGGAGGTTGTCGACGCAGAAGAAGCCCATATCCTCCAGGTACTTGATCGCCTGGGTCTTGCCCGCGCCGGACATGCCGGTAACGATCACAAGCCGAATCCCTTGCTTCATACCTTTCACTCCTGTCGGGCATGGAGGCCCTGGTCAATCCCTAGCTTTCGCCCCCTGTGCGCGGTTCTCCTGTTGGCTCTGGGGCGCTTCGGAGGGCGACCGGCCCTGGCTCAGTGGACCTTTCCCCCCTGCTGCGACCAGTCGGTCCAGTAGCTCTTCTGCGGCTCATCCCGCCGCCCCTGTTGCTCCCTCCGCTCCCGGTCGAGCGGGTTCTGCTCGGTCCAGTCTGCCCAGCCCCGGGGGTTGGCCCGGCGCCGGGCCCGCTTTGCCTCCAGCCACTCGAACAGCCCGCCCTGGTCGCTGTTCACCACCTGCTCCGGTTCCAGTCCGGCTGCGATGGCGACGGCGATCCCCCGTGTGAGGTGGCCCACATCGGCCGGCTTGTGGGCATCGGAGTTGATGGCGAACCGGACCCCCTGCCGCGCCGCTGCCCGGACGTAGGCCACGCTCATCTCGCCGTGCCGGGCGTTGATCTCCAGGGCGGTCTCCCGGTCGGCACAGGCCTTCGCCAGCTCCACCGTATCGATCTCCAGGTGGTAGCCCGGGTGGGTGATCACGTCGATCTCGTTCTGATAGACCGCCTGCACCACCGCCTCGGTGTTGATCAGCCTGGCCTTCCGCCGCAGTCCGGGGCTGAACTTGGCCGCCCAGTTGTTGCCCGTCAGCAGCAGCCAGTCGCGGCCTGAGGCCGGGAGAACCCCGGGGTGAAGACCGGCCAGCACCAGGTCCAGCTGGCTGCGCAGCTCGGAGGGCAGATCCAGCTCCCCCTTCGCGGAGATGATGTTGCACTCAGCGCCGGCCAGGACCCGGATGCCTACAGCGCGGCGGTCTACCTCCGCCGCCTCCTGGCGCATGGCCGCGAAGTCGCGCAGGGAGGCGCCGACCCAGGGAGCGCTGCGCGGTCCGTGATCGGTGATGCCAACAGCCGCCAAGCCCCGGGCCAGTGCGACCGCTACGTTGTCCAGCACGCTCCCCCTGCCGTGGCTGTACCGGGTGTGTGTATGCAAATCGGCGATGATCCTCAACGCCATGCCCCCTCTCCTTTTTGGATAGTATTCCTCCGGTTCCGGCCCGGTGGCGAGCGGTAAGCAGGAATCGTTCCCCCCGTGGTAAAACTCTTCTGTCGAGGCAAAGAACACCATGGGCAGGTGGGCATTGTTGCGACTGCGCGGGGCCGTCTACCTGACACTTGCCGCCTCCATCTGGGGCGGCATGTATGTCGTGACCAAGTATGTGCTGGATTACGTGCCCCCGCTGACCCTGTTGGTGATGCGCCTGGTCATTGCGGGCGCCATCCTGGGTGCCGTAATGCTCTGGTCGAAGCAGGGGCGGGTCGAGCGGCGCCATGCAGCGCTCCTGCTCTCCCTGGGTCTGGTCGGCTTCACCATGTCCCTGGGATTCCAGTTCTGGGGGACCAAGCTCTCCAGTGCGCACAACGGCGGCCTCATCACCAGCGCCTCGCCCGCCTTCATCGTCCTCTTCGCCGTCTGGCTCCTGCGGGAGCGGCTCACCCTGATCAACCTGTCCGCCCTGGGCCTGGCTACCCTGGGTGTGCTGGCCGTGGTCGGGCCGGAGTCAGGGGGAGAGCACGGAAGCTCCCTCTGGCTGGGCAACCTCTATTTGATCGGAGCGGCAGTGACCTGGGCGCTCTACACCGTGTTGGGGAAGGTGGCCAGCCGCCACTACTCCAGCCTGACGGTGGCCACCTACGCCACCCTGTCGGGGCTTGCCTTCACCATGCCGGTCGCCTGGTGGACGGAATGGCGCTCCTGGTCGCTTCCCCCGGACCTGCCCCTGCTGGTCTGGCTCGGCGTGGCCTATGTCGGCGTCATCTCCACCGCCGTCGCCTTCTACCTCTGGGTTCGTGGCTTCGCCCTGATGGATGCCAGCACCGGATCGCTCTTCTTCTTCGCCCAGCCTCTGGTGGCCGCCGTGCTCGGGGCGCTCCTGCTGGGGGAGCGGCTCCACTGGTACTTCTACGTCGGTGCCGCCCTGATCTTTACCGGCCTGGTACTGTCCGCCTTGGGCTCCGGAAGGAGGGGTCGCGATGGGAGTGCAGACGCCCCGGAACCTGTCGGAGCGGGAGATGCGTTCCCTCGATCTGAAGGACTTCCTGTCACTCATCCAGGAGGACATCAAGGAGCTGGATGAGCTGCGCCGGCAGCGCCGCAGGAGCGACCGCGACGAGAAGCCCGCCGCAGCCGGGCGGAAAGGGCGGCGGCATACCGCCGGCCCGGAGCCCGAACTGGAGCCGGTGGAGGATGAGCCGGTCATTCCCCTGACCCTTCACACAGTCAGTTGCTGCAGCAAGCGGCTGGGCGCCTTTCCGGCCATGGCCCGGGTGCGCTGCCCCTTCTGCGAGCGGTGGCACCGTGCCGGAGACTTCCCGGTGGACGATGGGCAGTAACGCTGTAAAAGGCCCGGACTCCTTGCGGAGTCCGGGCTTCCTCATTCAGCGCCAGACGAGGGAGGCGGCCCCGATCAGGCCGGCATCGTTGCCCAGGGTGGCGGCGACCACCCGCACCACCTGGGCAGGCCCGGGCATCGCCATGCGGAGGATGGTCTCCCGCATCGGCTCCAGCAGGAACTCCCCCCCCCTGGAGGCCCCGCCCCCGATCACGATCAACTCCGGGTTCAGGGCGCTCACCAGGGAGGCGGAGGCCTGCCCCAGGTAGATGCCAACCTGCCGCAGGATCCCCCGGGCCACCTCGTCGCCCTCCTGGGCGGCGAGAATCACCACCCGGGCGTCCGGCTTTCCGCCCTGCTCCCGGGCGATCCGCGCCATGGCCGGCGAGCGGCCCGCTTCGATCTCCCGGCGGGCGGCCAGGCCCATGGCCGTCGCCGAGGCAACCGTCTCCAGGCAGCCCGCCCCGCCACAGGTACAGGGGGCGCCATCGGGGATAATCGGCATGTGCCCCAGCTCACCGGCCCAGCCGATGGCACCGCCGTAGATCCGTCCATCCAGGATCAGACCGCCGCCAACGCCGGTGCCCAGGGTGAAGAGGATCACGTGGCGGCAGCCTCGGGCTGCCCCGCACCACTGCTCGCCCAGAGCGGCGCAGTTGGCGTCGTTCTCCAGCTTGACCGGCAGGCCGAGGCGCTCGCTCAGCAGGGACCCGACGGGCACCTGCTTCCAGTGGAGGTTCCCGGCGCTGACCACCACCCCGTTCGGGGCGTCGCAGATGCCAGGGGCGCCAACGCCGGCGCCATCCAGGGCGTCGTTGCTGACGCCGGCGTCCGCCAGCGCATCTGCAGCAGCGAGCGCCATGTTGTGAATGACGCCCTCGGGCCCTTTTTCCACCTCGGTCGCGCGCTGCCCCCGGCCGATAATCGCCCCGTGATGGTTCACAACACCGACCTTAACGGTGGTACCGCCCAGGTCAATCCCCAGGGCCAGCCCCTTCTGTTCCGACATTCACCGCACCTCCTGCGTTCAGAGCTGCCGGCCTCGCGGTCAGACGCCCCGCTCATCCACAGCGTGACCTTCATTATAGTGTTAGGGAGGACTCGCTGAAAATAGCGCAGGCGGACCGTTTTCACGATCCGCCCGTTTTCGGCAGGAGGTCAGGAGTGGCTGTCCGAGTTCCGCTTCAGCAGCCAGAGGCCCGCCAGGATCGCCACCAGCCCGAGGGTGGTCCCGTTGATGATGTCACGGACCCGGTACCAGCGGGAATCGAAGATCAGGTAGAGCAGGTCGTTCATCAGCGCCCGCCAGAGCGCAAGGGCGCCCAGTCCCACCAGCCCGTAGCCGATGTACCGCTGGTTCCACTCCAGCGGGATCGCCTTCAGGTCGACAAAGCCCTTGTCCTCCACCTCCAGCCCCTGGGCGATGCGCAGGTGGACCTCCCGGGCGTCGAAAATGCTGAAGAAGATGGCCGCCGGAATGTAGAAACCTAACAGGGGCGGGAAGGCCATTCCCAGGATGATCGCACCCAGGACAGTGCCCGCGAAGAACTGCATGCCCCGGTTGGTGAGGCCCATGTACAGATGCCCGAGACCGGGAGCGACCGAGAGCACGAAGCGGATAAAGCCGTTGATCTCCCGAGCGGGACGCTGGACCCGGGTAATCAGGCAGGGCTTGCAGTATGGCTGACCGTTCAGGTCGACGAGGCAGTCCTCGCAGATAGGCCGGCCGCAGCTGCTGCAAATGCCCCGAACCTCCCGGTCGTGATGGTAGGCGCAGTTCATGTTGTTTCCTCCTGTTCTTAACCTAGATGCAGCAGCGCGGTCAGAGCCTGCCAGACGTAGAGCAGCCATTCCAGAGCCGGAGCCGTGAAGGCCTGAAGGGCCTCCCAGTACGCCTGACCCTGGGCCGCCCACACCGACAGGCGATCGGTCGACTCATTCCACAGGAAAAGCAGATTCCCCGCCGAAACTACCACCATGGTAGCGCTCATGGCATAGGCCACGCTGGCATACTGACGGCGAGTCCAGTGCTTCCGGAGCCAGGGCCAGATCAGCGTGACCCGCCGCGGGTGCTCATCCTCGATACGCTGCATCACCAGCGCCGTAAAATCCTCCGCCAGCGGTGGAGGTTCGGTCAGCACCATGCGCTGCAGTTCAGGGTCTTCGAGCCCGGCCAGCAGTTCCTGGCCCTCCCTGAGGGCCTGGAAGCAATCGTCGCAGGCAAACAGGTGCTCCTCCATGGCCTGGGTCTGCTCATCCCCGAGCGCCTGATTCAAGTAAGCGTCCAGGGACTGGCGCACCGCCTTGCACTCCACCGCTGTCACCTCCTTCCATCGCCAGAACCAGTCTCTTGAGTTGGGCCCGGGCACGGTATAATCGTGTCTCCACGGTTCGAACGGGTATATCTAATCGATCGGCGATCTGCTGGTAGCTCAGGTGGTGGAAGTGGTGCAACAGCACGACCTCCCGGTAGTCCGGGGACAGGTTCTGTATGGCCTGTCGCAGGTTCTGGCGACGCTCGGACCGCAGGATTTCCTCCTCGGGTCCGGCATCCGGGCTGACTGGCTCCCTGACGGGGCCTTCCTCTCGGTCTGCCACAGGTTCCAGCGGAACCTGCAGGGGCCTGCGCTTCCGGGCACGGAGCCAGTCGAAGGCCAGGTTCAGCGTGAGGCGGTGGAGCCAGGTGGTAAAGGCGGCGTCGCCACGATAGCCTGACAAGGACCGGTAGACCTTGACAAAGACCTCCTGTGCCAGGTCCTGCGCATCGTGTGGGTCACCTACAACCTGGTAGAGGGTGCGGTAAACACGCCCCTTGTGCCGCTCCACAAGGTCCGCGAATGCCTGCATATTCCCATCTTGCGCTTCAAACGCCAGGGCTTCATCGCGGGGAGTCAAGGGCTGTTCACAACCTCTCGCACCGTTCTACGGGTTAGACGGTGAGCGCCGGGCTTTCCCCTTCAGGCAAACGCCAGATCCACTCAGTTTTTTTTGGAGGGTCTCCGACGTGTCATTCGATCGGCTTTCATCGGTGGTGCGCGTGCTGGTCTTCTATTTCCTCGCCCTGATGCTCCTGCTCCTGTTTTCGTTTACGGCGCAGCGGACACTCGGTCTGCCCGGCGTGATCCTCATGCACCTGATGGTATTCCTCGGCCTGCCGGTCTTCTTCACGTTACAGGTGGAGCGCAAGCCGCTCCGGCAGTTTCTGCGGATCCGCCTCCTCAGCCCGAAGGGGTTCCTGAAGGCACTCTTTCTCGGCTTTATCTCCTGGCTGACCGCCCAGACTATGGGGACGGTCATCGTCCTTCTGCTCAGGCAGTTGGGCGGCCAGATGGTTCAACCCTATCAGATCCTGCTGGACGCCCCGGCCTGGCTGGCCCTGCTCGCCGGCGCTCTGGTGCCGGCCATCACCGAGGAGATCTCCTTCCGAGGGTACGTGCTCGGCGCCCTGAGGCCGCTTGGGCCGACAGCCGCCGTGCTGCTGACCGGCCTGCTCTTCGGCGCCCTGCACCTCAGCCTGATCCGCCTGATTCCACTCGCCTTGCTGGGCATCCTCTGGGCGATGGTGGTACAGCGCTCGGGCTCGATCCTTCCCGGAATGATCATGCATTTCCTCAACAACGGGATCGCTCTAGGCCTCACCTTTTTGCTGCGCGGACAGGCGAATCCTGCCGACCTTGACGCCCTCAACGCATTTCCTCCCGCTGCGATCTGGGTTGCCATCGGCGCGGCGGGTTTGATGGCGCTGGGGTTCGCTCTGGCAGCCTACTTCACCGCCACCACCTTCGGACCCGGCGATCTGGCACGACCGGAGGAGGCGGCCGAGGGGGATCTCCCCTCCCAGCCCGAAGAGCAAGGCCTGGCGGACCCCGAGCAGCTGCCCCCTGAACTGCAGGAGCTGGAGTCAGAGCTGGTCAGCCTGCAGCGGCGCCGCCGTCTCCTGCTCCAGGCGGTCGGCCTGCTGGCGGGGCTGATCAGCCTCAGCCTCTTCCTCCTGGTGGCGATCCAGGAGGTCTACGTCGCCTTTCGTTAGCTCCCAACAAGCGACCCACCCAGCGAGAGCTCGCCGGGTGGGTCCTTCTTTCTTTACAGCTTGAACCGCTCGATCTGACCCTGAAGCCGCTTCGCTACTGCAGCCAGGGCCTCTGCCGAGGCAGCCATCTCCTCGGCGGAGGCGCTCATCTCCTCCACCGAGGAGGCCACCTCCTCGGCCAGTGCGGCGTCCCGCTGGGTGACACTCTGCACCTGGCGCACCGCCCTGATCACCTCGTCGGAGCTCGCAGCCATCTGCTCGGTGGCCGCCGTGTTCTCCTCGGTGATGGCCGCCATCGACTCCACCGCCTGCGCCACCTCCCGGCTGGAGCCGGCGATATGGTCAGCCGCCTGCCGGATCGCGACCGCGTGCTGGGTGGTCTGGTCGACCATCCCGATGATCTCCTGGAGGGCGGAGCCTGCGGCGGCGGCGAGGCGGGAACCCTCCTCCGCCTGGACCCGGCCCTCATCCATCGCCTTGACAGCGGTGCTGGTGCCGTTCTGGACCGCCTTCACCAGGTCTGCGATCTCGGTGGCCGACCGGCCTGCCCGCTCCGCCAGCTTCCGCACCTCCTCCGCGACCACTGCAAAGCCGCGGCCGTGTTCCCCGGCACGGGCCGCCTCAATGGCTGCGTTCAGCGCCAAGAGGTTGGTCTGATCAGCAATGCCGGTGATCGTCTCCGTAATGGTGCCGATCTGCTCAGAGAGCTGGTCCAGTCGGAGGATCTGCTCCGCCGTCTCCTGTACTGTCTGCCGGATCCGGTCCATGCCAACGACGGCTGCCTCGACCACCTCGCGCCCCTTATGAGCCCGCTCGGTGGCCATCTGCGACGAGGAGGCCACGCCGTTCGCCTTCTGGGTGACATCCTGAATGGCAGAGACCATGCTGGACACCACGGTCGCGGTGCTCTGCGCGCCCCGAGCCTGTTCGCTGGCCCCGGTGGCAATCTGGTTGATGGCGGTCCGCAGTTGCTCCACGACCTCCGTCGTGGCCGACACTACCTGACCCTGCTCGCTGGCGCCCGCCGCGATCCGGGTGATCGCCTCCGCCACCGACTGGGAGGCGCTGGCCACCTGGTTGGTACTGCTGTTCAACTGGGTGGAAGAGGCCCCTACAGTGAGGCTGGACTCCCGCACCTCCAGGAGCAGCCCCCGCAGGGTGCCGAGGAAGGTGTTGAAGGTGCTGACCAGATCGCCCACCTCGTCCCGGGAGGTGACCGCCAGCTGCTTGGTCAGGTCACCGCCCCCCGCCGCCAGCTCCCCGATCTGCGCCTTCAGCTGCAGGATCGGTCGGGTGACGCTCCGGGAGATGAAGTATGCGATCACCAGGCCGGTAATGGCCGCGACAATGGCGGTGATAATGCCGGTCATGCGGGTGCCGGCTGCGGCCAGGCTCGCCGAGCGGGCCCCATCTTGGCTGATCTGCTTCGCCAGCGCAACCAGCTCGCTGGAAGCGGTTGCTGCCTCACCCCGGGAGGCCCGCAGGGTATCAATCGCGGCCAGCATCTCCTCCTTGGTGAAGTTGCTCCTGTCAAATAAGGGGAGGGCGTTCCTGTCATACTCAGCCGAGGCCGTTTCGATTCGCTTAAGCAGGGCCTTCCCCTCGGGGGTCTGCACCAGCTCCTTGAGCTTGCTCAAGCCGTCTGCTATCTCCCGCTGCGCCGTCAGATACTCGGTCTTGTAGTTGGGCTGTCCGGTCGCCAGGTAGCCCAGCACCGTGCGGGCTTTCGTCTGAAGCTCGACATCGACATGCAGCGCCTCGACACTGACCTGATGGAGTCGGTTGGTGATATCTTCGTATGTAGCCGTGACGCTCTGGAGGCCCCAGGTGCTTACCGTCGCCACCACGCCGAGGAGGAGCAAGACCGAGATGAACCCCGCATACAGCTTCTTACCTAGAGTCATTTTCATACAGTTGCACATCCTCTCGTCCATGTCGGAGACTCGAAACTCATTCTAAGAGAGGCCCCTTGTGGGGGCCGGAAACCCCAAGTATGCCTTCGTCCCCATTCCCGGTGCACTCTCAAGCCGGATGTCGCCCCCCATGGCGCACACCATCGTCCGGCTTGTAGCCAGCCCCAACCCCGTACCACCCGCATCCTCCTTCGTGGTGAAGAAGGGTGTAAAGACCTGCGACAGGTGTTCCGGCGGAATTCCCGGGCCGGTGTCTGCCACGATGAGAAGGCTGCGGCCCGGCCCGTCGCTGTGTGCCGACAGGGTCAGATACCCGCCGTCTGGCATCGCCTGCAAGCTGTTGAGCACAAGGTTCAGCAGCACTTGGTGCAGGAGGCCGGCGTCCGCGATGACCCGCACCTCTTCCGGAGCGATCACCCGGACCACCACCCCCCGCTGTTCTGCCTGGGGCCCGATCAGCCGGACCACATGGTTGAAGAGGTTGACCACAGAGAGGGTCTCCCGGCGGGGACTTTGACTGACAGAGGACAGGTGGTAGAGCCTGTTCAGCACATCGGAGCCGCGCTGAACGCCGTGGTTGATCTCCCGGGCCAGCCGAGGCATCTCCTCCGGGGAGGCCGCCAGCATCAGGTCGGCATTCACCGCGATGGCCCCCAACACGTTGTTAAGGTTGTGAGCGATGCCCGCTGCCATCTGACCGGCGGTAATCAGGCGCTGCATGCGCTCCAGCTTCACCTCGGCCACCCGTTCGACGGTGACCTCCCTGGTCAGGGAGACCTGGGCGAGCACC
>JBMONC010000053.1:151452-201376 GCA_049324875.1 Bacillota bacterium
GTTAAGGTTGTGAGCGATGCCCGCTGCCATCTGACCGGCGGTAATCAGGCGCTGCATGCGCTCCAGCTTCACCTCGGCCACCCGTTCGACGGTGACCTCCCTGGTCAGGGAGACCTGGGCGAGCACCGTGCCGGAGGTGGTATCCCGGACCGGATAGCTCTCTCTGCGGAGGACCCGCCCATCCTCCAGGTGGACCTCCAGGCCGTGATGCTCGCCCTCTGCCGCCTCCAGCTCGGCGCCCGCTCCACCTGCCATCAACCGGGCGTGGGCGGCGTTGCGCCACAGCAGTCCACCGGTCGGAGTGCGCAGGGTGACCGCTGTCTGCAGAGAATCAAGCGCATCCCGGAACAGATCGATCTCCGCCCCGCCAATCGGCGAGATGGACCCGATGACGTAGGAGCGGTTCAACCCCTCGGCCAGCCGGAGTCGGAGCAGGGCCGAGACAGGTTCGCCTCCCTCCTCCCCCAGCGCCACCAGCGACCGAACTTCGCCGTCGCTCCTCAGTGCCGAGAGAAAGAACTCAAAGAGCTCCTCCCGGTGCGGGGGACCTGAGAGCTCAAAGAAGGAGCGCCCGTCCAGTTCCTTCCCGGCTTTCCTCAAGAGCGTTGCGGCTGAAGAGGAGACCCAGAGAAACCGGCCGGAGAGGTTCAGAGCGAACCCGTTTTCACCCCCGCCCTCAGCCAGGTGCCGGTAGAGCATCACTCTCTCCAGGCCTGTCTGCGTCAGTACCGTCACCCCGGCGATGACCCCGACATACAGGGTCAGCTGGCCTGCGGCACCGGCCGCATCGAAGGGCAGAGGCTGCTTCGAAAGCTCAATCACAAAAGGGAAGAGGGCCGAACTCAGGCCAAGGGTGAGGGCTCCCAGGGTGCTGAAAGCGAAGCATGCACCCACGGTCAGCACGAGTGTCAGCATCCATCGGGTGGTACTGCAATGAAAGGACCATGTGTGCCCCAGAAGGACCGCCAAGAGGGCGGTGAGCATCAGGGCGATGCGGAAAAACAGCGGTTGACGTCGCAGGTAGGTAACGGAACAGTGCATGGGGTTCACGTCCTCAGGAGTTGATCGCGTTCCGCTGGTCAGCAGGAGTGACCATCTCTCGGGGTTCTGGACCCCCGTGCAATGCGCAGAGATTACTCGGAATTATCCGAGTGAACTACCTGTCAGCCGTACTTTCTGGCCGTTATGCGCACGGTGGTACTGCGGTCCTGTACAGGGGGCTGACCATCCCCTACACTGAGGGATGGACTGGGCAGTGCCCTTCATTCAGCCGGCAGCCGCCGGTAGGGTGAGCGTGAATGCGGTCATGCCACCCGGGAGGTTGGCTACATCGAGCGCCCCTCCCATGCCGATGGCCAGGGTCCGGCTTACCGCCAGCCCCATACCAACACCGTGCATCGTCACTTCCTTGGTGCTGAAGAACGGCAGAAAGATAACCGGAATCTGCTCCGCAGGAATCGGCGGCCCCGAGTTGGCGATGGAGATGGCCACCTGGCGCCCGGATCGCCGGCCATGCACAATCACTTGCCCCTTGGGGCCCGAGGCCTCCAGGGCGTTGAGCAGCAGGTTGACCAGGATCTCCCGGAGCTGCGTGGGGTCAGCCAAGACCATCAGGTTGGGTTCACAGATGATCTCCAGGCTGGCACTCTGACGAAACACCTGGGGTTCAATCAGGGTGAAAAGGTCCTTGATCACCCTCTCCACAGGCACCGAGGAGATACAGGGTGGCTCCCCCTGGGCAAAGGTGATCAGCTTCCGGCAGACCTCACCCCCCCGCTGGGCGGCCTCAACCAGCCTCCGGGCCAGCCGGTTCTTCTCCTCCCCGCGGGCGGTCTGGAGCAGTTCGGCGTGCAGGATGATGCTGGCGAACACATTGCTGAAGTTGTGGGTAATGCCCGCCGTCAGATGGGCTACGGCAGACAGGTGCTCCAGTTGGTGCATGCTGTCCTGGAACTGGGTCTGCTGCGTCACATCCTGAAAGAACAGGGCGCGCCACCGCTCGGAGATGATGGACAGGTCTGCTCCCCAGGCCTGAAGGACAACCCGCATGCCATCAGGGGCCTTAAAATCGCAGATGATCGGCCCGGTCACCCCCTGGGGTTTGGAGACCAGGGCCCGGAGACAGCGCTCCATCTCCTCACTCTGAACAGCCGCCAGCAGGCTGGACCAGGAACAGCCCCGGATCCGGTCCGGCTGCAGGCCAAACCTGGCGAAGGAATCGGAGATGTAGACGATGCGATCACTGGCGTCCAGCACCACCGCCATCTCGGTCAGAGGAGGCAGCAAGCTGAGCAGCGCTTCGCGGCGGCGCCGGGTCCGCAGCTGCTCGTGCAGGAATACGTACAGCAAAATGGCCAGGTTGACCGTGATGCTGATCACAAGACCGAGTGACTCCCTGGACATCGCCCACAGGAAGAAAAACAGGATGATACTCAAGGAGACCCCACAGGCCGCAAGAAGTTGTGGGCCCTTGATGCGGAACGGCGTGCTTTTCACATCCGACAAGCCCCTCTCTGCCTGGAAACGGCCCGGATGGCTTCGGGCCACCAGTCTCCATCTGCCATGCAAGATTCGTACCGACCTGCGACCCGGCTCACAAAGCAGCAAAACAGTCGCTGGGGGATCAAACCATGTCGCCATTTCGGCCAAGGCCTGCCCATGAGGTGCCGGCCATTCTCGTCGTAGAGGACGACGAGGCGCTTCTCCAAGCCATTGAGACCGCGCTTTCCAAGACCTACCGGGTGCTGGTGGCGGGCGACTCCCAGACCGCCAACACCCTCCTGGATCGGGAGCCCGTCAGTCTGGTTCTCCTTGACCTGATCCTGCCCCGGGGGACGGGCATAAACATATTGGAGCACCTGATGCAGCAGCCGGAAGAGGCTCCGCCGGTCGTAGTGATGTCGGCCCTGGGCAACCAGGTGGATCTCAGCGCCTACGGCAAGGTGATGGCCGGAAAGCTGAACAAGCCCTTTGGCCTTCAGCAGTTGAAGCAGGCTGTGCGGGAAGTGCTGCAGGGCCGGACGATCACCCGTGACCTCATGCCCTCCCTGAAGGGCAGCGTCCTCCTGGTGGATGACGACGCGGACCTGCTGGACAGCCTGGTCCCCTATCTCGAAAAGGCCGGGTACAGCGTCTTGGGTGTTGCCTCCGGCGAGGCCGCTCTGCGGGCGCTGTCAAGCCACCGGTTCGACGCTGCCGTAGTCGACTGGATCATGCCTGGCCTGACCGGCATCGACCTGATCTCACAGATGAAGGCCCTTGTGCCTGGTCTCCCCGTGATCCTGATGACCGGGTACGGAACCCCCAGTTTCCTGCGAGCAGCCGTCATGGCCAGCGCGGCCGATGTCCTTGCCAAGCCCTTCCCCCCACAGGCCCTCCCCATTGCGCTGGAGAAGTGCCTGAATCAGCACGGCCGGGTAGCGGTACAAGCTCCCGCGCGCCACAACAGCCAGAAGGCTCTGCGCCCGGTGCAGAAGAGTGGTGCCCTCGACCGGATCCTCGGCCATTCGATCGTGATCGAGCGCGCCCGCCAGATGCTGACCCAGGCCGCCGCGACCGACTCCAATGTGCTCATCCTCGGCGCTACCGGGACGGGGAAGGAGCTCTTCTCCAGGGGGCTGCACCAACTGAGCAGCCGCAGCAGCGCCCCCTTCGTCGTGGTGAACGCAGCCACCATACCGGAAACCCTGCTGGAGTCGGAGCTGTTCGGGTATGAGGGCGGCGCCTTCACCGGCGCCAAGCGGGAAGGGCGAGTGGGCAAGTTCTTGCAGGCGAACGGCGGAACGCTCTTTCTCGACGAGATCGGTGACCTTCCCCTCAACCTGCAAGCCAAGCTCCTGCGGGTCCTTCAGGAGGGTGAGATCGAGGTGGTCGGCGGCTCCACCCGCCGGGTCGATGTCCGGATCGTAGCGGCCACGCACCAGGACCTGCCCGCCATGGTGCAGCGTGGCAGCTTCCGGCGGGACCTCTTTTACCGCCTGAACGTGGTTACCATCCATCTCCCCAGCCTCAGGGAGCGGGTGGAGGATATTCCGATACTGGCCAAGCAGTTCCTGGCGGAGTTGTGTGAGCGCTACGCACGCCCTGTGGTATCGCTGAGCAACGAGGCGATGCAGTTGCTCTGTTCGTACAGCTGGCCCGGCAATGTGCGGGAACTCCGAAACGCTGTGGAGCGGGCCTTTGTGTTTGCCCAGGGGCAGGTGATCCTGCCCGTACATCTGCCACCTGAGGTGCGGGAAGCAGCGGGCAGAACCGCGCACAAACAGAGGTCACCGCTGCTGGATATTGCAACCCAGGAACGGGAAACGATCCTCCGGGCCCTGGACGCCTGCAACGGAAACAAGGTGCAGGCTGCCAAGCTCCTGGGGATCTCCCGGGCCGGGCTCTACCTCAAGCTGAAGGCTTATGGGCTCTAATCCAAAGGGGATGGCGGCGGAGCAGAGTTCCGCCGCCATCCCTTGCCTGAAGGCTGTATAGTGCTCACCTGTCTAAAACCTGTACACCTTCCGGTCCAACCAGTGGCACCGGCGGATCCGCGGCCACCGTCCATTTCCTGGACACCCCCAGACGGTGATCATTCCTCAACGTCACCCGCTGAAGCAGGTCTGGGGACGGCTGTCAGTTGGCGGGGCCGGGCCCCACCGGGGCTTATGCTCGCCTATTCCCCGGGCCGTAACGCTGGCACACTCCTTGCTTTTTGATTAAGAGTTGGCGATCCGGCGGAGATGGTAGCAACCAACCCGCAGAGGAGTAGGAAGATGATACAGCGCAGACGGGCCTTCCTCTGGTCTCTCTCCTTCCTGTACATCCTGACGTTATTTCTTTGGATTTTCATCTCCGATGAGGTATTGGCCCAGCACCATGACCTCCTCAAGGAGATTCCGCTTGTGCTGCTGTTGGGGATTGGCTTCTACCTCACCTCACGGTGGCTGATCAACCGCCTGGGCGCCGCAGAGGCGGAACTCCGCTGTTTTGTGGAACGGATTCCCGTACCCGTGATCGCTATAGACCATGAGGGCAGGATCGTCTCCTGGAACCCGGCGGCGACCCAGGTGTTCGGCTGGACCGCCGAAGAGGTGACGGGAGAGTACAACCCATTGGTTCCTACAGATAGGCGCTCCTACTATGAAGAGAGCCTGAGTAAGGTGCTGGACGGAGAGGTTCTGATCGGGCACCCGGTAAAGGCGCGGCGCAAGGACGGCTCGTGGGTAGACGTCGCCGTCTACACCACGCCCGTGTTTGGCCGCGAGTCTGGGAGTCCCCGCTTCTACGCCGTTCTCCCGGATGTGACCGAAGAGCGGCGGTCTCGTGCGGTGCTGGAGCGCTACCGGGCGCTGGTGGAGAACACCCGGGAGATCGTCCTGTTCGTTCGGCAGGCCGACGGGCGGATCATTGACGCCAACAACGCCGCTCTCAAGGCGTACGGGTACACGCTGGAGCAGATCACCCAGCTGACCATCATGGAGCTGCGTGCCCCGGAAACGCTCCCCATCCTGGAGCCGCAACTGGCTCGGGCAGGGCGGGAGGGCATCGCCTTTGAAACCCTCCACCGGCGAAGGAACGGCCGCTCCTTCCCGGTCGAGGTCTACTCCACCGGCGTGGAGTCAGAAGGCGGAAGGGTGCTGATGAGCCTGATCCGAGACATCACCTCCCACCGGATGCGGGAGGAGACCAACCGGCTGCTGACCGAGGTAGACCACCGCATCCTGCAGAATGAGCCGCTGGAGGTCGTCCTCTCCTCGTTGGTCCAAGGCATTGCGAAGCTCTACCGCTCAGACCTGGTCTGGATCGGCTCCAAGAAACCGACCGGCGAGATTGAGGTCCAGGCGGCCACCGGGGTGGGGATCGAACTATTGACCGGAGACTGCCTGCGCTGGGACCTGCCCGACGAGATGAGCTGCCCCAGCGCCCTGACCCTGCGCCGAGGAACGGTTCAGTCGGGCCGAATAGGGGATCTTAAGGGCATCAACCCAGCGTGGCTGGAGATCGCTCAGGGATACTCCCTGCAGTCCTACCTCTCGATCCCCCTGATGTCCCGGGGGGAGGTGATCGGGGTGATGACGATGCTGGACCGGCACCCCGATTCCTTTGATCCCCAGCGAGTCGCTGATCTGCAGCTCTTCGCCAGCCAGGTGGCGCTCTCTATCCTGACGGCCGAATCCCAGTCCCGCATCCGCCTTCAGACCATCGCCCTGCAGGCCGCCGATAACGCTGTTGTGATCACAGACCGCACGGGCACCATCCAGTGGGTGAACGACGCCTTCAGTCGGATCACCGGGTACAGCCGGGAGGAGGCTGTGGGACAGACTCCCCGGATTCTCAAGTCGAACCGGCACGCCGATGCCTTCTACGCCGCCATGTGGCAGACGATCCGCGCCGGGAGAGTCTGGCGTGGTGAGATCCAAAACCGCCGGAAGGACGGCAGCATCTACTTCGAGGAGATGACCGTCACCCCGGTTCGTGATCTGGCGGGCGAGATCACCCATTTCATTGCGATCAAGCAGGATACCTCCGATCGGAAGCGACAGGAGGAGCAGATCTCCTACCTGGCCCGGCGGGATGCGCTAACTGGCCTTCCCAACCGCCATTCCTTTGAGGAGGCACTGGCTGTGGCGGTGCTCCGGGCCAAGGAAGGGAAGGTCTCCACCCTCATGCTGGTCGACGTTGATCACCTCACCCTGGTAAATGGCGTCTATGGCTATACCGTAGGCGACCACCTGCTGACCGCGGTGGCCCAGCGACTCCGCAGTCTGATCCGACCGGGTGACATGGCAGCCCGGCTCGGGGCCGATGAGTTCGGCATCCTGGTCGATGGAATCGGAGAGTCCGACGCCCGAGCCCTGGCTGAGGAGATTCGGCAGGCGGTGGCCGAACTGAAGGTCCGCCCCGGCGAACACCTGCTGGAAACCTCCGTCAGCATGGGGGTGGTCTCCGTCGATGGGCTCCTGGGCTGGCAGGAACTCCTGGCTGTGGCGAGCCGAACCCTGGACGAGGCCCGGGAGCAGGGCTGCAATCGGGTGCTGTTCTGCTCCACCACCGGCGATGGGGGGGCGGTGACCGAGAATGCCCGCATGGTCGTCCACGTGAAGGAGGCCCTCAACTCGGGGCTCTTCCACCTGTACTACCAGCCTGTGGTCAGGCTCACCACCGGCCAGACGGACCACTTCGAGGCGCTTCTCCGGATGCGGGGTCCTGATGGGAGTCTGCTGACCCCTGCGGCCTTCCTCCCGGCAGCTGAGTATTACGGGCTGATGCCCCAGATCGACCGCTGGGTGTTGGGCACCGTGGTGGGTGAGCTAAGGCGGCGGCCCGAGCTCCGGTGCTTCGTCAACCTCTCCGGGCAGACTCTGGTCGACGATCAGGCGCTGACCTATATGGAGACCCTCCTCCGGGAGGCGGGTCAGGGCATCTGCTCCCGGCTCTGCCTGGAGGTGACCGAGCGGAGTGCCGTGCATGACGTGATCCAAGCGCAGCAGTGGATGAACAGGCTGATCGAGCTGGGCTGCCGGTTCGCCCTGGACGACTTCGGGATGGGCTTCTCCTCCCTGGCCTACCTGCGGGCCCTGCCGACCCACTTCGTCAAGATCGACGGCTCCTTCGTTCGCAACCTGCAGGAGGACCCGGCGAACCGGGCCATGGTGCAAGCCATCTGCGCCATCTCCCACACCTTTGGCAAGATGGTGGTGGCCGAATGGGTGGAGGACCCCAGCACGGCGACTACCTTGCAGGAGCTGGGGGTCGAGTACGGCCAGGGATATGGGCTCGGCCGTCCCTTACCGACCCTGCCAGACCAGGCCCAGTGAATCTGTAAGACCCCACCGGGCCCTCTGGCCGGTGGGGTCCTGTCATCTCCCTTTCGCCGGGATGCGCCGCACAGCGGTGGTGCCGGCAAAGCGGAGCGCATCCTCTGCCATGGGGCGGATTCGCTCGTCCAGCTCGCCGGGCGCCAGCCAACGGTACTCCACATGCTCATGGGAAAGGCGGAGCGGGCCTCCGACCAGCCGGCAGCGAAAGACGGCCACGTAGGCGGATGACGGCTCGTGGTAGTACATCCCCGTGAACCCCTCAATCTCCACCGGCACGCCCAACTCCTCCTGACACTCCCGCCGCACCCCCTCGTCAACATGCTCCCGGGCGTTGAGCCCGCCGCCCGGAAGCTGCCAGGCATCAGCGAAGCGGGAGCGGACCACCAGCACCCGCCCCTGCTGATCAGCGATGACCGCATGGGCCCCCAGCTTGCGCGGGTTGAGCTTGAGGAACAGATCATAGGCGATGTGCACCAGGGTATAGTAAACATTCCGCATCTTCATGTGCAGCTCCTCACAGACATGGGGTATGATGGGGGCAAGGAGGGTGCCGCGTGACCTACATCTTGACCTTTGCCGAAGCCTTGGAGGCCGGCCCGACCACCGTGGGGGGGAAGGGATGGAACCTGGGGCGACTAGCTCACTTCGGCTTTCGGATTCCCCCCGGCTGCGTGATCAGCGTCCATGCCTATACCGCCTTTATCCACCTGAACGGCCTCGCAGGGGAGATCGCAGCGCTGGCCCCGCTCACCGCCGATGAGGCCGCCACGGAGGAGGCGGCGGAGCGGCTGGCCCGCCTGCGCGGGAGGATCGAGGGCGGCCGCCTGCCCGAAGGTCTGCTCGAGCAGCTGCGGTCGAAGCTGACCGGGGTCGGGATTGACTCGCACGAACCGGTGGCCGTCCGCTCATCCGCCACGGCGGAGGACTCGGCCGCCGCCTCCTTTGCAGGCATCCACCGCTCCTTCCTGAACGTGATCGGCGATGCCATGCTGACCGATGCCATCCGAGGCTGTTATGCTTCCCTCTGGACCCCCACCGCTCTCACCTACCGCCGGCGGATGGGCATGACCGATGAGCAGGTCGGGGCGGCGCTGGTGGTCCAGAAGCTGATCCCGGCCCTCTACGCAGGGATCGCCTTTACCGCCGACCCCGTCACCGGCCGCCGCGACCGGGTGGTGGTCAACGCCTCCTACGGGCTGGGCGAGGCGGTGGTAGCCGGCTCGGTGGAGGCGGACGAGTACCACCTGCACATCGATCACGCGGGGCCGGTGAAGCTGGTGGGCGGCCGGATCGGGCTGAAGCACCAGGCGGTGCGGCCCGCCATCGACGGCGGCACGGTGACCGAGGGCGTGGGGTACGCCGAGCGGTCCGAGCCGGTGCTGGCCAAGCCCCAATTGGAGGAGCTGGCCCGCATCGCCCGGCGGATCCAGGACACCCTGGGCGATGGCTACCAGCCCCAGGACGTGGAGTGGTGCCACGACGGCTGGCACCTCTACATCACCCAGTCCCGGCCGATCACAGCGCTGCCGGAGGCCACCTTCCCGGAGCTGGCCGGCCAGCCCACCATCTGGTCCAACGCCAACCTGAAGGATGCCCTGCCAGGGGTGCAGTCCCCGCTGGGATGGTGGTTCAACTCGCTGACCGTGGAAGTCCTGCTCCGCCAGATATTTTGGCGCGGGGGCTACACCTTCCCCGAGGGCCTGAACTGGAGCCGGCTGCACAACGGGCGCATCTATATGAACCTCTCTGCCCTCCAGTGGGCGGCCTACGATGCCTTTGGCTGGCTCCCCGCCGAGACAAACCGGGCGCTGGGCGGCCATCAGCCCGAGATCTGGGTGCCAAAGCCGGCTTCGTTCCTCTCCGCCACCGGGCGGAAGCGGTTCGCCCGGCTCTCCCGGATGGGGCTGGTGCTGCGCAGGGCGGCCAGGACGGCGGAGGCCTCCTTCAAGAAGGTCTGGGACTGGTGCGCCGAGTTTGAGAACCGGCCCCTGCCCGCCCGCGCCCATGAGCTGGAGCTGCTGCACCGGCTCTGGGAGGTGGAGAAGCAGCGCAGGGAGTTCCTGCCCGAGACGATGATCCACAACGTGGGGGGCCTCTGGTCCTCCCGGCTGGCACAGATGCTGGAGAAGCGGTTCCCGGGCCGGGGGCTCGCCCTCACCTCCGCCCTGCTGGCTGGCTCGGAGGAGATCACCTCCGCCGAGGTGGGCTACCGGCTGGTGGAGATCGCCCGCCTGGCTGAGCAGGAGCCCGGGGTGAGGGAGTTCTTCCTGGGCGGGGGTGACCTGGACTCGTGGCGGACCGCCCTGCGGGGAACCAGGACTCATGCCGCCCTGGAGCAGTTCCTGAAGGAGTTCGGCCACCGCGGAATCTACGAGATGGAGTTGATGAACCCCCGCTGGTCGGAGGACCCCAGCTACCTGCTGGAGACGATCCGGGGCCACCTGCAGGAGGGCCTGCCCGAGCAGGATCCGCGGGAAGCCGCCCGGGCCAAGCGGCTGGCTGCCGAACAGGAGGTGGCCGCCGCGCTCAGCCTCTCCCCCGTCTCCCCGCTCTACCGGTACCTGTTGCGGAAGGCGCGGGAGGCGATGCGGCTCCGGGAGGGGGCCAAGTCTGCCCTGGTGCGGCTGGTGAGGCCGGCCCGCCTGACCGCTCTCGCCATCGGGAAGCGGCTGCATGCCAGGGGGATCCTGGAGGCGCCCGAGCAGGTCTTCTTCCTGACCGGCGATGAGCTTGCCACCCTGCTCTCCCAGCAGTGGGACGGCACCGGCATCGGCAGCACCATCGCCCATCGGATGGCGCTGCGGGCCCGCTGGGAGTCGCTGCCGGCCCCCGACGTGCTGATGGGCGACCGGGCGGTGGTCAACCTCCGGGCTGACCTGACGGAGGGGGGCTTCCAGCGCACGGCGCCGGGCGAGGCGGCCCAGCGGGCGGCCCGCCCCGGGGGGGAGGGCGAACTCCAGGGCGTGGCGGTCTCCAGCGGCCAGGCCCGGGGCCCGGCCCGGCTGATCGGCCACCCGGGCGAGGGGCACCGCCTGAAGAAGGGGGATGTGCTGGTGGCACCCTCCACCGACCCGGCCTGGACGCCGCTCTTCCTGCGCGCCTCCGCCGTGGTGATGGAGGTGGGGGGCTACCTCTCTCACGGGGCGATTGTGGCCCGGGAGTACGGGATCCCCGCCGTGGTCAACGTCGCCGGGGCGATGACCGCCCTGCACGAAGGGCAGATGCTTCACGTGGACGGGGAGACCGGCCTGGTCCGGCCTGTCCCGGAGGGCGGCCAGGGCCGCACCGGACAGAACACCGGTGCATAGGATGCCCTGGAGGTGTCAAGAGATCATGCCGCATCAGTACCTGCGTGCCGTTGAGCCCATCGTGGCCCACGGCCTTCGTGAACTGTCGGTGGAAGGGGCCTCTGTGGAGCACACCCTTCGGGAGATCGCCCTCATGTCCGCCATGGTTGGCGCCGGGCTCAGCCCCACCAGCGCGATCCGGCAGGTGGAGGCAGCAGAGCCTCAACTGCTGGGTCTGCACCCCGGCGAGATCGTGGAGCCCTACCATGTCGGCGGCATGGCCGCCCCCTATGGCAAGGACCTGGGCACCGCGATGCCCTACGGGAAGGGCGTTGGCGCCTACGGTAAGGTTCCGGGTGCCTACGGGAAGGGCACTGGTGCCTACGGGAAGGGCGTCGGAGCCTACGGCAAGGTTCCCGGCGCCTACGGCAAGGTTCCCGGCGCCTACGGCAAGGTTCCCGGCGCCTACCGGAAGGGCGTCGGCGCCTACGGCAAGGTTCCCGGCGCCTACGGGAAGGACTTCGGTGCCTATGGGAAGGGCGTCGGCGCCTACGGACAGGTCCCTGCCGCTTACGGTGCCGGCGCAGGATATTATGGAACGAGCATGGCTCCAACCACGGTCACCCCGTACATGGGGTATCGGTAAACGAGCGGACGCAGGCATGGCCTGCGTCCCTCTTCCTTACCGGCAACTCTGCTCCAGGTCTGTCACCGGGCTGTCCACATACCCGATCGCCTGCCGGATCGGCTCCAGGGTGGTCTCCGACTAGACCAACCCCATGCGTTCGAGGGCGTCGACCACCCCGAGGCCCGGCCCGCCCTCGGCCACGTAGGTGGCCGCCCGCTTCACCTCATCGGGGGAGTGGGTCATGGCGAAACTGGTCCCCGCCCATTCGATCATGGCCAGGTCGTTATAGGCGTCGCCGACCGCCATCACCTGCTCCCGGGGGATCCCCAGTTCCCGGGCGATGTAGGCCAGGGCATGACCCTTGGTCGCCCGCTCGCTGGTGATCTCCAGGAACTTCGGGATCGAGGAGGTGACATGGCAGGAGGGGCCGACCAGCGCTTTGATCTCCGGTCGCAGTGCCTGAACCGCCTCCGGGGTGTCGACGATCAGCATCTTGGTGGAGGCCTTGGAGAGCCAGCGGGAGAGGGAGCCGACCGCATGCACCTTTACCCCGGCGATCGCGGCGTAGTCCCGGGCCTTCTCTGTCAACTCCGCCACGTAGAGCTCATCATCCACGTAGGCGTTCAGGTGGAGCCCACGGTCCTCACAGAAGGCGGCCAGCCGCCTGCAGGTCTCCAGCGGCAGCGGCTCGTGGTACAGGTTCTTGCCCGAGGGGTAGTCCCAGACCGCGGCGCCGTTATAGGTGCCGATCGGCAGGTTCTCCAGCCCCAGTTCCCGGGCATAGCGGGTCGTAGACTGGTACATCCGCCCGGTGTTCAGCACCACCTTGACCCCGCGGGACATGGCGCTGCGGACCGCCTCCCGGGTCCGCTCCGGTATCGCATGATCAGCGTTGAGCGTGGTGCCGTCCAGATCGAGCGCGACAAGCTTGATGGCAGCGATGGCTAATCATCCTTCTTCTTATCTTCCTTGTTGATGAGGCTGTGGAGCAGAGAGCTTGCCACGGCATAGATGATCGACGCCAGGACGGCGTTCCAGAAGCCGCCGACGGTGAACCCGACCACCAGATGGCTGGTCAGCATCATCATCAGGGCGTTGATCACCAGGGCGAAAAGACCGAAGGTGAGGCAGGTGATGGGCAGGGAGAGCAGCTTCAGGATCGGCCGCACCGTCAGGTTCAGGAGGGAGAGGATCACCACGGCCACGGCAGCCGCCTCAAAGCCCTCCACGGAGAAGCCCGGGAGGATCCCCAGCGAGGGTGCGACGTAGGCGATCCCGAGCAGGGTCAGGGCGTTGGCCGCCCAGCGCAGCAGCAACCTCATCGATACCAGCCTCCTCGACCAGTTCGTTTCGCTAATCGAATCGATATTCCCTCTTCAGAGAAAGAGACCGGCGTCCCACCCGTAGGACAGCCGGTCCCGCCTGCTAGGGATCGAGCCAGATCTCAATCTTCCGGTTCTCCTCGCTGAACTCCATCACCTTGCCGGTCATGCCGCTCTCGACCAGTTGGGCCAGCTGCTCGATATCCAGCCGCGCCGATCCCAGCTCCACGTTCAGCATCGGAATGGAGAGCACCCAACGAACCAGCCCGACCCCCAGGGAGAAGTTGGTGACCTTGCGGCCATCCACGATGTGAACCCGCAGGTGGGTCGCCTTGGGGCCCCGGGGCTTCGGGGCGTTCTCCAGGGCATCCAGCAGGTTGGTCGCCTCCTCGGCGGAGACCTTGCCCTCTGCCACCATCCTGAGAATCTGCAGCCGCTCGTCGCTCACGGCTACCCCTCCTCCCCATCCAGCGCCCGCAGGATCTGCTCAGCCTCCTCGACGGTGAGCTTCCCTTCCCGGACCATCTGGAGGATGCGGGTCAGCTGCTCGCTCTGCTCCAGGGCGGGATCATCCTTCACCAGCTCGGCCAGCCGGGCCGCCGCCACCTCCGGGTCCGAGGAGGCATCCGCACCCTGCAGCGGCCTCAGGCTGACCGAGCCGCTGCCGGTCTCGATCACAAAGGTGGGTCCACCGGCGCCCATCACGGCGCGGATCTCCTCATCCTCCTGCCGGAGGACCCGCACCGGCAACCCGCCGAAGTCGACCCGGCCGTGGGTCTCCATCTCCAGGTTCAGCCCGGCATCGGGCGGGAGGGTGAGGGCGACCCGGCCCGACCCGGTCTCCACCTTCAGGTCGCCATGGGGGTGAACCCGCAGAAGCTCTAGCTCCACCCCGCCCGAGCCGGTCTCCACGCTCAGCGACCGGACGTCCAGCGCCTGCATGCGGACCGAGCCGGAGCCGGTCTCCACATCCAGATCATCGGCGACGATGCGGCTGGCGACGATGGAGCCCGAACCGCTTTCAAGCTTGACGCCGCCCTCCACATCCGCCGCGGCGATGGAGCCGGAGGCGGTCTCCACCTCCAGGCCACGGCCGACCCGCCGGACCGCCACGGAGCCGGAGCCGGTCTGGAGCCGGACGGGCCCCAGGGCGGCCTCCAGGTCAATGCGGCCGGAACCGGTCTCCGCCGTGACGGGACCGTTCACCTCGCGGAGTTGCACCGAGCCGCTCCCCGACTCGATCTGGGCCCGCCCCACCCCGACCAGGGTGACCCGGCCGCTGCCGCACTCGAGCTCCACCGGCCCGGCGGTCCGCTCCACCGCCACGGGCCCGGAGCCCGACTGGATCTCCACCCGGCTCCCCACCGGCACGGTCAGCTCCAAATCCAGGAGGGTGTCCCGGTTGAAGAGGCCCAGGATGCCCGCGCGGTATGGCTTCACCATCAGTCTGATGCCGTTGGTGCCCACGGCGACCTCCAGCCGGTCCTCGATCCGCCCCTCGCCCGGCCAGGTGGCCTTCACCGTGACCGCCGGCTCCTCGGAGCCGGTGATGCGGACCGCCCCGTCCATCTGCTCCACCTTCACGCTGCAGGGACCCGAGACCGCGTATCGCTGCTGCCAACTCTGCATCCTCTACGCCTCCTAATACTGACCGATGCTCCCCTTCAGCCGGGCCCGCCGGTCGGCCAGGGTATAGATCGCCACGCCAATCACCAGCCAGAGCACCGAGGTGGCGGCCATCTGCACCAGCAGGTCGCCGAGCTCGCCCAGGCGGGCGCCCTCGATCGTCACCTTGCGCAGGGCCACGATCCCGGCCGATATGGGCAGCGTCTGCCCGAAGTACCGAATCGTCCAGTGCATCTGCTCCAGCGGCATGACCGATCCGGAGAAGAAGAGGAAGAAGAACTGGAGGAGCTGCATCACGTTCTGGGTCCGCTTGACCGTCAGGGTCAGTGCGGCCAGCATGAAGCCCCAGCCATACATCCCGGCCACCGCCAGGGGCAGGATCACCGCCAGCTCCGGCAGCGGCAGCTTCAGGGTGATGCCCATCGTCACCATCGCCAGTGTCGCCGAGAAGGCCATGACCAGCAGCTGGCGGAAGAAATCGACCACCGAGCGGGCCAGGAAGACCCGGGTGACGCCCAGCGGGCTCAGGTAGAGGTGCTCCAGCGTCCCCGTGGCCGCCTCGTTGAAGTAGGACCAGCCCAGCACCCCCAGGCAGCCCATGGAGAGCTGCCAGACCAGGATGCCCACCAGGGCCGAGGCCTTCAGCTCGTTCGGCACCGCCTGACCGGCCATGGCGCCGCCCATGAAGACCATCATCAAGAAGATCAGGTAGACCGTGATGGCAAAGGAGAGCTCATTCGCCCAGTACCGCTTCATAATCGCCCAGCCGCGGGCGAACTCCGCCGCCAGGAGCGCCAGATGTCTACGCACCGGCGGCCACCCCCTCGGCGAAGGCAGCCCTTGCGGCGGCGGACTCGGCCCCCGGGATCGATCCCTTCCCCTCGGTGATGTGGAGGAAGATCTCCTCCAGGTCCGCCTCCTTCTTGTTGACGGCCAGTACCTGAACGCCGGCCGACCGGAGGGCGTCCATCACCCCAAAGAGCGCCTCGCTCTCCTGCAGCAGCATCCGGAAGGTGGTCCCCCCGTTCTTCTCCCCGGGGATCACGGCGCCGTACCGGGCCAGCGCCGCCTCCGGCAGGGGGCCGCTGATCTTGAACTCGTACTCCTGCTGAGTGAACATCTGGATCAGGTTCTCCTTCTGGTCCAGCGCCCGCAGCTGCCCCCGGGTGATGATCGCCACCCGCTGACAGAGCTCCTGCGCGACATCCAGTTGATGGGTGGTCAGCACCACCGTCCGCCCCTGCTCACGGCTCAGCTGGAGGACCCGCTCCTTCACCATGCGGGCCGCCTGCACGTCGAGGCCGAGGGTCGGCTCATCCAGGAGGATGATCTCCGGGTCGTGGATCAGGGCGCAGGCGATGGCCAGCTTCTGCTGCATGCCGCGGGAGAGCTGTTTGCCGATGGTGTTCCGCTTTTCCTCCAGATCGAAGAAGGCCAGCAGCTCGGGAATCCGGCGTTGGAGGACCGGGGAGGGGACCTCCTTCAGGGTGCCCCAATACCGCAGGTTCTCCAGCACCGTCAGGTCCCAGTAGATGTTCCGGTTCCCCTCCAGCACGGCGCCGACCCGCCGGAGAACCTCCGCCTGCTGCCGCTCGACATCGAGCCCCAGCACGCTGATTCGCCCGGCGTCGGGCCGCACCAGCCCCAGGATCATCTTGATCGTGGTGGTCTTTCCGGCCCCGTTGGGACCCAGGAAGGCGAGAATCTCGCCCTTCGTGACCGACAAGTTCAGCCCGTCCACCGCGCGGAACAGCTTCTTGTCGCTGCCCTGGTAAAGCTTCACCAGTTCCTCGATCTGAATGGCGATCGACATCCTCGTTGCCCCCCTTGAACGACTCCGGGCGGGAGCCGGAGCTACCGACTCCCGCCCGCTCTGCTCATGCTACTCGACCGAGACGGAGCCCAGACCCGTCCGGGCCCGCAGCGTCACCCGCACCGGCGCCGTCTCGTAGCCCTGGCTCCGGGCCACCACGTGCTTGTGCCCCGCATTCCGGTCCTGCCGCTCGTAGACCAGGTCGGTGCGGGCGATCCCCACGCTGCCCATGCCGGTCGAGGCGTCGACATAGAGCCCCGTCTCCCGGCTGAGCCGCCCGGTATCCACCGTGATGGAGCCGTTGCCGGTCTTCAGCTGGTGGGACTCGGAGCGGCGCCCCAGCGGGACCAGCTTGATCGAACCGTTGCCGGTATGCGCCTCCAAGTCGGCCACGTCGCCGTCCACCTCGATGGAGCCGTTGCCGGACTTCAGGTAGAGCCGGTCGGCACCGCCCCGCATGGTGATCCGGCCGTTGCCGCTGGTGGCGGTGCCGTCCAGCAGGGTGACCCCCTCGACGGAGATGTGGCCGTTGCCGGTCCGGCTCTCCAGCTTGTAGGCCTTCTCCTTCGGCAGGAAGAGCGTGACGTTGACCGCCAGGTCGGTCCAGTCGTAGCGCCGGTTGGTCTCCAGCTGGAAACCCTGCTCATCGGCGGTGACCAGATAGGCCTCGTGGGCCCGGCGGCGGGCCTCCTCCTCGGTCGCCCCGCGCGCCTTCACGAGAATCTGCGCCTTGTAGCCGGGCTGGTCCCAGCCCTTCAGCTCCACATGGCCGTTGCCGGTGTAGATCCGGAGCGGCACCTGCTCCCCGGCGAACTGGCCGCTGATCTCCGCGGGGAACTCGTGCCGCGGCCCGGTCAGGGTCAGGTCCCCGAGGGCGCTGCTCACCCGTTCCACCACCTCCTCGATGAAGGCAGAGAAGCCGGAGCCCAGGTGGGCGGGCGAAGTGGGCGGGGCCGGCCGGGCGGGTGGGGCGGGCGGGGGTACGAAGCTGGACCCTCCCCGGTGCGAGGGCCCCGGCTGGGGGGGCGCCGCCTCCTTCCCGTCCAGCACCTTGAGCAGCTCTGCCGCCTCGGCGGCGGAGATCTTCTTCTCCGCCACCATCTGCAGGATCATCAGCCGTTCATCCTGTGACATGCTCGGTTACCCCCTGTGCTCGTGGTGCAGGCGGATGTCGCCCGTCCCCACCCTGGCTTCGATCTGACCCTGACCACTGCCGTAGGTGCCGGTCACCCCGGGCTCGCCCCCGGGGGAGTCCCCCTGGGCGAGGGTGGTGGAGAGGTTCTGCTCCTGGAGGTCCACCTTTACGCTGCCCATCTTGGCGGCGAGGGTGTAGCGGAAGCCCGCATCCTCCGGCACGGTGATATCGATGTCGCCCACCCTGGCGGCCAGCGACCAGGTGCTGATCTGCTGGTCGCCCCTCACCCGGAGGTCGCCCACCTTGGTCACCGCCTGCAGGTGTGTCCCCCGCGGCAGGCGGACCTTCAGGTCGATCCGGGTGTCCTTGAGGTGGATCACGCCGACAGCGGCGTAGGTCGGGCGCTCGATCTCGACCCGCACATCGGAGCCGGTCCGGACCAGGGCGATCTCGGTGGCGAGCGCCCGCTCGTTGGCGTCGGCCTCGTCGGCCCCCCAGACGGTCTTGTGCGCCTCGACCTCGATCTGGTCGCCCTCGTAGAACTCGACCTGGATATCGCCGATCTTGTTCTCAGCGATGAACCGGTCGCCGGGCTGGGCGGCCAGGGTGAGATGGCTGGTCCGCTGAATCGAGACCTTGTCGATATGGACGCCCATCTTCACGATGGTCTTCTTGATGAACGGGGGATGGTCGGCGTGGAGGCGGTGCTCCTCCCGCCCGACCCTTTCGGTGTCACGGTGGGCCCGCTCTGCATCGCGCCGGGCCCGCTCCGCCTCGCGCTCGGCCAGTTCGGCGTGCCGGCGGGCGATCCGCTCCGCCTTCTCCTGCAGGCGCATCTCCGCCCGCTCGGCGGCCCGCTTCGCCCGCTCCTCCATCTCGAGCGCTCGCTCCAGCGCCCGCTCGGTGGAGATGCGGATCCGCTCCTCAATCCGGCGTTTCAGCTGCTCCTGCCGCGCCTGGTCGTGCTTCAGCCTGTCCTCCAGGGTGCGGAAGGTCTCATCCAGCGCCTGCGTGGCCTCGCTGACGGCGTAGTCGATGACCCGGCCGAGGTTGGTCAGGCCATCGGCATTCCGGTCGCTCTTCTGGGCACCCTCGACGACCGTCTCCTGGGCGGTGCGCTCGCTCTCCTCAATCGCCTGCAGAAGCGTCTCTGCCTCATCGGCACTGATCTTTCCGTCAGCGAGCATCTGCAGGATCATCTTCCGTTCTTCGCTCATGCTCACACCGTCCTATCGATAAGTTCCGTAGGCGGTCAGTTGAAAGGTGCGGCGGGCTTCCTCCCGGGCCTGGTCGACCTCTTGCTCAAGGCGCTGCCAGGCCAGTTCCTGCTCCGCCCGGTCGATCTTGGGCTTAGGCGGAGTCCAGGTGATTGTCAGTCGCATGTAGCCAATCGCCAGGGTCATACCAGGTCCTCCCCCTTTACAGGTTCTTCAGCAGCTTCACGGCCTCTTCCGATGTGATCTCGCCCCGGTTCAGCTGGTCGAGGATCTCCTTCCGCTTGGCCTGCTTGGCCCGGTTGGTCTCCTCCACCGCCGTCGGTTCCACCCGGTAGCCCAGCGCCTCCAGCACGGCGTCCAGCCGGCCGCGCACCGTGGGGTAGGAGATCCCGAGTTCCCGCTCGACCTCCTTGATGTTGCCCCGGCTCTTGAGGAAGATCTCCACAAACTCCAGGTGCTCCTTGGAGAGCTGCGAGAACTTGCTCACCTCGAAGTGCCCCTCAATCGCCGTGTCGCAGTGCCTGCACCGCAGGCGGGTCACGGTCAACTCCCCTGTGCAGACGGGGCACCGGCTCGGCATCTTCCACTTCTGCATTCCCGTCACCTCTTTCCCCTCAAGCCATCACCTTAACATCTGTGAACCTGACCCTTGATTTCTCTAAGGGTGTGCTTTCAATTTGCATCTTACTCGCGCGTGGAAGCGGATGTCAAGGGCTTCCTCTTAAAAAAATCAAGGTCAGGGTTTGAGAATCTTAAACCCCGGCTTCAGATCTGCAAACCCACATCTTCAAACCGCTTCTCGTCGTCGTATCAAGGGACAGCCGTACAAGAAAGGGGGCCGCTGGATGAGGGCAGCGCTGTTCGATGTCGGTGATACCCTGGTCCACAAGTGGGTGCACAAGCGGGACCGGTTCTGCTGGCTCTGTGAGCAGGCGGGGCTTACGGTGCCCCGAGGCCCTGCGGTTCGGCTCCGGGCGGCCCGGGCCACCGAGCGCTTCTTTCAGGCCCGTCAGGAGCACCCGGACAAGTTCACCGAGCCCTGGTGGATCGAGCATAACCGGATTGGCCTTGCCGCCCTGGGGCTGCCCGAAGAGGCGGCCACGAGGGTCCACCGGCTCGCCAGGGAACTGCCCGACAGCGACTGGATCGACCCGGAGGTCCTGCCGCTGCTCCGCCATCTGCGGGAGCGGGGCTTCCAGATCGGCCTCGTCTCCAACTGGGACGGCACCCTGGTCGAGCGCTGCGCTGTCTGGGGGCTGACCCCCTACGTCGACTTCATCGGCGATTCGGAGGTCTATGGCTCGCCCAAGCCGGACCCGGCCTTCTTCCACCACGTGCTGGAGCAGCTCGGGGTCGCCCCGGCTGAGGCCTTCCATGTGGGCGACAGTTGGGGGGCCGATGTAGTCGGCGCACGGGCTGCCGGGGTCACAGCTGTGCTCTTCGACCCGCTGGAGCAGGAGGAGCGGCCAGCGGATTATGTGATCCGCGACCTGACCGAGCTGTACGCCCTGATCGACCGGTTATAACCTGTGGTTTGAATATGGCTACCTGGTTATAACCTAAATTGGAGGAGGGTTCCCGGATGCAAAGGCTCCTGCGCACCGCTCTGATCGCAACATGGCTGGTGCTGCTGCTGGGCGGGGCCTTCCGCCCGCAGGGCTTCGATCCGGACAGCCCGCCCCGGCCCGACGTGGGCTACCCCGCCCCTGACCTGGAGGTGGTGGGACCCGACATGGAGCCGGTCAGGCTCTCCGACCTGCGGGGCAAGGCGGTCTTCCTCAACTTCTGGGCCTCCTGGTGCGGCCCGTGCCGGATGGAGATGCCCGAGATCCAGCGCCTGCACGCGGATCTCCCTGCGGGAACGGCGATCCTGGCGGTCAACATGACCGCCCAGGAGGTGAGCCCGGAGGCGCCGCTGGGGTACATGGCGGCGCACGGCTT
This sequence comes from Bacillota bacterium, assembly GCA_049324875.1. Lineage (GTDB taxonomy): Bacteria > Bacillota > Sulfobacillia > Symbiobacteriales > Symbiobacteriaceae > JAWLHU01. The sequence continues at coordinate 172,227 of JBMONC010000053.1, forward strand.
CACCTTCCCGGTCGCCCTCGACCCGTCGGGGCGAGCCGGCGAGGAGTTCTGGGCCCTCTCCCTGCCGACCAGCCTCTTCATCAGCCCGGACGGCATCATCACCGCCCGGATATCCGGCCCGCTCTCCTACCAGGCGATGCGGGACTACCTGGCGGCGGCCGCCTCCCTGCAGCCCGCCCCGGCCGGCGGCGCCGGTCCCCTGGGGAGCGAGCGGCTGCGGCTGCTCAGCCCCGGCGCCCACCTCCCCGACGTGCTGGCGCTGGGCCCTGCGGTGCTGCCGACCCGGGCGCTTTTCTGGCTGGCGGGGGCGGTGCTGGCCTACGGGCTGGCCGGGTGCTGGAGCCGGCGGGCCGGGCTTGATCCGGGCCTCGGCCAGGACCTGGTGCTCAACCTGGCGATCGGCGGGGTGCTCGGCGCCAAGCTGATCTATGTAGCGATCGACCCCGGCGCCTACCTCCGGAGCCCGAGCATGCTGCTCGCCTTCCCTTACGGCCCCCTCCTCCTGCCGGGGGCGGCGCTGGGCGGGCTGCTGCTGGCGGGCTGGGCGCTGCGGAAGCAGCCCGACCGGCTGGTGCTGCTGGACCAGACCGCTCCGGCGCTCCTGCTGGGCGGGGCGCTGGGCGCGGCCGGCTCCACCGGGCCGGGGGCGTGGGCGCTGGGCCCGCTCCTCCTGCTGGCCGGGCTGGCCGGCGCCTGGCTCCGCCGGCGCTCCGAGCGGCCGGGGGAGGCGGCGACCGCCGCGCTGCTCCTGGCAGCTCTTGCCCTGGTGCTGGCCGACCTGGCCCGGCCCGCCCAGGCCGCCGGGGGGGTCACCGGGCTGCAGCTGGCGGCAGCAGCCGTGGCCACCGGTGCCTGGTACTGGCAGCTCCGGACCCGCACCTGATCAGAGCCCGCGGGGCCGGTTCACCCCGCGGGCCCTTTTTTCGGTTCGCAAGGAGGCGTTCGCATGAACCGGCCCGAATATGTGCATGATATTGTGCACACGGAAGGAGTCCTGTGATGGATCGATTCGCCCTGTTTCACGAGATCGTGCGGAGTCGCCGCTCCATCCGGCGGTGGCTGGACCAGCCGGTGCCCCGGGCCGACCTGGAGCGGATTCTGGACTGCGCCCGCCTCGCCCCATCGGACACCAACGCCCAGCCGTGGCACTTTACGGTGGTCACCGACCGGGTGCTGATCCGGGATCTGGAGCGCTCCACCCAGGGGCGGTTCGCCACCCTGGCGAAGCAGATGCTGGCCCGAGGCCGGCGGGATGCGGCCCGCAAGCTGAGGGTCTTCGAGAAGTACGCCGCCCACTTCGGCACCGCCCCCGCCGTGATCCTGATCAGCGGCGAGCCGTACGACTCCCGGTTCATGCGGGAGGTCTTCGTCGAGATGATGAGCGAGGCGGAGGTGGCGAAGCTGCGGCAGGAGGAGTCGATCAAGTCGACCTCCCTGGCCACCATGAACCTGCTGCTGGCGGCCCATGCGCTGGGCTATGGGGCGGTGCCCATGACCGGTCCCGTCCTGGCCATCGCCCCTGAGCTGAAGGAGCGGCTCCGGGTGCCCGACCCGTTCCAGCCCCACCTGCTGGTCGCCCTTGGCGTTCCGGCGGGCGGGCCGCTCCCGACGGTGGGCCGGAAGAGCCTGGCCGAGGTCACCAGCTGGATCGAGTAGGGGCCCACGCTCTGGCCGTTCGTGCATTTTTCTGAAAGACTACCCGAATGGGGAGTAACCCATACCTGCGTCTTCTCGTAGAATCGAAGTGTAAAGAAATCCCCTCATCGCCCTTCTCACCCGGGGGCGATCGGTTACCGCACCGGTTTTATAATGATCTATACGAATACCCCACCCACAAGCCAGGGAGCCGTGCGCTCCCTGGCTTGCTTCGTTCCAGGCACGGGACGCTGTACAAAGAAGGAACAGCCGGTCCACGCCGGACCGGCTGCTGGCTCTGTCGCCGCCTATGGAAGCCATCCATCGATCAAGGCAGGGTGACGAACTCGTACCCCTCCGCCCGGAGCCGCTGAATCACCACCGGCAGCGCCTCTGCCGTGTGCCGCATGGTGTCGTGAAAGAGGATGACGGCGCCCCTGTGCAGCTGCCGCATCACATCGTCCACCACCTTGTGCGGATCCTTGTAGCCGTCGATCACGCCCTCCCAGTCCAGCGAGCCGTTGGTCCAGTTGATCAACTCCATCTCCATCTCCTTCAGGAGGCGGAGCAGGTTCTGGTCGTAGGCGCCGAAGGGGGGGCGGAAGTAGCGGGGCTTCTGGCCGGTCACCTGCTGGATCAGCTCCACCAGCGGCTCGATCTCCTTGCGCTGGTCAGCCGGGGCCAGCCGTGCCATGTTGGGGTGGGTCATGGTGTGGACGGCGAGGGTATGCCCCTCCCGGTGGATCCGCTCCACCAGCTCAGGGTGGTTCCGGGCACCGTACCCGGTGATGAAGAAGACCGCCTTCACCTGCTCCTGCGCCAGGGTCTCCAGGATCGGCACCGTCCACTCCGACGGGCCGTCATCGAAGGTGAGCAGGACCACCTTCCGGTCGGCGGCGGCGGGGTCGCTGGGGACCAGGGGCAGACCGATCCCCCGGGGCATCCAGGTGACTTCGGGCCTGGTCGGAACCGGGGTGGGTTCCACGTGGACCGGCGACGGAACCTCCCCGGAGACCCCGCTGGGGGGCTTGGGCTCGGGCGCTTCGGCCCGGTCCTTTCGATCGGGCTGAGCCGGGGCGGGCTGGGCGGGGGACTGGGCCGGGGGGGCTGGGAGGGCCGGAGGCGCGTCCGGACTGGGGTGGCGAGAGGGGGTCGAGCCGCAGGCGGAGAGGAGGAGAAGCGCTGACAGGAGAAGGGGAGCGATGGTCCTTTTCATGGTTGGCGGGCTGTCCCTCTCGATGGAGTTTTGCGGATCCTACCTATAGATTACGGCCTCACCCCGAATTGGGTCAAAGCGAAACCACTGCCATCTAAGGGAATTTTAGCGCAGGGGTGTGACGAGGCTGTCGATCGCCTGCATCTCCTCCCCGTCCAGCGAGGTGATGATCCAGACCGAGATGCCCGCCAGGTTGTGCCGCTTGGCCAGCGCCACCTTCTGCACCACCGACTCCCGGGTCTCGTACTCCATCAGGATGCCGAGCAGCAGCTTTTCGCGGGGGACCTCCCGAAGGCTGAGGAGGATCGCCTCCTCCACCTTCTCCAGCGGCTCAGGTTCATGCCCGGCGTAGTGGTAGGCCATCACCAGCACGAGGTCGGCGTGGACCGCCACCGCCGCATGGTCGTAGCCCGGGTACCAGCCGTTGGGCGGGGGCGGGGGGACGGCGACGACCACCTCACGACCCCACCTGTGGAGACGGTCGGCCACCGCCTTGACCAGCCCGACATAGCCGCTTCGGATCCGGGTCAGCTCCTCGTCGCCGGCGCCCAGGCCCAGCCCCTCCAGGTCGAGCACGACGCCCTCCAGCCTCTGCTCCAGCACGACCGCCTCGATCTGGGCCGCCAGCCGGTCATGGGCGGCTGTGTCCAGCACCAGATCGGTCAGGCCCCCGTCCCTGTCCCCCCGGACGACGGCGAGAAAGCGGTTGACATCCTCATCGCGGGCCAGTCCCAGCACCTCATCGGCGCCCTCCGGCCAGAAGTACTCGCCCTGGTCCAGGGAGAGCTCCCCCTCCGGGGTGATGGAGGACCAGGTGAAGGCCACGTCGGAGAAGTGCCGGAGGAAACCCCGCCACTGGTAGCTGCCGAGCCCGTAGAAGACCAGGGTCCGCATGGGACGGACCGCCGACCGGATGCTGACCGTCCGGCTCTCCTCATCCCACAGGACCGTGGCCTGGAAGGCCTCCGCAAAGATCCGGACCGGCACCAGGGTGCGGTTCTCCACCAGCTGGGGCTCCACATCCAGCTCCACCGCCACGCCGTTGACCACCGCCCGCCTGTCGCCCACCACCAACTCCAGGCTTCGCCCCTGCCCGCCTGCGAGGATCGTCCGGCTCTCGGGCACCCACTGGACCCGCACGCCCAGCGCTTCCGCAATGGCCCGGAAGGGAACCAGGGTGCGGCCGTTGATCAGCATCGGGGGTACGTCGCTCTTCAGCGGAATCCCATCGACCACCACGCGGGTAGTCAGTTCCTTCGCCTGGGCAAACGGCGGGAGAAGGGCGGCCACCAGCAGGGCCAGCAGCCAGACAGCGAGACGCTTCACAGGATCGGTCCTCCTCTGCTATCGAACGCCTCCCAGGCTCTCCTTCACCCGCTCCGCCAGGTCCAGGTTCATGCCCGGGACGGCAGCGATCTCCTCCAGGGGCGCCTCCCGGATCGCCTTCAGGGAGCCAAACGCCTTGAGCAGCGCCTTCTTCCGCTTCGGTCCGATGCCGGGGACATCATCCAGGCGGCTGTGGGTCGCCGCCTTCCGGTGCAGCTTCCGGTGGTAGGTGATGGCGAAGCGGTGGGCCTCATCCCGCACCCGCTGGAGCAGGAAGAGCCCCTGGGAGCCCCGAGGGAGCTTGATCCACTCCTCCCGGCCCTCCTCGCAGAGCAGCTCCTCCTCCTTGGCCAGGCCGAAGGTCGGGAGATGCTCCACGCCGAGCATCCGCATCGCCTCGCGGGCGTAGGCCAGCTGGCCCTTCCCGCCGTCGATGATCAGCAGGTCCGGGAAGACGGCGAACTTGGGCCCCTCCCCCGGCGCCGGCGGCTCCACGCCGTACGCTGCCGCCTCCTCCGCGGCGATCAACCCCGCCTCCAGGTCCTTCACCCGGCCGCCGGAGAGGGCGGCCCGCTCCATCAAGCCCCGCTTGAACCGCCGGGTGATCGCCTCCGCCATGTTGGCGAAGTCGTTGTTCTTGTCCACCTTGATCTTGAACCGCCGGTAGTCCTCCTTCTTCGGCTTCCCGCCCTCGAAGACCACCATGGAGGCGACCGCCTCGGAACCCTGGACATGGGAGATGTCAAAGCACTCGATCCGGTAGGGCAGCCGGTCCAGGTTCAGCTGCGCCTGCAGTTCATGGAGGGCGCCCTCGGTGGCGGCCAGCTCCTGCTCCCGCTGCTTCCGGCGCTCAGCCATCCCCTCGGCGGCGTTCTGGGTGACCATCTCGACCAGCTCCCGCTTCTCCCCCCGCTGGGGCCGGCGCAGGACCACCTTGCTCCCCCGCTTGGCCGAGAGCCACTCCTCCAGCACCTCCGCCTCCTCGATCTCCTCGGAGACCAGGATCTCCTTCGGCACGAAGTCGGTCTGGTTGTAGTGCTGCTCGATAAAGGCCGCGAGGATCTCACCGCCGGTCATCTCATCGGCGCCGGACATGATGAAGGAGTCACGGCCCACCAGCTTCCCCTGGCGGACGAAGAAGACCTGCAGATTCGCCTCGTCATAGCTCTTGGCGTAGGAGATGGCATCCAGGTCGACCATCTCGCGGGAGATGATCTTCTGCTTCTCCGTCACCTTCTCGATGGCGTACAGCTGGTCCCGCAGCTCGGCGGCCCGCTCGAACTCCAGGTTCTCGGCGGCCTCCTCCATCCGGCTGCGGATCCGGTTGACCACCTCATCGGTGCGCCCCTCCAGGAAGGCCTGCAGGTCCCTGGTGGCCTGGGCGTACTCGGCCTGCTTGTCGAAGTCGGCAAGGCAGGGCCCCAGGCAGCGGCCGATATGGTACTGCAGGCAGGCCCGGGGGTGCTTCGACGGGTCGTTGCAGGTGCGGAGCGGGAAGAGACGGCGGGCCAGCTTCATGGTGTCCCACATGGGCTGGGTACTGGTGTAGGGACCGAAATAGCGGGAGCCGTCCTTCTTCATGGAGCGCGCGACCACCAGCCGCGGCCACTGCTCGTGGAGGGTGAGCCGCAGATAGGGGTAGTGCTTGTCATCCCGCAGGCGGATGTTGTACTTCGGCTTGTGCTTCTTGATCAGGTTGGATTCGAGGATCAGCGCTTCCACTTCGCTGTCGGTGACGATATGCTCAATCTCGGCGATCTGACCCACCAGCGCGAGCACCTTGGCGGTCAGGTTCCGGGACGACTGGAAGTACTGGCGCACCCGGTTCTTCAGGTTGCGTGCCTTCCCCACGTAAAGAATCCGGCCGTCTGCGTCCTTGTAGACGTAGCAGCCGGGCTTGTCGGGGAGTAACTTTAGCTGTTCCTCCAGCTCCAAGGGCGGTCACCTCCCCTCTATTCTATCATCCTCCGGAAAAGGGAAAAGCCCCGCGCAGAGCAGGGCTTGGCGGTTTTTGATCAGCGGATCTCCACCAGGCCGGACCGTGTGAAGTCGACCGCCGTCCAGTCGGCAGAGGGCCGGGAAGCCTTCGGCCTCGGGGCCGGTGGGTTGGTGCTCTGCGCCGTGGTGGCCTGCGCCTTGGGGGCAGGCGCCTGGGGGGCGGATGCCTTCGCGGGCCGCACGGTGGCGGTTTGCGGCTGGGATGTCACGGGCTGGGCGATCTGCTGGCTGATGCTCGCAGGTGCTGGGGTGGGCGGGCTGAAGGAGGACGACCGCACTGGTTCCGCCGACATCTCCCAGGGGGTCTCGCTCTGGGCGCCGGCTGCGGGGATGGCCGCAACCGGGACAGGGCCGGGCTGCTGGAGGCTGTCCATATAGGCCCCCGAGGGGATGATCATCATCCAGAAGATGCCCGCCGCCGCGGCAACGGCCAGCATCTGTCGCGCCTGCATCCGCTGGCTGGCCGCGCGGGAGGAGACGGGCGGCCGCTCCCGCGCTGCATCCTTGTCCAGTTCCCGGCTGATGTTGGCCCACATATCCTCTGGCACCGGGACGGACATCGCTTGTTTTCGCAGGCTCTCCTTGATCACCCTGTCGTTAAGACGCACAGCGTGTCACTCCTCGCACGTAACAAGCGGAATGGGATGGGACAGGCGTGTGTAAGAGAGGGCGACCAGATCCGGCCGGCCCATCTGACGGGCCATGAAGTGCCGCAGCAGCTCCCGCGCCCGGTGAAGCCGGGACTTGACGGTCCCCGGCGGGCAACCGATCACCGCTGCGATCTCGGTGTCGGAGAACTCGTGGAAGTACTTGAGCACGACCACGCTGCGGTGCATGGGGTCCAGCTGGCCAATGGCGCGGTGCAGCAGCCGCCGCTCCTCACTGTCCAGGGCAGCCTCCTCCGGCTGCCAGTCGCGCGCCGGCACAGCGCCTTGATCGCGGGTGAGACCCGGCGCGGGGTCCAGCTCTTCCTTGATCTTGCGCCGGCGCAAGATGGTGATGGCCTCGTTCACCGCGACCCGGTAGAGCCACGACTTGAAGCTGGAGCGGAACTGGAATTTGGCGATGGAGCGGAAGACCTTCAGGAACGTCTCCTGCACCACATCCTGCGCCAGCGCCGCATCGCGGACAACCAGAAACGCGAAGCGGAAGACATCATCCCTGTATAGCATGAAGAGATCCTCGAACGCGCAGCGGTCGCCCGCCTGGCATCGCTCAACGAGTTCAATCTCCACGTCGCGCACAGGTTGCAGCTCGGCCATACCACTCACCCCCAACCGTTTGGTCGGTACATATAAAGAACTATACCATGAGGAAGGGTACGGCACAAAGATGAAAATTGAGCCGTAACAGGGATATGATTCGCCGTCCGCCAGACTATCTCCTGTCTAAAACGCGAACCCACCTGGCGAACTGACCGCCGGTGGGTTCGCGCCCCAAACTGTGCTACTCCCGCAGCTCGTGCTGCCCCTGGACCCACTCAAAGACGAAGACCCGGGCCGCCTGGTTTTCGCCGGTCAAGGGGTCGAAGGTGATGGTGGAGGACCACCCGGGATAGGCCCGGGTCGACCGGACCAGCTCAGCCAACTCCGAGCGGCTGGGCACCCGAGCCGGGTGCTCCCCGCCATAGCGGACCAGCGCCTCCAGAATCACCCGGGCGGCGTCGTAGCCGAACATCCCGTACCCGCGGCTGGGCTTGCCCAGCACGTTCTGGAAATGGCGCTCAAACCGCTCATCCCGCCCGTTGGTGAAGTGGGTAAAGTAGATACCCCGCCAGGTGGGGGTGGTGATGCTCCGGAAGGCCGAACTGTAAAGATCTGCACCGCCGATGATCGGTAGGGTGATGCCCTCCTCCCTGAGGGCCTGGGCCACCTGGAAGCCAATCTGGCTGTTTCCCGCGTAGTAGATGGCATCGGCCCCGGATTGGAGCACCTGCTCCTTCAGCTCAGCTGCCACCGGTGGGCTGGAGAGCGTGAGACGGCCGGCCACCGGCAGGGAGATGATCTGGGCCGAGGTCTCAAAGGAGGCCGCCCGACTCTCTGCCGCTGCGCTCCCGTCGAGGATCAGGAGGATGGCGCGAGCCTTCAGGCTGTTCTTCGCAAAGGTCGCAGCGGCGGCCTCCAGACGGGCGTTGGAGGCGATCAGCCGGTTGAAGTGGGGCCACCCGCGCGCCGTCAGCTCCTCAGCCCCGGCGGTGGGAGCGATGGTGACCAGACCGGTTTCGGCCAGCACTTCGGCGAGAGCGGCGCTCACCTGGCTGGTGAAGCTGCCCACCACCCCGACCACCTCCTGGTCGTAGGCGAGCATCTTCGCCACCTCCCGTGCGGTCTCCGGCCGGCCCTGGTCATCGTAGCGGGCCAGCGAGACCTCATAGCCCACCTTGCGCAGGTCTGACTCCATGTCCCGCAGGGCAAGCTCTGCGCCGCTGGCCAGATCGTTGCCCCAGACCCCATGAGCCCCGGAAAGGGGCGCCACGGCTGCAAGGACGAGCCGGACGGTCTGGACAGGTGCCGGGGAGCCGCAGGCGGCGGGAGCAGGGCTGGCTGCCCACTCCTGCAGGAGCCTCCTGATCTCAGCATCAATGGGAACGGCATAGGCCACCGGGGTGTCGGCCGCAGCGGTCACGACCCCTGCCACCTCGCCGGTCTCCCGGTGAAGGAGGGGGCTGCCGCTGGCGCCGTGGACCACCGTGGCGCCCTTGAACTCGACCAGGTTCCCGTAGTACCGGTCGTCAATCCGCTTGGCCACGCCCACCTGCTGCACCTCCGCCTGCAGGAGCGCGGCGTTCGGCGTGTCCTTGGGGCTGCCCAGCACATAAACCCCATCGCCCGGCGCGAGCGGTGTCTCACGGAGGGAGAAGGCGTCGGGCCATTTGAGCGTCGGGACGTCGACCAAGGCGACATCCAGGTTGCGATCCAGGTTGATGACGGTGCCGAGGTGGCTGGTGCCGTTGTCATCAATCACGTTGATGCAGCCGCGGTATCCCTCGATCACATGGGCGCTGGTGACAACTTTCCCACCGTCGATAATAAACCCGGACCCGCTCTTGCTCCCCTGCTCCCCCCGCACGTTGAGGGAGACGACCGAGCGCATGTAGCGCTCCAGGTCGGGATCGGGCTCCCCCGCGCTGGGACCGGGGATATTGACGGCTGGAGGATCGGCCTGGTCGGGGCCGTTGGCGGTGACGGAGAGGGCCGGCTCCCAGGGCCACTGACCGGCCTGGTAGCGGTAGCCGCCCAGCGTTCCGGTCACAAAGAGGGCCAGGAGTGCGATGGCAAAGACCCAACCGGGAAGCCGGTCGCGCGGATGCTCCCGGTCTCGCCGGCGAGTCGGCGTGGGCCGATCAGTCTGCTTCAACGGTGTGCCGCAACTGTCACAATAGCGGGCCGCCGGAGAGACCGACGTCCCGCAGTAAGGACATTTGTTGGGGGTGACCACAGCCGCTCTCTCCTTAATCTTTCCTGCGCGGGGTGCATCAGAGTTGAGTTCGTGCTGAATTTCTCGACTCCTGCTGGCTGGTCTATCTTTTTGTCGCAAGAGACTCTTCGTAGTATAGACTCTCGGAACGACCGTCCGGGTTCAGCTCCGTGGATAGAAAACCACCCGGCAGGGCGCTCCGCCGGGTGGTGGGTTCCAGGTGGGCCTAGTCGGTCCCCGAGGCGGCCTCCAGCGGGGCGAGGCCCCCCTTTCGGTCCAGGTGCCGCTTCAGGAAGATGCCGGTATAGCTCTTCGGGTTCTCGCAGATCGCCTCCGGCTTGCCCTCGGCGATGATCTCGCCGCCCCGGTCGCCGCCCTCGGGCCCGAGGTCGATGATCCAGTCGGCCTGCTTGATCACATCCAGGTTGTGCTCGATCACCAGGACGGTGTCGCCGTTCTCCACCAACCGCTGGAGCACCTCCAGCAGCTTGTGCACATCGGCCATGTGCAGGCCGGTGGTCGGCTCGTCCAGGATGTAGATCGTCTTGCCGCTGGAGCGCCGGGAGAGCTCGGTGGCCAGCTTCACCCGCTGCGCCTCGCCGCCGGAGAGGGTGGTGGCGGGCTGGCCCAGCTTGATGTAGCCAAGGCCCACGTCCTGCAGGGTCTGCATCTTCCGGTAGATCCGGGGGATCGGGCGGAAGAACTCCACCGCCTCGTCCACCGTCATGTCGAGGATCTGGGCGATGTTCTTGCCCTTGTAGTGGACCTCCAGGGTCTCCCGGTTGTACCGGGCGCCCTTGCAGACCTCGCAGGGCACGTAGACGTCGGGCAGGAAGTGCATCTCGATCTTGATGATCCCGTCGCCCTTGCAGGCCTCGCAGCGGCCTCCCCGCACGTTGAAGGAGAAGCGGCCCTGCTTGTAGCCCCGCATCTTCGCCTCGGGGGTCTGGGCCATCAGGTCGCGGATCAGGTCGAAGACGCCGGTGTAGGTGGCCGGGTTGGAGCGGGGCGTCCGCCCGATGGGGGACTGGTCGATGTCGATCACCTTCTCCAGGTGCTCCAGCCCCGCAATGGAATCGTGCTCGCCCGGCCGCTGCCGCGCCTTGCTCAGCTCCACCGCCAGCCGCTTGTAGAGGATCTCGTTGATCAGGGTCGACTTGCCCGACCCCGAGACCCCGGTGACGCAGGTAAAGGTGCCGAGGGGCACCCGGAGGGTGACGTTCTTCAGGTTGTGCTCCCGGGCGCCGGTCACGGTCAGCCATTTGCCGTTGGGCTCCCGCCGCTTCACGGGGACCGGGATCTGCCTGCGCCCGCTCAGGTAAGCGCCGGTGACCGAGCGCTCGCTCTTCAGGATCACGTCCAGCGGGCCGCTGGCCACGATCTCACCGCCGCCCTCACCCGCCGCCGGCCCGATGTCGACGATCCAGTCGGCGGCGAACATGGTGTCCTCGTCGTGCTCGACCACGATCAGGGTGTTGCCGAGGTCCCGCAGCCGCTTCAGCGTGTTGATCAGCCGCTCGTTATCCCGCTGGTGCAGACCGATGGAGGGCTCGTCCAGGATGTAGAGCACGCCCACCAGGTGGGAGCCGATCTGGGTCGCCAGCCGGATCCGCTGTGCCTCGCCGCCCGACAGGGTGCCGGCGGCCCGGCTCAGGGTCAGGTAGTCGAGGCCGACGTTGATCAGGAAGCCCAGCCGCTCGTTGACCTCCTTCAGGATCTGCCGCCCGATCGCCTGCTCCCGGGCGCTCAGTTCGAGGTTGGTCAGGAACTCACGGGCATGCTTCACATCCATGGCGGTCAGCTCGGCGATGGAGAGCCCGCCCACCTTGACCGCCAGGGACTCGGGCTTCAGCCGGGCCCCACCGCAGGCCGGGCACGGCTTGGTGGTCATGAACTCCTCGATCTGCTGGCGGATGTAGTCGCTGGAGGTCTCCTTGTAGGCCCGCTCCAGGTGCTTCACGGCGCCCTCGTAGACCACCTCGTACCACTTGGTCTGACCGTACATGTTCTCGTACTTGAACCGGACCTTGCCGTCGGGGTAGCCGAAGAGGAGGATGTCGACGAACTTCGGATCCTGCTCATCCAGCGGCAGGTTCCGCTTGATCCCCAGCTGGTCGCAGAGCGCCTCCACCATGTTGAGGAAGTACTGCTGGGTGGAGTTGGCCCAGGGCACCAGGGCGCCGTCATCGATCGACTTCTTCGTGTCGATGATCATGTCGGGGTCGATCTCGGTGTTGTGGCCCAGGCCGGTGCAGGCCGGGCAGGCGCCGAAGGGGGAGTTGAAGGAGAACATGCGCGGCTGGGGCTCATCGATGGAGGTGCCGCAGTCGGGGCAGGCAAAGTTCTGGCTGAAGAGGATCTCCGCCCCGCCGACCACGTCGACGGTGACGATGCCCCCGGTCAGTTTGGTGGCGGTCTCCAGGGAGTCGGCCAGCCGCTTCGCAATCTCCCGCTTGACCACCAGCCGGTCGATCACGACCTCGATGGTATGCTTCTTCTTCTTGTCCAGCGCCGGCGGCTCATCGGTCACGTCCATGACCTGGCCGTCGACCCGCATGCGGACATAGCCGCCCTTGCGGATATCCTCAAAGACCCTCTCGTGCTCGCCCTTCCGCCCGCGGACCAGCGGGGCCAGAATCTGAATCCGGGTGCCGTCCTCCATCTGGAGGATGGTGTCCACCATCTGCTCGATGGTCTGCTGGGAGATGGGCTTGCCGCAGGTCGGGCAGTGGGGCCGCCCGATGCGGGCGAAGAGCAGGCGGAGGTAGTCATAGATCTCGGTCACGGTCCCCACGGTGGAGCGCGGGTTCCGGGAGGTGGTCTTCTGGTCGATGGAGATCGCCGGGGAGAGGCCCTCAATGTAGTCCACGTCGGGCTTATCCATCTGCCCCAGGAACTGCCGGGCATAGGCGGAGAGCGACTCCACATAGCGCCGCTGCCCCTCGGCATAAATAGTTTCAAACGCCAGGGAGGACTTGCCCGACCCCGAGACGCCCGTAAAGACCACCAGTTTGTCACGCGGGATCTCCAGGTCGATGTTCTTGAGGTTGTGCTCCCGGGCGCCCTTCACGATGAGTCGATCCTTGGCCATAGTCGATGCCCCCCACTGGAATCTCATCGCGCAATGATACCATACTCGCTCTCAAAAGCGAGCCGTGCAAATGATACCATAGCGAACACTTGTTTGCAACCGAACAACAGCGGGCCGCTTTGTGATATAATAGATAAGGTACGTTTGCGCGCGCCCTTTGGACGGCCCTGCACCGTCCCACGATACTTGTACGTCTAAACTCCAGGAGCCCTTTCGTATGCCCTTATTGCACGACCTTTTCCACCAGTTCCGCGGCCTGCCGAGATCCATCAAGCTCTTTTATGTGAGCGATCTCTTCTTCGCCTTTGGACAGGCGATCTTCCTGACGCTGTTCAACCTGCACCTGCTGAAGGTCGGGTACGACGCATCCCATATCGGCACCCTGCAGTGGCTCTCCGGCCTGCTGATGGCGGCGGCGGCGGTGCCCATCGGGGTGATAGCGGACCGATTCGGCCGCCGTGGCCTCTATATCGCAGGCTCCATCCTCTACGGCATCCCCTATGCGGTCATGCCGCTCCTGACCGACTTCCGGCTGCTGCTCACCGCCTACGCGATCCACAGCCTCGGCATGGTGCTGATGATGGTCAACGAGGGGCCGCTGCTGGCGGGTGAGGTTGGCACAGAGAAGCGGGCCTCCGTCTTCTCTTTCATGATGATCAACTTCTTCCTCTGGAATACCATCGGCATTCAAGTCGCCGGTCTCCTCGTCCGCTGGCTGCCGGCCGGGCAGCTGAGCGAGTACGTCTGGCCGCTGGCGCTGGCCGGGTTCTGTGGGGTCGCTGCCGGTCTGATGCGGGCGTTTCTGCCGTTCAAGCCGTACAAGCCGGCCCGCCAGGGGTTCCGCCTGCTCCCGAGCCGCACGGCGCTGCTGCTGGCGGGGGTCAGCCTGCTCTCCGGTAGTTTTTCCGCGCTCCTGCAGAACTTCGCCAACGTGGTGTTGGCTGAGCGGTTCGCCTTCGGGGCAGAGGCGGTGGCCACCGTCCTGACCGTCGCCGGGGTGCTGGGGTGGGTCGCATCGCTCTTCGTCCCCTGGCTGAGCGGCCGGCTGGGGGACTTGCGGGGCTACGTGCTGGTGGTGGCGCTGCAGGCGGTGGTCCTGCTCTACCTGGGGCTGGCGGAGAGCCCGGGGGCTTACGTGCCCGGCTTCTGGCTGCGGACGGCGCTCACCAACATGCAGATGCCGCTCTTTGCCGCCTTTGCCATGGGCGTGACGGCGGAGTCCGAGCGCGCCACGGCCAACAGCTACGCCATGGTCGGGCGCAACGTGGGCACCGCCTTCGCCTCGCACCTGTTCGGCACCAGCCTCGCAGCGGGCAGCTACCTGCTCCCGTTCGCTCTGGCGAGCCTCCTGGCCCTGGGTGCAGCGGGGGCGACCCTGGCCGCCTTCCGGGAGAGCCCTTCCGCAAGGCGGACTGATCTGCAGATTTGATGGTTATCCTAAAGAGAGGGGGCAGAACGAAGCGTGCCCCGTGGAGGTATGGATCTGACTGACCTAATTGAAGTGATCGACAGCCGGGGGCGCACGCTGACCCCCTGCAAGCGGAAGGTGGCCGACCGCGAGGTCCGATTGGGCCGGGCGAAGTGGATTGGCCGCAGCCGCATCCGGCTCCGCTTTGACCCGTTCGCCTACCGGTACATCCGGCTGAAGGTGCTGGCAAGGGACAAGTATACCTGCTACTGGTGCGGTCAGCCCGGCTTTACCATGGACCATGTCACCCCCTGGTCCAAGGGCGGACGGACCACCATGACCAACTGCATCTGCGCCTGTGAGGAGTGCAACGGCCAGCGGGGGGACATGCCCGCCGAGGAGTTCGCCCGGCGCATGAACCGGCCGGTGCCGCTGCCGGGCGTCATCCAGAGCGGTCGCCACCTGACCGCGGGCGCTGCGGCGCTGGCGGAGGATCCGGCGGCAGAGGCGCAGGTGGCGGCGGCAGAGGAGGAGCCCCGGGTTCCCGGGCGGCTGGCCGCCCTGCTGGACCCGCATCTCCGGCCGGTCAGCCGGGGATCCCTGTTCTAAATTCGCTGTAAAGGGGCCGACCCAGGGAGGTCGGCCCCCATTTTTTATGCCCCGGTAAGCGTATTCTGTCATGATGCAATGGTTCGGATTTTCTACCCACTCCTTAGTCCCAAGGTAGTGCCTTGTATGGTATCATATACCTCGCGGATCTACGCAAAGAAGCTATGTTCCTTAAGTAAAGGAGGCGGTAATCGGTGAGAGTAAAATCGCGGTCTTGGCGGCGCTGGATTACGTTCCTGCTCACCCTGACCCTGCTTATCCCCACGGCGCTACCGGCTGTTGCGGAGACAGGGGACGGGACTGCACCCGCCCCGCTCATGACCTGTCTGCCGCTGAACCAGTGGGCCGAGGGGGTAGCTCTCACCTCACCGTTGGCCCAGGGAGATGTGGAGTACCACGCCACCTCCCTGCAGGTCGGCAACATCGACGGCGCCGGTCTGCCGGAGTTGACCTGGACCGGGCAGTTCAAGATTTTCCTGCCGAATGCAACCTCCGTTCGGCTTAGCATCGTCCACTACGGCCAGCCGGTGACGGTGGCCGCCTACGACAGCGCCGATAACGAGCTGCAGCGGGTCACCGCCGGGTCCCAGGAGGGAACCCCCAGCGTCGTGGAGCTATCCACCCCGGGCGGCGCCCGCAAGCTCATGCTGATTCCCGGCGAGGGGCGCTACGCCCTCAACAGCCTCTGCTACACCACGGCCACCCAGGTGGCCCGGGGTGAATCCGACCTGTATGCCACCGTGGATGCCGGGGACCGTGTCGCACCGGGAGAGTCGATCGAAGTAAAGGTTTCGGTACGGAACCTGGGCAACGCCGTGGCCCCGGGCACCCAGTCAGCCGGTGACAGCGGGTACCGGGCGGACCTGGTCCTCTCCTCCAACCTGCAGGTGCCTGTACAGCCTGGTCAGTCCTCCGTGGAGTTCAAGGAGGATATGATGCTGAAGCGGCTGGCCCCCACCTCGGATGTGGGAACAGGGGCCACGGTTGAGTACAAGACCACCGTACAGATCCCGGCAAGCACCCCGCCGGGCGCCTACTGCCTAGGGGTGGTGCTGGACTCCTATGGAGTCCTGGCCGAGGCCAACGAGCAGAACAACGTCTCGTGCGACGGGATCATCGTCGCCCCCAAGGAGAGCCCCGACAGCCAGGAGTTCAAGTGGATTGACTTCCGGAGCGAGCCGATGGGCGCGCGGGCCGAGAAGTTCACCGCCGGGATGGCCAGCCTGTACTGCCTGGGCGGATCCAAGGTGGTGGACCTGAACGCCGACTCCTACCATGACCTGCTCTTCAAAGGCAAGTTGGAGATCACCCTGCCTCAGTCCTCTACCGTCTCCGCCACGGTGACGCACTACGGCAGCCCGGTCACCATGGAAGCCCGGTTGGGCGACAAGGTGCTGGCCACCAAGAAGACCACCGGCGGCAATGGTGCCGTGGAAACGCTGACGGTGAGCGCCGAGGCGATTGACAAGGTGATCCTTGCCATTCCCCAGGGCTCTCAGGCCAGCCTGATCAAGCTGGGCTACCAGGCGCCGGACATCAGTGGCGACGCCTGCGACCCGCGGGTCAGCGCCATCGCCGCCGGCCCGACCCACTCCCTGGCCGTGCTGAAGGATGGAACGGCCTGGGCCTGGGGCGCCAACGTGCGGGGGCAGCTGGGGAACAACGGCCAGAGCAACCAGTACATCCCCGTGCAGGTCAGCGGTCTGAAGGGCGTGCTGGCGGTCGCGGCGGGGCGGGACCACTCCCTGGCCCTGCTCAACGACGGGACGGTCTGGGCCTGGGGTTCCAACACCCTGCGGCAGATCGGTGACGGCACCGGCGTGGATCGGTTCACGCCCGTCCAGGTGACAGATCTGAGCAACGTGGTGGCCATCGCCGCCGGCAAGACCTTCTCCATGGCCCTCAAGGCCGACGGGACGGTCTGGGCCTGGGGCGACAACAGCTTCGGCCAGATCGGCGACGGAACGAAGGACCTCCGCAGCAGGCCGACCCAGGTAAAGGGCCTGACCAACGTCAAGGCGATCGCTGCCGGTGCGAACCACGCCCTGGCGATCAAGGCGGACGGCACGCTGTGGGCCTGGGGCTCCAACGCCCTGGGACAGCTGGGCGACGGCACCACCACCGACCGGAGCACACCCGTACAGATCCGGGGCATCACCGACGTCTACAAGGTGGCGGCCGGTCTGGACCACACCGTGGCGCTCCGGCGGGACCGGACGGTCTGGACCTGGGGTCAGAACAACCACGGCCAGCTGGGTGACGGCACCACCACCCTCCGCTCCACCCCCAAGCAGGTACCCGGCCTGGAGGCGATCCAGGCGGTCGCCACCGCCGAAGGGGCGACCCTCGCGGTCCGGCAGGATGGAACCCTGATCTCCTGGGGTTACAACGCCTCCCACCAGCTGGGCGACGGCACGACTAATGACCGGATTACGCCCACACAGGTGGAGGGTCTGGCCAATGTCCTCGCCATCACCAGCGGACACGGCAACCATGTGATGATGGTTAACAGCCAGGGCCGCCTCTGGCTCTGGGGCAGCAACAGCCACGGACAGGGTGCCCACCTCTTCTCTGACCCGCGCGTGGAGGAGCCGACGGAGATCGATCTGAAGCAGTCCCTCCTGTTCTGCCCGTTCCAGTTGGAGCAGCAAGAGCCGGTGGAGGAGCCGAATCCGGCCGAGTCCTGGGCCTGCACCAAGGCTGCCTTCTCGGATGTCCCGGCCAGCCATCCGGCCTGCGGGGCGATCAACCTGCTGGTGACCGCCGGCGTGGTCAACGGCTACCAGGACGGCACCTTCAGGCCCGAGGATCCGATCACCCGTGCGGCGATGGCCAAGCTGCTGGTGGCGGCGCTGAAGCTGAAGCCGAACCCGACCGGCAAGGTGACCTTCACCGACACCACCGGCCACTGGGCGGTGGCCCAGGGCTGGCTGCAGGTGGCGGTGGCGAACAACATCGTCACGGGATACCCCGATCGGACCTTCAAGCCCGATGTGGAGGTGAACCGCTCGGCGGCCATCAAGATGGCGGCCGGTGCGGTCAATATCCCCCGGAGCGATGGCAGCCCGATCCCGGCGCTCCGGGCCCCCTACGACCCGCCCACCGCCCACCTGACCGATGTGCTGCCCGGCGCCTGGTACCATGACTGGGTGGTGCTCGCCCTCCGGGCCGACCTGATCGGGCCCGAGGCCCCCTTCCCGGTCTTCACGGCCAGCAGGCTGGAGCCTGACAAGGTCCTGAGCCGCGGCGAGGCAGCGATCCTGGTGGCCAACCTGCTCTTCTTCCGGGAGCAGTAAGCCTTCCCATTGCGCAGGCGGACCCCCCCTCCCCTATGCTGATTGCGGGAGGGGGGGTTCGGGCTTTGCCGCGCTCAGGTGCGGTTTCCGGGGAGCGCCTTGAGCACCCGGTCCAGCGCCGGCTCCAGCTCGCCCCGCAACCCCAGCAGGAGCCCGGCTGCGAGAAAGCTGATCACGAACGCCGCCAGCATGTCCGAGGGGTAGTGCGCCCCGGCGTAGACCCGCGCCCAGGCCATTCCGAGGGCGACCGGCCAGCTGAGCCAGCCCCAGAGGCGGGACTCCCAGCTCATCACGAGGGCCAGGGCGAAGCCGCCGGTGCCGTGCTCGCTGGGAAAGGATGACGACGGCTTCCCTCCCAGCAGGTTGAAGGCTTCAGGGAGGGACATATAGGGCCGTTCCCGGTAGAGGAAGAGCTCGGGCAACTCGTTCAGCCCCACGGCGATGATGGCAGCCGCCACCGCCAGCAGCACCGTCTGCCGCTCCCGGCGGGGGTCGGCGCCCGGGAAGAACCAGCGGAGCAGGAGGAGGGCGGCCAGGATCCCCAGGCCCCAGACAGCCAGGAACCAGGCGAAGTAGTCCGTCCAGTAGCCCCAGCCGGCCCACTGGTTCTGTGAGTAGAAAAGCCATCTGTCCATGGAGGTTAGTCTGCCCGCGCCGCAACCGGGGCCATACTGTAGGTTCGAATCGGCACCGAGCCGGCGGCAAACAGGGCGACAAGGGCGTAGAGACCGGCACCCGTCAGGTAGGCTGCCTGGGGCCCGCCAAGGTCAGCCAGCAGGCCCATCGCCGCCATCGCCGGACCGTAGAGGGTCATCAGCAGCATCTCCCGGGTTGCGAAAGCCCGGGCGATCATCCGGGGATCCAGACTGGCCTGGAGCATGGAGGACTGCATCACGTCCCGCAGTTGGTAGACCGGCCCGAAGACCACGCAGAGCGCCACGGCCAGCGGGGCGCTTCCGGCGAAGGTGTACCAGAGCGTCAGCAGGGCAAAACTGGCCGAGGAGGCGACGATGGTCCAGCCGCCCCAGCGGGCCAGCCAACCCGAGGCCGCTGCGGCCACCAGACCGCCGATCACCGTGCCGACGAAGAAGGCAGAACCCTGGTAACCCCACCACTCCGGACCCGCCCCCAGCACCTCGACCGTGAAGGCCAGCAGCAGGGCGGAGGTCCAGATCACGTTGGCGAAGTTCTCGATGGCGTCCATGATGGTGACATCCCGGACCACCCGGTTCGACCAGACCAGTCTCCACCCGGCCTTCAGCCGCTCCAGGGGCCCCTGTCCCCCGGCCTCGGCAGCGGGCTGCATCTCCCGGGGGCGGATCAGGGCAGTCGCCAGCGCCGAGAGCAGAAAGCTGGCCGCATTGAACAGGATGGCCGCACTGGTGCCCGCAGCGGCGACCACCATTGCCCCGCCCGCCCAGGCCACCATCTGCACCGTCTGGGCGACCGCCGCAATCAGCCCGTTGGCCCGCACCAACTCTTCCCGCTCAACCAGCGAGGGGAGGATGGAGGAGCGGGCAGGGGTGTAGAAGGCGCCCGCAAAGGCGGTCACCACCGTGGCGCTGTAGATGGCAGGCAGGCTGAGCTCCCATCGCAGGCTGAACAGCCCCAGCACCCCGACCGAGCACGCCCTGACCAGATCGGCCAGGATCATCAGCCGCCGGTGCGGCACCCGGTCGGCCACCTGCATCGTCACGAAGCCGGCCATCAGCCGGGTCAGGGTGGTCAGGATCATGATGCTGGCCGTGCCCAGGACCGAGTTGGTCTGGGCATAGGTGAAGGAGAGCACGGCCACCGTGTAGAGAATGTCGCCGAACAGGCTGATGCTCTGTCCCGTCATCAGCAGCCAGAACCCGGTATTGCGCCGCAGCGTCTGCATCTCGGTGTGACCTCCGCCAGATTTCCCGCCATCATGGGAAAGATGCACCAAACAGATATTCGCCTCCTGCTTTGACTGCACGGTACCTATGAATTCGTGGTATGCTCTCTTCCAGGAGGTGCCCCCCGATGAAGCGGCACAAGGTCCTCATTGTCGATGATGAGCCCCGGATGCGGGAACTGATCCGGCTCTACCTGGCTGCGGAGTTCGAGCTCTCAGAGGCGGTGGACGGCTTGTCGGCCCTGCGCCAGATGCGGGCCGTCGAACCCGATCTGGTCCTGCTGGACGTGATGATGCCCTCCCTCGACGGCTGGGAGACCCTGAAGCGGATCCGGGAGGAGAGCGCCACCCCGGTGATCATGCTGACCGCCCGGGGCGATGTTCCCGATCGGGTGCAGGGGCTGCGGATGGGTGCCGATGACTACGTGGCCAAGCCCTTCGACGGGCGGGAGCTGGCCGCCCGCATCCATGCCGTGCTCCGCCGGACCTCCGGTCAGGTGGAGGCGGCGCTCCCCATCCGCCGGGGCGGGCTGCTGCTGAAGCCGGCGGAGCGGACCGCCGAGTACAGGGGAAGGGCGCTGGCTCTCACCCCCAAGGAGTTTGACCTGCTGGCGCTGCTGGCCTCCCATCCGGGCCAGGCCTTCCCGCGGGAGCGCCTGCTGGACCGTATCTGGGGTCCGGACTACGACGGGGACGCCCGGACGGTGGACAGCCACGTGAAGAACCTGCGGGAGAAGCTCGGCGACGGCGCCGCCCTGATTGCCACGGTCTGGGGCGTAGGCTACCGCTTTGCGGAGGTGGATGATGCGAAGCCGTAGCCTGGTGGCCAAGCTCTGGCTGGCCTTCACCGCCCTGCTCCTCTTTGTGCTGATCCCCCTGGAGTTCGCTCTGCACCATGTGCTGGTGCAGTTCTACGCCACACAGGTGACCGAACCCCTCCTCTACCACAGCCGGCAGTTGGCCTTCCTCCTGGCGGAGGATGAGGGGGCGATCCACATGGCCCCGATGATGGGCCAGATGGTGGGAGGCGAGGTGATCGTGCTGGACCGCTCCGGCCGGCCGGTCCGCTTCGAGGGCGCCTCCCCGGTGGCCCCGCCGGAGGCGGGCGTCGCCGCCATCAAGGCGGGGAAGACCTTTGTGGGGCAGTTGCAGACACCTGGCCGTCAGACCTACATCGTCACCGGGGTTCCGGTCCCGAACCGGGGCGGCGGCGTGCTGCTGATGGCCCCGGCCGCCCCTGTGCAGCAGTCCCTGCTGGTCGCCCGGCGCTACCTCTGGCTGGCGGGCGCGGTCAGCCTGGTGCTGGGCACCGGGCTGGCGCTGATGCTGGCCCGGAGCCTCACCCGGCCCATTCAGGCGATGGAGCGGGTGACCCGATCCATCGCCCGGGGGGACTTCACCGTCCGGGTTCCGGTGGAGTCCCAGGATGAGATCGGCCGGCTGGGCGAGGCAGTCAACCAGATGACCGCCCAGCTCCACTCCTACGAGAACCGGCGCCGGGAGTTCCTGGCCAACGTCGCCCACGAACTGCGCACCCCCCTCTCCTACATCCGGGGCTACACCCAGGCGCTGGCGGAGGGGATCGTGACCGACCCGGCGGAGCGGGAGCGCTACCAGCGGGTGGTGCTGGATGAGTCGGTCCGGATCGGGCGGCTGGTGGATGATCTGATGGACCTCGCCCAGATGGATGAAGGGCAGATGGCCTTCGACCGGCAGCCGCTGGACCTGCGGCTGCCGGTGGAGCAGGCGGCGGCGACGGTTCGCCCCCGAGCCCAGGCCAAGGGGGTCTCCCTGTTGGTCGAACTCCCGGACCGGCTGCCCCTCCCCCTCGCCGACGGCGGGCGGATACAGCAGGTGGTCTTCAACCTGCTGGACAACGCCCTGCGCCACACCCCCGACGGCGGCAGCATCCGGGTGACTGCCGCCCCCGACCCCGAGGGCATCACCGTTCGGGTCACCGACACCGGCGAGGGGGTCGATCCGGAACTGGCCCCGCTGATCTTCAAGCGGTTTGTGGGGAGGCGTCAGGGGGGACGCGGGCTGGGCCTGGCCGTGGTCCGGTCCATCGTGAAGGCCCATGGCGGGGAGGTCGGGGTGGAATCCAAGCCCGGGGAGGGCTCCACCTTCTGGTTCCGCCTGCCCCTCGCATAAAGCAGCCGGGAGGTTGATGCCTCCCGGCTTTTCGTTCAGGGCTGCTTCACCCGGATCCACGGAACGCCGGGCGTCAGGTCGATGGTGAGCAGCACCGGCGCCTGTGGGCTGCCCAGCTCGATGTAGGGGATTCCCGCCTTCCGCTCCACCGTCAGGCCCTTCCCACCGGTCGCCAGGTAGACCGCCTCCTTGCCGGAGCGCTCCTCAAACTCGGTCAGCCAGCCAGCCACCAGGTCAGCCTCGCGGCGGTCAGCAAAGCTGCCAGGGGCGTGATGTGCCACCACCACCACCCGCCTGACGCCCGGGTCGAGCCGGGCGGCGTCAAGCATGGACTTCAGCGCCAGGAGTTGGTCGAACTGGGCGGTCCGAAGGCCGCCCCCCTGGGTGCTCAGCAGCAGGAAGCGGACCCCCTTCAGGTCGAACCGGCTGGCGGGCTTGGTGATCCGGTGGATGGGCATCCTGCCCGCCTCCTTCGCCAGGAGCGCCTCGCCGGAGGCCGGCATCAGGGCGGGATCGACCAGCAGGAAGGCGGGCGCAGCTGCGAGGGCTCCCCGGATCAGCCGCTGCGCCTCCGCCTCCGACTCGGCCATGCCGCCCAGAAGGGCGAAGCTCCAGCTGTCCTGCCCGGCGGGGCCGGTCCAGGAGAGGATCGGGTCGGGCCGTGCGACGGGGGCCGGAGGCAGCGGCGGCAGTGCCGCCAGCGTCCGGACGGTCAGGTCATCGAAGACCAGCTCCCCGCTGTACTGCTTCTGCGGGTCGGTCTCCACCGGGTAGATCCGGTGGAGCTTGACGGGGTAGGCCACGCCCGCCGGCACCGGCGCCTCGACGTAGCGCCAGCCGGTCCAGTCAACACGGCGGGCCAGGTTCAGCGTGTGGCTGGCCCCCTTGGCGTCGAGCAGGACGGCCCGCAGCCAGGCGCCCTTGCCGTCGCCCCTGACCCAGAGCCCCAGCTTCTCGGGCTTCTCCGGGAGCTCCAGCGGCGATGCGGCCTGGGCGTAAGCGGCCCGGTTGACGCCCTCGCTGCCGAAGGTGTAGGTCAGCTTGAGGCCGTTCCCGGTGCGGCCCGGTGCCGGGGCGAGGGCGCCCGAGACGGTGGCCGGGTACTTCTGAAAGCGCCACCGGTCGGGATGGTCAAAGAGGTCCAGCACCGGCTTGGTCCGGGTGGAGGCGAAGGGCACCTGGACCGCCTTTCCCTGAACCGAGACCTTGATCAGCCCTGCCCCCTCCTTCAGGGGCGTAAGCCGGATCGCCTCGGGCGATGTCTCGACCCGCAGCAGGGACCGGTCATAGGTCAGGGTGAGGTCCAGCGGGTCGATGGTCGCGCTGTACCCGTCGGCGTCATAGCCCCGGATCACCAGCTCGCCCGTCTCGCCGGGCGCCAGGCGGAGACCCTCCCCCTCGGCGGCGATCCGATCGAGGGCCCCGAGCACCCGGACGGAGAGGCGGCCGCTGACCGTGGCGCCCGGGATCCTCGCCATGGCGGGAGGGAGCCGGCCGGCGGACATCCCCCCGCGAAGGGCGCGGGCGGTTACCGTCGCCCGGCCGGGGTAGGTGGCCCGGAGCCGCCCGTCCGGCGAGATGGCGGCGGAGCCATAGACCTCCCAGTGGGTGGCGCCTACCCTGGCGAGGGTGTACTGCTCGTCCAGCGCCCGCACGGTGAGGCGGCGGGAGAGACCGGGGAAGACCCGGGCCTCCCCCAGGATCTCCAGGCTGGCGGCCACGCCGCTGCCGGGGGCAGCGAAGAGCGCCACGCCGTTGGGGATCGAACGCTCCCGCCCGTCGGAGGGCTGGTTTACCACCGAGAGCCCCGGCTCCCCGGGCCGGCGGACCACCATGGTGACCGATCCGCCGCCGTCCAGCTCAAGGACATCGGTGGCCCCGAAGCCCAGCATCATCTCGGCCAGTCCCTGCAGCGTCAGCCCACCGCTCTCCGCCGAGCGCCCGTCCACCGCCAGCAGCAGCATCCGGCGCCCGTCGCGGCTGAAGCCGAGCGCCGAGCGGGGGCCGTACTTGGCATCGTCGAGGTCGGCGGCAATCTGCCCCTTCCGGACCAGGTACTGGCGGCCCCCCAACGCCCACTGCAGGTCCGGCCTTGGCCGGTAGGAGACCGAGACCGGGTCGCCGACCTTCAGGGCGGCCAGCGGTCTGGCGAACCCCTCCCGCCCGACCAGGACGAAACCATCCGCCGGGACCGGCTGCTCGGTCACCTTCTCGCTGACCGAGACCACCCGCCCCTTTCGCACCACCACCTCACGCCCCTCGGAGGCGCCGAAGAGCGCCCTCTCCCGCGAGATGGTCCACAAGGGCGTGAAGAGCCCGATGCTGTTCGCCGGGACGGTGGGCAGGTTGATCGCCCCGAGCTTGTAGCTTCCGCCGGGCAGGGTGACGCTCCCCTCCAGCGCCACATCCACCAGCCGGCCGATGCGGTCCCGGCCGACCCCGGCGGCGTTGGGCCAGTCGGGGATGCGGGACTGTAGGAACTCCCCGCCCCTGACGACGCTGCCCAGGGCGATCCCGGTCTGCCCGATGTCGAAGAAGTCCCCGTTCAGCGCCGCCACCGCCCCGGCCCGGCCCGCCATGGCCGAGAGCACCTCGCCCCCGGTCAGGGCCGGTGAGGTGACCAGGTCGCTCCGGAGGGATGGGTCGGCCAGGTCGGCCGAAAGCAGCCAGCCCTTCACCCAACCGCTGGGGTAGAGCCGCTCGAAGGATCTCACTGTCAGGCCCTGGGCGAGCGGCCTCTCCGCTTCGGCCAACGTCACGTAGGGCTTCGGTCCGGCCGCTGCCGCGGCAGGCGGCAGGGCGAGCGACAGGGCCAGGAGCGGAACCATCAGCCAGGAAAGCTTCATGATGTGACCGAACCTCCAGGTAAGAGCGGGTTCTGTTACCTTGGACGGCCCGGTCTGGGCAGCGGTTTCTACCCCGCCGGCATAAAGCAGGGCGCCCCAGCACAGCTGCAGCGCCCTTCCGCCTTTTTTCGTCCGCCATCTGAGCTTGCTACCGGCGGCTCCTCTGCGCCGGGATCAGCCGCTTGTTCATGAGGTACTCCTCAATGCCGCGCATGAAGAACTCGACGAGCCCGCGCGCAATGGCCGGAAGCAGCTTCTGCCCGCCGCGAAACTCCACGTCGGTCTCGTAGACCACCCGTGTACCCCCGTCCTCCTGCGGCTCAAAGCGCAGCCGCGTCTCGGCCTCGACGGATCCGTTGTGGGTCTCGGCATGGATGGTGATCCGGTAGCCCCTGTCCGGCTCCCGGTCAAGCACCCTGACGATCCCGCGGTAGAGGAGGGCAAAGCCACCAACCCCCACCTTGATCTCCCCCTCCCAGCTGTCGGGCTCCAGCTCCCGGAGCGACTGCAGGCCCGGCGTGGCGTTCACCAGAGCGTCGGGGTTGGTGAAGACCTGGTAGATCAGCTCCGGTGGTGCGTCATAGAGGTAGCTTCCGACCACACGCATGGGTTCCACCCCCTGGCGGTTGTGCGGGAGACTTCTCCGTGGAGCGGCGGAATCCCTGGCTTCACGGTTTCTCCATACCCTTACGATATTCTTAGGCTGTTATGCTAGAATGGGAGGTGTTCCTCCATGAAGCGAATGGGCCTGATGGCGGCGGTGGTCCTCAGCCTGCTGCTGGCCGGGTGTAGCGGAAGGGCGCCCAGGGTCGTCACACCGGAGACCCGCCACGACTTCGGCGACGTTCCCGTCACCATGGACATGCGGGAGGCCCGCCTGAAAGAGTTCGTCATCATGAACGAGGGCACGGCAGATCTCAAGATCAAGGATGTCCAGGTCAAGATCCTGGAGGGCTGCTGACCGCCCCGCGTCACCGTAGGTTCTACGGTGGTCAAGCCGGGCCAGGCGACCAACTTCATCTTCCCCTACGCCATGCACCCCGGAATGGGTGGCAAGCACCACTTTGAGGTGCACCTCCGCACCAACGATCCCAACCAGCCGACGACGGTCTTCCACATCTACGCCAACTCGGTCGAACCGGGGCCAGGCGGGGAAGGTGGGGCGGCGGAGTCCCCGTCGCCCGCGGCGGGAGGGTACTACGAGTGGAGCCCGTCCGGGCTCCGGGCCGCCATGCAGCGGAAGGACTTCACCCTGGTCAACGTCCACATTCCCTTTGAAGGGCGGATCCCGGGCACCGACCTGGAGATTCCCTACGATCAGATCGCCGGCGCCCTGGATCAACTTCCGCCCGCCAAGGACGCCCCCATCGTGCTCTACTGCCGGAGCGGCCGCATGAGTGAGATCGCCGCCCGTCAGTTGGCCAACCTCGGCTACTCCCGGGTCATTCACCTGCGCGGCGGGATGGTGGCCTGGGAGGAGTTGGGCTATCCGCTCCAGCAGTAGTCGTTAACGCGCCCCGGCTCCGCCATCCCATCAACCCCTGGAGGACTGATCATGGCTCGCCTTACCCTCGAAGTCTGCAAGTGCTGCGCCCTGAAGGAAAAGCACGTCGCCGATGCGGTCGACCGGATCCGGTCGGAGCACGGGGCGGACGTGGAGATTCTCCCCCGCAACTGCCTGGATGTCTGCCTGGAGTCGGCCGCCGTCAAAGTGGGCACCGAGGTGATGCTGGTGCGGCCGGAGGATGTGCCAGCCTTCGAGTCCAAGGTCCGTGCCGCCCTGCAGAAGTGAACACAGAAGCCCGGGCCAGCGCAGCGCTGTGACCCGGGCTTCTTTGCGCTACATCAGAGGAACCAGTAGAGGAGCAGGTCATTCAGCCCCAGCAGGAGGAAGAGCAGGGCCGCAGCCAGGCGCACATAGCGGTCGGCGTGCCGGACCTTTCGGACCCACCGCCGGCCCGCCTCGCGGCTGGCAGAGAGCGCCGCGGCCCAGAGGATGACCGGCACGGCGGTGCCCACGGCGAACACGATGGAGAGGATCAGCCCCGCCTGCGACTGGAGCACCAGCGGCACCAGCCCCCCGAAGAAGATCATGGCCATGGTGGGGCAGAAGCCGAGGGAGAAGGCCACCCCCAGCCAGAAAGCAGGTGAGCCGCGGCGGGGCAGCCGCTCCCGGAGCCACTCCGTCACCCGCTCGCCGGCAGGGCCCCGCCACCGGAGCCAGCCGAGCAGGGAGAGGCCCATCAGGATCAGGATCGGCCCCGTCAGCTTACGCAGGGCCGCCATCACCGGAATCGGCAGTTTCCAGCCAAGCATGGCGGCCAGAAAGCCCAGCGCCCCGTAGACCAGGATCTTGCCGAGCAGGAAGGCGCCCACCGTGGGCCAGAGCGGCCGCTCCCGGCGGCTGGACTCGGTCACATAGGCGATCGCTCCGGCGTTGGCGGTCACCTGGCAGGGCGCCAGCCCCCCCAGCAGGCCCAGCAGAAGCGCCGACAGACCGGGGATGTTCTGGCTCCCCAGGAGGCGCTGCAGCGGCTGGCCCACCAGGTTGCTCCACTGGCTCAGCACGGTGTACCACCCATAGGCCAGATCGACGATCCCGTCCATCCAATCCCCCCTTACCTGCTCCCCAGTCTGCCACAGATCTGTGGAGAAAGCGTGGATCGCCTCAGATGCTGCTCAACAGCTGCCTTACCTCCGCGGTGTCGGGGACCCGCCCGGAGACCAGCACCCTTTCGTTCACCACCAGTCCGGGGGTGCGCATGATCCCGTAGGACATGATCGCCGCCATGTCGGTCACCTTGACCACCTCTGCCTCGATCCCCGCCTGAGCAACCGCCTCGCGGGCGTGCTCCTCCAGCTTCTTGCAGTTGGCACAGCCGCTTCCCAACACCTTGATCACCATCTTCGCCATGGATCCCGACCTCCTTTGATCATCAGGCATCCCTCATCACTTTGATCATAATGGATGATTGATCACATGACAATATCGTCATATGATAATTGTGGAAGGGGGTTCTGCCTGATGCTGATCCGGATGGCTGATCTGATTGTCTACCGCCTCCTGGGCCTGAACCCGGGGACCCACCTGGGCGAGGCGGTGCACTTCTTCGTCTACGACACCGTCAAGGTGCTCCTGATGCTCAGTCTGATCATCTACCTGGTCGGCCTGATCCGCAGTTTCTTCCCGCCCGAACGGGTCCGCCACTGGCTGGGGCGTCGGTCGGTGTGGTTGGGGAATATCCCGGCCGCGCTGCTGGGGATGGTCACCCCGTTCTGCTCCTGCTCCGCGGTCCCTGTCTTCATCGGCTTTGTGGAAGCCGGGGTGCCGCTGGGGGTCACCTTCTCCTTCCTGGTGGCCGCACCCATGGTGAACGAGGTAGCCGCCGTGCTGCTCTGGGGCCTCTTCGGCTGGCGGATCGCCCTGCTCTACATAGGCACCGGACTGTTGGTGGCGATCGCGGCGGGCCTCCTGATCGGGCGGATGGGCATGGAGCGGTACGTGGAGGAGTACATCTACCAGATTCGGATGGGGGCCGCAGCGCTGCCCCGGCTGACCTGGCGGGACCGGCACCAGAGCGCCCTGGGAGCGGTCCGGGAGATCCTGCGGAAGGTGCTCCCCTACGTGCTGGTGGGCATCGCCATCGGCGGGGCGATTCACGGCTACGCCCCCACCGACTGGCTCGCCGCCTATGCCGGGCCCCAGGCCTGGTATGCGGTGCCGCTGGCGGTCGGGGTGGGCATTCCACTCTACTCGAATGCCGCCGGGATCATCCCGGTGGTCGGGGCGCTGATGGAAAAGGGGCTCCCGGTAGGCACCGTCCTCGCCTTCATGATGTCGGTGACCGCCCTCAGCCTCCCCGAGCTGATCATCCTGCGGAAGGTCCTGAAGGTCCGGCTCCTGGCGGTTTTCGTGGGGATCATGGCGGCGACGATCATCGGGGTTGGCTACCTCTTCAATATGGTCCTGTGAAGCGAGACCGCCCGCCTCTCCCCGAGGTGGGCGGTCCTTGTCGGCTACCCCTGCCGGGCGATCTGCCGGAATAGATCACGCAGCCGCTCATAGGGGTGGGCGCCAACGATCTTGTACCGGTTGTTGATGATGAAGGTGGGCACCCCGGTGATGCCGTAGGCGCGGGCCTGGGCGGCGAACTCCTCCAGCCGCTGCTCGTAGCGCCCCTCCTTGACCGCGGCGAGCGCCGCGTCGGGGTCCAGGCCGGCCCGGGCGGCCGCTTCCCGCAGGACCGCCTCGTCGGCCAGGTTCTGCCCCTCCACGAA
>JBMONC010000053.1:201476-240084 GCA_049324875.1 Bacillota bacterium
ACTCCTCCAGCCGCTGCTCGTAGCGCCCCTCCTTGACCGCGGCGAGCGCCGCGTCGGGGTCCAGGCCGGCCCGGGCGGCCGCTTCCCGCAGGACCGCCTCGTCGGCCAGGTTCTGCCCCTCCACGAAGAAGGCCTGAAAGAGCGGCAGGTGCAGGTCTTCCAGCCGCCCCTGGTCCCGGGCGTACTCGGCCAGCGCCAGCGCCTTCCGGGTGTTGGCCAGGATGGGTGGCGGGTTGAAGGGGAGCCCCAGCTCCTCGGCCCGCGCCTTCAGGCCGGCGTGCATCTGCTCCATCTGCGCGGGGGAGAAGTGGCGGAAGTACTCGGTCAGGGGGATGGACCCCTCGGGCGTCTCAGGGTGGAGCTCAAAGGGCAGCCAGGTGACCTCCATCTCCAGGTCCGGCTCAGCCTTCAGCTTCTCGACGAGTCCCTCGCCGATGTAGCAGAAGGGTCAGACGTAGTCGGAGAAGATCCGGATCTCCAACGGCAAAGCGATCCCTACTTTCCTCAGTTGCTTAACCTGGGGGCCTTGCGCACAGGCTCTGAAAGCCGAATCAGGAGGGCCACCTCATCGGCGGCCTGCTCCATGGGCAGGCGGCTCCGCTGGCTGCGGCTGAGCACGATGGCACCCTCCATAACGCTGACCACCAGCGAGGCCAGCCGGTGCGCCCGTCTGCCGGAGAAGCCGGAGGCCTTCAGGGCGGAGGCAAAGGCGCCGATCCACCGGCTGTACGCCTGCTGGCAGGCCTGGTTGATCCGCTCGCTCAGGGTGGCAACCTCGTAGGCGACCGCCGTGATCGACCCCGCCTGGAACCCCGAGCGCTCCACCGCCTGGGCCAGCGAGCGGATGAAGGCCGGGATCGATTCGGCCGGGTCGCCGGCGCCCTCCAGGCTGGTCCGAATCCGCTCCTCCACATGCACGGCCGCCTGGTCGATCGCCTCGGCGATCAGTTCATCCTTCCCCTCGGGGAAGTAGTAGTAGAGCGACCCACGGGGCGCCCCGCTCTCCTGCAGGATCTGGCTCAGACCGGTGGCGCAGTATCCCTGCAGCTCCAGCAGTTCCCGGGTCTTCTCGATCATCTGCTCCCGCCTGGTTGCCACGGAGACCACCCCACCTCACGATTATGACGACCGGTCTACATAACCGGTGATGCTTGACAGCGCAGGACGGAAGGAGTAACATCACAAATTGGATGAGAAAAGTCTTGCCAGATAGGCGGAGGTACCGCAGCGATGATCAACACCACCGGCTGCTAAGTGCATAGGGAGCGACCGGGCACGGGGATCACCCGGGGCCGCCGGTCGCGCACAAAGGCCGGTCCCACGCTGCGGTGCACGAAGTGACACCACGACCACGGGGTTCGACCCGTGGTCTTTTTGCGTCCGTTTGCGGCGGGGCCGCCCAAACCAAGGAGGCGGTCTTATGACGATGCTGCGTGTGCATGACCTGGCGAAGGAATACGGGGGCGAGCCGGTGCTGGCGGGGCTCTCCTTCCACCTGGCCCCCGGCGAGCGGGTGGGTCTGGTGGGGGCCAACGGCTCCGGCAAATCGACGCTGATGCGGATCCTGGCGGGGCTGGAGCAGCCCGACGGAGGGCGAGTGAGCTGGCTGGGCCGGCCCCCGGTCACCGGCTACGTGAGCCAGGCCGACCACTGGGAGCCGGAACGGCCCCTGGGGGAGCAACTGGGGCCGGTTCCGGCGGACCTGCTGGCCCGCTGCGGCCTGACGAAGGCGATGCTCCGCCAGCCGGCGGGCTCCCTCTCGGGCGGGCAGAAGACCCGAGCCGCCCTGGCCCGGGCGCTGGCAGGCGGGGGCAAGCCCCCCGACCTCCTCCTGCTGGATGAGCCGACCAACCACCTGGACACCGAGGGGCTCCGCTGGCTGGAGCAGGTGCTGAAGGCCGGGCAGCGAACGGTGCTGCTGGTCAGCCACGACCGCCACTTCCTGGACCAGATCGCCGACCGGATCCTGGAGTTGGACGGCGGCAAGCTTCGGGAGTACCCCGGCAACTACAGCGCCTACGCCGCCCAGAAGCGGGCCGAGCGGGAGCGGGCCGAGGCGGAGTACCGGGAGTATGTGCGGGAGAAGAGGCAGCTGGAAGAGGCGATCCGCCGGCAGATCGCCTGGGCGCAGTCAACCCATCACGCCAGGGCGGAGTTCGGCGCCCCGGCCAACTGGAAGGACCACCAGCGGAGCCAGGCCAAGGCCCATACGCAGGTGGCCCGGTCGATGGGGAGGCGGCTGGAGCGAAAGCGGGTGGAGAAGCCGCGGGAGGCAGCCCGCCTCAACCTGCGGATGGAGGAGGCGGGCCATGTCGCCCGGAACCTGGTCCTGGCGGAGAACCTCGGCTTCTCCTACGACGGCCGGCGCTGGCTTGTCCGACAGGCCTCTTTCTACCTGCAGCGGGGCGACCGGGTCGCCCTGGTGGGGCCAAACGGGGCGGGCAAGACCACCCTGGTCCGGCTGCTGCTGGGAGAGCTGCACCCCAGCGAGGGCCGCCTCTACCGCTCGCCGGTCAGAAGGGCCTACCTGGCGCAGGAGATGGAGAACCTGAACCTCGCTCACACCGTGCTGCAGGAGGCCACCGGCAACGCCGCCGTGGACCAGACCGCCGCCCGGAGCCTGCTGGCCTGCCTGCTCTTCCGGGGCGAGGCGGTGATGAAGCGGGTGGGGAGCCTCTCGGGCGGGGAGAAGGTGCGGCTGGCGGTGGCCAGGATCCTGCTGAGCGCCCCGGACCTGCTCCTGCTGGACGAGCCGACCAACGGCCTCGACCTCCCCTCCCGCGAGGCGGTGGAAGAGGCGCTGGACGGCTACCCGGGCACCCTGCTCCTGGTCTCCCACGACCAGTACCTGCTGAAGCGGCTCTCCACCCGGGTCCTCCACCTGGCGGACGGGCGGCTGGAGCCCTTCCCCGAGGGCTACGCCGCCTTCCTGGAGCGCCGGGCGAAGCCCGCCCCCGCCGCGGCCTCCCACGAGGAGCAGCGGCTGCTCCTGGAGACGCGGCTGGCCCAGCTCTCCGCCCTGCTGGCCGCCCCGCCCCCCGGCGAGGCCGATGCGCTCAGCCAGGAGTTCATCCGCGTCAGCCGGGAACTGCGGGCACTCCGGCACTGAGGACGGCGCCTTGCAGCAGGAAGACCCGCCGTCGCAGATCAGCGACAGCGGGTCTGGCTGGTTTACATCCCGGCGGGAGGCATGGGGGTGGGGGTCGGCTTCAACCCCTTTGCCTGGTACTTTGCATCGATCGCTTTGCGCAACTCTGTCAGCGTCTTGCCCTGCTGCCGTCCCTTCATCACGTCACGCGTGATGTCGACGCAGATCTGTCAGCCATAGGCGTGCTCGTCGTAGCCGGTGACCTGCCCCGCTCCGTTGCGCTTGAAGTAGCAGGCGTAGTTGTTGGCGTGCATCGCTCCACACCCACAGTAGCAGGGGATGTACTGCAGTTCGTCATGGTGTGAGGCTGCGTAGACGTAAGCCTCCCGGACCGGCTGCAGGGCGTTCTTGAGCCAGGTGGGCTCCGGCGGGACGTGGTCGGGCATCACCAGGTGGCCCTTGGCGCTAGCGGCCTTGGAGGATGCGGGCTGCCGGCTCATCATGAAGGCGCCGAGTGCGATGGAGACGGCCAGACCGGCGACGACCACCCAGGTCCAGAGCGAGACCGATGCTGATGTGGACTGCTTCTTGGCCATATGGACTCACCACCATTTGATCTGGATGGGTTCCCTGGTCCCCATTCTCCCGATCAAATGTGGAGGATTTGTGAAGAAGCGTACAAACCCTGAGCAGACCCGACAAAATCGGTACCTTCGTACGACGGCGATCCCGCGGGGTAGTTCCGATACCCGAGGGCGGATCAGCCCTCCTTGATCTCCGGAATGGGCCACTGGTAGACGCAGACCTCGTCCCATTGCTCCACCTGATCGGAGGGGATGATGCCGGACCAGCGGGCGATCTCCGGCGGGCCCGGCTCCTCCGGGTCGACGACCCAGAAGCGCTTACACGGCTTCAGACCGAGGGCTGCCGCCACCTCCGCGTCCTCGGTGGAGACGGAGGGCGAGTGGGTCCGCGCCGTCTTCCCGTGCACCTCGACCCAGTACCCCTTGACCTTGACCATCTTCCGCTTCTCGTAGCGGGCCTCGATCTGGCTCCGCCGGAGCTTCCCTCTCCAGTAGCTTTCGCCCTGCGGCTCCAGGCCCAGCGCCGCCGCTGCGAGCGGGTCGTCGGTGCCCACATGGAACTGGCTGAAGCGATCCACCTCGTACAGGTGCAGATGGTGTCCCTGTGCCACCACAAACTCCCGGTATCCGCAGAGCGAGATCCAGCTGTCCGGGTCCACGTTGCGGGCCTCCAGAGGGGGCTTGTCCCCCTCGGGGTCGAACTGCCTGGGACCATAGGATTGCAGCGCCTCGGCCCGAACCACCATCATCTGCCCATCGGAGAGATTCTCCACCAGCAGGGCATCATCGGTGGCCGCATAGAACTTGACCTTGTGATCCTCTCCCTCGGCCCAGAACTCAATCCGGCGTCCAGGCGGGATCGAGGCCAGCCACTTGCGAATCTGTTTGAGATCCCACTCCCGGCGCCAGCGGGCCTCCTCCAGGAAGCAGTCCAGCTTCCAGTGGGGGTGGGTTCGCTTCACCCGCTCCAGATAGGCGATCAGCTTGGTCATCTCGCTGGGGTTCCGGCCTAAGAGGTCGATCTCATCCTCAAGCGCCCAGTGGGAGTACTGAAGTTCAAAGGGGGTCGCCCCCCGGGGGTCCAGGGCCCGCTCGATCTCCTCCTCATAGGGGCAGAGGAGGTTCTGGCAGACCAGGTACCAGGCATCGGGCCGGGCCGCATCATCCTCTTCAGTGAGGCACTCCCAGGTGATCAGTGTGTACTCTTCCCCCTCCCTGTAGGCAAGGAGGGTCTGATTAAAGCATCTCGGGCAGGTGGGGTTTTCGATATCGTCGGGGTCAATGCCCTGCTCCAGCAGCGCATCCAACACCTCTTCGCCCTCTTCCTCACGGCCCAATATGTAGATTCTCCTCACAGAGCAACCACCACCCTGACTGTTCTCCCTCCATTTCCTAAGACGATAAAAACGGCCGTTTGGTTCTGTCTTTTTGGCAGATTTGGGTAAAAAAGGTAGTCAACCTAGCTGCAGGAGGCTCGTGATGTCATCCACCATGCTGCCGATCGAATCGGCTCTGCCCTCGCTGATGGAGGCGCTTCGCTCCCACGCGGGCGCCGTGCTGGTGGCGCCCCCCGGCGCCGGCAAGACCACCCGGGTGCCGCTGGCTCTGCTGGACGAGCCGTGGCTTGAGGGCCGCCGGGTGCTGATGCTGGAGCCCCGCCGCCTCGCCGCCCGGGCCGCCGCCCGGTTCATGGCCGCCTCCCTGGGGGAGGCGGTGGGCGGGACGGTGGGCTACCGGGTCCGGCTGGAGACCCGGGTCGGCCCGAGGACCCGCATCGAGGTGATCACCGAGGGGGTGCTGACCCGCCTTCTCCAGGCTGATCCGGCGCTGGAGGGCGTCGGGCTGGTCATCTTTGACGAGTTCCACGAGCGGAGCCTGCACGCCGACCTGGGGCTGGCGCTCTGCCTGCAGTCCCAGGCGCTCCTGCGGCCCGATCTGCGGCTTCTGGTCATGTCGGCCACGCTGGAGGCGGAGCCGGTGGCGGGGCTGCTGGGCGGAGCGCCGGTCATCCGGAGCGAGGGGCGCTCCTTCCCGGTGGAGACCCGCTACCTGAGCCGCCCGGTGGAGGGGCGGATCGAGCCGGCGGTGGTGCGGGCGGTGACCGATGCGCTGGCCGCGGAGGCCGGGGATCTGCTGGTCTTCCTGCCGGGGGCGGGGGAGATCCGCCGGGTGGAGGAGCGGCTGGCCGACCTCCGGCTGGGGCCCGGCATCCGGATTGCCCCGCTCTACGGCAACCTGCCGCAGGAGGCCCAGGACGAGGCGATCGCCCCCAGCCGGTCCGGGGAGCGGAAGGTGGTGCTGGCCACCTCCATCGCCGAGACCAGCCTGACGGTGGAGGGGGTCCGGGTGGTGATTGACAGCGGGCTGATGCGGGTCCCCCGCTTCTCCCCCCGCACCGGGATGACCCGGCTGGAGACGCTGCCGGTCTCCCGGGCCTCGGCCGATCAGCGGCGGGGCCGGGCCGGGCGGCTGGGGCCCGGCGTCTGCTACCGGCTCTGGACCGAGCAGGAGGACCGGCACCTGACCGCCTACACCCCCCCGGAGATCCTGGAGGCCGACCTGGCCCCCCTGGCGCTGGAGTTGGCCGCCTGGGGCGTGGCCGATCCGGCGGAGCTGGCCTGGCTGGACCCGCCGCCGGCGGGGGCCCTCGCCCAGGCCCGGGAGCTGCTCCAGCAGCTGGGGGCGCTGGACCGGGCGGGGTCGATCACCCCGCACGGGCGGCGGATGGCCGCGGCCGGGCTCCACCCCCGCCTGGCCCACATGATCCTGCAGGCGGTCCCGCTGGGCCTCGGCGGGCTGGCCTGTGAGCTGGCGGCGCTGCTCAGCGAGCGGGACCTCCTCCGGGGCGAGGGCAGGCCCCCGGATGCGGACCTCCGCCTGCGGGTGGAGGCGCTCCGTGGGAGCCGGGCCCATGCCGTCGATCCGGCGGCCCGGCGGCGGGTCCAGGCCGAGGTGGAGCACCTGCGGGCCGCCTTCGGCCCCCATCTCCCCACCGGGGAGGATGTGGAGGGCTGCGGTCTCCTGCTCGCCTTTGCCTACCCCGACCGGATCGCCCAGCGGCGGTCCACCGGCCGCTTCCTCCTCCGGAACGGGCGGGGCGCCGCCCTCCCCGAGCCACAGCCGCTCCAGGAGGCCCCCTACCTGGTGGCCGCCGAGCTGGACGACCAGGGGCCGGAGAGCCGGATCCACCTGGCGGCGCCGGTGGAGTTGGCCGACCTGCTCCGCCACGCGGGCGAGCAGGTGACCGGGGAGGAACTGATCGCCTGGGACCCGGCGGTCCAGGCGGTCCGGGCCCGGCGGCGGGAGCGGCTGGGCGCCCTGGTCCTGCGGGAGGGCCCCCTGCCCAACCCCAGCCCGGACGGGCTGCTGGCGGCGCTCCTGGAGGGGATCGCCCGGGAGGGGCTGGCCATCCTCCCCTGGACCAGGGCCGCCCGCCAGCTCCAGCAGCGGCTGCTCTTCCTGCACCGGCTCGACCCGGCCTGGCCCGACACCTCGGAGGAGGCGCTGGCCGCCTCGCTGGGGGAGTGGCTCGGCCCACACCTGCACGGCCTGCGCAGCCGCGACGACCTGCAGCGGCTCCCGCTGGCCGAGATCCTGCTCAACATGCTCCCCTGGCCCCGGCGGCAGGAGCTTGACGAGCTGGCTCCCACCCACGTGACGGTGCCCAGCGGCTCCCGCATCCCCATCGACTACAGCGACCCGGCGGCCCCCGTGCTGGCGGTCCGGCTCCAGGAGATGTTCGGCCTGCACGACACGCCCCGCATCGGCCGGGGCCGGGTGCCGCTCACCCTGCACCTGCTCTCGCCCGCCCACCGTCCCGTCCAGGTGACCCGGGACCTGGCCAGCTTCTGGCGAAACGCCTACTTCGAGGTGCGCAAGGACCTGCGGGGCCGCTATCCCAAGCACTACTGGCCGGAGGACCCGACCACCGCCGTGCCCACCAACCGGACCCGCCCCCGGCCATAGGAAAGCCGCCTCCCGAGCCGGAGGCGGCCTTTTTGTCCAGATGCAGCGGGGCTAGCGAGCTACAGAGCCGGCGGCGACCGCCTGGGAGGCCTCCCGCTTCTCCAGGGCCTGGTAGACCAGGCCGGCGGCCCACTGGTTTCGCAGCCTGCCGAAGAGGAGGGAGTAGCCCACGCCGAAGAGGGCGCTGATCAGCAGGTGGACCACCCACCCCACCAGGGCCGATTCGCTGCCCAACATCATCGCCACCATCTTGATCGAACCCATCATCTGCATCGGCATCCCCATCACCACGCCGCCGGCAGGGCCAGCTGGGGGTGGGTCTGCAGGATCCGCTCGGCATCGGGCTTCCGCCAGAGGCAGAGCAGCGTGTCGTCCAGCGCCTCCGCATAGGCGCCCTGGGTTCCGGCGGAAAGGCTGCCGATCTCCCCGAAGCTGTTCCCCGGCCCGCGGGCGGCCTCCCCGCCCCGGCAGCCCTGGTGGCTGAACAGCATCACCGGCGCGGCCATCCTCTCCACCCCTTCCCCACGCTCCTTCTCTTCCAGGATAACAGGAAGGGCCGGCTTTGTCCGTAAGCCAGCCCACAGAGAAGCGCTCTCTATCCGGGATCGGTCCGCTCGATGCGGAGCGCCGGCAGCCGTCCCGACAGCTCCGCCGTGAGGGCGGAGAGCCGGCGGTCGTGGTCCACCTCGCTCGGGTCCATCAGCAGGCCGATGTAGGTCCCGCTGTGGGCCACCACCACCCCGAGGGCGCCGTAGCGGCTCCGCAGCTCCAGGAACCAGTCCAGGTTCGCCTTGGGCAGGACCCTCTGGTGCAGGACCGCGCTCTGGGTGGCGCAGTCACCCACGGCCTGCAGGTCCCTGTCGATCACCGCCTGCTCCATTCGCAGCAGCAGCTGCTCGTAGGTCCGCCGGACGGGGTCCGGCCAGCGGTTGCCCTGCCGGTTGAAGGCCACGGTATCCACCGTTCCGCCCTCGTCCACCCCGACGATGGTCAGGGGCGGGAGGGTGCCCAGGATTCGCCGCAGCCGCCCCTGCTGGTGGTAGAAGGAGACCACCCCGGGGAACATGACGCCGTCCGACGGCACCACCTGGGCCATCCACTCCGCCAGTTGGTGGGGGGAGACCGACCGGCCGCAGGCGGCCTGGACCGCCAGGGCGCTGGCCACCATGTCGGCGGAGGAACTGCCGAGCCCCTTCCCCTCGGGCAGCTCGCTGTCCAGCGAGAGCAGGCCGCCCTGCGTCACACCGAAGTGCTCGAGCAGCCGGCACGCCACCTGCCGGGACTTCTCCTTGTGAGAGGGAAGGACCTGGACCTCCCCCGTCCCACCGGGGGTGAAGCGGGCGGTGGAGTAGCGGGCCAGCGGCAGGGTGACGAGGAAGCGCCGGCCGTCGGGGAGTACCCCCTGGAGCAGCTCGCCGAAGGTGCCGCAGCTCCGCCCGACCCCCACCACCGCTCCCGATCGGTCGACCCAGGCTGCGGGCATCAGAACTCGACCCCTCTCTGGGCCTTGATCCCCGCCTGATCATGATGCTTGACCGGCACCATCTCGGTGACCAGATCGGCCGCCGCCACCAGCTCAGCGGGGGCGCGCCGGCCCGTGAGCACCACGTGGAGGCGTGCCGGGGGCCGCTGCAGCAACTGCAGCACCTCCCCCACCCCCACCACCTCGCTGAGATGGGGATCCGCCAGGGCGTTGTTGATCTCGTCCAGGATGATCAGATCCCACCGGTCGGAGGCGACCTCCGCCACCGCCTGCTCCCAGGCCGCCGCGATGGCGGCCTGATGCTCGGAGAGCGGGCGGGTGAGCCGGTCGGGCAGGGTAAAGCCGAGGCCCAACCGCCGCAGCTCAAAGTTGGGCAGGTGGCGGAGCCCCTCGATCTCGGAGACCTTCCACTGCCCCTTGATGAACTGGATCATCAGCACCTTCATCCCGGCGCCCACCGCCCGGACCGCCTGCCCGATGGCCGCCGTGGTCTTGCCCTTGCCGTCGCCGGTGTTGACCATGATCAGGCCGCGCACCCGCATGGCCATCCCTCCCGATCTTCCGTGGTTAGTCCCGGCGCAGGCCGGCGATGGCGTAGATCCGCTCCAGGTCCAGATCAGCCCGCACCGCCGCCGCCAGGCGCTGCAGCGCCTCCTCCCGCAGGGTGGCAGCGTTCAGCCTGTCCTCGGTGGGAGGGGTCAGGCCCCGCCGCCGCCAGAGCGAGGTCAGCCAGGCCTGCCGCAGCCCATCGTTGTGGAAGATGTCGTGCAGGTAGGTGCCCCAGACCTGTCCGGCCTGGTCGGCAGCCCCCAGCACCTCCTCGGCGGGACGGCCCTGGGCCCGGAAGAGCGGCACGGCCCGCGGCCCGAGCCGGGTCACGCCCATGTGGATCTCGTAGCCCGAGACCAGGGTGCCGGCCCGCCCGGCGAAGGGCCCCCGGCCGTGGACGACCTTGGCGGCGGTCCGCTCCGTCACCTTGGCGGCGGCGGGGGCGAAGACCGTCTCCACGTCCAGCAGCTCCAGCCCGGGCGTCTCCGGGTGGGCGGACTCGTGGCCCGCCGGGTCCAGCACCCGATTGCCCAGCATCTGATACCCGCCGCAGATGCCCACCACCGGCACCCCGCGGGCGGCCAGCCGCTGCACGGCGGCGCCCAGGCCGGTCTGCCAGACCCAGCGCAGGTCCTCGGCGGTGTTCTTGCTGCCGGGGATGACCACCGCGTCGGCCCCCTGCAGCTGCGCCGGCTCCTGCACCCAGTCCACCTGCACCCCCGGCACCAGCCGGAGCGGGTCCATGTCGGTGAAGTTGCTGACCCGGGGCAGCCGCAGGGCGCAGATTCGCAGCCCCTCGCCCTCCCCGCCGGAGGAGCCGGCCGGCGCCAGCGACTGGGAGTCCTCGGCCTCCAGCTCCACGTCGAGGTAGGAGAGCACCCCCACCACCGGCTTGCCCGTCCGCTGCTCCAGGAACTCCACAGCGGGCTGCAGCAGGCTCTTGTCCCCGCGGAACTTGTTGATGATCAGCCCGGCCACCCGCTCCTGCTCATCGGGCTCCAGCAGGGCGAGCGTCCCCACCAGCGAGGCCAGCGCCCCGCCCCGGTCGATGTCGGCCACCAGCAGGACGGGGGCCTCCGCCCAGGCGGCGATCCGCATGTTGGCCAGCTCCCGCTCCCGCAGGTTGACCTCGGCGGGGGAGCCGGCGCCCTCGATCACCACCACGTCGAACTGGCTCCGCAGCCGCTCCAGGGAGGTCTGGATCGCCCGGGCGGCCACCTCGTACCCCTCCCGACGGTAGGCCCGGAAGTTCATGTTCCCGAAGGGGCGGCCGTGGATCACCACCTGGGACTCTTTGTCGCTGCTGGGCTTCAGCAGGACCGGGTTCATGTCGGCGGTGGCGGGAATGCCGGCAGCCTCCGCCTGCACCCCCTGGGCCCGGCCGATCTCCAGCCCGTCCGGGGTGATGTAGCTGTTGTTGGACATGTTCTGGGACTTGAAGGGCGCCACCCGCCAGCCATCCTCCTTGAAGATGCGGCAGAGCGCCGTCACCAGCAGGGACTTGCCCACGTTGGAGGCGGTCCCCTGAATCATGATCGTTCGGGCGGTCACAGGGTCACCTCCTGGATTCGATCCAGCGCCGGACCAACTCTTCCACCAGGGTCTCCGCCGCCTCCGGCCGGCCCTCAGCCAGGAGCCGGAGCGCCGGACCGTTGACGATCTCGGCGTACAGGGCGGCCCGCTCGGGCTGGGAGCGGCCGGGCTCACGCTGCACCCGGTCACGGACCTTCTCAAGCATCTCGGCCAGCGCCCCGTAGGCCGGCCCCACCGCCTGCTCCAGCTCCCGCCGCAGCCGCGCGGCCCTCCACCCGTGCCGCAGCAGGGACCGCCCGCCGGTGTCCCTCGATCACAAAGAGGTGCGGGGCCAGCCGGTGGCAGGCGCCACAGGCGATGCAGCGGTCGGCCAGCACGATCAACTCCAGCGGCGTTAACAAGAGCCCGACCTCCCTGCTCAGGGAAGTCGGGCTGACCTTGCAAGGACCGCGCTCCACCTTCCCGCTATCCGGTTGTGCTGGCGGGCAGGCGCTTATGGCTTGAGAACACGTACCTTGGAGAGCATCCCGTAGACCAGAAGGGCGGCTCCCGCGTTGACGGCGGCGGCCAGGGTGAGCGGGGCGACCAGGGCGGCGAAGAGCCCCAGGCCCATCGGGTTCGGCAACAGGGCGAGGAGAGCGGGAGCCGCCGCCCCGTTCAGCAGGACCATCGTCACGGCGGCAGCCAGGGGGCC
This sequence comes from Bacillota bacterium, assembly GCA_049324875.1. Taxonomy (GTDB): domain Bacteria; phylum Bacillota; class Sulfobacillia; order Symbiobacteriales; family Symbiobacteriaceae; genus JAWLHU01. The sequence continues at coordinate 213,374 of JBMONC010000053.1, forward strand.
GAACCGCTTGACGACCAGGCCGCCCGCGGCGCCCACACCCGCCATCGCCACGGCGACGGCCAGGTGGAAGACCGGCGTCAGCGGGAAGCCGGTGACCATCGCCACCGCCAGGTGGCCGATGGCACAGACCAGGGCGCCGGCGGCAGGTCCCAGCGTCAGCGCCGCCAGGAAACCGGCGGTCGAATCCAGCCCGATCGACCAGGGCCCCAGTTTCACGTAAGAACCGATCACACTGAGGGCGATGAGCAGGCCGCTGTAAACCAGGTTCTTCGTCTGGACGCTCGCCATGGGAAGCACCTCTCTTTGCAACAAAAATGCCCGGCCTTCTGGCCGGGGTGTGTACATGAACAGCGGCAATGCGCTGACTGTCACGCTCGACCTTTCCTCCGAAGGCTGAGTGCGAATCAGACAGGCAGGTTTCCTGGCTCTCGGATTATCGCCCATCCCATCAGCCTTCCCGGCGAGACGCCAGTGGCCCATTGTGTGGAATGGACTCCCCGATTACAGTGGCGGGACCGCTCCGGATTCACACCGGATTCCCTTTACCTCCCGGAGCTACCGGGAGCACCTGTTTGATGCCCTATTAGGTTTGTGGCTCAAGTATAGCGGGCGGGGGCTCCTCCGGGCAATAACCACTTTCGACCGATCTCTCCCCCACGGATGGGGGGTGATATAGCGTAAAGGGCACTGGAAGTCCCCGTCCATCTCCTTCGATGGCCCGCTCTTCGGCTTCCAGGGGCTTGTGATCTCGTAGATCACCCTGCTGGTGGTGCCCCGTGACCGCCCTCTTCGTCCGGAAGGGGCCATCCGCCGGTGAGCCCAAAGCAGGGGGGAGTTCCGCATGAACGGGTCAGAAAAGGCCATCGATGGACTGGTCTTCGTGATGCTGGTGCTGATCCTGGTCACTCTGTACACTGGGGTCAGCCAGGTATAACGGGCGCGCTTTTCCTTCTCTCGCCATAAGCCGGACCAACCGAAAGGTGATGGAGATGTTCGGACGCTTGGGCCTCATGGAAATCCTGCTGATTCTGGTACTGCTTCTCCTCCTGCTCAGCCCCAAAAAGCTGCCCCAGCTCTTCCAGGCGATCCGTGAGTCGGCCAGGTCGCTCAAGGGTGCCGCTTCCGCCTCCGAGGAGGAGAAGCAGGAGTCGTAGCAGTGCAAACGGGGGGAGCTGCCCCGGTTGCACCAAGGAGGAGGGCCCCGACGTCTACGAGCTGAAGTTCGAGTCCACCACCCGGGCGCCGACCATCCGAGGGCTGAAGCCGCTCTTCGAGGAGGCCCGGATCACCCTGCAGGACGACCTGTGGTACGAGGGCGAGACCGAGATCGTGGAGGATGAGGACATGGGCTACGCCGTGGCGCTCAACTGGACCAACATCGCCACCCGCCCCCGGCGGGAGGCGGAGAGCCAGGCAGCCGCCGGGCGGCAGCCCAGCGCGTGAGGAGAATAGCGGGGCCCGGGCGCTCTGGATGGCGCCCGGGCCCTTCTGCATGGGGTCCTGCCGGGAGTCCCGGCCCTTTGGCCCCTGCCCGGGGTTGAGGCCGGGGGCTGGCCCGTGGTCCTGGCGGCCTGCCCAACCGCTTACTAACCCGCCCGTGGCCACCCCAGCCCGCCCCGTCGCTTTCGTAACCCGCCCCGGCGGTGTTGCCATCCGCCCTTATCGGCTCCGTTTTCTCACGAGTGACACCAGACTGGCAGACGATTCCCTGCTCCTGCCAACTGATCCTACTGTTCAGAACTGTTGCGCAGCAGCGAGATGTGCTACACTGGTGGGGATTCCATTCGGGCCAGGCCCTGCGCTGAGAGGGCGGCCACTGGGGGTACTGCCTTGGGCTTCATCCATCTCCCGGATGCCAACGGACTCCGCTGCTACCTTGCCGAGCCATCCGCCCCGGGCCCCGGCGTCGTGGTGCTGCACGCCTGGTGGGGGCTGGTGGCGGATGTGGTGGACGCCTGCGACACCCTGGCGGCAAATGGGTTCGTGGCGCTGGCCCCGGATCTGTACGGGGGGCGGGTGGCCGAGACCCCGGAGGAGGCCGAGCGCCTGGTGGAGGAGGGCAGTTGGGCCGCCCGAGCGGAGATGACCGCCACAGCGGAGGACTGGCTCCGCCGGCAGCCAAGCCTGGTTCCAAACCGGGTCGCCCTGGTGGGCTTCTCGCTGGGGGCAGGGGTCGCCCTGCTGGCCGCCGCCAGAGGGGTTGGCGACGCCGTCGTCACCTTCTACGGGACGATGGACCTGGGGCCGGCGCCCCGGATCGCCGTGCCGCTCCTGGGCCACTTTGCGGAGGCCGATCCCTTCGAGCCCGCCCCGGATGTGGCCGCCTTCCTGGAGCAGCTCCGGGCGGGGGGGACAGCAGTGACGGCCCGGACCTACCCGGGCACGGGCCACTGGTTCTGCGAGCCGTCCCGCACCGCCTATCACCCGGAAGCGGCCGAGGCGGCCCGGGCGGAGACCCTCGAGTTCCTGCGCCGGCACCTGGGCGGGGCGGCCGGGTAGACCCCAGGCCCGACCAGGGCCCAGGTACTGGAGCCGAAGGCGAGAAGAAAGCCGAGGGAGTGGCTGCTCCCTCGGCTGTGTGCTTGTGCAGCGCCTCTGCGCCGACCGGGCGTGGACGCCCCCGGCAGCTGTCCCGCAGGATGGAGAGGTAGGCGCTCCACGGCCCCACCGCAGCGGAGGAGCGCTTCGCCATGGTCCGGACGATCTGCGCCAGGTGGTCCAGGTCGTGCACCACAGCTGCCCCAGGGTGACCTCCCCAAACTCGGGGTGCCTGCCCGCCCGGCTCAGATCCGAATCCGTCAGGTTCAGGGCGGCCAGGGCCTCCAGGTTCGCCCGCCGGATTGGATCGGCTACCGCCGCCTCTCCAGCTCGATGATCAGGTCACGCAGCTCGGCGGCCTTCTCGAACTCCAGGTTCTTGGCCGCCTCCTTCATCTCCTTGCGGAGCTTCTCGACGATCTGCGGGATCTGGTGGCGCGGCGTCTCCAGCAGGTTGATCGGCGGCGCATCCTCCGCCGGCTTGACCGCCTGGATCACATCCCGCACCGGCTTGACCACCGTCTGCGGGGTGATGCCGTGGACCCGGTTGTACTCCGCCTGGATCGCCCGGCGGCGGTTGGTCTCGCTGATCGCCTTCCGCATCGACTCGGTCATCCGGTCGGCGTACATGATCACCCGGCCCTCCACGTTCCGGGCTGCCCGGCCGATGGTCTGGATCAGCGAGCGCTCCGCCCGGAGGAAGCCCTCCTTGTCGGCGTCGAGGATTGCCACCAGGGAGACCTCGGGGATATCCAGCCCCTCCCGCAGCAGGTTGATCCCCACCAGCACGTCGAAGACTCCCAGCCGCAGGTCCCGGATGATCGCCATCCGCTCCAGGGTCTCGATGTCGGAGTGCATGTACCGGACCTTGACCCCCAGTTCCTTCAGGTAGTCGGTCAGGTCCTCCGCCATCTTCTTGGTCAGGGTGGTGACCAGCACCCGCTGGTTCTTGGCCGCCCGCTGTTTGATCTCGCTGTACAGGTCGTCGATCTGCCCCTTGATCGGGCGGACCTCCACCTCCGGGTCCAGCAGGCCGGTGGGCCGGACGATCTGCTCGGTGACGAAGTGCGGCTTCACCCGCTGCAGCTCATAGGGCCCCGGCGTCGCCGAGACGTAGACCACCTGGTTGATCCGCTCCTCGAACTCCTGGAACTTGAGCGGCCGGTTGTCGGCGGCGGAGGGCAGCCGGAAGCCGTACTCGATCAGGTTGTCCTTCCGGGCCTTGTCGCCGTTGTACATCGCCCCCACCTGGGGGATGGTGACGTGGCTCTCATCGATCACCAGCAGCCAATCCTCCGGGAAGAAGTCCAGCAGGGTGTAGGGCGCCTCCCCCGGCGGGCGGCCCGTCAGATGGCGGCTGTAGTTCTCGATGCCGCTGCAGAAGCCGATCTCCCGCAGCATCTCCAGGTCGTTCCGGGTCCGCTGCTCCAGCCGCTGCGCCTCCAGCAGCTTCCCCTGGTCCCGCAGCTCCTTGAGCCGCATCTCCAGCTCTTCCTCGATGGAAATCAGCGCCCGCTCCCGCTTCTCATCCGCCACCACGTAGTGGCTGGCCGGGTAGATCGCCACGTGGTTCATGGTGCCGGTGATCTCGCCGGTGAACGGGTCGAACTCCGAGATCCGGTCGATCTCGTCGCCGAACCACTCGCAGCGGATCGCCCGCTCGGAGGAGCCAGCCGGGAAGATCTCCACCACATCGCCCCGCACCCGGAACTTGTTGCGGACAAAGTTCAGGTCGTTCCGCTCGTATTGGATATCCACCAGCCGGCGGAGGATGAAGTCCCGATCCACCTGGTTGCCCACCCGGAGGGAGACCGCCAGGTCCTTATAGTCCGCCGGGGAGCCGAGTCCGTAGATGCAGGAGACCGAGGCGACGATGATCACGTCCCGCCGTTCGAAGAGCGCCATGGTGGCCGAGTGGCGGAGCTTATCGATCTCGTCGTTGATCAGGGAATCCTTCTCGATGTAAGTATCGGTGGTGGGGATGTAGGCTTCCGGCTGGTAGTAGTCGTAATAAGAGACGAAGTATTCAACGGCGTTCTCCGGGAAGAACTCCTGGAACTCCGAGCAGAGCTGCGCCGCCAGGATCTTGTTATGGGCGAGGACGAGGGTGGGCCTCTGCACCTTCTCGATCACCCCGGCGATGGTGAAGGTCTTGCCGGTGCCCGTGGCGCCGAGGAGGATCTGCTCCTTCACGCCCCGCTCCACACTGTTGGCCAGGGCTTCGATCGCCCTGGGCTGATCGCCCCGGGGCTTGTAGTCCGAAACGAGCTTGAACGGCTTCATGCGCTCCGACCCCCTGTCTGATCCCGTACCTTCCTATTATACCATACCGAACACCTGTACGCTAGGCGAACGGAGGTTGGAGGTTCTGAGCAATTCTCCCGTGACCTGGCCGCCGGCACCCCACTGGCGGGGCTGGCGGCACGTGACCAAGCTGGACCCGGAGCGCCCGCTGCCCGACAGCAGCCTGGAGCTGATCTACGCCAGCGGCACCGACGCGATCCTGATCGGCGGCTCCACCGGGATGACCCAGGGGGCGGTGCTCAGCCTGCTGGGCCGGCTCCAGGAGGCCCCCGTCCCGGTGGCGCTGGAGGTCTCCACCATGGAGTCGGCCATGCCGGGCCCGGCGCTCTTCCTGATCCCGCTGGTGCTGAACACAGCCGATGCCCGCTGGCTGGGGCGGGCCCAGGCCGAGGCGCTGGCCTCCATCCTCCCGGTGGTGGGGGAGTACATCCCCTGGCACCTGCTGCTGCCGGAGGCCTACCTGGTGCTCAACCCCGAGGCGACCGTGGCCCGGGTGACCGGGGCCGACACCTCGCTGGATGCGGCGATGGCGGCGGCCTATGCCGCCTTTGCCGGGCGGGTCCTGCGGCTGCCGGTGATCTACGTGGAGTACAGCGGGGCCTTCGGCGACATGGAGCTGCTCCGGGCGGTGAAGGAGCAGGCGGGGGAGGCCCATCTCATCTACGGGGGCGGCATCACCGGGGCCGAGCAGGCCGCCCTGGCGGGGAGGTGGGCCGATACGGTGGTGGTCGGGAACCTGGTCTACACCGCACCCGACCGGCTGAAGGAGACCGTCGACGCCCTCCGGTAGCCCGTGGGCCGGGGAAGAGGAAAGCCACCAACACCGATGGTTGGTGGCTCTTTTCGTGCGGCGTTACCGCTTCATCTTGGGGTCCAGGGCGTCCCGCAAGCCGTCACCGACGAAGTTGAAGCAGATGACGACCAGGAAGATCGCAAAGCCCGGCCAGATGGAGACCCACGGGGCCTGCTTCAGGAAGGCCCGGCCGGCAAAGAGCATCTGGCCCCAGGAGATGGCGGGCGGCGGGGTGCCGATGCCCAGGAAGGAGAGGCCGGACTCGGAGAGGATCGCGCCGCCGATTCGCAGGGTGGCCGAGACGATGATCGGGCCCATCGCATTCGGCAGGATGTGCCGGAAGATCAGGCGGGCGTCGGTGGCGCCCATCGCCCGGGAGGCCACGGAGAAGTCGCGCTGCCGCAGCGTCAGGAACTGCGAGCGGACAATCTGGGCCAGGCTGGGCCAGGAGGTGACGCCGATCACGAACATGATGTTGAAGACCGAGGGCTTGATCACCGCAACCACGGTGATCAGCAGGAAGAAGACCGGGATGATGTCAATCGCCTCGGCGATCCGCATCAGCAGGAGGTCGATCCAGGTGCCGCCGTAGAAGCCGGCCACGGCGCCCACCAGGGTGCCGATCGTCACCGCCATGCCCATCGCAACGAAGCCGACCGAGAGCGAGACCCGGGAGCCCCAGATCATCCGGGAGAGCACGTCCCGGCCCAGGTTGTCGGTGCCGAGGGGATGCTCCGGGCTGGGCGGCTGGAAGCGCTCGGCGATGTTCATCGTATCCAGCGGTTCGCTGGCCAGATACGGGGCGAGCAGCGCCACGGTGTAAAAGAGCAGCAGGACCACGCCGCCCATGACGGCGGTCTTGTTGCGCATGAAGCGGCGGAGGATCTGCTGGAACTGGGAGGTCTCCTTGGGGGCAACTCCGCCCTGCTTCTTGGTATCCGCTTGCTTGCTCTGTGGAAGAGCCACGGGTGTCACCCCCTATGCTAGTCGTACTTGATGCGCGGGTCGACCCAGACGTAAGCCATATCCACCAGGAGGAAGCCCACCAGGGTCAACACGGAAGACATGAGCATGATCGCCATGGAGACGTTGTAGTCGCGCTGGATGACAGCGTCGAAGCCGACACGGCCGATCCCGGGCCACGAGAAGATGGTCTCGATGATGACCGAGCCACCCACCAGGGAGGAGAGAAGGCCACCCGAGATGGCGATGATCGGCAGCAGGGCATTCCGGAGCGCATGCTTGTAGATGACGACCTGCTCTGCCAGGCCCTTGGCGCGGGCGGTGCGGACGTAGTCTTCCTTCAGAACCTCCAGCATGCTGGAGCGCATAAAGCGTGTAAGGCTTGTCAGACCGCCGAAGACGATGACCATCAGGGGCAGGAGCATGTACTTGGCTCGGTCGGCAACAACGGAGAGCCACCCGTAAGTTTCAAAGTTAATGCCCGGCGTGGCGATGCCATTCGTCGGAATCAGCCCGCCGGAGTTCATGGCAACGCCCCAGATCAGGAGGGTCGCAACCCAGAAGCTGGGCGCCGCCTGCCCCGCAAAGGCCAGGCCTGTCACGGAGTAGTCGAGCTTGGAGTACTGTTTCACCGCGGAGACGACACCCAGGGGAATGGCGATCGAATAGATGAGGAAGAGGGCAACCAGGTTGAGCTGCAGCGTGTTGGGCAGCGCGGAGACAATGACCTCGCCCACGGGCTTGCGGTAGAAGTAGGAGGTACCGAAGTCGCCGGTCAGGACGTTGCCGAGCCAGCGGATGTACTGAATATGGATCGGGTCGTTGAGGCCCCAGCGGTCTCTGAGCGCCTCCAGCCTGGACGGGTCCATGGTCGCGTCGGCCTCGGCAGCCAGCAGAACATTTTCCGGGCCGCCGGGGGCCATCTGCATGATGCCGAACGAGAAGAGGGTCGCAAGGATCAGCAGCGGGATCATGTTGAGGATGCGCTTGGTCAGGAAGCGGCCCATCCGGTGTCACCACCCTTATGGTCGATTGTCGGGCGATAAAAGGGGGCGCCCAGGGCGGGCGCCCCCTTCCGAAGGTATCCTTGGCGGGACTTACTGCTCGTTAATATACCACTGGTAGACGTAGGCGGTGTCGGCACCGGTGCCGGGGAAGTTCCGCACGCCCTTGATCCGGCTGCTGACGAAGTCGGTGTACTTGTTGGCGTAGACGATGATCACCGGCGCCTCGTCGATGACGATCTTCTGGAACTCCGAGTAGTACTGCTTCCGCTTGGCCGGGTCGAACTCGGAGCGGGCATCCTCCAGGAGCTTGTCCACCGTCGGGTTGCCGTAACGGGAGCGGTTGAAGCCGTTCACGTTGCCCTTGGCATCCGGCTTGCCGGTGGAGCTGTGGAAGAGGTTGTACTGGGAGTCGGGGTCGAGGCCCAGGCTCATGCCGCCGAAGGAGAGGTCGAACTTGCCCGGCTTGGTGAAGTTGTCGGTGAGGGCGTTGAAGTCCATCAGCTGGACATCCAGCTCCACGCCGATCTGCTTCCAGTTGTTCCGGGCGATGGTGGCGATGCCCTCGATCAGGGTGGAGCCGGAGCTGCCGTAGAAGGTCAGCTTCAGGGGCTTGCCATCCTTCTCGTAGATGCCGTTGGCGCCCATGGTGTAGCCGGCCTGCTCCAGGAGCTGCTTGGCCTTGGCGGGGTCATACGGATAGGCCTTGGCAGAGGAGTCGAAAGCCCAGGAGACCGGAGGAATCGGGCCCGGAGGAATGGTGGCACGGCCCTCCATGACGCCCTGGATGATCGCCTGGCGGTCGAGGCCGTAGGTCAGCGCCTGGCGGACCAGCTTGTTGTCAAGGGGCGGCTTGGTGTTGTTGATCTGGATGTAGCCGAAGCCGTTCCGATCGTAGTGGTACGGGGTCAGCTTGTCCTTGAAGTCCTTCTCGAGCATGGCCACATCAGCCGGCTCGGGGTTGATCCAGTCGATCTCGCCGTTCTGGACGGCGGCCAGCTGGGTCTGGCTGTCGGGGATCACCTTGTACATGATGGTCTCGATGAAGGGGGCGCCGCCCTTGGCCTTGGAGGCGAACCAGTTGGGGTTCCGCTCCAGGATCACGTACTGGCCGCGGACGTACTCCTTCAGCTTGTAGGGGCCGGTGCCGACAGGGTTCATGGAGACAGGGTTCTTGTCCATGTCCTTGACCGGCGTGCCCTCAAACAGCTTCTTCTGCATGATGCCGTAGTTGATGTTGGTGAAGATCGGGGCGAAGGGCTTCTTCATCTTGATGGTGACGGTGTACTTGTCGGTCGCCGTCACGGACTCGATGTCCTTCAGAGAGGCAGCGCGCGGGCCGGTGTAGTCCGGGTGCTTAATGGTCATCAGGGTGAAGGCAACGTCCTCGGCGGTCAGCTCAGCGCCGTCGGTGAACTTGATGCCCTCCTTGATCTTGATGGTGAAGGTCAGCTTGTCGTCAGAGATCTTCCAGGACTCGGCGACATGCGGCTGGGGCTCCCAGTTGTCGTTGAACTCGAACAGGCCGTCGTAGATGTGCTGGACGATCTCGGCACCGTAAGCCGTGGAGTAGAGAATCGGGTTGAAGCTGTCCGGCTCCTTATCGAGGGCCAGGTTCACCTGACCGCCGACAGCGGGCTTCTTGGCAACGTTAGCCGGCTTGTCTGCGGGCTTGTCCGCGGGCTTGTCGCCGCCGGTGGCCCCCTGCTTGGGACCGCAAGCCGCCAGGAACATGCTGGTGGCGACCAGCAGGCTCAGCAGGAGTGAGGCCTTACGACCAAAGCGCATCTCTCTGTTTCCCCCTTTAATGGTGTGGCCCAAAATGATTCAGGCGCAGATAAGACGGCCCGATTGTGTCGCTGGTTCAGAGAAATTGTCGGCCAATTATAGTTATACTTTTACCCCTTGTTGCTATCGTCAGTAATTGACATCACATTCTACGCGCGCTACCGTGACTTGCCTCGGTTGCGGGAATGAGCGCGCATTACTCTGGAGAGCGGTGGGGGTATGTGACATGAACGCCCCAATGAACTCTTCCCTGTGTACGGCGGGCGAGGAGTTCGCCCGCTCTGAGGCGGCAGCCGGTGCCTGGCTAGTCGCAGTCCTTGCAGGCGTCCTTGGGTACCATCGGAGGGCAGCCGGCGGTCACCGTTCTGCACTCCTTCGGCATGCACATGCCCAGGGTGGGAACTAGCACCTGCACCGTGGCCTTGGACTTGATCACAATGCAGAAGTTGAAGACACAGTTGATCTCGCTGTTCGCCTCGTCGAAGACGCAGCAGCAGTTGCCGGTGACATCGCACTGAATTTGAGTACCCACCGGGACGCAGAGGACCACCTGCTTCAGGACCACCACAACCTGGTTGATGGTGGCGATCGGGACGCCATTCAACCGGTTGAAGAGCCGAAGGGTGACAGGGACGTTGATCGCCAGGCAGACCAGGAACTTGTTCTTCTTCGCATCGACCTCCTGGCGGGAGACCTCCCGGCAAGTAATCTGCTGAGTATCGATCTGGCAGTCCACCACGACCGGTGTTTCGTTGGGGATGTCAGGCGCCGGAAAGGTGCGCTCTATCCGTTGCTCCTGGAAGCATCGGCAGAAGCCGAACCGACTGATACCTTTGTGCTAGGACGGAATTAAACACCTCCACGGATGGAGGGAGAGGTGCGGACCCGGTATACTGGGAGACGCTAGTTCGCCGTTTGCTGCGGACACGCCTTAAAGGGGGTTCCTTCATGCGCAAGGCCGTACCGGTTCTGCTCATCGTCGGGTTTGCCGCCTTCATCATCTACATGATCAGCGGCATGAAGAGCGTCCAGGAGACCCCTCCGGGGCCGATCTCGCTGCCCGAGCAGTTTGGCGCCTTCCGGCAGACCTACCTCGCCACGGGCGAAGAGGGGCTGCTCAACTTCGACCGCCAGCATAAGAAGCGAATTCCGATCAAGGAAGGGGTCAAGGGGGAGTACACCGACGGCACGGTCAAGGTGGACCTCTGGGTGGCCAACGGGGCCGGCCCGACCCACGCCCATCAGATGTTCATGGAGATGGCCTCGACCATCGGCACTGACCACCTGATCTTCACCCAGCCCAAGCCGGTGGAGCTGGGCAGCATCACCGGCTACCGGACCGAGGGGCAGGAAGCGGTCAACTTCTTCTTCACCAAGGATGGCCGGGTTTACTGGATCGGCATCCGGGGCGGCAACCCGGACGAGGTGGTCAAGACCTTTCTGTCGGGGCTGGTGGATCCTTAAGCATATCGGTCAGGCGGGGGAGTGGTCTTTCATGGCCGCTTCCTCATCGCTTTTTATCGGCGTGCTTGTGGAGATGGATCACCAACTCTGCGCCCCTCAGTTCGACCTGGCGCACCAGCCGCCGGACCAGGCTGGCATCGAGTGAGGGGTCCTGGGGTCGGTCAGGGACGCAGCGGGTAGGGTGTTCCCTCAGGGCCTGAATCTGCTGCTCCAGCAGGGTCAGGTGGGAGCGGGCCTCCTCGGGCGCAATCGTCCCGTCCCGCAGCAGGGCCAGCATCGACCGGCGGGCGGCTTGCTTCTGCTGGAGCAGACGGGCCAGCTCCGCCCGCTCCTCCGGCGCGACCGAGCCGTTCGGGTCCGGGTCCCACACCCGCTCTCCGATCGCGCGGCGCACCGCCTCCTCCACCGGGCCCGCCGGCCGGAGCGGCAGCGGGCAGGTCCGGGTCCCGCCGTAGCGGTTCCGGCAGACCAGGTAGACCGTCCGCCGCTTGGTCTCGTGATGCACGCTCGCCCCGCACAGGCCGCAGACCACCAGGCCGCTCAGCAGGTGCTGCCTCCTGCCGCCCCGGCGGCGGCGGGAGAGGGCCTCCTGCGCCGCCGCAAAGAGCGGGGGGGCGATCAGGGGCGGAATCGGCAGGCGGACCCAGTCGCCCTCGGGGCGGGGTTCCGGCCGGAGCAGGCCGCCGCCATCCTCCGGAGGCAGGGCGCGGCGCAGGTGCAGCGGGAGCTGCCGGCGGGCCTGAATTCCCCGCCAGTCCGCCCGGTTGAGGATCAACTCCCCCACGTAGGCCCGGTTCTGGAGGAGGAAGCGGACGGTGCTGGCGTACCAGCGGCGAGCCACCCCCTGCATCCGGCGGCGGGACGAGGGTGGTGGCACACCGAGCGCTGTCAGACGGTCCGCCACCTCTCCCGGCGTCAGGCGCTCCTCTGCCACCCAGCGGAAGATCCGCTCCACCCACCGGTGCTCTGAGGGGTTGGCGGAGTAGCTGCCCGTCGTGCGGTCGTAGTCCCAGCCGTAGATCTGCACGTTGTGCGGCACGCCGCCCCGGGCCAGCTTGCCCCGCTTGCCCCGGCTGGTCCGCTCCAGGATCTTGGCCTTCTCCAGTTCCGCCATGATTCCGCGCATCTGAAAGAAGGCCCGCCCCTCCGGCGATGTGCGATCGAAGTCGTGCTGCACGAAGACCAGCTGGGTCCCCCGCCGCTCCAACTCGTCGGCCACCAGGCACTGCAGCGTCAGCCGGCGGGCCAACCTGTCCGGGTCCAGGCAGATGACCCAGGTGGGGCGGTACCTGCGGACCCACTCACGCAGGGCGCTCAGCGCTGGTCGCTCCAGAATGTCGCCCGGAGCGGTGTCCTCGAAGAGCTGCTCCACCAGGTGAACGGGCTGCCCCAGCCGGAGGGAAAGGGCGGAGGCCAGCTCGCGCGCCTTCTGCTGGCAAGCCCTGACCTGCTCCGGCAGGGAGTAGCCCCGGCTCTTCTGCTCTTCGGTGGAGACCCGCACATAGATCGCGGCGGCATGGTCGGCCATCTGGATCCCTCCCGGGGCAGGGATACGCCCCGGGGGGCCCGTCCCATGACTCGGGCTTCACGCTTGCTTCTGGAAGCAGAAGTCGAAGACTTTCTGCGCCTCGATACAGATCACTTCGTGCTTGCCATCCACGGAACGAAACCCTCCTCCTGCCGGCTTCATATCCGGCCTGGTGCTATGTTATGTAACCGGGTGCCGAAGGGTACATCGCCCGGGCGCACCCGCTGCCACGGGTCCCCGGGAGAAAAGCGGAAGGGCGCCGCCAGCGCGGTGCCCTTCCCATCTCAGCAGTGTCGATCGACGATTCGCCCCACGGGCTCCGGGCAGTCCTCCGGCACCGTCACACCCAGCACCGGTGCCACGGTGCATTCCTTGGGCAGGACCATCCCGAAGGTCGGCACCAGGAGCTTCACATTCGCCGTCACCGTCAGGGTGATTGAGAGCTGAATGGTGCAGCAGATGTTGGGTTCCCCCTCCACCCCGTTGGGTGATGGTGGCTGAAGCGTGCAGATGCAGGTGCCCCGCACCTCGCAGGAGACATCGGTCCCCAGGGGGGCGCAGAGCACAACCCGCTTGGGGAAGGAGATGTTCCGCTGGATCATGACGGCAGCCTGCCCCGGAGCCGGTATGATGGTCAGGTTCAGGGTGAGATTGACCTGAATCGACACGAGCGCCCGTCCCTCTCCGTTGGGCAGGGGCTCCCGGTCCATGATCTCCTGGCAGGTCACATTGGTGATCGTGCACTCGACCACCATCGCTCCCGGACCCAGGTCCGGGATGAAGAAGCACCGCTCAAGCAAGTCTTCCTGTGTACAGAAGTCGAACACCTTGCGCGCCTCAACCACCACAATCTCGCGCGGGGGAGGACAATGGCCGCCCCTGATCGGGCCCGGAACGACCCGTATGTCCTGGCCCCCCGCCATTGGCGGCAGGTTCTTGGACATCTCACAGACCCCCTTCTCCGAGACCCTCGTCCTGTATGTCGTGAGGAGAGTTCCCCTGCCAGCCTATGTGGAGACCGCCTGCCTTGTGACAGCGCAAGAAGACCCCCTCGGCACCACCGGCCGATGGGGGTCATCGCTCAATGCCAAACCAGCGGAAGAAGGCCGGGCGCCTGAGCCGGGCCAGCGCGCGGTCGCCCGGCTCGGGAACGGGGATCATGCCGAAGCCGTAGAACCCTTCCGGCGGGCGGGGGATACGGCAGTGCTCCAGTTGGCGCCCCTTCCGGTACATGATCGACACGTAAGCCGGCGAGGAGAGGAGCGCCTCGTGCAGTTGCTCACGGGTGTGCACCTCGTAGTCGTCGACCGTCACCACCACCATGCCGCTCCGCAGTCCCGCCTGGGCGGCGGGAGAGCCGGGGAGCACATCCAGGACGGCCAGCCCCCTGGCCGGGCGCTGCAGATATGGCTCGCCGATCATCTGCAGCCGGCTGGTGAACACCACCATCGCCTCGTGCCCCAGCCCGCTGAACAGGACCCCGAGCCAGAGCAGCGGGCGGAAGTAGCTGCCTGAGATGGCCAGGGCCAGCAGGATGCCGCTGTACAGGAGCATCAGTCCGGAGGACTGCCGCACCCGGGACTCCGGCGGCGAGGCGATCGCCAGGTCGGAGTAGCCCAGCACCACCACCAGGGGGAGGAACTCCCAGCCCATGGTGACCGCCCCGAGTATCGAGGCCGAGTCAGGCCGCAGCAGCGGCCACCAGGTGGGCATCTCGACCGCCGGCGCCCCCGCCGCCGAGAAGAGGGGGATCACCAGTGGCACCGGCCAGTACCGCTGCAGCAGGAACCCGGGGACCGGCTCATCCTGCCCGCCGGCGATGGAGAGGGGCGTCGGGCACATCGCCCCGTTCCCCCAGATCAGGACCGCCTCCACCAGGTGGAGCACGGCGACCAGCCCCAGCACCGAGGGGATGTCCAACTGGGGCCAGCCAAAGATCAGATGGCTGAGGGAGACGACCATGGCCGAGTAAGCGAAGCAGATCAGGCGGGGGTTGAGGGCGCCCAGGAGGATGGAGACGGGCCAAAGATAGAGCAGGGCAGAGGTAGCGTCCGGCACCTCGACCAGACCTACCCCTGCCGCCGACAAGACCATGCTGCCCGCCAGCCCCCCGGCCACACCCGCCAGGAGCGACTGCTGTGTCTGCACGAGCGGGCTCCGCTTGGGAAGCCCGTACAGTTCCTGTTCGGTGAGGGCGATCCGCCGGTACTGGGCGAAGACGATGGCGGCCGCCACAAGGAGGAGAAGCATCGCCCAGACGCTGAGCAACAGCTGCGGCAGTGATTTGAGCAGGTACTGCGCCATCGCGAGCAGCGACTGCAAGCTGATCCCCCCACCTCTCGTCTAGGGCGTCAACGCCTTGATGTACTTGATGGCCGCCTCCAGTTGAGGATCCCCGGGCTCGCCCGGAATCACCTTCGCCGGATTCTCCACAATCACATCCGGCTCAATGCCGACCCCGTTGATCGCCTTCTCCCCTGCGGTCAGGTACTTCGCCGTGGTCAACTTGATGCCAGAGCCGTCGGGAAACTCCCAGAAGGTCTGTACCGAGCCCTTGCCAAAGGTCTTCGTACCCATGAGCGTACCGATCTTCAGGTCCTTGATGGCCCCGGCCACGATCTCAGAGGCGCTGGCGCTTCCGCCGTCGACCAGGACCACCAGCGGGAGGTTCAGGGGCTCCTTGCCCGTGGAGGGGTAGGTCTTCTTGCCGTGCTGCCGGTCCACGATGTGGACGACGGGCTTCAGTTCGGGCACGAAGAGGGAGGAGACATCCACCGCCTCGGTCAGCAGCCCGCCCGGGTTCTGCCGCAGGTCGAGAATCAGCCGCTTCATGCCCTGCTGACGCAGGTCGTTGATGGCATCCTGCACCTGCTTGGCCCCGCCCTTGCGGAACTCATAGAACTGGACATACCCAACGCCGGCGGCGGCATCCACCATGCGATACTGGAGCGCCGGCATGGTGATCGTGTCCCGTGTGATGGTAAACTCGAGCAGATCCTCCTGCCCCTCACGCTTGACGGTCAGCGTCACCTTCGTCCCCTTGGGGCCGCGGATCAGGGTCACGGCTTCGTTCAGGGTCATGTTCGTGATGTCCCGGCCATCTACCTTTACAATGGCATCGCCGGCCCTCAGCCCTGCCCGCTCCCCCGGGCTGCCCTTGATGGGCGAGACCACGGTGACATACCCGGTCTGCTGGGAGAGTTCGACGGTGACGCCGATTCCCGAGAAGGTGGGCTCAAAGTGCTCGACAAAGGTCTTGTACTGCTCGGGCGTGAAGTAGGCCGAGTGGCGGTCGCCCAGGGCCTCGACCATACCCTTCAGCGCCCCGTCAGTCAGCTTCTTCGGCTCGACCGACTCGACATACTGATCCTGAATGGCGCGTAGAACCTCGTCCAACTTCTTGACATCGATACCCGGTGCCGCGGTGACAGCAGGAGGTTTAGCCACCTTGCCGGGCAGAGTAGCCACCTGCTGGTTCACCCACGGGATCAGTCCCATCGCCCCGGCCACATAGCTGATCATGCTGGCCACCACTACCAGCACGGCGGTCAGCGTAAGGCTTTCACGGCGCTCGTCCATCTCGGGTTTCATCCTCTCTGCGTCCCGGTTCGCAGACATGTGTATCGGGGTCTGAGTGTGAGTATACTCCGGCAGGCAAATCATGGTCAAATCGAAAAATAGAGCCCCAGGACCGCCTGGCGGCCTCAGGGGCCCGTTTTCTCTTTTTTCCACTTTTTCCCATCAGCTTAGAGCTTGATGAAGGACATGGGGTCTTTCTTCTCCCCGTCCACATGGATCTCCAGGTGGACGTGGGGGCCGGTCGACCAGCCTGTCGAGCCCGCCTCGGCAATCTGCTGCCCCTGCGTCACCGTATCGTTTACACTCACCAGCAGTTTAGACGAGTGAGCGTACCAGCTGGTAATGCCGCCGCCGTGGTCAATGATGACCAGATAACCGAACACATTGTCCCAGCGGGCCACCACTACGACCCCATCCTCGATGGCGTAGACGGGCTGTCCGGTGTAGGCGCTGAAGTCGGTGCCCCAGTGCATCCGCCGGCCGCCGAGGATCGGATGGTTCCGCATCCCATAGGCGTCGGTGATGGAGACCGGCCTGACCGGCGGGATCGGTGCGAAGCGGCCGGCCTGGCGGTTCATCTGCCGGACCAGCTCGGCGACCTGCTGGGTCAGCTGCTCGGAGTGCTGATCATACTCGTTCAACCGCAGTTCCAGGGTGCGCCGGCTCTCCTGGAGCGACCGGGTGACCTGCTCCCGCTCGCTCCGCTTGAGCGAGACGGTATTGCGGTAGGACTCGGCCTGCAGCTTGAGGTTGGTCAGACGGGTCTTCCGGTCGCTGACCTCCTGCTGGCGCTTCTCCAGGACCAGCTTCTCCGCCTTGACCCCTTCGAACAGCTCCCGATCCTTCTTGACAATGAGGCTCAGGAGGTCCATCCGCCCGATGAAGTCCCGGAAGGTGGCCGCACCGAACAGCACCGCCAGGTAGTCGACCCGACCGTTCTCCCGGATCGACCGGATGCGGGCCCCGAGGAGCGCCTTCTTCTGCTCATACCGCTCCTGCGTCGCCTTCAGCTCGGCCTCGACCTGCTGCAGCTCCGCCGTGGTCTTCTCCAGCTGTCCGGTAATAACGGCCAGCTGGCTGTTGGCCTGGACCAGCTCACCCTCCACGAGCCGGAGCTGCGCCTCGGCCTCCCGGGCCTGAAAGGCCACATTAGCCAGGGCGTTGCGGGTCTCCTGCTGCTTGCGGCGAATCTCTTCGAGATCTCTCTGGGCCTTGTCCAACTGCTCTTTCAGGTCATTTGCCAGCACGACCGGTGCCGCCGCCTGGGCCGCCAGGGTGAGGACCAGGGCCAGCACCAGCACCCAACCGAAGCGGAATCGGGTTCGCATGTGACCGGCCACCTCCATCAGACCTTAAGGAATCGCCGCAGGGAGACGAGGCTGCCGATGGCGCCCAGCACCCCGCCGAGAAGGAGCAGACCGACCGCCAGGTTTGAAAGCACAGCGTCGGGGTGTACCAGCGGCAGGAACGGAACGGTCTCCTGCAGCCGGGGGGTCATCCGTGCGTAGGCATAGGCCGTGACCCCACTGGCCACGGCTGCGCCGATCACGCCGAGGAAGATGCCTTCGAGCATGAACGGCCGCCGGATGTACCAGTCGGTGGCGCCCACCAGCTTCATGATCGAGATCTCCCGCCGGCGGGCGAAGACCGAGAGCCGGATGGTGTTAGAAAGGGTCAGGACCGTGGCTACCAGCAGCAGCAGCACCAGCCCCACACCACCGAAGCGGATCGCGTTGGTGAAGGCCATCAGGTCATCGACATACTCGTCGCCGTAGTTGACCTTGGCGACCCCTGGGAGCGCCAGGATGGCCTCTGCCACCCCCCGGACCTGGGCGACCTCGACCACCTTGACATGGATCTCGTCGGAGAGCGGGTTCTGGTCCCCCTCGTAGCCCGCCAGCAGATCCCGCTGTGCCGGATCGGTCTTCTTCATCTCCTCCAGCGCCTGGTGCCGGGACAGGTAGTTGACCTCCCTGACGTTCGGGAGCGCTCTGACCCGACCCAGAATCGCCTGCTTCTGCGGCTCCGAGAGCTCCTGCTTGTTGCACTTGGCCTCGTCCCGCTGGGCGTTGCACAGGTAGGCGGTGATCTCCACCTGGCTCTCCGCCGTGGCCGCCATATGCTCCAGGTTGACCGCCAGCAGGAGCACCACCGCCAGCACCAGGAGCGAGACCGCCACCGAGAGCATGGAGGCCAGCGACATCAGGCCGCTCTGGGTCATGCTGCGGATGGCATCGCGCAGGGCGTTGGCCCAGCCCCTAAGATTCATAGCCGTAGGTCCCCCTCATCTCGTCACGGACCACACGGCCGCGCTCGATGGCAACGACCCGCCTTTTCATGGTGTTGACGACCTCTTTGGCATGGGTGGCTACCACAACGGTTGCCCCCATCTGGTTGATCTCGTTGAGCAGCTTCATGATCGCCCAGGAGTTCTCCGGGTCCAGGTTGCCGGTGGGCTCATCCGCCACCACCAGAACCGGGTTTCTCACGATGGCGCGCGCCACGGCGACCCGCTGCTGCTCGCCCCCCGACAGCTCACCGGCTCGGGCATGGGTCTTGTGGCGCAATCCAACCAGCTCGAGGGCCGCCGGCACCCGCCGGACGATCTCGCGGCGGGGCACGTCGGTGCACTCCAGGGCGAAGGCCACATTCTCAAAGACGGTTCGCTCGGGGAGCAGCTTGAAGTCCTGAAAGATGACGCCCAGGTTGCGGCGGAGGTAGGGCACGGCGCGGTCGGGCAGTTTGGCGATATCCTTGCCGTCCAGCAAGAGCCGACCTGAGGTGGGCAGCTCCTCGCGGTAGAGCAGCTTCATCAGCGTGGACTTGCCGGCGCCGGAGGGGCCTACGAGAAAGACAAACTCCCCCCGCTCAATCCGGAGGTTGACTCCGTTGAGAGAGGGGGCGTGCGTATTTGGGTAAACCTTCGTCACATTGACGAACTGAATCAAGTGGGATCACCCCAGCTAATTTATTCATACGCTTATGTCAAAACGTTCTCCTTCATCGTCCCGGTATCGAACGTACAAATCGCCATTCACATGGGTTTTTCGACAGAATCCGTTAGCTTCCCTCTGAGTTCGACGAAAATCGAGTGTGTATGGTTTCTGGTCGCGCTGGCATATGCCGACATTGGCGGGTGACAATAAGAAGGAGCCCCACAGCGGAGGGGGCTCCCATTCTCGTGGACCGATCTAACGGACCTCCTTGACCACCAGGGTTGTGGCGATGCGGTCGTGCAGGCCGCGCTTGGCATCGTCGAAGGCGATCATCAGGAAGCCGATGTAGAGGATCATGCCGGAGACCATATAGCCGAGCAGGCGAAGGGTCGCCTTGCCGTACGACATGGGCTGGCCGTCGGTGCTGACCACATGCAGCCCCATGATCTTCTTGCCGGGGCTCTGGCCGCTGGAACCCCAGAAATAGATGAAGTAGCCGAAGGCGACCACCATGTAGGCGAGGAATCCGAGGAAAGGAAGGCCCATAGCCGTCGGAATAAAGAAGGCGATCATGGCAGCGATCCCCTGAATCAACCCGTCGAGGAGGAAGGCGACAAACCGGACGCCAAAACCGGCGGGGGCGAAGCCGGGGGGAATGACCAGGCCCGCCGCCTGAGCGGCCTGCACACCCCGCGCGTCATCGGGATCCATGCCGGCAAAGGACTGGTTCTGACCGGCCTGGTATCCCTGGCCCTGGTGTGCCGGCGGCTGATAGGCCGGCGGCTGGTAGGCCTGGGGGCTTGGAGCCTGGTAGGCCGGAGCCTGGTAGCCCTGACCCTGGTAGCCCGGTGCCTGCCCCTGGGCCGGCGGTTCAGGCGAGGGGATGGGCGGGGGTGGTGCGTAGGTCGGGTTCGGCGGAGGAGCGATGACCGCGGTCTGGTCAAGGGGTGCGCCGCATTCGGCACAGCGAGTTGCATTCTCGTTATTTAGACCTTTGCACGACGGGCAGACCTTCTCACTCACGGGCAACTCCTCCTTCGTCTATTGGTGCGGTAGGTCACCTATTCGAAATTTACTATCCAGCACCTGTAGGAAGGATTCTCCATGTAATCGTTGAGTCCTGCGTTGATACATATTTTAAGCAGACATTATTCCCATTCCATTCGCACGCGGCCTCTCTGGTCTATCCCGCAAATTGGCCCGTGCGGGCTGTGTGAGCAAAGAGTTCCCATCCGGCCATGCCGGCCTGCTGTGCCGCCCGGATCGCCGCCTCCACGTCGTAGGGAACCCGGATGAGCTGGGTGGAGAGCCCGCCGTTCGATACCTCGATCAGGGCGTAGCTCGGGCGCGGGTCCCCGTCGAAGGGAATCCCCACGCTTCCCGCGTTGACCACGACCCGCCCCCGATAGGATCGGATATAGGGGCGGTGATTGTGGCCACAGCCGGAGAGAACCGTCTCCTCTGAGAGGCGCATGACCTCCAGCTCTTCGTTGCTCGCCCAGGGCATCACCAGCACATAGTTGTGGTGGGGCACGGCGTGAAAAAAGTCCATCCGGAGCCCTTCGACCACCTCGGAATGGGTCAGAGGGAAGCTCGTCAGCCACTGCCGGTCCTGCCCGCTCAGGGCGGCCAGGTGCCGGTCAAAGTCCCGAAGGGCAGCTGCCTGGCTCTCGTTGTGCACCGGGTAGAGCGCGGGGTGATGGTCGGGGTGGTAGCACCTGTCGGTGTTGCCCAGAACCACGGGGCATCCGAGGTTGCGGACCCGCTCCACGCACTCCTTGGGCAGAGGGCCCTTCATGGTGATATCGCCCAGGCAGATCAGCCGGTCTGCCCCCCGCCGGTGCAGGTCGGTCAGGACCGCCTCCAGGGCGTGGTAGTTGGAATGGATGTCGCCGAAGAGAGCAATGCGCATGCTATCTGCCTCGCATTCGCTTCCACAGGACCACCAGGACGAACTTGATCAGGGGCGGGAGGCTGCGGCCATAGCGCCCGAACTTGACAATCCGGAACAACCACTCAAGGTGGAGCCGCTGAATCCACTCCGGGGCGCGCGCCGCCGCGCCGGCCCAGACATCGATCGTGCCACCCACGCCCATGCCAAGCCTGACGCCCAACTCGGGCAGATACTTATGTAACCACTGCTCCTGCCTGGGGGAGCCGAGCCCCACGAAGAGCACATCGGGGCGGGCCTCCCGGATGAAGGCGACGATCTCGGGCACCTCTTCCGGCTTGAAGAAGCCGTCGCGGTAGCCCACGATCTTGACGCCCGGATACTGGCGCTGCAGGCGGCGTGCCGCCTCAGCCACCACCTCGGAGCGAGTGCCGAACAGGAAGATCCGGCCCCTCCGCCGGGCGTTCAGCGCAGCGAGCAGGTTCGTGGCCAGATCCGCTCCGGCTACCTTTTCCGGCACAGGGTCACGCAGCAGGCGGGAGGCGAGGAGAATGCCGCTGCCATCCGCCACCACCAGGTCTGCCCCGTTGATGATCGCCGCCAGATCCGGGTTCTTGCTGGCGCTGTACGCGATCTCCGCGTTGGGAGTGACCACCAGGTGGGGCGCCCGCTCATCCAAAAAGGAGAGGCAGCGCGTGACCGCCTCTTCCATAGTAACCTTGTCGACCCCGATGGAGAGGATCCGCGCACGGCTCATCACTTTCGCCACCGTTTCATGATATCGACTGTGAGTTGGGCGTTCTCCCTGGACTGGGGAATCAGCCGCTCCATCACCCGATCGTACTGCTGCCGGATCTCGGGCGCCCGCTCGAAGGCATCGCGCACCGCAGCCTGGAGCCTGGCGGGGTCCAGCTCACGGGCCGTGCCGACTGCGCTCTGGCCCAGCAGCCGCAGGAAGCTGTCGTTCTTCGGGTCGTAGGAGAGCCCGACCAGGGGGATCCGGGAGAGCGCCGCGAAGACCAGCGCATGATACCGCAGGCCTACCATCACGTCACAGGCGGCGACCAGCGCCTGGACCTCCCGGTAGGTCACATCGCCGGCGAACTCCAGGGTGGGGGCCTTCATCCGGGAAGCGATCTGACGGGCAGCCGTCACGTCGTGCGGCTGCTGCATGGGAATGAACAGGATCGTGGCGCCGTACGCCCGGGCCAGCTCGTCCAGCGCCTCGGCCATCGCCTGGAGCGCCTGACCGCCGGCCAGCTTCCAGGGGCGGACCGAGACGCCGATCACCGGCCGGCGGGGCAGGTGGAAGCCGAACCGCTCCAGGACCGCCTCGCCCTCCTCCCGGGCAGGTGCCGGCAGGACCAGGGCGGCATCGGCCGTCACCCTGACATCCGGGCGGCGGACCCCCAGCTTGCGGATCGCCTGGGCCGACTCGGCGTCCCGCACCATGACCAGGTCCACGGCGTTCCCCACCAGCGGTACCAGGCTTCGACCCACCAGGCCGGTCACCGGGCCGATGCCCTGGGCATAGAAGACGGTCGGCAGACGGTGCAGCTTGCCCAGGGAGACGATCCCCAGGTAGTAGAGGATCGATTTCGTCCCGGTCACATCCTGTAGCAGGCTGCCGCCGCCCGACAGGAGCAGGTCCGCCCGGTCCATGGCCCGCCAGATGGCCCGGAAATCCCCCCGGCTGACCGCCTCCACCCCATGAACCTTGCGGGTGTTGGCAACCTTGCCCGAGATCACCGTGAAGCGGATCTCCGGATCAATGTCCCGGAACGCAGTGATGATGCCGCCCAGAATGGCCTCGTCCCCGGCGTTGTTGAAGCCGTAGTAGCCCGACACCAGGATCTCCGCCACCTAACGCCACCACCCTTGTCCGTCTGCGAGTAAACGCTCCGATGTTATCATGTTCGGCGTAACTTCCCTACCACACGAGCGCTCATGCGCCGAATCTCATCCCCGTCCGGGGTCTTGAACAGGATCGCCGCCCCCAGATGGACCAGCAGGATCAGCGACAGGGCCCCGGCCAGAAGAGCGGCCTGTGTCAGCACCCTCTCCCCGAGGGCCGCCGTGCCCAGGCGGAGGAGCCACCAACCGGCGGCAGCGCCCAGCAGCGAGGTGCCCGCGTAGGAGAGGCAGGCCCGGAAGAGGGTCCAGGTGCCCAGGGCGCCGACCCGTGCCTTCAAGCGCCAGATCAGCACCAGGCTGCCCACCAGCAGGGAGGCAGAGGCGCTCAGCGCCAGACCGCCGTGGCCCATCACGTCCACCAGCAGGAAGTTCAGCCCGATGTTCAGCCCCATCATCAGCAGCGCTGTCCACATGGGGGTGATGCTGTCCTGCAGGGCGTAGAAGGACCGGTTCAGCATGTCGATCCACCCTGTGAAGAGGATACCCAGACTGAAGAATTGCAGGGCGTAGGCGGTCATCCGCGTATCTTCCGGGGTGAACGCCCCCCGCTCGAACATCAGCCGGGTGATCGGCTCAGCGAAGACAAAGCAGCCCATGGCCATCGGCATCAGGATGAAGGCCAGGGTCCGGAGCCCGTTCCGCACGGTCTCCTTCAACTCCGAGGTCTGACCGGCGGCGCCTTGCTCCGCCAGGGTGGGGAAGATGACGGTGGTGACCGCCAGCCCGATCACGCTGAAGGGCAGGGCGCTGACGCGGGCGGCGTAGTTGAGGAAGGAGATCGTCCCCT
Organism: Bacillota bacterium; assembly: GCA_049324875.1. Classification (GTDB taxonomy): domain Bacteria; phylum Bacillota; class Sulfobacillia; order Symbiobacteriales; family Symbiobacteriaceae; genus JAWLHU01. The sequence goes on from JBMONC010000053.1 coordinate 236,862, forward strand.
CCTCCAGGTGGGATGCGACGAACCGGGCGGCGAAGGTCTGGACCTGCGTGACGCTGGTGGCGATCATCACCGGGATCAGCAGCGACCAGAGCCGGCGCAGGGCCGGATCTGACAGGTCCAGAACCGCCTGGTACCTGTAGCCGATCCCCGGCATATTTACCACCTGGATCAGCGCCCCCAGGAGGCTGCCGCCCACCACCGCATAGGCCACCCAGTGGATGTGCTCCGGTGCGGTGGAGAGGGCTAGGGCCCCCACCACCACCACGTTGCTGGTGAGGCCGAAGAAAGCGGGGGGGCCGAAGCGGCGGTTGGCGTTCAGCACCGCTGCGGAGAGCCCCGTCACCCCGACGATGATCAGCAGTGGCAGCATGGAGCGGGTCAGCCCGACCGTCAGGGCGAGCGCCTCGCGCGTAAAACCGGGCGCCAACAAGGGAATGAAGAGCGGGGCAGCCACCTCCCCCACCAGCCAGAGGCCGGCGAAGAAGAGGGTGATCAGGTTGAGGACGGAGTTGACCAGCCGCCACGCCGCCTCCGCGCCCCGCTTCTGCACGGCATCCCGGTAAATCGGTATGAAGGCGAGCACCAGGGAGACGGAAACCACATAGTAGATGGCCGCCGGGATCTCCTGGGCCACCAGGTAGGCATCGGTGATGGTGGTGGCGCCGAACTTGGCGGCCAGCAGCACCTCCCGCACATACCCCAGCAGCCGGCTCAGGATCGCGGCCAGCGCGACCAGGCTGGCCGCTGCAAACAGGCTCTTCCGCTGGTTGGCCGGCATCGCGGTACCCTCCTCGCCCGCTGCTCGTCAGCGGGTGGCGTTCTCGTCGGGGAAGAGCCGGTTTACCAGAGCCCGCAGGATCACGAGACCGATGAGGGCCACGGCGCCCACCAGGAGCCCGAACCAGAGCCCATTGATGCCCCGGAGCAGGCTGATGGCCCAGGCGGTGCGCAGGTGCTCAAAGGAGTTAATGATCGAGACGGCGCCGGTCACGGCGGCGACGATCAGGAGCGGCACGTAGCGGCGGAGCGAGGTGCTCAGGAGGGCGACGGCCACCACCAGGGACGGGTAGGCGATCAGGAACTCCTTGGTCCGAGGCCGCGCCAGCAGCATCCGCTCCAGCGCTGCCCGCATGTTCAGCTCCAGCTGCGAGATCGGCACGTTCGGGAAGTTGCCCGACCGCTGGATGTAGTACAGGCCGGCCAGCCCCAGGATCCCCAGGAGGATCAGCTCGCGGTACTTGACCGTCACCTGCAGCAGGTGCAGGCCGTCCTTCACCAGCGAGCGGGCCACCGCCAGGGGGGTGCCCGTGCGGCCCAGGACGAGGTAGGTCAAGACCGCCAGCAGCAGGGGTGCCAGGAAGACGAGCTTGACGCCGCGGAAGTAGTCGAACTCCAGGATGTGCCGGATATCGCCCATGGCCCCGGCAATCAGGATGCCCGCCACCAGGTTGATAAGGAAGAAGGCAACCGAGGAGATGGCCACCTCCCTGATGATCCACGCCACCCCAGGCCTGTCCGGTATCCGAATCTGGGGCTTCAGCTCCGCGGAGCCCAGCCCCCAGCGAATCATCAGACAGGTGGCGGCAAGGGTGGGGAAGACGGTGGCCAGGACGATGCCCAGCAGGTCGGTGCCCAGGTTGGGAATGACGAAGAGCATCCCGGCCTGGCCGACCGCCCCGACCCCCATCAGGATGGCCAGGGCCCGGACCGTGAATGGCCAGGCGTAGGAGAGCCAGAGGATGGTGGCACCCACCGCCCCCAGCCCCATCAGAACCTTCAGGTAGAAGGGGACCCAATAGGGCGCAAAGGTGTCGGGCACGCCGGTGGTGTACCCCCGGACCCGGAGTTCCTCCACGGCACGGGCAAAGTAGCGAATCGTGGTCTCGCTGGCGGTCAGGCCGGGATCCTGCTTGGCCAGGAAGGGCCGCAGGTAGAGGGAGCGGCTGTTCCGCTCCATCACCGCCCGCCACCACATGTCCACCGCCTCGTAAGGCTGGACCTTGTCCTGCCACTCCTGCCCCATGCTGAAGACGCGGGCGATCTGGTAGTCCAGCTCATGGGCCAGGTACTGGTAGCCCGCCTGGTCGACGAAGGAGAGCTGGCTGAAGTGCTCCACCAGGTTCAGCACCCAGCCCCGCTTCTTGATCTCCTCCCCGGTCTGCACCAGGGCATCGGTCCGGTCGGGCCGCCAGCCCATGATCTCCCCGCCCTGGAACATCACCGACCGCGTCTCGGGGGCGATCTGGTCCAGGTCGGCGAAGATGGCCTTCACGCTGTCGGGGGTGGCGCCCGGCGCCGGGCGCGGGCGGGGGATAGGCCTGAGCCCCGCCGCCCGGACCATCTCGAACTCCCGAATATCCCAGCCGAGCCCGTAGGTGAGCAGCTGCTTGTCCCGGTAGTTGAGTGCGATCGCCCCCGCTCCCGGCTCTCCGTCCCGGGGCTCGAACCGGGCCACCCGCTCCGGTTCATGCCGGAGTTGGATATCCCGCCAGAGCCGGTCAGCCACCTCCCGGTTGACTGGAAGCAGGTAGGTCAGGGACTCGCCGAAGGCCGGGTCATTCAAAAGCCGCACCAGGAACGGGTTGGGCGAAGCGGTCATCAGCACCTGGGCGCGCAGCTCGGCGCCGGTCAGCACCAGCGCCAGCCCGTGCTCGGCCAGGTCCTTGGTGTTCATCTCGCTGACGGCGACGCTGGTGATACCGGCCCTGGCCGCTTCGACCAGCAGCTCTTCCACCGGGCGCCCATCCTGCTGGGCCAGGACCCGGAGGGCAGGCAGGTCCAGCACCAGATCAACGCTGGTGCTGCCCGATTCCCGCGTGTAGCGGTTCCACAGGACGGGTGCCGAGGCAAGCAGAGCGATCAGGATCAGCCCCCAGGCAATCCGACGAATGGCCGCGTGCCCGTGCATGCGTTCTCCTCCAATTAGGCGTTACTTCTTCGGGCCCACGGTGGCGGGGCCCTTGACCATCAGCACGATGTCGGTCACGGCCAGGAGGCCGCGCCCGTCGCTGCGGGGCACCACCAGCAGGTGGTTGGGGGAGACCTCCTGCCCCTGCTGCATATCGGTGCCGGCCGTGGCGTTCAACAGACCGCCCTGCGGGGTGGTGATGGCGGTCGCCTGGCCGCCCCGCAGGACGATCTCCGTGCCAGCCTCCCCGATGATCGCCTGCCCCGCCGGAACGGTGACGACGCGGAAGGTGGTCCGCTCATCCACATAGGAGCG
>JBMONC010000053.1:240184-275066 GCA_049324875.1 Bacillota bacterium
TCATCGTCGATCTCGGGCATCACCTCGACGGCGGCAAAGGAGGTGTGCCGGCGCCCGGAGGCGTCGAAGGGCGAGATCCGCACCAGCCGGTGGACGCCCATCTCCGGGCGCAGGAAGCCATAAGCGTAGGGGCCGCGAATCGCCATGGTGACCGACTTGGTCCCGGCCTCATCGCCCGCCAGATAGTCGAGGATCTCCACCTTATACTTGTGCCGTTCACCCCAGCGGATGTACATGCGCTGCAGCATCTCCGCCCAGTCCTGCGCCTCGGTGCCACCGGCCCCGGCGTGGATGGTCAGGATGGCGTTGAAGGCATCATACTTGCCATTGAGCAGGATCTGCAGCTCGAACTGGTGCACCAGCCGCTCCAGCTCAGCCGCCTCCGCATTCGCCTCGGCCAGCATCTCCGCATCGCCCGCCTCCTCGGCCAGGTCAATCATGACCAACAGGTCATCGACCCGGCGCTGGTGGGCGTCGAGCTGTTCGAGGGGCGCCTTCAGTTGGGCGACGTGCTTGGTGGTCTTCTGCGCCGCCGCCTGGTCGTTCCAGAAGTCAGGGGCCGAGATCTTATGCTCCAGGGCCGCAATCTCCTCCAGACGTCGGTCGACGTCAAAGAGACCTCCTGAGATCAGAGAGTTTGGTGGTAAGCCGCTGGGCCTGGCGCTTCAGGTCATCATACATAGAAACCTTCCTCCCAACCTGTCGGTCACTCAGCCCATTGTACCACCCTCGCCCACCCCGGGCAATTGAGAGGGGCGCGCAAAAACCCCGGATGGGAAGGGGGTGTGACCGACTCACCACCGCTGGAATAGGGTGTAGGGTGACTAGGCTTGGGAGGGAAACGCCGGTGAGTGTTGGCTTCATTGGCATGGGCAACATGGGCCAGATGCTGGTGGCAGCGCTGGCGCGTTCAGGCGTTGTGCAGCCCGGCGAGATCGTGATCAGCAACCGAAGCCCCGAGAAGCTCGACATGGTCGCCGGACGGGTGCCCGGAGTGCAGAAGGCGCTGACCAACAGCGACCTGGCCCGCCGGTGTGAAACCATCTTCCTCTGCATGAAACCAGGTGAGACGCGGGAGGTCCTGGATGAGATCGGGCCTTACATAACCCCCTCGCACCTGATCGTAACCATCAACAACACCATCGAGATTCCGATGATCGAACGCAGGGTTCGGGGGCGAGTTGCCAAGGTGATCCCGTCTGTGGTCCAGACGGTGGGGCGGGGTGGCTCCCTGATCATCTTCGGCTCCCGCTGCCAGGGATCAGACCGGGCCCTGCTGATGCGGCTCTTCGAGGCATTCAGCAAGCCCTTCGTGATCGAGGAGGCGCAGGCGCGCGTCGCCTCCGACCTGACCTCCTGCGGCCCGGCCTTCCTCAGCTATGCCTTCCGGGCCCTGGCGGAGGCCGCCCGCCACTACCAGCCGGACCTCTCCCGGGAGATGGTGGACGCCATGATCAAGGAGACCGCCAGGGCCACCCTCGAGTTGATGGAGGAGACCGGCTACAGCTTCGACGACATCATCGCCAAGGTCTCCACCCCCGGCGGGGTGACGGCGGACGGGATCAAGGTGATGGATGAGCTCTTCAGCGGGCTCTGGGAGCAAGTGATCGAGACCACGATCCAGAAGGAAAACGCCAAGCGGGAGAAGATCGAGCTGTAGGCCGCGAAAAGACCCTGCGGGTTGGCATCCGCAGGGTCTTGCAATCCGGTTAGGCCTTCCCCTCGCGACCGTGGCAGAACTTGTACTTCTTGCCCGACCCGCAGGGGCACGGGTCGTTCCGCCCCACCTTCTTCTCCACCCGCACCGGCCTCGGCGGCTCGGCGCTCGCACTGCCCGACTCGATCATGATCCGCGGCCGCTGCGGCTCGCGGGCCACCTCGATGGTGAACAGGTGCCGGACCAGATCCCGCTGGATGGAGGCGGTCATGTTGTTGAACATCTCCATCGCTTCCATCTTATACTCGATGAGCGGGTCCTTCTGGCCATACGCCCGGAGGCCGACACCCTCACGCAGGTCGTCCATGGCGTCCAGGTGGTCCATCCACTTCTCGTCGACGGTCTTGAGGATGATGAAGCGCTCCAGGCTGCGGATCATCTCCGTGCCCATCCGCTGCTCCTTGTCCTCATAGGCCCGGGTGGCGGCGGCGGTGATCACCTCGACCAGCTTCGCCTTGCCCTCCGGCACCTTGCGGACGCCGGCGGTGGCCGCCTTCAGCTCCTCCACCGTCAGGTAACCCTTGGGCAGACCGGCCTCCTCGGCCAGGGCGACCAGGATCTCGGGGTCCCACTCCTCGAAGTAGACCTCTTCCGGAACGCCCTCCTGCACCACGTGTTCGGCCATGGTCTTGAGGGCGTCCAGGGCGATCTCCCGGGTGTCGTGCCCCTCCAGCACCTTGCGCCGCTGCTTGTAGATCAGCTCGCGCTGGGTGTTCATCACGTCGTCGTAGTTGAGCACGTGCTTGCGGATGTCGAAGTTCCGCGCCTCCACCTTCTTCTGGGCGTTCTCGATCGCCCGGGAGACGATGGGGCTGTCGATGGGGACATCCTCCTCGATGCCCAGCCGGGACATCATGTTGGCGACCATCTCGCCGCCGAAGAGGCGCATCAGGTCATCCTCCAGGGAGACGTAGAAGCGGGACTCGCCCGGGTCGCCCTGACGGCCGGAGCGGCCGCGCAGCTGGTTGTCGATGCGTCGGGCCTCGTGCCGCTCGGTGCCGATGACGGCCAGGCCGCCCACGGCCCGGACCTTATCGCCCTCGATCTTGCACTTTTCCTCTTCTTCCTTCAGGTACCGGCGGTAGATATCACGGGCCGCCTGCACCTCGGGATCCTCCGACTGGCCGTACTCGGTGGCGGCGACGATCAGCTCCTGGGGCATGCCGTCGGCGCGCATCCGCTGGCGGGCGGCGAACTCCGGGTTGCCGCCCAGCAGGATGTCGGTGCCGCGGCCTGCCATGTTGGTGGCAATGGTCACGGCGCCGAAGCGGCCCGCCTGGGCGATGATCTCCGCCTCACGCTCGTGGTACTTGGCGTTCAGCACCTGGTGCTTGATCCCGCGCCGGGTCAGGATCTCCGAGAGGTACTCCGACTTCTCGATGGAGACTGTGCCCACCAGCATCGGCTGGCCCTTCTTATGCCGCTCGGCCACCTCGTCGGCGACGGCGTTGAACTTGGCCTTGACCGTCTTGTAGACCACGTCCGGGTGGTCGATCCGGATGACCGGCTTGTTGGTGGGGATGGCGATGGAATCCAGGTTGTAGATCTTCCGGAACTCTTCCTCCTCCGTCAGCGCCGTACCGGTCATGCCGGCCAGCTTCTTGTACATGCGGAAGTAGTTCTGGAAGGTGACGGTGGCCAGGGTCTGGGTCTCTTCCTCGATCTTGCAGCCTTCCTTGGCCTCCACCGCCTGGTGCAGACCATCGGACCAGCGCCGGCCAAACATCAGGCGGCCGGTGAACTCGTCGACGATGATGACCTCGTTGTCCTTCACCACGTAGTCCTTGTCGCGGTGGAAGAGCTCCTTCGCCTTGATGGCGTTGTTCAGGTAGTGCGCCAGCTGCTGGTTCTCGCCCTCGTAGAGGTGGTCGATGTTCAACCACTTCTCGACCTTGGCGATGCCCTCCTCGGTGGGGGCAATGCGCCGCTCCTTCTCCTCCACGACGTAGTCCTCGTCCCGCTTCAGCCGCTCGGCGATCTTGGCGAAGGTGAAGTAGAGCTCCGTCGGCTTGCCCGACGGGCCGGAGATGATCAGCGGGGTACGGGCTTCATCGATCAGGATCGAGTCCGCCTCGTCGACGATGGCGTAGTAGAATTCCCGGTGCACCATGTCCTGCGGGTGCATGGCCATGTTGTCACGCAGGTAGTCAAAGCCGAACTCGTTATTCGTGCCGTAGGTGATGTCACAGGCATAGGCTGCCCGCCGCTCGGCGGAGGTGAGGCCGTGCACGATCAGACCGGTGGACATGCCCAGGAACTTATAGATGCGGCCGATGTCGTCCCGGCCGACCCGGGCCAGGTAGTCGTTGACGGTGACCAGGTGACAGCCCCGGCCGGCGAGGGCGTTCAGGTAGAGCGGCAGCGAGGCGACCAGCGTCTTGCCTTCACCGGTCTTCATTTCAGCGATATTGCCCTCGTGAAGGACGATGCCGCCGATCAGCTGGACGTCGTAGTGCCGCTTGCCGGTGGTGCGGACCGAGGCCTCCCGGACGACGGCAAAGGCCTCGGGCAGCAACTGCTCGAGGGTTTCGCCCCGCCCCAGGCGCTCCTTGAACTCGATCGTCTTGTGGGCCAACTCGGCGTCGGAGAGCTTCTGCATCTGAGGTTCCAGGCTGTTAATGATCGCCACCGTCTTCTGGTGGCGCTTTACGACCTTGGCGCTGTAATCGCCGAAGATGGCTGTGAGGAACTTCAGTGCCACGCTTACACCTTCTTCGTTAAACTGCCAGCTGCGCTGGCGCCATAGCGAAACACCCGGTCGATGGGTAAGGACTCATCACTAGGACTCATCCCGACCGGGCGTTGGTTCGCGATTCGGTAGAGTATCCGCGATATTTTAGCACGTTCAGTGCGGACAAGCAACGAAGGTACCCAGGTGTTGGCAGAAAGCAGCGACAAAATCGCTGGAAGGAAGCCGGCGATGGAAAGGCGGATCCAAGCCGCTTAGCTCTTGGAAAAGAGCCTGGCACGGCTCCGGGCGGGGCCCCCACGCAGCTGGATCGCCCGGTCGACCATCAGCCACAGGCCGCCCGAGACCATGGAGTGGCCGCCCAGGACCACCGGTACCCGGCAGTTGAGCGCCGCCCGGGTGAACTCCCGCACAAACGGGTCCTGAATCTGCTGCGGCAGGCCCAGGTCGGAGTGAAACCGATCCCACTCACTCACCTGCCGGCCCCGGTTGGCGAAGAGCACCCGCGTGTCAAAGAAGACAGCGTCGCAGACCCGGGCCAGCTGATCAAAGAACCGCTCGGGACCCAGCACCTCGAGCAGGTCGCCGATCAGCGTGGTCACCTTGCCCTCGGCCTCCCGGCCGGTCGCCTTCATGCCCCGCTCCTCGGAGTAGACCCGGAGCCGGACCCGCAGATTCTTGTTGAAGTGGTCGATGATCGGCGTCCCCACCCGCCCGATCAGCCCCACCTCCGGCAGCTCCCCTGCCAGCAGGTCGGCGGCGGCCTGAAGCCGTCCGGCCGGCCAGGTAACCGCCTTGAGGGCGGCCCGTGTCCGGGGACCGCCCAGGCCCGAGAGGCCCAGCGTGAGGAAGTCCGTCGGCGTGTCCAGATCGAAGTGGATCCCGGCGGAGTTGGGGATCAGCACCTTCTCCATGCCCGTCTCCCGGAGGAGCCAGCCCAGGAGGTTGTCGTTCTCCGGGGGTTCGATTCGCTCCAGATGGTGAGCCGGGCTCCAGGCGACCAGATCGACCGACTGGAGGTTGTTCACTACCACGCAGGGGGCATGCTTCTCCATCGCCTCCAGCACCCAGGCGATCTCTGCCGGGCTGATCAGCGGCAGCGCCGCCCCGCTCAGGTAGATGACGCCGTCGGCGCCGCTCGCACGAACCACCTGTTGGAGCGTCCGGCCAAAGTGGAAGGGTGCGACGGTGCGGGTATCGAAAATGCGGGCGCCCAAGCGCTCACCGGCGCGGGCAAGCGACGGGAAGTTGGTGGCGAGGATGACCTCATCGAGGCCCGCCGCCCGGTACTTCTCCACCGTGTCCAGGGTGATCGCATGGCGCAGCCCGGTGATCGTCTCCTGCAGTTCATTCTGGGCAGGGGTGCCGCCCTCGAAGATAATGGCAGCCCGGCGCAAGGCAATAGCCTCCTCGTGATGATTCCGCCTCGAACGGGCTTACATATTCCATTCGCGCCGACCGCTTCCCTTTGTGCCGGGGCGAAAAGCCCCGCGGCCGGTTGGCCGCGGGGCTGTTAAGCGGGGTATTTCCCTAGTACTCCGGCTCCAGCAGGCCATAGTCCCCGTCCCGACGCCGATAGACAACGTTCACCCGATTGGTGTCGCTGTTGACGAAGACGAAGAAATCATGGGAGACCAGGTCCATCTGCAGAATGGCCTCGTCGACCGTCAGCGGCTTCACCGGGAAGCGCTTGGTCTTGACGACCCGGCCATCCAGCTCACCGGCCATCTCATCATCCGGCGTGGCGGCCTCGATGTCTGCATCCCCGGCCGGCACGGCATCCTTGCGGCGGCGGAGTCGGGCCCGGTACTTCTGGACCTGCTTCTCCAGCTTGTCAGCCACCAGGTCGATCGAGGCGTACATGTCGCCGGTTGCCTCCTCGCCACGGAGGAGCAAGCCGTTCAGGCCGGCGGTCACCTCCACGATGTGGCGGCCCCGCTCCACGTAGAGGTTGACCTGCGCGTTAACCGGGTAATCAACAAACTTCTCGATCTTCCCAAGCTTCTTCTCCACGTACTCGCGAAGGGCGCCGGTAATCTCGATATTTTTTCCGCGTACTGCAACCTGCATAGCGCCAATTCCTCCCATCTCGAGAGGCATGATCCCTCTCAGGGTCTTAACCTATTTCCCGCTTGGCACGGAGTTTCCCTGCCGATCGCGCGACCGGCCGTTCCGCTTTCAATGGTACCCCACGAGAATCGCTCTCAGAATGGCGCTAAGAGAGGAAAAACGGCCTCTGGGCCAGGCGCCGGCTTCTCGGTCGGACGCCCTAGACCCCCGGGCCCGGACCCGAGAGCTTTGGCTTCTTTCCACAGGAATGTGAACAGAAATCCTGTGGATACTGAGGATAACTCTGTTGATAACGCCTCGCACAAGGGTTACTTGTGGGGATAACTTGTGGACGCGCCATTGATCTCCGCAGTGGCCGGAAGAAGCAGGCAAGCCGTCCTCCCGCGGAGAAAGGTAGACGGTGCATGGGTGAACCACAATACTAAGGCCGCCACCCTCCTCTGCGAGGCATCCGCGGCAGTTCGGAGGCATCGTATCATGAGTGAGATCCCCGCTGAAAGGCAGGCAGAGGCTGAGGAGAAGGTGTTTGAGTTCCCGGCAGGGCTGTTCGGATTCCCCACGGTGAAACGGTATATCGTCGAAGAGATCCCCGGGGGCGGCGACATCTTCAAGCAGTTGGTCGCCCTCGATGATCCCGATCTGGCCTTTACCCTTGTCTTTCCCTTCCCCCTCTTTCCCGAGTACGCCCCGGATATCCCCGATGAGGAACTCCGGGAGGTGGGGGCCGAGAGCACGGAGCAGATCCTGCTCTACGCCATCGCCAATGTCCCCCAGCAGTTCAAGGAAGCGACGGCGAACCTGCGTGCACCGCTCATCTTCAACCCCTTCACCCGGAAGGGGCGGCAACTGATTTTGACCGACGATCGGTACACTACCCGTGAGCGCCTGTTCAAGGTCTAGCTGATCCTCCGGGATAAGGAGGCTTCCTATGCTTGTCCTTACGAGACGACTAAACGAGTCGATCCTCATTGGGGAAGATATCGAGATCCAGATTGTGCACGTGCGGGGATCAGGCGCCCAGGCCGTCGTTCGCATTGGGATCTCGGCGCCCAAGCACGTGACCGTGCTGCGCAAGGAGGTCTACGATGAGGTCGTGGCCGCCAACCAGCAGGCGCGCAAGGCGCAGGCCGCCCTGCCGGCCGAACTGCTGCGGGCCGTGGGAGAGCAGAGCCCGGGGGTGAAGCCCGAGGGCGAAGAGCCCGCTGAGTAGGTTCAGCCATGCTGGTGCGCCAGCGCGTCCACAGGCATGTCCGAGACGGCCAGCACCGCAAGATCGACCTGCCGTGCCCCGGTCCGCCGGAGCACCTGGGCTGCCGCCGAGGCGGTCGCACCGGTGGTCAGAACGTCATCCACCAGCAGGATGCGCCGGCCGGCCCAGGGCGGGGCCACCTGACGGCGGAGGCTGAAGGCCTGTCGAAGGTTGTTCAGCCGTGCCTGACGGTCCAGCTTGGCCTGATGACCGGTGGGGCGCAGGCGAACCAGCACCCCCTCCACGACGGTGAGCCCGAGGACTTCGGCCAGGCCGCCGCCGATCAAAGCGGCCTGGTTGTAGCCCCGCTCCCGCAGGCGGGAGACGTGCAGCGGCACAGGCACCACCAGCTCGTACCGGGCCGGGATCTGCCTGGCCAGCCGCCGCCCCAACTGGGTGCCAAGCTCGCCCCGGCTGTTGAACTTGAGGTGGTGAATCGCCTCACGCAGCGCCCCCCGGTGAAGCCCCAGCGCCCAGACCTTCCCGAAGGGGGGCGGGGATTCGCAGGCAGCGCAGAGGCCGCCCCCGCCGGCCAGGGGCCTCTCGCAGTTGGTGCACCGGTTCTCGCCGGGCGTGAATCCCATGGAGTCCCAGCAAGGCGCACAGACCGGCACCCGCTCCGCCGCCGGCCCCCCGGGGCAGTTCAACCGGGCCTCGCAGAGCAGGCAGGTGGTGCGTGGTGGCCAGAGCAAGTCCATCAAACCCTCAAGAAAAAGTCTGAGCAAACAGAGCCCCTCCTTCTGGAAGGATTCGCCATTCGCTCAGCTTTTTCCTCTTTCTACCATACATGGACTCAGATCGACCATCACCACCAGCGGGGCCTGGGTAACGGAGCGGGCGGTCGCCAGTATCTTGGCGTGGTCCGCCGGCTCGAGGCGGAAGAACCGGGCGTGTTCATAGTCAATCGCCAGGCGTTCCAGAATGGCAGCCGACTCATCGGCGGAGCCGAGGTCCACCAGCACCAGCCCGCTGCTCTCCTCCCGGGCCAGGCTGCGCACCACCCCCTCGACCCGGTCGGCCTGGTCGCGGACCAGAACGAGGTAGGCCACCCCTACCGGCGGCCGCCGGAGGTAACGGAAGAGAGCAACAAGGTGGAGCACGGCGTGGACCGAGCCATAGACCACCATGGCCATGGCTGCCCAAAAGGCCGCCTTCTCCCACATGGGAATCCCTCCTCCGTTCCCAACATATGACGCGCGCAAAACGCCCGCTCCTTCCAAGAAGGGCGGGCGTTTTGGGATGCTCCTCTTACTCCCCGAGACCCGCCTGGCGGCGGAGTTCGGCGGCCTTGTCGGTCCGCTCCCAGGGCAGGTCCACATCGGTGCGGCCGAAATGGCCGTACGCAGCCGTCTGGCGGTAGATGGGACGGCGCAGGTCCAGATCGCGGATGATCGCGGCCGGGCGCAGGTCAAAGTTCTTCTGGACCAGCTCGGCGATCTTCTCGTCGCTGACCTTGCCGGTGCCGAAGGTGGTAACCAGCACCGATACGGGCCGGGCCACGCCAATGGCGTAGGCCAGCTGCACCTCGCACTTGGAGGCCAGTCCGGCGGCGACGATGTTCTTGGCCACGTAGCGGGCGGCGTAGGCGCCGGAGCGATCCACCTTGGTAGGATCCTTGCCGGAGAAGGCGCCGCCGCCATGACGGGCGTAGCCGCCATAGGTGTCGACGATGATCTTCCGCCCGGTCAGACCGGTGTCACCCTGGGGCCCGCCGATCACGAAGCGGCCCGACGGATTGACGAAATACTTGGTGGTGTCGGTCAGGAGGCGGCGGTCCACCACCTCGGCGATCACATGCTCGATGATGTCCTTGCGGATCTGCTCCTGGGTGGTGTCCGGGTCATGCTGGGTGGAGACGACGATGGTGTCAATGCGGACCGGTCTGCCATTCTCGTACTCGACGGTCACCTGGGTCTTGCCGTCGGGCCGGAGGTAGGGCAGGGTGCCGTTCTTGCGCACCTGGGAGAGCTGGCGGGCGAGCCGGTGCGCCAGGCTGATCGGGAGCGGCATCAGTTCGGGGGTCTCGTCGCAAGCGAAACCGAACATCATGCCCTGGTCGCCGGCGCCGATCTCCAGCTCCTTCTCGGTGACGGTCCCGCGGACCTCAATCGCCACATCCACCCCCTGGGCGATGTCAGGCGACTGCGGGTCGATCGCGGTCATCACGCCGCAGGTCGTCCCGTCGAACCCGTACTTGGCGCGGGTATAACCGATATCCCGCACCACATCGCGCACCAGGTTGGGGATATCTACATACGCATCGGTGGTGATCTCACCAGCGACCACGACGAGACCCGTGGTCAGCATGGTTTCGCAGGCAACACGTGCCTTGGGGTCAAGGGCCAGAAGGGCATCCAGAACGGCATCAGAAATCTGGTCCGCCATCTTGTCCGGATGGCCCTCGGTGACGGACTCGGACGTGAACACGTACCGCCCGCTGCGCTCAGTCATCGGTCTCTGCTACCTCCCTTAAAACGTGGATCCTATTTGCGCTATGACACCTCACACATAAAAAAACCCCCTCCGCGAGGAAGAGGGTGTATGAGACGTCTCTTCGCTCTTATCTCCCGGTCTGTTTCACCGGCTGGAATTGGCACCTTACCCGCGCGGGGCGGGTGGTTGCCGAAGCTTCATCGGGCCAGTCCCTCTGCTTCTCTCGATAAGAGTATTTAGCTGCGCATAGCATACCAGAGCAGGGTTACCCTGTCAAGGATCGGTCCCAAGCTTAGCCTCCGATGAGGCTGGCATCCACCAGGGCGAACTTCAGGGTGGCCTCGGCCTTCAGCTCATCGCCCACATAAGCCTTGCCCTGCCCGATGCCGAGCCCCCGCTTCATGGCGACAATCTCGACCTCCAGCCGGAGCTGGTCGCCCGGCACCACCGGCTTCTTGAACTTGACCTCGTCCATGCCGGCGAAGACGGGCATCTTGCCGGCCCACTCGGGCTGCGACAGCAGCGCCACAGCCCCGGCCTGCGCCATCGCCTCGACAATCAGCACCCCCGGGAAGATCGGGTGCCCCGGGTAGTGGCCCTGAAAGATCGGGTCGTTGGCGGAGATGTTCTTCAGGGCGACGACGCGCTTGCCGACCTCCATCTCCAGCACCCGGTCAATCATCAGCATCGGCTGCCGATGTGGGATGATCGCCATAATCTGCTTAGCGTCCAGCGGATACTCCTCCTTATTATCAAGCCATATTACCAGGTAGTATACCACCTTTCTGCCGTTTTCTCCTGTCCGGAATCGCCCGAGGTTCTCCTTGACGCAACACCGCCCTCACGGTAGGATAATACCGTACGGGGTATGACGAGTTTTTTCGGAGTGCGGAGGTGCAGGGGATGATTGTGGTCACGCCGGAGGCCGCTCAGGAGATTGGGCGGCGCCTGGTGGGAAAGCCGGAGACGGTCGGGTTCCGCATCTTCGTGCGGGGCTATGGCTGAGGCGGTCCCAGCCTGGGACTGGCTCTGGAGGAGCCATACGAGAACGACGTACAAATCGTGGAGGACGGGGTTCGGGTCTACCTCGACCGGAGGGTGGCCGACTGGTTTGACGGCGCCGAACTCGGCTTCACCAAGGATGAGTGGGGCGGGGGGTTCACCTTCCAGCACCCCTCGATCGGTTCTTGCTGATGTAGAGAGCCCGACCGGCTAGGCCCGGTCGGGCTCTTCTGCCAGGTAGGCGTGCAGCGCCGCCGTGGCAGCCATGCAGCGCCGGCTGGCCTGGGAGAGGTCCCGCAGCCGCTCCTCCGCCGCCGTGACCGCCTCATCCAGGCGGCCGGCGGTCAGCTGTGCCAGCACCGCCCGGATTACCTCCCGCCCATAGTTAGCCTTGCGCAGCAGGGTGACGATCTGGAGCCGGCGGACCTCCTCCTCATCGTACAGGCGGTAGCCGCTCTCCGGGTCCCGGCGGGGGCGCAGCAGCCCGTGGGCCTCCCAGAAGCGGACCGCGGAGGGCCGGACCCCTGCCCGCCGGGCCGCTTCCCCCACGGTGAGCAGGGCGCGGCGCCCGGTAGGGCCCTTGCCGGGCTGGGGTTCGGGCTGGACGCCTGCCACGGCCCGCAGGGCTGTGAGGGTCTCCTCCAGCATCTTGCGCTCCCGGTGCAGCTCAGCGTGCCGCTCGTCCACCATGGCCGGGACCGCCTCCGGCTGCCCCCGGTGCACCTCCCGCATGATCCGCAGGGCGGGCATCCACCCGTAGCCGGCGATCATCGCCCGGGCGGTCTGCAACGCCTCCAGGTGCCGGGCCGTGTAGCGGCGGTAGCCCGCGGGGCTGCGCTCGGCTGGGGGGAGAAAGCCCCATCGCTCGTACTTGCGGATCGACTGGGCACTCAGGCCCACACTGCGGGCCAGCTCAACGGGGCGCAGGTACTCCGCCACCTTCAACCACAACCTTCATCTGCAGATGAAAGGTTTTTGCGGTTTGATCGGGGTTACAGGACCAAAAACCTTAACTTCTTGCATCAATGTTGTACGCTGAAGGTGGAATATCCTTCAGGGAGGGAACGGCAACATGGCAGTCGTTGAGGTTGAGAACCTGGCGATCACCTACCGGGTTCCCGTGCGCGAATCGGGACTGCGGGCCGCCTTCGGCTCGCTCTTCCACCGGCGGTTCCAGTTGGTTCAGGCGGTGCGCGGCATCTCCTTTGACCTGGCGCCCGGCGAGGTGGTCGGGTTCATCGGCCCAAACGGCGCCGGCAAGACCAGCACGCTCAAGATGCTGAGCGGCCTCCTTCACCCGACGGGCGGCTCCGCCCGGGTGATGGGCTGTATCCCGTGGAGGCGGGAGCCCGGCTTTCTCCGGCAGATCGCCATGATCCGGGGCAGCCGGCCGCTGGGCGTGGCCGGGGAGTTGACCGTGCTCGATGCCCTCCGGTTTCAGCAGCTGATCTACGAGGTCCCCGAACCCGAGTTCAAGCGAAACCTGGCCGAACTGGCCGACCTGCTCCACCTGGAGCCGCTGCTCCAGCGGCAGGCGCGGGCGCTCTCCCTGGGGGAGAAGATGCGGGCCGGCCTCGCCTGGTCTCTGGTCTACCGGCCGCGGATCCTCTTCCTGGACGAGCCCACCCTGGGGCTGGATGTCTCCGCCACCGCCATGATGCGCCGGTTCATCGCCGGGTACAGCCGGCAGACGGGGGCAGCGGTCCTGCTGACCAGCCACTACATGGCGGATGTGGAGTCGCTCTGCCGGCGGGTGATCCTGATCGACAAGGGGGCCGTGGCCTACGATGGAGAGCTGGCCCGGCTCGCGGCCCGCCTGGCGCCCTACAAGCTGCTGAGCGTCGCGGTACCGGAGCGGGTGCAACCCGACTGGTCCCGGTACGGCGAGGTGGTCTCCACCGAAGCGGAGCGGGTCAGCCTGCGGGTGCTCAGGGACCAGGTCCCGTCGGCCACCGCCCGGCTGCTGGCCGAGCTGCCCGTCGCCGACCTGACCGTGACCGAGGCCCCGCTGGAGAGCGTGATTGACCAGGTCTACCGGGAGGGGGTGTAAGCCATGCGCCACCTGAGGGTCCTGGGGGGGTACATCCGCAACTTCTTCCTGCTCTGGCTGGCCTGGCGTTCCTTCGCCTTCACCCTGGCGGCCAACCAGGCGGTCACACCGCTGATCGGCCTGGCGGTCTGGTCTACCGCCCTGCCGGGTCACCGGCTTACCGACTACTACGTGGTGATGCTCATCGTACGGCTGCTCACCGTCTCCTACGAGAACCACACCTTCTCCAACCGAATCTACAACGGGGAGCTGGCCGATGAGCTGCTCCGGCCGCACCCGGTGGTGCTCCAGCCGCTGGGAGAGAACCTGGCCCTGCGCATCTGGCACCTGCTGATCGGCCTGCCGCTCCTGCTCGGCCTGCTCCTCTTCGTTCCGCTGGAGCTGCGGGCCGCCCACCTGGCATGGGCCCTGCCCGCCCTGCTCCTCGCCGCGGTGCTCCGGTTCCTCTTCACCTTCGCCCTGGCCCTCACCGCCTTCTGGACGGAGCGGGCGCACAGCGCCGTCACCCTCGGGGGCACGCTCCTCTTCCTGCTGGGCGGCGAGGCGGTTCCGGTCCCCCTCCTGCCCCCCGGGCTGCGCCCCTGGGCCACCGCCCTGCCCTTCCGGGCGATGAGCGGCTTCCCGGCGGAGCTGGCGGTGGGGCAACTCGGCCCGATGGAGGCGCTCTGGGGCTACCTCTCCCAGCTGATCTGGCTGGTTCTGCTCGCAGCGATCTGCACGGCGGTCTGGCGGGCCGGCGTGCGCCGCTACACCGTGGTAGGGGGGTAGAGCGATGATCCGATTGCTGCGCCTCTTCACCCGCTCCTTCAGCCTCTCGCTCCAGCGGGAACTGGCCCACCGTGCCAACCTGCTCTTCGGTCTCCTGATGACCCTGGTCCAGGTGAGTGCGGGCCTGGCGACGCTGGCGATGCTCTTCACCCGGATTGAGACCCTCGCCGGCTGGAGCCATGCGGAGGTGGTGATCCTGCTGGGCTCCTTCCAATTGATTACGGGGCTGATGGAGAGCTTTGTGGAGCCGAACCTGGAGTGGTTCAGCGAGAAGGTGACCGGCGGCCAGCTCGACGACCTGCTGCTCCAGCCAGTGCCGAGCCTCTTTGCGGTCAGCCTCTCTTCCTGCCGCCCCCTCTCGCTGGCCCAGGCGCTGCTCGGGCTGCTGCTCGTCGGTGGCGGCGCCGCCCAGGTGGGCACCTTCCGGCCCGACCCGGTGGGGGCCTTCGCCCTCCTGCTGCTGTTAGGGCTGGTGATCGCCTGGGCCACCCGGCTCCTGCTGGCCTCTATCGCCTTCTGGGCGCCGGGCCTGGAGGCCTCGGTGCTCTACTTCGCCCTCTGGCAGCTGGGCCGTTACCCGGTCTCCGTCTACCACCGGGCGGTCCGCTGGATCCTGACCTACACCGTGCCCGTCGCCTTCGTCGCCACCCTGCCGACCATGGCCCTGACACGGGGGGCGGGGCCGGGGCTGGTGCTCTCCGGCCTGGCCATGGCGGCCGGCGCCGCCCTCGCCGCCCGGTGGGTCTGGCTGGCCGGACTCCGCCGGTACACCGGGGCGACGAGCTGAATGGAAGGGGCCCGACCGGCGCCAATGCTGGTCGGGCCCTCATCTCGTGAGCCTACTTCTTCGTGATCTCGTTGTACCACTTCCGGTAGTGCGCCTTCGCCCAGTCGGCGGGCACCCAGCCGGAGAACATCCCCGAGAGGCCCGCTCTGGAGCTGGGGTGGAGCGTCGCCAGGTAGATGTGCCCCAGCACGGCGCAGCCCAGCAGGAGCGCCGTGATCGAGTGGATGGGGATCACCCACTCCATCAGCGGTCGGGGGAGTTCGGTCTTGAAGACCATCATCCACCCGGTCACCACCATGACCGGCCATCCCAGGATCTGCAGGATCGAGTTCACCTTCTCGCCGGCGTTGAACTTCCCCTGGTCGGGAAGCTTGACGTGGCCGCCGAAGAACTCGACAGCGAAGCCCTTCAGGAAGCCCAGGTCATCCTTGTCGAACCGGAAGGAATCCCGGAACCACTCGCCTGCGGCCTTACGCGCCGCGATCAGGAGGATGGGGATCGTCAGGAGGGTGAACGGCACTGCGGCGACCCGGTGGATCTGGCCGAAGAGCACCAGGGTCTCCTGCCCCAGGCTGCCGGCCACGCCCCGCACCACCAGGGCCATGCCGGTGAAGAGCAGCACCAGGAAGGTGATCGCATGGTTCCAGTGGGCCAGCCGCTCGCCCAGCGAGAAGCGGAGGACCTTCCCTTCCGGGGCGTGCTCAGGCCGGTGAACCGGAGATCTTGCCTTAATGGTCGCCATGCTCATTGCCCTCCTTCCGCATGGACTTCAGGGCGTTGGCAGCCAGGCTGATCAGGATCGCACCCACCGTGCTGCCCATCAGGATCTGGCCGGCGGGCTGGAAGATCGACTGCCAGGCCCAGGTGATGGACGAGGTCTCGAAGTTGGCCGGGACGGCGCTCCGGTCGATGCCGGCCGGCAGCTTGTAGTAGAAGCTGGTCCCCCCCACCTGGAAGACGTCCTGCGCGGCGATCGCCTTGTGGATCGGATCCTCCGGGTTCTCCAGATCGCCGATCTGCCGGGCGCCGGTCAGGCAGGTCTGAACGCAGGCCGGCTTCTCGCCCTTGGCGAGCCGGTCGAAGCAGAAGGTGCACTTCTTGGCCACATGCTCCGCCTCGTCGAAGCTGCGGGCGTCGTAGGGACAGGCGGTCATGCAGTACTGGCAGCCAATGCACTTCTCATCCCCGACGATGACGGGGCCTTCACTGCTCTTGTAGGTCGCACCCGTGGGGCAGACCTGTGCGCAGGGGGGCTCATCGCAGTGCATGCACTGGGTGGTGATGAAGCTGGACTTCAGGTCCGGGAAGGTGCCCACCATGAGCCGCTCCACCTTGGTGTAGCGCATATCGTAAGCGAGCCCGTTCTTGTTCTGGCACGCGACCGTGCAGGCCTCGCAGCCGGCGCAGATCGACAGGTCCACGTAGTAGGCGTACTTGGCCATCGACTAGGCACCTGCCTTTCGGACGGTGACCGTGGCGTCGCCCTGGCCCAGGGCGCCCGAGACCGGGGTCACCATGATCGGGTAGAACCAGCCGTCGGCGGCGCCCTTGCCGTAGGCCAGCCGCTGCTCTGGCACCAGGGTGCCGAAGCCGTGGCACATCCAGACGCAGTCCGGCCGGATCCCCTCCGTCACCTTCGCCTTGATCTTCTGGGTGCCGTACTCGTTAGCGACCTCCACCAGATCGCCGTTCTTGATCCCCCGCCTGGCCGCCTCGCTCGGATGGATCCAGAGCTCGTTCTCCGGCATCCGGGCGTAGAGGGCGGGCACGTTCTGGGTGTAGCCGTTGGTGTGGACCGCCACGTGACCGTGGAGCAGGCGGAGCCGCTCGCCCTCGGGCTCGGTCTTGGGCGGGACCCAGCCGACCACCTCCGTGCCGCCGGAGAGGGCAAAGCCCCTGTGGACCAGCTCAGCCTTCGCGGAGCCGGTGGGGAGCCTGCTGTAGTCGGGCGGGGTGGCGGAGACTTTGATCACGCCCTGCTCCTTCAGCTGCGCCACGGTCCAGCCGGTGGGCTCCAACAGGGCGTTGTTGTACCGCTCCATGTCGAAGTCGAAGTAGCCGTCGATCCCGAGGACCTTGGCCAGGCCCTGGATGATCTCATAGCCTGACTTGGTGTCGTACATCGGGTTGACCACGGGCTGCCGGATCGAGACCGTATCGCCCACCACCGAGATGGCGTCCATCCGCTCCAGGTAGTGGGACTCGGGCAGCACGTAGTGAGCGAGCATGGCGGTCTCCGACATCTGCGTATCGATGGCGACCACCAGCTCCAGCTTCTTCAGCGCCTCCATCCAGCGCCGCATGTCGCCGGAGGACTTGACCGGGTTGACCCGGAAGAAGATCGCCGCCTTCAGCTCGTACGGGTCCTTGCTCTCCATCACCAGCGGGATCGCCTGGATCGAGCCGAGGCTGAGCGGGTACTTGGTCCCCATGCCGTCGAACCGGACGGCGGACGGCTTGGGGTAGGGAGTCCATGGCCCTGCACCTGCAGGGGCGCCCGTGGCCGCTCAGCCACCGCCGCCGGAATCGGCGATCGCTCCTTCCGGAAGCTTGTCGATGGTGCCCTGCGGCACCTTCGGGGAGAGCTTCAGACCACCCTTGGCGCCCAGGTTGCCCAGGAGGGCGTTGACGACAGCGCCGGCCCGGGCCGCCTCGTAACCGTTCCAGTACATGCCGTTGCCACCGTGCCAGCCGGGGTCGACCACGGCGGCGGGGGCGGCGGCGGCCATCTCCCGAGCGATCCGCCGGACCGTCTCCGCCGGGATGTCGGTGTGCTGCACCTGCCACTCCGGGGTGTACCTGACGATCTCGGCCTTGAGGGCATCGAAGCCGTTGGTGTGCGCCTCCACCCAGGGCTTGTTGTAGAGGTTCTCGGTGATCAGCACGTTGGCCAGGGCCAGGAGGAAGGCCAGGTCTCCCGCCGACTTGATCGGCAGCCACTCGCCCCAGCCCGCCAGCTCGGAGTAGCGGGGGTCGAGGACGACGATCTTGGCGCCGTGGGCCTTGGCCTCGGCCAGGCCGGCCACCTCGTACACCTTGATTCCGCCCAGCAGATTCCGGCCGGCGCTCAGGTAGTACTTCACGTTTTTATAGTCAACCGTCGGCAAAGAGCCAAAGACGGCCGAGTAGCCCACATTCCGGTTGGCGAAACAGTTCGCAGCGTGACCCACGTGGTTGGGCGAACCATATGCCTCGGTAAACCGCTTGGTAAGGGCGGAGTTCAAGTTGTTGTACTCGGCGAAGACCAGGGCCTCCGGCCCGTTGATGTTGCGGATCTGGTTCAGCTTGGTGCCGATCTCTTCAAAGGCCTGCTCCCAGGTGATCGGGTGGAGCTTGCCATCCTCCCCCCGCTTCAGCGGCTGCTTCAGGCGGTCAGGGTCGTAGAGCGATGAGACGCCGGCGTTCCCGCGGGCGCAGGGCCGGCCCAGATTGATGGGATGCTGCGGGTTCCCCTCGATGCGCACAACCTTCTCACCGCGCAGGACGGCAAAGACGCCGCACCGGCTGGTGCACATCTCGCAAAGGGTGGGGATCTTGGTCTCGACAGCCTCATCGGCGCTCGCCCGCCGGCCGGCGCTCAGGTCCACAGCCAGAGCCCCGGCGGCCAGGCCGCCCAGCTTGAGGAAGTCTCGGCGATTCAGTTCGGCCATACGCTCACCTCCGTTTACGAAGGACTTCAGGGGCCCCACCGCCTTGCAGTAGGGCCCCTGGCAAGGGCGATTACTTCACGATCTGGAAGCCGGCCTTCTCGAAGGAGGGGAAGCCACCCTTCAGGGAGACGGCGTTGTAGCCGGCCATCTTCAGAACGGCGACGGTCTGGCCGGAGGTCTGACCGGAGTAGCAGTTGACGATGATCTGCTTATCCTTCGGCAGCTTGTCGAGGTTCGCACCCAGCTGGCCCATCGGGATGTTGACAGCGCCCTCGATGTGGCCCTTGGCGAAGTCCTCCGGCTTGCGGATGTCGAGCAGGAAGATCGAGGTGTCCTTGGCGTCGACCTTCTTCTTGACATCGGCGGCCTCGATCATGTTGGAGTTGGCCGGGATGTTGCTGAAGTAACCGGCAGCGGCCTCCTTCAGCGCCATCTGCTTCTCATCCAGGTTGGCGGCAGCGGCAGCGGGGAGCGAGGCGGCGGCGGCGGGAGCCGGGGTCGGAATGCCGGCCTTCTCGAAGGAGGGGAAGCCACCCTTGAGGGAGATGGCGTTGAAGCCGGCCATCTTCAGAGCGGCAACGGTCTGGCCGGAGGTCTGGCCGGAATAGCAGCTCACGACCAGCTGCTTGTCACGGGGCAGCTTGTCGATGTTGGCGCCGATCTGGCCCATCGGGATGTTGATCGCACCGGCAACGGCGCCCTTGGCGAAGTCCTCGGGCCGGCGGATGTCGATCAGGACGAAGCTGCTGTCCTTGGCGTCCAGCTTCTTCTTCAGGTCGGCGGCGTCGAGCATGTTGGTGTTGGCGGGCAGGTTGCTGAAGTAGCCGACCGCCGTCTCCTTCAGGAGCGCAGCCTTGTCGAGCGGGGCCTTGGCCGGGGCGGCGGGCTTCTGCTCAGCGGCAGCCGGGGCGGCGGGAGCCGGCTTCGCCTCTTCCTTGGCACCGCCACAGGCAGCCAGTACCGCAACCATTGTGAAGACGCTCACAACCAGGGCCATGCGACGCATCCACTTCATCATGATGAGACCTCCTCTGATCTGCTCTTTCGAGTCTCCGGCCGGTTGACAGATGTCGACAGGTTTGTTCCGCCGTTCACTTAGAGCCGATCGCAATCTTCCAGCTTCGGGTATCCGCCATACCGTCCGATTCACCTTGGCGTATAGGGCGGATCCGTAGGTATCCAATCTGGGTACGCATACGGGTACCCGTAGCATGGACTCGCGTAGACCCTTGGGTGGGGGGAGGTGCTCCGGCCCGGCGAAGCCATGTGCGCCCCTTCACAATGTAGCATCCAGCCGGTCAAAATTCCAGGGAAGCCTAGAGCCACGGCCATTTGAAGGCATTATTGGTATTGCGAACCCTTATAGCTAGCGACAAAAGTAGAGCGTGCCCCCTACAGTATCTAGGGATGGCACGCTCGCAATTGACCGACCGGGGGATAGCCCCTGACCACTCTTCACTTTACAATCACAGGTAGAGGCTCATGTACCGGCGCAGAATGGCGGCACCGACCGCAGCGCCGATGATCGCTCCCGCCAGCCAGTACCAGGGCTGGACGGTCAGGCTGACCATGCCGCTCATGACGGCGCCCACCGTGCAGCCCCAACCCACCCGGGCCCCGTAGCCCATCAGCAGGCCGCCCACCAGGCGAATCGCCACCTGGGGCCAGGTGCCGATCGACCTCCTCCGCCACTCGTGCCCATACCTGGCACCGGCGAAACCTCCCAGGGCCAGCCCCAGTGCGAAGACCGCGGCGGAGCGGTCGGTCAGCAGAAAGGCTCGGGTCACCCCCCAGGTGTTGCCCGTCAGGGCCATGAACCCGATGAGCAGCAGCGCCATGCCCAGCGCCCCGGCCTCCGGGGACCAGGGCTCCCGAAACCGGGCATCCTGTTTTTCGCTCGGCAACTCCTCTCCGACCTCGGCCTGCCGCCGCTCCCACCCGTAGAGCAGCGCCAGCATCATCGCCAGCAGGCCCACGGCCAGCCAGCCGGAGAAGGTAGGCTGAACCCTGGCCACCGGGAAGAGCGGCGCCTTGGCCCACACCCAGGTTCCGCCCAGGAGGCCGAGCAGGATCACCAGCTGGGATACCTGCCCCTCCCCGAGCCGCCAGAAGGCACCGGCGGCGCAGCTTCCCGCCAGCACCATGCCCACCGCGAAGATAGCGCCGCCGGCGAAGGCGCCCTGCGGTGTCGGCCCCATCACCGGCGAGACGGGCACCCCTCGCACCGTGAAGAGAATCATGCCGCCGGCGACCGTCACGAGAAAGAGCAGCAGAATCGCCCGGGTCATCCGCAGCACCCGGAACAGATAGAGATCCCGGAGCGCACTCACGAAGCAGAGCCGGGAGCGCTGAAAGACAAAGCCCGAGGCCGTACCAGCCAGGAGCACCCACCCCAGCATTGTGAATGCCGTCACGAGAATAACACCCCCAGAAGGTGGACAGGAGGGACCGCTGATGATCAACGAGCTTTCGACTTTCTGTGCCGTGGCCAAGCATGGCTCCATGTCCAGGGCGGCCTCGGAACTCCACCTGTCCCAACCGGCGGTGAGCCAGCGGCTCCGGGCGCTGGAGGAGACCTATGGCATGCCGCTCTTCCGCCGCACCAACCGCGGTGTCGAGTTGACGGCGGCGGGCGAGGTCCTCTCCCGGTACGCCCAGCGCATCCTCTCCCTCGACAGGTCGCTGCAGGATGAGATGGCCAGCCTCCGCGCCGCGGAGCCCCGGCAGATCACCATCGGGGCCACCTCGGCCGCCGGCGGCTACGCCCTGCCGTGCACGGTCTACCTCTTCCAGCAGAAGCATCCGACCGCCAGGATTCAGCTGGTGATCGGCAAGCGAGCCGAGGTGCTTCAGAAGCTGGAAGATGGGCTGCTGGACCTGGCGCTGGTGGAGGGGCCCGATGTGGACCCCGTGACGGAGCAGTCGCCCTCCTGGCAGTCCACCTGCGTCAGCGAGGAGGAGTTGGTGCTGATCACCCCGGTCTCCGGGCCGCTGGCCGAGAAGCCGGTCTATACGGTGGAGGACCTGGTCCGGGCCCCGCTGATCCTGCGGGAACCCGGCGCCAGTGCCCGGCTGGTCGTCGAGCAGACATGGCAGTCCCTCGGCCGCAAGTGGAGCGAGCTGAACATCGCCATGGAGCTGAGCAGTGTCGACGCCGTGAAGACCTCGGTGGCTTCTGGGCACGGCGTCGCCCTCCTGAGCAAGTGGTGCGTGCGGGTGGAGGCCCGCATCGGGACCGTGCGGGTGGCGCCCCTGGAGGGGGTCCGCTTCCTCAGCCGCTGGACGCTGCTTTACCCCCGCAACGGCATGCGCGGCTCCCTGGACCGGTCGCTCCTCCGGACCCTGCGGTCGCCGGCGGAGCGGGGCTTCTGCTGAGGCGGGCTACTTTCGCTCGATCTCAAACTGCCAGATGCCGTCCGCTACCTCGGTCACCCGGAAGCGGCACGGAAGCCTGCGCAGGTGTTCCCGGAGCAGCCGCACGGTGCAGGAGTGGTCCGATTCCATGATCAGCCGGTCGCCGGGCGCCATCTCCCGGAGCTTCCTCTCCGCCTTGATGAGGGGAGCCGGGCACATCTCCCCATACACGTGCATGGTGTAGGTCGCCAAGCCTCCACCTCCTCCGCAGTAACCTTCTTGGTCTGCGCCCTGTTTCCCTTGATCCTTAAGGTCTACGCCGGATTCGCCTCCCCGGCCCCGCCCAGCCCCACAGAAGGGCCCCCTGCCGGCGCAGGGGGCTTCGCTCTGCATCCCCGAAAGATCAGGAGTCCGGCCTGAGAGAAGGTGTTGTGGGTCAGCAGGGCGCTCTGCGCCTCGGCTTCCGTGCAGCCGAGCAACCTCCTCCTCTGCACAGCAAACCCCCTCCGCCATGCGAAGGGGGTGATTGCAGCCTACATGATCCGGCGGAGCACCACCAGGTGGTCATCCCGCAGTTCGAAGTGCTCCAGCGCCTTGCCGGTGCCCAGCGCCACGCAGGAGATGGGGTCGTCGGCCAGGTAGGCCGGCACGCCCGTGCGGGAGGTGATCACCTTGTCCAACCCGTGCAGCATGGCTCCGCCACCGGTCATCACCATGCCCCGCTCGATGATATCGGCGGCCAGTTCGGGCGGCGTGGCCTCGAGCACGCTCTTGATGGTATCGCAGATCGCGGTCACGTGCTCCGACAGCGCCTCCCGTGTCTCCTGCGAGCTGATGGTGATGTTCTTCGGCAGGCCTGACATCAGGTCCCGGCCCCGCACCTCCATCTGCTCGTTCCGGCTGTCGCAGCCGGCGCTGGCCACCTTGATCTTGATCTCCTCGCCGGTCCGCTCGCCGATCAGCAGGTTGTACTTCATCTTCACGTAGCGGACGAGCGCCTCGTCGAACTTGTCGCCGCCAATGCGGATCGACTCGCTCCGCACCACGCCCCCCAGGGAGAGGACGGCGATGTCGGTGGTGCCGCCACCGATGTCGACCACCATGTGGCCGGTGGGCTGGGTGATATCCAGGCCAGCGCCCAGGGCTGCGGCCAGGGGCTCCTCGATCAGGGTGGCGGTGCGGGCGCCTGCCTGGACGGCTGCCTCCACCACCGCACGCTTCTCGACCGTGGTGACTCCGGCGGGCACACAGACCATGACACGGGGACGCGACAGGAGGCGGGGACCTGCCACCCGCCGGATGAAGTCCTTCAACATCGCCTCGGTCACATCATAATCCGCGATGACCCCCTCACGCAGGGGGCGGGTCGCGATGATGTTTCCCGGGGTTCGACCAAGCATGCGCCGTGCCTCCTCGCCGATGGCGAGGATCTGCTTGGTGTCGCGGTTCATCGCGACCACCGAGGGCTCACGGAGCACGATGCCCTTGCCCTTCACATAGATCAGTACGGTCGCCGTACCCAGGTCGATCCCAATGTCTGTCGCCCATCCGAACACTGTGTCGATGCCTCCTGTCAAAGGCCTGGAAGAGTCAAACCAAAGCACTTTTCCAGTTCGACACAGCCAATCAAAGTCCTTCGTGTTATAACATTTCCGGTTACTTTTCCAGGTACTTCTGACGGGTCGCGGCACCCCCCCGGATGTGCCGCTCTGCCTTGTTGAAGTCAAGGACCTGCTTCACCTTGGTGGCCAGTTCCGGATTGATCCGGGGAAGGCGCTCCGTGACATCCTTGTGGACGGTGCTCTTGGAGACACCGAACAGCAAGGCTGTATCCCGCACGGTGTCCTTGGTGCGGAAGATGTGGTTGCCAACATCCAGCACTCGCTTCCAGATGTGGTCTTTCACCGCTGGGCCCCCTTCGCCCTGGTTGGTTGTTAGAGTATATGGGCAGGGGGAGGAAACATACCGAAAGCCCGCCCCTCTCCCTGTGCCAGACAGGTAGGGGCGGGCCCTCTCATCAGTTGGCGAGGTAGGCGGCGGGGTCGACGGGACTGTCGTCGATCCTGACCTGGAAGGCGAGGTGGGGCCCCATCTCCTTCCGGGCTGCACCGGGGGCGCCCACCTGTGCGACGATGCTGCCGCCCTCTACCCGGGCGCCCTCCGTGACCAGCACCTTCCCCAGGCCGGTGTAGTGGGTCGTCATGCCCCCGCCATGCTCCAGCACCAGGGTCAGCCCCTCCATCGGATTCTGCTCCACGGCGGCCACCTGGCCGCCGGCAGCGGCCAGCACCGCCTGACCCGGCTGACCCTGGTAGGCGAGGGCGGTATAGAGCCGGAAGTCGCCGTAGGCCTCATCCAGCGAGCCGTAGGTCTTAATCATGCGGGGCTCACCCGCCAGGGGATGCACCAGGTGGGCAGGGGCGGGCGGCTCCGCCTCCTGCGGGGGGGCGCTCGCCGGAGGCTCGAGCGTGGTCCCGGAGGGGGCGGGCTGGACCGCGGGGGTGGTGGGCGGCGGGGGTGCCTGCTCCACGCTGAGCGGGATCTGTTCGGTCGGGGTCGGAGGGGCCGGATCAGCCGGGGTTCGGAGCTGCTGGTAGAGCACGATGGCGCCGAGCAGCAGCAGCAGGAGGGCGGCGGAAAGCAGGGCCATCCGCCGCTCCCTGGGCAGGTTCTGCAGCCAGGAATGGGACAGGCCGCGGGCAGGTTTCAACGCAGATCACCTCTGCCCATAGATTGCCCATATCTGGTGCAGACTAGTCCATGGATTAACAGCTAGCCATCAAAGAGCCGGCTGACTGTCGCCCCCTTGTAGTAGTGGCTGAGGATCTGCCGGTAGGTGTGGCCCGCCTGAGCCATCCCATCGGCACCGTACTGGCTCATGCCCACCCCGTGGCCGTCGCCGACGGTCTCCACCACCAGCTGCCCGCCCTCCAGGAAGACCCGGAAGTCGGTGGAGCGCAGGCCGAGGCGCTCCCGGAACTGGCGGCCCGTCAGTGTCAGCTCTCCGACCCTGACGCTCTTCACCCGCCCGGTGGCGGTCCGCTCCACCACCTGCACCGGGGAGCGGCCGGCCCGTGCGGCAGCGGTCACGGCCAGGACCGGGCTCTTGCCACCGGCGGCCAGCGCCCGGGCGAACTCGCCGGGCTCGAACCGCTTCTGGGTGATCAACTTCGGCGAGTGGGCTCCCCACCGGTCGTCCACAGCGACCAGGTAGGGGACAGCGTCGGTGAAGTAGTCGGCTGCGTTCTCCGTCAGCCGGCCCGAGACGGCGTGATAGAGCGCATCGATCAACTCTCCCTTGTAGGTCAGCACCTGTCCCGCTGTCTCCGCCTGGGCCTCTCCCAGCCGCCGCCAGAAGCTCCGGGCGGTCAGCTTGCCGTGCTTCCGGATCAGCCCCTCCAGGGTCTGGAAGGCCTGGCTGGTGCTGAAGTCGGCGCAGACGTCGGCTTCGGGGTGAAGCGGGCAGCCTCCCTTGCCGCCGAACTCCTTCATCCGCCGGACGGTGTAGGTGCGGGCGACAACGAACTGGGCCTTCAGCGCCTCCATCTCAAACTCGGGCGGCATCTCTCCCGCCACCACGCTCTTCAGGTAGGCTCCCAGCGGGATCGCTTCCACCTTCCCGCTCTCGGGGAAGAAGACCTTGACCGGAATGCTGTCCGCCCCATCGGGCTCCGGGGGGGCCGCGGGTTTGGCGCCCAGGGCGCCGATGGCGGCAGGAAGGGCCAGCATGATCCCGGCCAACAGGAGCAGGATAATCGTGAGCAACCGCTGCATGGCTCGTCCTCCCAGGTCGCCGGGGGTCCGGCGTGCTCTCAGGGAAACTTTATGGAGGACGCGGGCCGCGTATTACATAAGGTGGCGCGGATCAGTAATCGCCGGTGAGCGCCGGCCAGGCGACCCAGAGCCTTACGGCCTCCTCGGTCTGGCGCGCCGCCACCTGCACGTTCACCTCATGGGGACCGGAGGGCAGCCGTGCGGACCAGCCGGCCACGGAGGCCGATCTCTCCCCGGTCCAGGGCTGCCTGGCTGAGGCCCCCAGCTCGTCCAGGGCGCGGTGGGCGAGGGTCAGCAGCTCTCGCTTGCCCGGGATCTTCCCCTGCAGCTCCACATGGAAGGGTGTCGCAACGCCTGCCTCCTCCAGGGCGCGGGTCAGGAGCGGGTGGTTCTCCGCCCAGCGCTGGGCGGCCTCACCAACCATCTGCCAGTTGAGCACCAGGTAGTGCGCTCCCTCCTGGGTCTGGAGCCAGGCCTCCCGCTGCTCACCACCGGGCGGGCTGCCCTTCCAGCCGAGCCGCTCCCTCAGCCTCGCCGGGGTAGCCGGGTCGGTGATCGGCGCCACCAGGAGAAACCGGGCCGACTCCAGCGAACCGCCGGCCTTCGCCATCACCGTGTTCAGGGCGGAAATGGCCGGGCGGTCCGGCTGCTCCCGGTGGCGGTCAAGCACCCAGCCGGCATAGAGCAGCAGGGCGATCAGGCTCAGGATCGGTAACCAGTGTCGCATCCTTTGAGCCACCTCCTGCCCGGAGTCTTGACCATAGCGCTTTCGCGTAAACCGGCATAGGGTGTTGGGGGGAGCAGTGGCTACCACAGCTTTGAACCCCGTGCCCCGGCAGGAGTTTTGCCGCTCACCCCGTATTCTTAACATCGTCGCCACATCGAGGCCATGTGGCTGTAGGAAAAGGGGACAGCCGTCCCCCTTTTCTCATGTTTGTCTCCCACTTGGCACGCGTTTCACAAAGGGCGGTGATCTCCTGTGAGCCCAGATCCTCTCCTGGTCGGTGCCGTCGTCGCGGGCGTTGCCATAGCCGTGCCCGTCGTCCGCTACGGTCCCCGGTGGGTGAAGCTGTGGCGGCAGGAGGTGCGGAACCAGGCGGCCTTCGACCTGGCCAAAGACCGCATCCAAAAGGAGGCGAGCCGTGTGTTCCATCTCTCTGCTGCCGAACTCCAGCAGATGCTGCAGGCCCAGAACTACTACCTGGACAGCATCAGCGTTCAGAAGCTCTGGTCATACCTGCGCCAAGGCAAACCGATCGGCCTGCGGGGCGAGCCGGGTATCGGCAAGTCCCAGCTGGCCGAGGCCTTCGCCCAGGCGATGGGCTACAACTTCATCGACCTGGAATGCCACAGCCACCTGGAGTCAGAAGAGATCGGTATCTCCTGGAACGGGTTCAAGCAGATCGTCGACGCCCAGGCCTATCGCGCTGGTGAGGGCGGTGGCGAGCCCCCCAACCTGTACACCCTGGAGTACCTGAACCGGACGCCGCTGCTGGAGAGCCTCCTCACCGACAAGCCCACCGTGGTGCGGGTTGACGAGGTCGATAAACTGAACGAGCACACCACGAACTTCTTCCTGCGCTACCTGGACAAGAAGGAGCTGGTGGTGCACAACCTGGACCAGCCCGGACAGTCCAAGGTGCTGCGGGCCAAGGCGCCGCTCTTCGTCTTCCTCACCTCCAACGAGTACAAGCGGCTGGATACCGCTTTCATGCGCCGGACGGTATGGCTCGACCTGACCTTCCCGTCGGAGGCCGCCCTGGCCGCCATCGTGGAGACGAGCGTGGGCGTGCCCAAGGATTTCGCGGTCCGGGTTGCCCGGATCGTGGTGCAGCTTCGACAGCTGAATATGGAGAAGAAGCCGGCCATTGCTGAGGCGATCGAATGGGCACGGGCTCTGGTCGATGTGGGTGACGGGCGGATCACCCCCGAGACCGTCGAGGTCACCATCGGCTTCCTGGCCAAGTACCCGGAGGATGAAGCGATCGTCAAGGAGGCTCTCCGGAAGTGGTACGACGGATTTGGCAGAACCGCCTAGTCCTCGCCCTTTCCCGCCCGTTTCGCCTCTTCCTGCGATGGCTGCTGGTCTGGCTGGACTACCTGACCCGGCGGACCAGCCGCGCCCTTCGGGTGACGGGTCGCTTCCTGCGCATCATGATCCGGCCGCGGGATCCCAACAACATCTTCGTAGAGCCGACGGAGGCGGCGCACGAGGCCGGGGAGGGCTCGGTCGGCCCCCTGGCCGACATCGCCTCCGGCGAGCGGGGCGGCTCCCTCCTCTGGGCAGGCGGGGCGGCTGCCGGCCCGGTGCCCGAGGGGAATGCCCCCACCAGCAGCCTGTCCCTCTGGCGCGGCACCAGGACGGCCTCCCCCGAAGATGGCTCGGAGGGCGCTGCGGCCGCGAACCGTCGTTACGCCTACATCGACGTGATGGCGTCGCAGATCCGAAAGCTGGCGCCCCGAGACATCCAGTTGCTGGAGGAGCTGATCCAGCGCCTGGCCCGCAAGTGGCTGGACATCGACGAGGTCTTTGAGCGGGCCCCTCGCCGCAACCGGCTGGACATTGGCCGCACCTTGCGGTACAACATCCCCCGGTACGCCGGAGCGGTGTTGAACTTCAAGTGGGTCGAGAAGGAGTACCCGCTGCCCCAGCCGGTCAAGCCGGCCCGCCTCCTGGTGATCGGCGACGTCTCCCACTCCATGGTCCACTACGTGAGCGTGGTATTGTTTTTCTTTCATAGCCTGAATTTCAAGTTTGTCGTGGAGAGCTACGTCTTCAGTGAGAAGGCGACCCACTCGACCCCTTACCTGAATGGGCTGGGAACCTTCGAAGAGAAGGTACAGCGGCTGATCAGCGGGGCGAAGTCCTGGAATGCGGGAACCCGGTTCGGTTCAGCCCTGGAGGAGATCGCCGATGAAGCCTACGTGGATGAGAACACCTATGTGCTGATCGCCACCGACGGCAAGGTCTCGCTGCAGCCCGAAGAGGCGGAGAAGATCAGGCGCTACATGACCGAACTGCGCCGGCGGGCCAAGCAGGTGATCTTCATCACCCCTTCCGCGGAGTTCTCGGGGGCGCAGCAGGCCAAGGTGAAGCCGGTCCGCCTGGGCAGCTTCAAGTATGGCTTCGAGGAGTTTCCCATCTGGATGGGATCGCCCGTCTGGTATGGCACCCTCGGGCAGTATGCCGATCAGATCTACCTGATTCGGACCATTCACGACCTGATCGACATGACCGAGACGCTGTTGATCAATAGTAAGCAGTAAGGCCGGAGGCGGTGCCTCCGGCCCATTTCCTACGAGGTGGGATACGATGCGCATCGAACTGGCTGAGGTCAACCTGAACCAAGCAAGCGCTTGCTTGCCAATCAGGTCCCGGTACGCCCTGCTGGAGATCACCGAGGCGGGGGAGTGGCGGGTCTTGCTCTACGGCCTCAAGCCGGACTCGCTGGTGATCCTGCAGGACCTGTTCAGCGCCGCCGAGGTCGGGCACCTCAGCCTGACCACCGTGGAGGGCGACCGCACCGCCGGCCTGGTGAAGGTGAGCCGGCTTTCGGTGGGCAACGAAAGCCACGCGGCCCTGCAAGGGCTCTCCAACCTCCCCTGAGCCCCCGGTGCCCCGTTACCCCTGGTAGCCCCGTTCCTGCGAGACGCTCGTGCCGTAGACCTGGACCAGTTCGGCCACCTGTTTGGCCGGCCGGTCCATCATCAACTCCGGAAAGATCAGGTCGTATCCAAAGGCGTTCCGGGTTCTCAGCATCTGGTTGGCCAATCTCTCCGCCTTGGCGCTGAGCATCCGGTTGGCGATCTCCGTGCCGCCGGCAACCAAGCCCTTCAGGTCCTCCGAGGCGCTGGCCAGGTACCGCTCATACGTCGCCAGGCGGATGCCGAAGAAGGTGTTATACCCGGTGTTCACCACCCCCAGCCCCTCCACGTCATCCCAGGGGATCAGGGGACTGACCCCCTCGATGAAGACCCGGATCCCGTCCGGCTCCAGGGCCAGGGTCCGGGGCCGCAGCATGATCATGATCTCCACCACCAGCCATCCTCCCCCGAAGAGGAGAGTGATCACCCAGCCGACGACCTCCTGAACGAGGTCGCTCGCTCCCCTTGCCAGCCAGATGCCGCCAACGGCAAAGAGAAAGGTCAGCAGATGGAGCCACAAGGGAATGCGCGGTCGTATGAGGATCGTTTGCATGTGCAGCCCCCTTTACGCAGAACGCGATATATAAAGAACCCGCCAGGGGATCTCTGGCGGGTTGATTATTCTACACAAGCACCACGTTTACCCCTTCCTGGCGGAGCTCCTCCACCAGATTGGGGGGAGCCTGATCGTCGGTGATCAGCGTCTGGATCTGGTGAGGGCTGGCGATGCGAGCGAAGGCCACGCGGCCAAACTTGCTGGAGTCGCTCACAATGACGGCGTGCCTGGCCCGGCTCAGCATCAGACGGTGGATTTGGGCCTCCTCCTGGTTGGGGGTGGTAAACCCGAACTCCCTGGAGATCCCGTTGACCCCGACGAAGGCGATGTCGACGGCCACCTCCCTGAGGGCGTGCTCGGCGGTCGGGCCGACCATGCAGAGGGAGCCTTCCCGAACCCTGCCCCCGGAGACGACCAGGTGGATCTGCGGGAGGGTCGCCACCTCCCAGGCAACGTTGACGGCGTTCGTCACCACCGTGAGCCCGGTCTTCCCCTTGAGCGCTCGGGCCACGGCAGCGACGGTGGTCCCCGCTGCGAGAGCGATCGTGGAGCCATCGGGCACAAGGGCAGCGGCGGCGGCGGCGATCCGTGCCTTGTCCGCTTCCCGGTCATGGAGTTTCGACTCGAAGGGAACGTCCTGCACCATGGCGTGGGGCAGGACGGCCCCGCCATGGTAGCGCAGCAGGAGCCCCATGCGCTCCATCGCCGCCAGGTCCCGGCGGACGGTCACCTCTGTCACGCCCAGTTCTTCGGAAAGCTTGCCCACCTGCACCGCCCCGGTCTGCTGCAGCTGCTGCAGAATGATGCTGCGGCGCCTCTGATGATCGCTCATTCAGCTTCCTCCCTCTGAGCGGTTTCTGTTCGACATCGAACTTACTTACTCCTCTAAACCGGTCATTGTGCCGGAATTTCTTTCGCGTTCGAACATGATTTTTCGGAAGGGAAACTGACAATCCTGCCGAATGTTTCACTCCGAACACGATCAGGCCGGGTTTCGGAACCAAACTTCCAGGTGCGGATTGCGAACCCCGGACGGGAGGTTGCGGGAGATGCCGCTCGTTACAGGTCTGGAGATCCTGAAAGAGGCGCAGCGCGGCCGGTATGGCGTGGGGGCGTTCAACTGCCACACGCTGGACATGATCACCGCTGTGGTGGAGGTAGCCGTGCAGGAGGGCGCTCCGGTCATCCTCCAGTTCACAGAGGGGTCGATCAGGAGCAACGGGTGGAGCTACATCAGCGCCGTGGCTCGGGAGGCGGCGATCCAGGCGCCGGTCCCAGTCGCGATCCACCTGGACCATGGAGCATCGTTCTCGGTGGTGATGCAGGCGATCCGCCATGGGTTCACCTCGGTGATGATCGACGGCTCCGAATCGAGCTACGCGGAGAATGTGGCCCTGACCCGGCGTGTCGTGGAAGCGGCCCACCTGGCCGGCGTGACGGTGGAGGCCGAGATCGGTCACGTGGGCGGTGTGGAGGATGATCAGGGGAGCCAGCACGGCTGGTTGACCGACCCGGAGGACGCCCGGCGCTTCTGGCAGGAGGCCGGCATGGACTACCTGGCCACCGCTTTCGGAACCGCACATGGCTGGTACAAGGAGGAGCCGAAGCTCGACTTCCCCCGGCTCCGCCGGATCCGGGAGTTGGTCGACGCCCCGCTGGTGATGCACGGGGGCTCCGGCGTCCCGGCTGAGCAGGTCCGCGAGGCGATCGCTGCGGGGATCGCCAAGATCAACGTGGCCACGGAGTTGAAGGACGCCTGGGCCCAGGCCCTGCGGCAGACGCTGGAGCGGCTCCCCGGCGAGTCCGACCCCCGCAAGTTGCTGGCCCCGTCTCGGGCGGCGGTCCAGGATGTGGTACGTGAGAAGATCCGGCTGTTTGGCTCCAACGGAAGGGCCTGAGTCGGGCGTAACAGGTGAAAGGAGTCTTGATCGGTGAGCTCACCCGTAAACCTGAATGATGCCGTTGCAATTCGTGCGCTGGACACGTTGCAGATGATCGATCTGACCCTGGACTACCCGCAGCAGTTCCGGAAGGGGCTCTCCCTGGGGATGAGCTTCCCGTTGCCCGCCCGCCCGGAGCGGGTGGATGAGGTGGTGCTGCTGGGCACCGGCGGCGGCTCGGCCGCCAGTGCCAACCTGATTCGCTCCTACCTTCACGACCGGTGCCAGGTGCCGATCATCTCGGTCCAGGGCTACAACGCCCCGGCCTACGTCGACCAGCACTCGATCGTCATCGCCATCAGCCACTCGGGCAAGACCGAGGAGATCCTCTCCAGCGCCTCGCAGGCGCTGGCCAAGGGCGCCCTGGTGATCGGCCTGGGGGCGGGCGGCAAGCTCCGGGAGGTGCTGAGCCAGGCAGGGGCGCCCTACCTGGAGGTGCCCGGCGGCTTCATGCCGCGCATCGCCATCGGCTACATCATGATGCCGATCCTCGCCCTGCTTCAGCGGTGGGGACTGGCCCCCTCCTTCGCGGCGGAGTTCGACGCCGCCATGGCTGAGCTGGCACGGTTGGCCGGGGAGTATGCCCCCGAGTCCCCGGTCGAGGCGAATCGGGCCAAGCAGCTGGCGGTCCAGCTGGGACCGTACATCCCCGTGATCTACGGCTTCAGCGACCAGTACGACTCCGTCGCCTGGCGGATCAAGAACCAGCTGGGTGAGAACAGCAAGTACATGGCCTTCTGGAACACCATCCCCCACCTGCACCACGACGAGGCGGTGGGCTGGGATATGCAGCCCGAACTCTGCCGCTCCCTCGGCTTCCTGCTCCTCCGGGACGACCAGAGCGAGAGCGCCCAGATGCAGAAGCGGTGGGCGGCGACCACCGAGATCCTGACCGAGCGGATGGGCCGGGTGGAGAGCGTCTGGGCTTCCGGGGAGGGCCGGCTGGCCCGCATGCTCTCGCTGGTGATGCTGGGCGACTTCTTCACGATCTACATGGCCATTCAGAAAGGGGTCGACCCGACCCCCGTCGCCATCATCGATCTCTTCAAGGCGAAGGTGGGTCAGTGAGATGAGCGAGCGCTGTGCCATCGGGTTCGATGTCGGTGGAACGAAGATCAACGTTGGACTGGTTGATCAGCGGGGGCACGTGCTCCACAGCCGGCGGATTCCCACCCCTGTGGCGGAAGGGCCGGACGGGATCTTCGCGGCCATGCGCTCGCTGATCGACGAACTGCTGCCCCTGGCGGAGGGCCGGGAGGTGGTGGGGATCGGGCTGGGGATGCCGGGCCTGATCGACCGCCACCGGGGGATCTCGATCCACAGCCCCAACACCGGCTGGTCCAACGTGGATGTCCTCAGCCGGTTCACCGACTACGGCCTACCGCTGGCGATGGAGAACGACACCCGCTGCCACGCCGTGGGTGAGCTCCACTTCGGCGCCGGACGAGGCCTGGCGCACTTCGTGCTGCTCACCCTGGGCACGGGTGTCGGCTCCGGCATCGTGATGGACGGTCAGCTCTTCCAGGGGGGCAGTGGTCGCCCGGGGGAGATTGGCCACGTGGTTGTGCAGCCCGGCGGGCCGCCCTGCGGCTGCGGCAACCGCGGCTGCCTGGAGGCGGTGGTGGGTGGCAAGGCGCTGGGGCTGCGGGCCCGGGCGCTGGGGGTCGCCGACGATACCCGGGACCTGTTTGCCCGGGCGGCGGGCGGCGATGAGCGGGCCGCTGCCATGGTCGATGAGGTGTGCCGCCACCTGGGCTTCGGGGTCAGCGTCATGGCCAACCTCTTCAACCCGCAGCGGGTGATCATCGGCGGGGGCATGGCGGCGGCAGGCGATCGGCTCTTGGAGCCCATCCGCCGCTACGCTTACGAGCTGACCATGCCGGGGATCCGGGAGACCTACGACATCGTCCGGGCGGCCCTGGATGAGGAGGCGGGAATCGTGGGCGCCGCGGCGCTCTTCCCGGCGCTCACCTCGCCGGAGCGCTAGGGGGTGCGACCGATGGCAAAGAAGGCCCTGACGGTCACCCTGAACGCCTCTGTTGATACCACTTACTTCGTGGAGGGCTTCCGCATCGGCGAGATCCACTCGGCCCAGGCGGTCAGCCGGGTCGCGGGTGGCAAGGGCAACAACGTGGCCCGGGTACTGCGTCTGCTTGGGGTAGAGGTGACGGCCACCGGCCTTGCCGGCGGGCGGGCGGGCAGTTTCCTGGAGGAGTACCTGGAGCGGCTCGGCATCCACCCGGCCTTTGAGCCGATCGCCGGGGAGAGCCGGACCTGCCTCGTCTTCGTGGACAGACAGGGCCGCACGCTCACCGAGGTGCGGGAGCCAGGGCCGGTCGTCAGCACCGCGGAGGCGGAGCGGTTCCTGCAACGCTTCGCCCGGCTGGCCGGCGAAGCAGAGGTGGTGGTCCTCTCCGGCTCGCTGCCCCCCGGGCTGCCCGGCGACTTCTATGCCAGGCTTGTGGCGACAGCCCGGCAGGCCGGGGCCTGGGTGGTGTTGGACTCCAGCGGGGTCGCCCTCCGGGAAGGGTTGACCGCCGGGCCCGATCTGGTGAAGCCGAACCGGGATGAGCTCACCGCCTGGTCGGGCGGTTCGCTGGAGAGCTCCGGCCAGATTCTGACCGCCGCCGAGCGGATGCGGGAAGGCGGGGCCGGTGCCGTGGCGGTCTCGGTGGGCGCCGAAGGGCTCCTCTACCTGGGCCCGGAGGGGTCCTGGCAGCTGCAGCCGCCACCCGTCCCCGTCGTGAACCCGGTCGGCAGTGGCGATTCGCTCATCGCCGGGCTGGTGGCCGGCCGGCTGGAGGGCAGGTCCATGCTGGAGGCGCTCCGCCTCGGGGTGGCCTGCGGCACCGCCAACGCCATGACCGAATCGGTGGCATCGCCGGACCGGCAGACCGTCGCCCGGCTGGAGGCGGAGATCCAGGTACAGCCGGTCCATCTGTAGGGATCCAACTGCTCTGAGAGCATTTGGATAGGCTCCAGAACGATCTGTTCCACACATGGAAGGGGGAAGTCTCATGAAAAAGCTCCTGGCTCTGTTGACGGTCTCCGCACTGATCCTGACCGCCTGTGGTGGCTCCAAGAGCAGCACCGGCTCCAGCTCCTCCAGCTCCGGTTCCGCCTCCGGTGGGAAGCCGAAGATCGGCGTCACCATCTACAAGTACGACGACAACTTCATGTCCTTCGTCCGGCGGGCCA
>JBMONC010000054.1:0-1444 GCA_049324875.1 Bacillota bacterium
CCGGATCTACATACCGGCCACGACGGGGCCCCGGCTGGAGTCCAACGCCTACGTGGAGCCGATGGGGGCGGAGGTCGCCCCGCGCCTGCTGACGGCTGCCCGGGAGGCGGTGCCCTTCCTGACCTACCTGGCCCCCTTCAGCTACCGGGTTCAGCGGGACGGCTCGCTCCAGGCTCCGCCGCTGGATGAGCTGTTGGAGATCGCCCGGCAGGCCGGGGCCACGCCGATGCTGGTGGTGACCAACCTGGAGGCGGGGGCCTTCAGCGCCGAGCTGGGCCGGATTATCCTGAACGACCCGCAGGTGCAGGAGCGGCTGCTGGACGAGATCCTCCGGCTGATCCGGGAGGCAGGCTTCCGGGATGTCCACTTCGACTTCGAGTTCCTCCGCCCGGAGGACCGGGAGGCGTACAACCGCTTCCTCCGGACAGCGGCGGAGCGGATCCGCGGGGCGGGGGCTATGATCTCCACCG
Organism: Bacillota bacterium; assembly: GCA_049324875.1. Classification (GTDB taxonomy): domain Bacteria; phylum Bacillota; class Sulfobacillia; order Symbiobacteriales; family Symbiobacteriaceae; genus JAWLHU01. The sequence continues at coordinate 471 of JBMONC010000054.1, forward strand.
CCCTGGCGCCCAAGGAGAGCGCCGTCCAGCGGGGACAGTGGTATGAGGCCCACGACTACCCGGCCCACGGGGAGATCGTGGACTTCGTGGTGCTGATGACCTACGAGTGGGGCTACGGCGGCGGTCCGCCCCTGGCGGTCTCCCCCATCAACGAGGTGCGGGATGTGCTGAACTACGCCGTCACCGTCATCCCGCCGCAGAAGATCATGATGGGGCAGAACCTGTACGGCTACGACTGGACCCTGCCCTTCGTGCCGGGGGGGCCCCCTGCCAGGGCGGTCAGCCCGCAGGAGGCGGTTCGGATCGCGGCCGCCCGCGGGGTGCCGATCCTCTACGACCCGCAGGCCCAGGCGCCCTTCTTCCGCTATACCGACGAGCAGGGCAGGGCCCACGAGGTCTGGTTTGAGGATGCCCGCTCCATCCAGGCCAAGTTCGACCTGATCAAGGAGATGGGGCTGCGGGGGATCAGCTACTGGAAGCTGGGGCTCCCCTTCCCCCAGAACTGGCTGCTGCTGCGGGACAACTTCAGCATTGTCAAGCGGGCGGGTCCGTGACCCGCCCCGCACCGTTGTGAGACGCGTGAGACAGAAGATGAGACGAAGATGGGACCGCTCTCCCCACTCGACAGGGTAGGATACGAACAGAAGAACCGGCAAACCCGGTAGGAGGGGAGAATAAGCCATGTCCAAGCTTGAGGAGACGACGCAGACCCTGTACGAGAAGTATGGCGGACACCAGACCATTTCCGCCGTGGTCGACCGATTCTATGAGAAGATCCTGGCCGATGCGTCCATCAACCATTTCTTCACCCAGACCGACATGGAGGCCCAGCGGCGCCACCAGACCGCCTTCATCTCGTTTGCCCTGGGGGGGCCGGCCTATACGGGCCGCTCCATGGAGCGGGCCCATGCCGGGCTGAACCTGCAGCCGGCGCACTTCAACGCCGTGGCCGGCCACCTGGTGGCCACCATGCA
>JBMONC010000054.1:1544-8564 GCA_049324875.1 Bacillota bacterium
GCCGTCATGGGAAGGCGGAATCCGCCCACGTGCGCGTAGTAGACGAGCAGGTAGAGCTGCTCCAGCACCCCGACCGGGAACTCCCCGGCGTGACGGCCGCCGGAGAAGCTCCAGAGGCCGAGCTCCCGGGCGACTTCGGGATCCTCGGTGGTGACATAGCAGATGCCCATGCGGGAGATGGAGTGCAGCTGAACGGTATGGCCGGCGATGACCGCGAACCGGTGCTGCAGGTTGTGAGGGTGGGTGAGACGGCCCTCGGGCTTGCCCCCGAAGTCGAACCGCTGCTCCTCCTCTTGGAACGGAAGCCACAGATGACGGGTCACATGGACCAGGGTGGGGGTGGAGATGAAGACCGTGTCGCCCGTCTGGCTGAGCGTCAGGAAGAAGCCCATCCGAAAGAGGACCGAGACCCGCCCGCGCAGCTCCCAGTCCAGCCCGGTGCAGGCGATCTCCTCGCCCTGCTCGTAGGAAGAGCGCAGGTCGGCGATGATGGAGGCGTATTCCGTCCGGAGCCGGTGCCGCCAGTAGCGGATGGCGGAGGGCGCCTTCCGGTTCCCCTCCTTCCAGCGACGCCTCAGGTCATTGATGATTCCCTGGATCTCTGCCAGCGTGAAGGAGCGGCCGATCTGCTCCCAGTCGTAGGCGTGGGCGGCACCGTACGGCAGGTAGGGGACAGCGTCCGCCGCCGAAGCGGCGATCTCCACCGGCTCCACGTGGTCGCAGTCCATGTCCGGACAGACCAGCATGGCCTGCCTGCCGGGCCGCAGACGGAAGCCTGTCAGGTAGCCCACCCGCCAGTAGCCCCGCCGCTCCTGCGCCAGGAGGAGCGGCTTGCGGCACCGGGGGCAGAGGATCAGACTCAGACCATCCCGGTGTGACAGGAAGAGGCGCATCATGCCAACCACCTCACCTGGAATCACCTATCAACTATCTGTTCTGCATAAAATTGGGTTTTTCCTGCCGGAATTCCGGACAAAATCGGGTTGGAACCGTCTCCACACCCGCCCTACCGGCGTCTGGAGGTAAGGGAAGAGAGCGATTCCGATTGTGAAAGGAGCCGACCGATGCCGTTTGCACCAGGTGCGGGGACACGAATCTACTACACGGAGTCGGGTCCGGCGGAGGGCCGGCCCATGCTCCTCCTGCACGCCGCCCTGCAGACCAGCGAGTCGATGGAGCCCCTCCGGGAGCTGTTGTCGCCTCTGGGCCTCCGCCTGATCGCCGTCGACCAGCGGGGGCACGGCCGCACCGCCAACCCGGGGCGGAGCTTCCACATGGCCCAGCTGGCGGATGACATCGACGGGCTGATGCGCCACCTGGGGTTGGAGCGGCCGCTTCTGGCCGGCTACAGCCTGGGGGGCATCGTGGGGATCGAGCTGGCCCGCAGGGGGCTGCTGGGCGGGCTGGTGGTGCTGGCCTCCCGCATCCGCCCGGCCCGGCGGGGGCGGGAGAGCTTCGCTCCCGAGAGCATTCGGGCCCGCTCGCCCCTCTGGGCGAAGCAGCTGGCGGAGAGGCACGTGGAGGTGGCCTGGGAGGAGCTGGCGGTGGAGCTGGGCGAGTTGCTCACCACCTGGCCGGGCTTTGAGCCGGAGGAGCTGGCCCGGATTCGGATCCCCCTGTTGGTGGTGCAGGGCGACAAGGACCAGATGGTCTCGCTCCAGCACGCCCGGGACCTGGCCTCGGCGGTGCCCGGCGCCCGGCTCTCCATCGTGCCCAGGGCGGGCCACCCGGAGTTGCTCTACCGGGCGGAGACCCGGGAGCGGGTTTACGAATTTGTGAGGGATCTGCTGGGCTGAGCCGGTTGCATCCCCCGGCCTGCGAGTCTACAATAATAGGAGGCAGATTCGACTGTACCAGCCGGGCGCCATAAAGGAGGCGCCCTTTGGTTTGCGGAGGAGGTGGTGGAGCATGGACGCGGGCCCGAGTCTTAGTCGACCTTGGATGCGGAACAATTACAGAGGCCCTGCCATGCCGCTGCCTGCCGCCTCGGACCACCGGTCCAGGTGATGCGCATCCCGGAGCGCAGTTGCCCGGTGACCGCCCCTTGGTGACCGGACCGCCGCTGTGCCCGATCGATCCTGCGCGCCGTTACCCCCAGTTGGGACCGGCGCCGTCGATGCCGTGATGCGCATCACCCTGACCTGTCGTTCCTGCGCCACGCTGCGGCCGTGCGGGCCTCCATCAGAAGGAGGCGAGGCCATTGGATCAGGAACTGCTCGGCACCCTTGATCAGACAATCATCCTGCTTCAGCAGCGGCGCGAAGATGAGCTGCGCGACCTGCTGACCCCCCTCCATCCGGCTGATCTGGCGGAGATTCTCGAAGAGCTGGAGGATGACCAGCGGAACGCCGTCCTCCACCTGCTGACGGAGGAGGCGGCCGCGGAGGCGATCGCTGAGCTGGAGCCCGAGGATCAGGTCTCTATCCTGACGGGCATGACCGAGGAGCGGGCCGAGGCGATCCTGGACGAGATGTCGGCCGACGACGTGGCCGACATGGTCGGCGATCTGCCGCCGCACCAGGCGGGCGCCATCCTCAAGCTGATGGACGCCGAGGACGCCACCGACGTCCGGGAGCTCCTGGGCTTCCGGCCGGACACCGCCGGCGGCATCATGACCACCGAGTTCATCTCGGTCCACTCCAGCCTGACGGCGGAGGAGGCGATCGATGAACTGCGCCGCTTCGCCCCGTCGGCGGAGACGGCATACTACGTCTACGTCGTCAACCAGAAGGAGCAGCTGGTGGGCGTCCTCTCCCTCCGGGAGCTGATCATCGCCACGCCCAAGGCGCTGGTGAAGGATATCATGCGGACCAGCGTCCTCTCGGTCCACGTCAACGAGGATCAGGAAGAGGTCGCTCGGATCGTGAAGAAGTACAACCTGCTGGCGGTCCCGGTGGTGGACGACCAGGATGTGCTGCGGGGCATCATCACCGTTGACGACATCATCGACGTGCTTGAAGAGGAGGCCACCGAGGACCTCTACCGGGCCGGCGGTGTGTCGGATGCGGAGCAGGACCTGGACCTGGATGCGGACATCTGGCCGTCGGTCAAGGCCCGGCTCCCCTGGCTGATGGGGCTGCTCTTCCTCAGCCTGGTCTCGGGCAAGGTGATTGAGCACTTCACCCCGCTGATGGAGAACGTCTCGGCCCTGGCGGTCTTCATCACCACCATGGCGGGCGGGGCGGGCAACGCGGCGACGCAGGCGCTGACCGTGATGGTGCGGGGCCTGGCCACCGGCGAGGTGGAGATGGCGCTCTTCTGGCGGGTGGTCTGGCGGGAGGCCCGGCTGGGCCTGGCCATCGGGATGATCTGCGGCGTCGCCCTCGGGGTGACCGCCACCCTCTGGCACGGGTCGGCCTGGATCGGCCTGATCGTAGGGCTGGCGATCTCCATCAACCTGATGCTGGCCAAGGCGGCGGGCTCAGTGGTGCCGATGCTGCTGCAGAAGATGGGGCTGGACCCGGCGGTCGCCTCGGGTCCCTTCATCGCCACGGTGACGGACACCACCTCGATGCTGGTCTACTTCACCATCGCCACGATCATCGTCAGCTTTGTCTCCTGATACCGGCTGATGAGAGGCCCACCCCGCCGGGTGGGCCTCTTTCGCCGCGACCTTCCGGGGCGTGGGCCGTCCAATGGAGCAGAGGTGTTGCCCTATGCGTCTCAGATGGTTGGTGGTGGTCGCCGCCTTGCTTCTGTTTGTGGCGGGATGCGCTTCGGCTCCGGCGGAGGGCCCCGAGCCGGCCCCGCCCAGCCCGGCGCCCCAGCCGGAACCCACGCCGGCCCCTGCTTCACCGAAACCCACCCCAGCCGCCCCGGAGGTCTCCCCGGCCCGGATGCACGCCTGGCAGCGCGCCACCTCGCCCGACGGGCGCTGGGAGGCCCGGCTGGTGGGGGAGGCGGTCGATCCCAAGCAGCTCTGGATCCTGCCCGCAGATGGGGGGGAGCCCTGGCTGGTGGCCCGGGACGTCCGGTTATACCAGCCGGGCTTCCTCTGGAGCCTCGACAACCGGCTCCTCTTCCCCAGCCTCTACGGGGAGCTCTACCACGACGCCTGGTTGGAGGCCGACCCCACCACCCGGCAGGTGCAGCCCTTCTTTCCGGAGCTTCTGGCCAACCAGTCGGCCGGAAGGCTGACCCTCTCCCCCGACGGCAAGCAACTCCTGGTCACCACCGGCCACTGCTTTGGCTGCAACAAGCCCTCGGCGGTGACGCTGACCACCTGGCTGATCGACCTGGGCAGGCGGGAGAGGCGCCAGGTGGGGGTCGATGTGGAGGCCCGCTGGGAGGGCGATCAGCTCCGGGTAGAGAGCCTGCCGCCCGCGATGGGGTACAGCGGCATCCTCTTCCAGCCCTATGAGGGCGACCACCCTGTCGTCCGGGGCTCCCTGGACCTGTCGATCCAGATCAGCGGCACCGACTACGTGGAGGGGCGGGTCTACCCCGCCGAGGCCGAGGCGGGTGCACCTCCTCTCCGGGTCTTCCCGGCCCTGAACCAGCAGGACACCTACAGCACCTGGTCCTTCACCTGGCCCGATTCGCCCCCCGGGCTCTACCGGGTGGAGTTCTGGGCCGAGGTGCGGCCCACGGTGCCCGATCAGCCTGTGATCACCCGGGAGGGGGCGGAGCGCTGGCCAGAGTTCATCACCGAGGGCGGCCGCCGCTGGGTGGTGGTCTTCTCCCGGGTGCTGCGGGTGGAGTCCGGGGAGGGGTCCCGCCAGACCCTGCCGCTCACCCGGCTCCAGATGATCGACGAGCGGGAGGGCTGGGCGGGCGGTCCCCAGGGGCAGGTCTACCGCACCGCAGACGGGGGCGCCACCTGGCGGGAGGTGAGCCCCGCCGGCATCAGCCACTGCGCCGGACGGCTCTCGCCGCGCTACCTGCACAGATTTGACGGGCAGGAGGCGGCGGTGGCCATGGCCTGCGACTCCACCGACGCCGAGGGCAGGTGGTCAGAGGAGGGGGGGCGGGTTCGGGTCTTCCGCACCGTCGACGGGGGGCAGACCTGGACGGAGGGGGTGCTGGAGAGCGGCTTCCTGCACGCTCGGGCTGCGCATCTGCAGTTCCTGGACGGTGAGGAGGGCGTCGCCCTGGTCCAGCCGGTCCAGGGATGGCCCGACCGGCACGACCAGGGAGCGCTCTACCGGACCCGGGACGGCGGGCGGAGCTGGGAGCGGGTGAGCGATACCGACCAGGGCCTCCCCGGTGCCCGGGAGGGCTTCTTCCTCACCCCCGAGCGGGGCTGGGTGGTGGCGAACCGCCCGGACCGGGCCGGCCTCTTCCGGACAGAGGACGGGGGGCGCACCTGGCAGGGGGTGGCGATCGACCGGTCCGCCTTTGCGGGGAGGCACTGGGCGGACCCGCCCCAGTTCGTCAGCCCGACCGAGGGCTTCTTTACCGTCCGGGGCTGGAAGCAGGGGAGCCGGCTCGGCCTGCAGGCGCTTTATGCGACCAGCGATGGGGGCCGGACGTGGGAGAAGCGCTCCGCCTGGGAGGGGGAGCGGCGCCCGATCTTCCTGACCCCGCAGTTGGGCTACATCTGGGAGTACGAGCAGCGGACCGTCTCCTGGACCCGGGACGGGGGCCGGAGCTGGGAGCCCCACCGCTGGGAAATCAACCCGGCAGGGATGGAGGATCTGCACTTTGTCAGCGAGCAGGTGGGCTTTGCCCTGCAGGGCCACCTCTGGGTGAGCGGGGACGGGGCTCGCTCCTGGCAGCCCGTCTATCAGATGCCGGAGCGCTGATCCCCTCACTCATCGCCGTCCCTGCGCTGGCCGCGCCGGCGGGCCATGATCAGGATGCCGACCTGCACCAGGGTCAGCCCCACGGCGATGCTGATCCGAACGGGTGCGGAAAGCCAAGGGTCAGCCGGCAGGGAAGCACCGCCGTGCTCCAAGCTTGGCCCCGGCAAGGTTCCACCCATCCATGGGAGTGGCGCAGAGAGCGGCAGGGCATTCTTCTTCGGGTGCCGAACAAAACGAAGATAAGGCTCTTCATCCCAGGAGGCATTTACACGTGGATGAACGCAGGCGCCTCCTCGTTCTCATCGCCGCCACCGCCGGCGCCACCCTGATTCCGCTCAACACCAGCATGCTCTCGGTGGCGATGGCGCCCATCACCAGCGCCTTTGGGGTCAGCCTTCCCACCGGCGCCTGGCTGGTGCTCCTCTACCTGACCATCATGACCAGCCTGCAGCCGGTGGCAGGCAAGCTGGGCGACCGGTACGGCCACGCCCGTATCTTCCTGCTGGGGCTGCTGCTCTTCGCCGCCGCCTCGGCAGGGGCCGCTCTCGCTCCCAGCTTCGGGCTGCTGATCGCCCTCCGGGCGCTGCAGGGGCTGGCGGGCAGCGCCCTGGCGCCCAACGCCACCGCCCTGATCCGGCTGACCTACCCGCAGGAGCGGGTGGGGCAGGCGCTGGGGCTCTATGTCAGCGTCTTCAGCCTGGGGCTGACGGTGGGACCGGTGATCAGCGGGCTGCTGATCAGCTCGCTGGGGTGGCAGGCGGTCTTCTGGATCAACCTGCCGATCATCTTCCTGGCGGGGTGGGCCGGTTGGCGGGCGCTGCCCCGCGGGACCGGAGGCCAGACCCGCCCCTTCGACTGGCAGGGCACCAGCCTCTTCACCCTGGCGGTGGGCGGGCTGGTGGTCGCCCTCAACCTCTGGAAGGAGGGGCGGCTGCCGCTGCCCCTCTGGGTGGCGCTGGGGGCCTGTGGGTTGGCGGGCATCGCCCTCCTGTACATCGAGGAGCGGGCGGAGGACCCGCTGCTGCGGCTCAGCCTCTTTCGGCTGCCGGGCTTCGGGGTGGGGAGCGCGGCCATTTTCCTGGTGCATACCATCTTCCAGACGATCCTGCTGGCAGTCCCCTTCCTGCTGCAGGAGGGGCGGGGGCTCTCGGCCGCCTCGGCGGGGCTGGTGCTGGCGGTCTTCGCCGGGCTCCAGGCGCTGCTCGCCCCGGTGGCCGGGCGGCTCTCCGACCGGGTGGGCCGCCGGGCCATGGCCACGGCCGCCGGCCTGCTCTAT
>JBMONC010000055.1:0-8426 GCA_049324875.1 Bacillota bacterium
ACGAAGGAGGCCCCCGATGTCGGTGGACCGAATCTGGATCGAAGAACAGGTGAGCGTCCCCGTTTCGCGGCACCCCATAGCGGCTCGCTCCCTGCTCGCCCAGATGGCGGCCAAGCATGTTCCTACCTACCACCACATGACTCGGGTGGCTGGTTATGCTGAGGTGTTCGCGACCCATCTGCGGCTCGCCCGCCGGGAGGTCAGAATGGTATCCCACCGCCTTGCTGCATGATATCGGCAAGCTGGAGATCTCGGATACCATTCTGACCAAACCGGCCCGCCTGACCGATGAGGAGATGCGCATCATGACCGCCCATGCGGAACTGGGGGCGCAGATCCTCGCCCGGACCCCCGTCCTGGCCGACCTCTCCGGCTTCGTCCACCACCACCATGAGTGGTACAACGGCCGGGGTTATCCCACCGGGCTGGCGGGGGAGGAGATCCCCTGGGTCTCCCGGCTCATCTCCATCTGTGACGCCTTCGACACGATGGTCACCCCCAGGCCCTATGCCAGCTCCCTCTCGACGGAGCGTGCGCTGGAGGAGCTGGAGCGGTGCGCCGGCACCCAGTTCGACCCGTCGTTGGCGGAGCGCTTCGTGGCACTGGCCCGAAGCGGCGTGATCAAGCGGTGGTCACCCATCCCTGCCGATAGCCCGGCGCCGGCCCGGCGCCCCGAACCGCTGGCCATCCGTCTGTCCGTCGATCAGGGCCACACAATAATAGGTAATACCACGCGACCGGTCGAAAAACCTCGAAAAACCTAGGGAAAAGTGGATCAACTTAAGACATCAGAGCGAAACGTGAAAGGGGCAGTCCGCCAGGGAAGGCAGACTGCCCCTTGCGCGCGCCCCGGGTCACCGGAAGCCGGTCAGGATCCGGGCCGGGAGGGTGACCAGCGCCCAGAGCAGGCGGAGCACCCCATCCACCGCAATCCCCAGGATGCGGAAGGGGAGCAGGAGGAGCCAGACGATGGGGTAGAGCAGCAGTGCAACCAGCGCCGCCGGCCAGCAGAGGATGAAGAGCAGCACCCAGAGCAGGAATGCGACCATGGGAACTCCCTCCCTGACGGATCATGGGCTATCGGGTAGGACGATCGCGCTGCGATCCATCCCTTCAGGAAGATGCTGCGGGGCGCCGATTTTGTTCGCAGCGCTGGAGGGACGGCGCCGAACCCGGTATGATGAGGGAGAGAGGGGGCAGCTCTATGTCGAATCGCTGGCGATTCGTCACCGAAAACCGGGTCGGCATGACCTTTGATATTCTCTCGGTGGTCTCCGGGGCCGGCATCGATGTGGCGGCCATGGAGATCGCCCCGGGCCTCGGCTTCCTTCGGGTGGAGGGAGAGCTGGACCCGGAGCTGCTGGAGCGCCTCCTGGCGCTGCCGGGGATGCGGTCGGTGGAGCCGATCTCCCTGATGCCGCAGGAGGAGCGGGCCCGGGAGCTGGCGGCGATCCTGCAGGCGGTCAGCGACGGGGTGCTGGTGATCCGGGGCGGGAGGGTGACCGGGATGAACCCGGCTGCCGAGCGGATTCTGGCGATCAGCGAGGAGGAGGCGATCGGGCAGGGGGCGGTGGCCGTGCTGGGAACGGACCGGCTGGTCCGGGGGCCCGCCACCTTCGACCACGAGGAGGTCCGGGCCTGGACGCCCCGGGGCTCGCTGCACTACATCGCCTCGGGACGGGCGCTGGGGGAGGACGGACTGGTGCTGGCCCTGCACTCGATCCAGCAGGCCCGTGCCCTGGCCCACTCGCTCACCCGCCCCCGGGCGCTCCGGTTTACCGACCTGATCACCGTCAGCCCGGTGATGCGGGAGGTGATCCGCATCGCCGAGGCCGCCAGCCGGGTGGATGCGCCGGTGCTGCTCCAGGGAGAGAGCGGCACGGGCAAGGAGATCTTCGCCCGCGCCATCCACAGCGAGTCGGCTCGGGCAGGTGGTCCCTTCGTTCCGGTCAACTGCGCGGCCCTGCCGGAGACGCTGTTGGAGTCCGAGCTCTTCGGCTACGAGGAGGGCTCCTTCACGGGGGCGAAGCGGGGCGGCAAGCAGGGCATCTTCGAATTCGCCGGCGGCGGCACCGTCTTCCTCGATGAGATCGGGGAGCTGCCCGGCCACCTGCAGGCCAAGCTCCTGCGGGTCCTCCAGGAGGGCCGGGTCCGGCGGGTGGGGGGCCGGGAGGAGATCGCCGTGGATGTCCGGGTGATTGCCGCCACCAACCGGAACCTGCGGTCGATGGTGGCCGAGCACCAGTTCCGGGACGACCTCTACTACCGGCTCAACGTGATCCCGATCGTGATCCCGCCCCTGCGGGCCCGCCCGGAGGATATCGAGGTGCTGGTCCGGTACATGCTCGAGCGGTGGAGCCAGCGGACCGGCCGTCCCGTTCCCCATGTGAAGCCCGAGGCCTGGCGGCGGCTGAAGGAGTACCCCTGGCCCGGCAACGTGCGGGAGCTGGAGAACGCCATCGAGCGGGCGCTGGCCCTGGCCCCGGACGAGGAGATCGGGCCCGAGTGCTTGATGCTGGAGAGCGCCGCCGCCCCGGCCCCGGTCGGGGAGTGGCCCCAGCAGGGCGGCCTCAAGGCGCGGCTGGCCGAGGTGGAGCGGCAGATCATCGCTGAGGCGCTCGGCCGGACCGGCAGCGCCCGCAAGGCGGCGGAGCTGCTCCAGGTCTCGCACACCACCATCCTGAACAAGGTGCACCGGCTGGGGCTCTCCCACCTGCTCCAGGAGTGAAGGGTGGAAAGAAAACTTTCCGGGTGGAACGGAAACTTTCCACCAACCGCCGGCCCACGGGCCTGCAAAGCCCGTCCTGGGCGGCTCCGGCCGTTCTGAGGCGGTTGGCATGGGTCTTGCAACACCTTGCCGGTGAACAGCTCCGCGCAGCGATGCGGGGGAAGACATCGGAGGTGCGCTCCATGACAAAGCCGCGCAACCAGGCCCTGGCAACCCGTTGCGTCCATGCCGGCCAGCATCCGGATCCGGTGACCGGCTCTTTGACCACCCCCATCTACCAGACCTCGACCTTTGTCTTCACCAGCGCTGAGCAGGGCGCCGCCCGCTTTGCCGGGCAGGAGCCCGGCTACATCTACACCCGGTTGGGCAACCCGACCCAGGCGGCCCTGGAGGAGAAGGTGGCCAGCCTGGAGGGGGCGGAGGCCGGCCTGGCCTTCGGCTCGGGCATGGCGGCCGTCTCGGCGGTGGTGATGGCCCTGGTGAGCGCCGGAGATCACGTCATCTATGGCGATGCGATCTACGGCTGCACCTATGACTTCCTGGTCGATGTGATGGGCCGCTTCGGGGTCTCCGCCACGGGTGTGGACGTCTCCCGCCCGGAGCTGGTGGAGGCGGCCATCCGGCCGAACACCAGGCTGCTGATCTTTGAGACGCCCGCCAATCCGACCATGAAGCTGGCCGACATCCGCGCCCTTTCCGAGCTGGCCCACCGGCACAACATCACCGTGGTGGTGGACAACACCTTTATGTCCCCCTACCTGCAGCGGCCGCTGGAACTGGGCGCCGATGTGGTCCTGCACAGCGCCACCAAGTATATCGGCGGCCACGGCGACGTGATCGCCGGCATCGTCGTGGGCCGGCAGGCTTTCATCGACGAGGTGCGGATGACCACCCTGAAGAACGTGGGCGGGGTGATCTCGCCCTTTGATGCCTGGCTGCTCCTCCGGGGGCTGAAGACGCTGCATATCCGGATGGAGCGGCACTCGGAGAACGCCATGAAGGTGGCCCGCTTCCTGGAGCAGCACCCGATGGTGGAGCAGGTCTACTACCCGGGGCTCCCCTCCTTCCCGCAGCATGACCTGGCCAAGACCCAGATGGACGGCTTCGGCGGGATCATCGCCTTCGAGGTGAAGGGCGGTGTGGAGGCGGGGCGGCAGATGATGAACGCCGTCCGGCTCTGGCAGGTGGCGGTCTCCCTGGGCGACGCCGACTCGCTGATCCAGCACCCGGCCTCCATGACCCACGCCGTGGTGCCGCCGGAGGTGCGGCTGGCCTCGGGGATCACCGACGGGCTGGTCCGGCTCTCGGTGGGCCTGGAGGAGGCGGATGACCTGATTGCCGACCTGGAGCAGGCACTGAAGGCGGTACAGGCCGCCCGGCTGCTCAGCGTCGGCGACTGAAGCACATGAAGGAGGCGCCCTCCCCTCTCCGGGTGGGGCGCCTTCGCGCGGGTCCTAGTGGGGGCCCTGGTCGGAGACCCTGACATGGGTATCGGCCAGCCGGTCGTTGTAGCCGTTGACATAGAGCCTCCCCTGGGTGTCGAGGGCGGCGTAGAAGATCTCTTCCGGGCCCGCGTAGCCCTGCTTGATCAGCTCCCCGGTCAGCCACTCCAGGCTGAGGTTCATGGAGTGCAGGTTGGCCCTGACCACCTGCCGGTCCACGATCAGCTCCCGGGTCATCCCCTCGTAGGGGGTGGCAATGCCCAGGTCCTTCGGCTGCACCGGCCTGCTCTGGGACCTGGGGAGCACGCTGATGGAGCCGTCGGTCTCGAAGACGGCGTACTCTACCTCCCGCGGGTTGAAGTAGCCGTGGCTGCGCAGACGGGCCATCAGGTCATCGACCCGGAGGTAGTTCCTCCTCAGATTCCGCTCCAGCAGCTGCCCGTTCTCGATCAGGATCGTCGGCTCACCCTCCACCAGCTTGCCCATGGTCCGGCTCCTCATCACCAGCACGTCCAGGGCGATGATCAGGGCAAACCAGAGGCCCGTAGCCAGCACCCAGGGGAGGAGCGGGTCTTCGGGATTGCCGAGGTGCTCCGCCGCCAGGTCGCCGATGGCGATGGCGGAGACAAAGTCGAAGAAGGTGGACTGGCTCAGCTGCTTCTTGCCGGTGATCCGGGTCAGGAGCAGCAGGACCGTGAAGGTCAGAAAGGTTCGCGCCAGGATTGGAAGGATCATTCGCGGCTCACCCGGCCGGTCAGGGCGTCCACGGCGAAGCGCTGGTCGCCGGCGGTGAAGCGGAACTGGCCGTAGAACGGGGCGGCGCTGCGGACCGGTCCCGGCGTGGGGAAGTGGGCCAGGATCCGCTCCGCCTCCGCCCAGGAGCGGACGGCGAGCGGCAGCGGCCGGAGCGCCAGGCGGCCGATCCGCAGCCCGCCCGGCGAGGGCTCAAAGGCAACCTCCCCCGCCAGCCCCATCACCCGGGTTCCGCTGTCCAGCCAGAGGGTGACGGGGATGGTGTGCCCCTCCGCCGCCCCGGCGTCGAACTGGTCGGCCGTGCTGACCAGCGCCCGGCCCTCCACCAGCTGCCCCCTCCACCGGTCCAGAAACCGGGCGGCCTCCGCCCGGTCGGCGAAGTAGGTGGTGGGCAGGGTACCCCGAGCCGCCTGCTCCACCGCCCGGGCCAGGGCGTCAGAGGGCCGGGTCGGGGGCGGCACCGGCTCGGACAGCGGCCCGGCGCCATGGATGCCGGCCTCCGCCGGCCCCTCCGGGCCGAGGAGCGGGTCGCGGGGTCCGGGCAGGGCCAGGATGTAGAGGGTGGCGGCCAGCACCCCGGCCCCCGCCAGCAGGGCCGGGATCTGCCTCCAGTGGTCACGCATGCGCCGGAACACCTCCTGCCCGCAGTCTGCCCGAAGCGGGAGCCGGCTACGCATGGGGTCTGCAGGAGTTTGGGCCGCGGCAGCGAATCTCCATCCGGTTCCATGATGGAGAGGGGAAGGATATCGTGAACAACCAGGCCAGGCGACTGCTTGCCCTCTTGCTGCTGGTTCTGCTGGGACAATCGCTGAGCGGACTCTTCGTGCAGGCCTACATGTGGGAGCGGGGGGGCGACCTGGGCGCCGTCGGCCGCTTCAACTTCACCCTCTTCCTCGCCATGGCCGTCGCCTTCCTGGCCATGGGCCCCATGGTGAAGCGGGGCCGTTCGGTGATCGCCGTGCGGCTCGGGCTGCTCTTTCAGTTCTCCTTCTACCTCCTGGTGCTGGCCCTGGGGGACCAGGCCGGGGGATACCTGGAGCTGCTGGGCGCCGTCAGCGGCCTGGGCCATGGCGCCTTTTGGGTGGGGCAGAACATGCTGATCCAGCAGGCGACTGAACCGGGGGAGCGCTCCCGCTACTGGAGCTATGTGGGCGCCAGCTGGGCGCTGACGGCGCTGATCGGCCCCTTCACCGGCAGCCGGCTGGTGGCCGGCCTGGGGGCGACCCTGGGCTACCAGGTGGTCTTCAGCCTGACCGCTGCCGGGTATGCCGCCGCAGCGCTGGTCAGCGCCGGGCTGGTCACCCGGGCCTCCGACCAGCCCTACCGGCTGGCGGACGGCCTGGCGGACCGGCTGCCCGGGCGCCCCTGGTGGCGGGCGCTGGGCGCCTTCGTCATATCCGGCTTCCGGGACGGGGTGCTCGGCTTTCTGCCGCTGCTGCTGGTCTACGTGGTGACCGGCGACCCCCGGATGATGGGCAACTTCTCCCTGCTCACCTCGGCGGTGGCCACCGCCTCCAACTGGCTGACGGGCCGGCTGCTGCAACGGCGGCACTGGCTCGCGGCGATGCTGGTCAGCGGGCTGGTCCAGGCGGGGGCGGCCTTGCTGATGCTGAGCAACCTCTCGGTGACGACGCTCCTGCTCTACAGCCTGGTGGTGGCCGTGGCCGGGCCGTTGATGGGCGTCCCCTTTCTCAGCCACACCTTCGACACCATCGGCGCCGGGGGCGGCGACACCCAGATGGAGCGGATCGTCTGGCGGGAGGTCTTCCTGGTGGTCGGCCGGTGCGCCGGGATGCTGCTCCTGCTCGGCCTGAGCCGCTGGTTCGGGCATGAGCCCACGGCGATGATCATCCTGGCGGTGGCGGCGGTCGCCGCGGTCCTCCCCGCCCTGATCATGGGGCGTACCATTGGGACACAGCATCAGCCCGGGACATAGTCCATCGGGTGGGGAGCGGTGGTCTCGGTGTCAACAAACTTGACCTGGAAGCCCTATTTCAGTCCGCCGAGCCCTTCGCTAGAATGGAGGCCGAAGGGGGCATTTCCGATGCAGTCCACTCGCACTGAACGCGATCTTCTGGGAGAGAAACCGGTCCCTGCCGATGCCTACTACGGCATCCAGACCGCCCGGGCCCTGGAGAACTTCCGGATCACCGGCCAGAGGATCCACCCGGCCCTTGTGACGGCCCTGGCCCAGGTGAAGAAGGCCTCGGCCCTGGCCAACCACCAGCTGGGCTACCTGCCCGCCCACCTGACCAACGCCATCGTCCGGGCGGCGGACGAGGTGATCGAGGGCAGGCTGCGGGATCAGTTCCTGGTCGACCCGATCCAGGGCGGCGCCGGTACCTCGGCCAACATGAACGCCAACGAGGTGATCGCCAACCGGGCGATCGAGCTGCTGGGCGGCCAGAAGGGCGATTACGCCCTGGTCTCCCCGAACGATCACGTCAACTTTGCCCAGTCGACCAACGATGTCTTCCCCACGGCGATCCGCCTGGCGGTGCTGGACCGGAGCGGCGAGCTGCTGGAGAGCCTGGTGCAGTTGGAGGATGCCTTCCGCTTCAAGGCGCTCCAGTTCGACGATGTGGTGAAGATGGGCCGCACCCACCTGCAGGACGCCGTGCCGATCCGGCTGGGCCAGGAGTTCCGGGCCTGGGCCACCGCCGTCCACCGGGGCCGCTGCCGGCTGCAGCAGGCGCTGGAGGCGATGGAAGAGGTGAACATGGGCGCCACGGCGGTGGGGACCGGGCTCAACGCCGACCCGGCCTACCCGCCGCTGGTGGTGAGGCTGCTGGGCCAGATCAGCGGCCGGCGCCTGCGCCAGCCGGTGGACCTGGTGGATGCCACCCAGTCCTGCGACGGCTTTGCCGCTGTCAGCGGCGCCCTGAAGGCGCTGGCGGTCACCCTCGGGAAGATCGCCAACGACATCCGCCTGATGGCCTCCGGCCCGCGGGCGGGGCTGAAGGAGATCAACCTGCCCGAGATGCAGCCTGGCTCCTCGATCATGCCGGGCAAGGTCAACCCGGTGATGGCCGAGGTGCTGAACCAGACCTGCTTCTTTGTGATGGGCAACGACCTGACCGTCACCCTGGCCGCCGAGGCAGGCCAGCTGGAGCTGAACGTGATGGAGCCGGTGATGGCCCACGCCCTGCTCTCCAGCATCGACGCCCTGGCCAACGCTGTAGGCCTCTTCACCGAGCGCCTGGTCCGGGGCATCACCGTCAACCAGGAGCGGTGCGAGCAGATGGTCGCCCAGTCGGTGGGGCTGGTCACGGCGCTCAACCCGGTCATTGGGTACAAGAACGCCTCCGCCGTGGCCCGCGAGGCCACCCTGACCGGCCGCCCCGTCCGCGAGATCGTCCTGGAGATGGGCCTGCTGACCGCCGAGGAACTGGACAGGCTCCTCTCGCCCAGGGCCCTGACCCAGATGGGCATCGCCCGCCGGGAGCCCCAGCAGGTATAGGTGAGAATGGGTATAAGCCACCCTGGTCACGGGGTGGCTTTTC
>JBMONC010000056.1:0-5382 GCA_049324875.1 Bacillota bacterium
AAAGCCCCTTGATAACAAAATGGATTCCAATAAACCGAAAAGAATAGAAGAGGTGCCCAGGCTCCGGACAACCTCTTCCATCCGCCCTCCTGCCTCAGCGGCGGACCGCCTCGATGATCAGGCGGCTGGCGCCCGGCAGGAAGGGATGCTGGTCGAAATCGCCATAGGCGACCGCCCTGTATCCGCACCCTTCCAGGAGCAGCAGCACCTCGGCGGGGGTGACGTAGCGGAAGGAGTGGCTGAGGTACTCCTTTCGGATGACGCTGCCCTCCTCCAGAAACTCACAGGCCACCAGCTCCTCCACCAGCTGACGGGTCGGGTCGACCCGGCGGGTGCGCTGGAGGACCACCTGGCGAGGGGGCTCGCCGGGCAGCTGGCGCACCACCGGCTGATCCTGCGGGCTGAAGGTCCGGGCGTCCAGCACCGGCAGGTCCAGCAGCAGCTTGCCGCCCAGGGTGAGGGCATTCCGAGCCGCCAGCAGGCAGGCGCGCTGGTCCTCGGCGGTCAGCAGCCGCCCCAGCCCCCCATTGGGAATGACTACCAGCGCATGCTTGGCGCCGCTGGAAAAGCGGGTCGGATCGCCCCGGACAAAGAGCGCTCTGGTCGCTCCGGCTTCCTGCGCTCGTCGCTGGGCCAGTTCGACCACGCCAGCGTCGGTCTCCATCCCCATCACCGGCAAACCCTGCCGGGCAATGGGCACCAGGGTTCGACCTGAACCGCAAAAGAGCACCAGGACAGGCCCGCCGGATAAGCGGGCATACTGAGCATAGAAATCCGCGTCGCCCGGGACCGGATTCTCTGCCAGTTCCCAAAGCTCAGGGTTGCCCCTCTGATCCATCATCTCCCCATCCCCCCATTTCCTATACGGGACCATTCGCCACAGGAAATGGTAGTTCCTTCCATCAGATGGAAATCGTACCGATTTTCCTGACGGATTCGCTCGTACAGGGGGGTAGGCAGACGCATGTACACGGAGCTCAACCTGAAGTTGCTGAACGGGCGGACCGTCTCGATTCACGTGGAGCCCGGGTTTGAGGTGGACGACCTGGACTACCTGCCGGGCATCCGGGCGGTCTCCCTGGGAAATCTGACCGTGCTCTACGAGGGGCTTGTCTACGATGTCCGGCCGGGACGGGGGGTGCGACCCCAGGCGGGTCCGTGGCGGGGGCGCTAGCCGTTCAGACCCGTCCAGCGCTTGAAGAGCGAGGCGTCCAGGCCGAACTGGTCCAGCGCCTTGCCCACCGACTGGTTGATGATGTCGTCCAGCGTCTGAGGCTTGTGATAGAAGGCGGGCATGGGGGGCAGCACCACGGCGCCCATCTCCGTGACCGCCACCATGAGGCGCAAGTGGCCCAGGTGGAGGGGGGTCTCCCGCACCATCAGGACCAGCTTGCGCCGCTCCTTTAAGGTGACGTCGGCCGCCCGGGTCAGCAGGTTCTCGTTGTACGAGTTGGCGATCCCGGCCAGGGTCTTGATGGAGCAGGGGGCGATCACCATCCCGTCGGTCTTGAAGGAGCCGCTGGAGATGGCCGCCGCCACGTCGTGGACCGGGTAGACCTTGTCGGCCAGGGCGGCCACCTGATCCAGGCTGTAGGGCGTCTCGTACTCGATCGTCTCCCCCGCCGTGCCGCTCAGGACCAGATGGGTCTCCACCCCCAGCCGCTTCAGCACCTCCAGGATCCGAACCCCGTAGATGGCGCCCGATGCGCCGCTGATGCCGACCACGATTCGCATCTAGTTCTCCTCCGCCAGCGCCTGCATCTCATCGAGCAGCGCACCGATCACCTTGATGTAGTCCTCGTGCATCAGAGCGTAGCGATAGCTGATCCCGCCGGTGATGGTGACGAAGGATTCCATGTCCTGCAGCACCTCGGTCACCCGGAGCAGCAGGGCGGTCTCCTGTGGAATCACCCGCATCTCCCGGCGGATCACCTCCGCCTGGCCCTTGATGTAGTACAGCGTCTCGGGTCCGGCCACCAGCAGGGTCAGCCTGCCGGTGGCCTCGGCGAACTGGAGCGACCGGGAGCGGCCGCCCAGCGCCAGGACCAGCCGGTCCCGGTGGACCGCCACCGCCCCGGGGGCCATGGCCACATGGGGCCAGCCCTGCTCGTCCACCGTGAGGGCGGCCAGGCCCAGCCCGCCTTCCCGGTAGAGCCGGCCCCCCTGCAGCTTGGCGAAGAGATCATCGTTCAGTTGGGCGCCTACTAGCTTTGACATCGGATCCTCCCTGCTGGTGTACAGAGCCCCGCCGGGCTGCGGCGGGGCTTCGGTGTTGCGGCCGTCAGATCTCGTCCAGCGAGACCAGCCCGGTCTTGATGGCGAACTTGGTCAGCTCGACGGCATCGTGCAGGTCCAGCTTCTCCATCAGGTTGGCCCGGTGGGCCTGGACCGTTTTGATGGAGATGAAGAGCTTCTCGCCGATCTGCTGGTTGGTCAGCCCCTGGGCGATCAGGGTGAGCACCTCCCGCTCCCGGTCGGTCAGCTGCTCCAGCATCGGGTGCATGCCGCCCTCATGCCGCTCCGGGGCAGCCTGGTTCCCACCGCCCCCCTGGCCCTGGTGCAGGTTCTCCATCACCGTGCGGGCCACATCGGGGTGAAGGATCACCTGGCCGGCCACCACCGCCTTCAGGGCGGAGACCAACTCCTGCGCCGCCGCCCGCTTCAGCACATAGCCGGCAGCCCCCGCCTTCAGGATCGGCAGGACATACTCCTCGCTGTCATACATCGAGAGGATCAGGACAGGCAGGTTCGGATGCCGCTTCTTCAGTTCGGTGGTCGCCTCGATGCCGTTCATGCGGGGCATGGCGATGTCCATCAGCACGGCGTCCGGCTTCAGCCGCTCCACCATCTCCAGCGCCTCCACGCCGTCCTGGGCCTCGCCGACCACATCCACCTCGCCGCTCGCGGAGAGGAGGTACCGGATCCCCTCCCGCAAAATCGCATGATCATCGACCAGTAGAACGCGAATATTCCCCATTAGCTGCTGCCCCCTTTGCGGTTCGGAACGGTCACCCGAACCGTAGTCCCCCGCCCCGGCGCCGATTCGATCTGAACGCTGCCCCCCACAAGCACGGCCCGCTCCTGCATCCCGAAGAGTCCGAGTCCGCGGTCTTTATCCTTCCTGCCTGCCACGTGGACCGGGTGGAAGCCCTGTCCGTCGTCGGCCACCACACCGACGATCTGGTCGCCCTCGTTGGTCAGGTGGATCTTGATTGACTTGGCTCTGGCATGTTTCACGCTGTTGGTGATCGCTTCCTGCATGATCCGAAAAAAAGCGGTCTCCAGCTCTTCCGGCAGGCGGCTGTCCAGTCCGGTGGCCTGGAAGTCCGCCTTCAGCCCTGCGGGCAGGACCCGCTGGCTGATGAACCAGCGGAGGGCCGGCACCAGCCCCAGGTCATCCAGCACCGAGGGGCGCAGGTCGAACATGAGGCGGCGGGTCTCATCCAGGGTCCGCTGGGCGATCTCCTTGGTGTGGCGCAGCCGGGCGACCATCTGCTCGTCGAGCCCGTCGGCACCGAACTGCTGCTCCATCCCCTCCAGGCTGACCAGGATCGAGGTGAGCGACTGGGCGGTCTCGTCGTGCAGCTCCCGGGCGATCCGCTTCCGCTCCTCCTCCTGCGCCCGCAGGATCTGGGCCGCCACCGCCTGCCGGTGCTCGGCCAGCCGGTCGAGCATCAGGTTGGCGATCTCGGTCACCCGGGCGATGTCCGGATCCCCCTCCACCGTCGGCACCCGGGCGGAGAAATCGCCCCGGCGGACCCGGTCGAGCGTCGCCTGCAGGGTGAAGAGCGGCCGGAAGGCCACCCGGAGGATCGCATAGTTCACCCCCAGGGAGACCAGCAGGCCGATGGCGATGAGGGCGAACTCCCAGACCGGGTCCGGGGCCTGGCCGCGCCAGGCGTGGGTGGCAACCAGGACCGCCGAAATCGCGCCGGCCAGCACGATCATCCCGTTGGCCACCAGGACCTTGGTGAAGATGCTGGTCCGGTTGTGCAGATAGGAGAGCAGCCGCATTTAGACCTCCACGATCTCGAAGGCGTACTCCGTCCTCGCTGTCTTGTTCACCATATGAAGCACGCCGCAATACTTCTCTTCGATGTAGTCCAGCGCCTTCTTTACCTTTGCCGGGTCGATGGACTTGCCATACAGCTTGTAGCGGGTGATGACGTGGGTGAAGACCTGCGGATCCTCCGCCGCCTGCTCCGCCTCCACGCTGATCTCGATCCGCTCCACCTGCTGGCGCATCTTCTTCATGAGCGTCACCAGGTTGCTGCCGCTGCATGCGCCGAGGCCGAGGACGACCAGCTCCTTGGCCCGGGGGCCCACCGGCCGGCCCTCGCTGTCCAGACCGATCTGCAGGTCGGCACCGGTGCCGGTGGTGGCGTCAAAGGCGGTTCCGTTTCCGTTCCAGTTCAAGACGGCCTTGTGCGACATCTGCTTCATCCTCCCTGGGACCGGGTCGATGAGGGGTATGACCAGAAGTGATCATTCGCCCTTCGCCGCCGGGTTCCCTCTTCGAACTACGACTTTAGACGAGAAGCGGCCCGCCATCGAAATGGCGGGCCGGCTGGCTCTCTGCTGCTCAGTTCTGCCAGAGCGCCTGGCTGTTGGTCGTCACCTGGGGCAGGCCATAGCCGGCGGCGATGTCGTAGCCGGTGCCGGCGTTGTTGATCTGCTCCGCCTCGGTGATGTCGTGATTCTGGGCCCGGCTGACCAGCCAGGAGCGGGTGGCGGAGGCGCTCCCCTGCCACATCTTGGCCGCCAGGCCGGCGATGTGCGGGGTGGCCATGGAGGTGCCGCTCATGGTGTAGTAGGCGCCGTCCTTGTAGGTGGAGATCACCGACCGGCCCGGGCCGGAGACCTCGACCTCCCGGTCGACGATGCTGGTGTCGTCCCCGTCGTCGATGCCCCGGCTGGAGTAGTAGGAGACCACCTCATCGGGGTTGAGCGAGGCGACCGCCACGACCTCCTTGAAGCCGGCGGGGTAGCCGATGGTGTCCGCCTCGGGGCCGGAGTTGCCGGCGGCGGCGATCACCAGCACGCCCTTGGAGTTGGCGTAGAGGATCGCATCCAGCTCCAGCGAGGAGGGCGAGGAGGAGCCGAGGGACATGGAGATGATGTTGGCGCCCCGATCGGCGGCGTACATGATCGCCCGGGCGATGTCGTCGGCGTAGCCGAAGCCGTTGTCGGCCAGGACCTTGTAGCTGTAGATGGAGGCGTCGGGCGCCACACCGAAGATGCCCTTGCCGTCCTGACCGCCGGCGGCGGCGACGGTGCCGGTCACGTGGGTGCCGTGGCCGTGGCCGTCATCGCAGGAGCCGTCGATGAAGTCGCTGCGCCGGCTGCTGAAGTCAGCGCAGTCGGTGATCACCTGCGAGCCGT
>JBMONC010000056.1:5482-52784 GCA_049324875.1 Bacillota bacterium
GACTTAAATTTATTACCCCTTCCTAATGTTTCGGGAATGAAAAGGAGCCCGCCATTGACGGCGGGCCCATAGGACTCGAGGGCGATCTCTCAGTCGATCCAAAGCGGCTGGGAGAGCCGGTTGATCTGGGGGAGGCCATACCCGGAGGCGGTGTCGAAGCCCTGCACGGCATCGGTGGCCCCCTCGGCCGTGGTGATGTCGCGGGCGTGCTGGACCAGCCAGTCACGGGTCGCCTCGGCGCTGCCCTGCCACATCTTCGCCGCCAGGCCGGCGATGTGCGGGGCGGCCATGGAGGTGCCGCTCCGGTACTCGTAGCCCCCGCTGTAGGCCGTGGAGAGGACGCCGGTGCCGGGGGCTGCCAGCTCCAACTCCCCTTCGGTGATGCTGCCGTCGCTGCCGTCGGTCAGGCCCCTGCTGGAGTAAAGGGCGACCGACTCATCCGGGTTGAGGGCGCCCACCCCCACCACCTCCGGGAAGGCGGCCGGGTAGCCGATGGACCCGGGGGCCGGCCCGGCATTTCCTGCCGCAGCGATCACCAGGGCGCCCGCCGACCGGGCGTGCCCGATCGCCCGCAGCTCCAGGTCGGAGGGCTCGAAGAGGCCGAAGGAGAGGGTGATGATGTCGGCGCCCTGATCGGCGGCGTACTCGATCCCCCGGGCGATGTCATCGGCGTAGCCGCCGCCCTTGTCGGTCAGCACTTTGTAGCTGAAGATGGAGGCGCCGGGCGCCACCCCGTAGATGCCGTTCCCGTCCGCCCCGCCGGTGGCGGCGACGATGCCGGTCACATGGGTGCCGTGGCCGTGCCGGTCCTCACAGAACCCCGGGACCGTCTGAAGCTTCTTCTGGGAGAAGTCGACGCACTGGAGGATGATCGACTGACCGCCCCGGTAGAAGTCCGGATGGTCGGCGGAGCCGGTGTCGAGAACCGCCACAATCCGGCCCTCGCCCCCGCTGATCCCGTCCGGGGTCAGCCACGGCTCTCCGTAGATCATCTTGACCCCGTAGGGGACCTGGGTGACCGGCAGCGGGCGCTCGCCCTTCTTGGGCTTGTCGCTCTGGAGGGCAGAGCCGTCTACCGTCCGGTACGGAACCCGCTCGTAGGCGATCCCTTGCCGCTGCAGGTCCTCGAGCTGGGCCTGGGTCACGTGGGCGGTCACCTTCCGGCCGAAGGAGTGCCTCACCTTCAGTCCGGCTGCGGCTGCATCCTCGGCGGAGAGGGCGATCCGGACGCCCTCCTCCTCCGGCGGGGCGGCCCCGGCGCCGGCGGCGAGGGAGAGGCTCAGGGCGGTGAGGAGCAGGAGAGCGAGGAGCCTGCGCATGCGATCTTCCTCCTTTATTTAGGTCGTGACAGCGGAGGAGTTCGCTTCGCCGGGCGAACTTCCCTTGTGCTGCAGCGGAGTTGTAATACCCGGACCGCAGGATCACGCCCGCTTCTTGCGCGATTTTTCCCTTTTTGAACCTGGTTCTGCAGGAGATTCCAATTATCAGCAGAACATATACCATATTGATGCCATTCTTTCCTTGCAAATACATTTATATTACACGCCCTGGGAAGGATGCGTCTTCAGGACCTCCAGCAGGGCGGTAGGTCAAAGGAGGTGCATCCCATGCCGGTTCCCGTGCTCCAGTTCCAAGATGTCTCCCTGAGCTACGAGTCGCAGCGGGGAGCAGTCAAGGCGCTGCGCGACCTGCACCTGGAGGTCTGCGAGGGCGAGTTCGTCTCGGTGGTCGGGCCCAGCGGCTGTGGCAAATCGACCCTGCTGAACATCGCCTGTGGCATCCTGCCGGCATCCACCGGCGAGGTACTCCTGCATGGACGCCGCGTCCGCTCCATTGTGCAGGAGAGGGTTGGCTACGTCTTTCAGACCGATGCGATTCTGCCGTGGCAGAGCGTCTTCGAGAACATCGCCCTGGCTCTGCGCCTGCAGCACCGGCCGGAGAGCGAGATCCAAACCCGGGTCATGGACTGGATCGAGCGCGTGGGTCTGGGGGGATTTCACAACCACTACCCGCACCAGCTCTCCGGGGGCATGCGCAAGCGGGTGGCCATCGCCCAGGCGCTGGTCCATGAACCAGAGTTGCTTCTGATGGACGAGCCCTTCTCCGCCCTCGATGTGCAGACGCGCAACTTGATGGAGAACGAGTTGCTGCGAATCTGGGATGCGCTGCGGACCACCGTTCTGTTTATCACCCATGACCTGGAAGAGGCCATCGCCCTCTCTGACCGGGTGGTGGTCATGACGGCCCGCCCTGCGACCGTCAAAAGCACCTACCCGATCGGCATCCCCCGCCCCAGGGAGATCACCGAGATCCGACTGAACCCGCTCTTTCATGAGCTGTACGGCACCATTTGGAACGATCTGAGGGAGGAGGTTCATTCCGCCTATGAAGAGGCACAGCGGGGTAAGTAGCGGTCTGGTCTGGGCGATCCAGGGACTTCTCCTGGCCACCGCCCTGGTCGCCTGGGAGTCCGCCGGCCGTCTGAACCGGCAGGCACACTTCTACTTCAGTAAGCCCACCTCCATCTTCATGCGGATGTGGGAGTGGCTCAGCTCCGGCGAGATCTGGAGCCACATGGCCCTCACCCTGTGGGAGACGGTCCTGGGTTTTCTGGTCGGGGTGGTGCTGGGGCTGGTGCTCGCTTTCGTCTGCTATTACAGCCCTCTCACCGAACGGGTCCTGCTCCCCTTCTTCACCCTGGCCAACGCCGTGCCGCGTGTGATTCTGGGTCCCATCTTCATCCTCTGGTTCGGCCTGGGTGTCGCCTCAAAGGTTGCCCTGGGGATCAGCCTGATCCTCTTCATCGTCTTCTTCTCCACCTTCCAGGGGCTGAAGGAGGTCGATCCCAGTCTGATCTACAAGGTGCGCCTCCTGGGAGGCTCTGAGCGGGACGTGATGCGCTATGTACTGCTGCCCTCCGCCCTGGTCTGGGTCTTCACCTCGCTTCGGACAAGCGTCGGCTTCGCCCTGGTGGGCGCGGTGGTAGGGGAGTATATGGGCTCCGCCAAGGGCATGGGTCATCTCATACAGTTCGCTGAAGGGATGTTCGATGCCACCGGTGTCTTTGCCGGGCTGATGATGCTGTCGCTGATGGTCCTGGTGATGAACCTGGGGTTGGAGCGGCTGGAGGCGCGGTTCACCGCGTGGCAGCTCAGGTGAAAACCGTATTGCCAGTATGAAAGGGGTCACGTGAGATGCGATCCGTACGTTGGATTGGAGCGCTCCTGTTACTGCTGACGGTACTCCTGTCTGGTTGTGGAACGACCTCGGGGGCGAAGGCCGCTTCCAGGGTGACGCTGAGCGTCGGTGGTCTCGGCGGCATTATCTACCTGCCTGCCGCCATCGCCCATCACGGGGGATACTTCGAAGAGGAAGGGATTCAGGTGACCGTGGTCGATACCAAGGGCGGTGCGGACGCCGCCAAGGCTCTGATCGGGGGCAGCGCAGACTTCGCCGCCATGTCGGTGGAGCACGCCCTCAAGGCCAAGGCCCAGGGCACCGATCTGGTGGTGGTAGCCGGATTCACCCGGCTTTCAGGTCTCTCCCTGATCGTGGACAGCCGGTACGCCCACCGTGTCCGGAAGGTCGAGGACTTGAAGGGGATGCGGGTCGGCGTCTCCTCGCTGGGCTCGGGGACTCACATGGCGCTCCAGGCGTTGCTGGAGAAGGTGGGCATGAAGCCATCGGACGTTGAGGTCGTCTCGGTGGGCACCACAACGATGGCTCCCGCCATGGAGGTGGGTTCGATCCAGGCGGCGATGCACTTCGACCCCTTCGCCATGCACCTGGTGATGCAGAACAAGGCCTATATCCTGTTCGATCTGGCGACCGAAAAGGACACCCTCTGGCTCTATGGGACCGAGTACCCCTTTACCGGCCTCGTCACGCGGCGCGAGGTGCTGGAGCAGAAACCGGAGTTGGTGCAGCGGATGGTCAACGCCATCATGCGAGCCCACCGGTTCATTGCGGAGAGTGACCTGGAGTCGATCGCCGCCGTGCTTCCCGCCGAGTACCGGGCCAATGAGTCCGTCTACATGAAGTCTCTGGAACACTCCAAGCCTACCCTGGCGCCTACGGGACAGCTGACCCCGGAGTCGCTTGAGGCCGTCGTGCAGGCGCTGAAGAGATCGGGGACGCTCCCGGCAGATGCGCAGATCGATGTGGCCTCGGTGCTGGAGATGTCCTTCGTCAAGAAGGTACAGGCAGCGATGGCAGACTAGTTCCCAGGGGCGAGCCCCTCGGTTCCAGACCCGATGTCGTAGCGCGAAGGTACTACGCCGAAGAAGACCGGTAGCCCTACCGGTCTTTTTCTTTGCTGTGATTTTGCTCACTGTGTTCAGAATCTCACAAGATCCACGTAAGCCCTCCACAATTCCTGGCTGTTACCCTGAAAGTAAGAATCCATACCCCTCAGGAGGGATCTGCGTGAAGAAGCGTTGGTGGATCATTGGCACCATCGCCGGCCTGTTCGTCCTGGCCCTCTTCGGCCCCGCGGCGCTGACCGCATCGGGGGCTGAGCCCACGGCCTGCGCGACCTGTCACAGTATGCAGGAGTTCGCCTCAGCCCACCGCCAGTCCGAGGCGCACAAGGAGGTCGCCTGCTCCGACTGCCACCTGCCCCACGGTTTCCCCGACGGCCTGGCCAAGAAGTACGAGAAGGGCTTCATCCATATCTGGAAGACGGTCTCCGGTGACGCCAACGTCCAGCTGAAGCCGGAGGATGAGCGGATCCTGCTGGACAACTGCATTGCCTGCCACGTGAACACGGAGCATGTGAAGGCGCCGGAGAACCGGGGCTGCCTGAACTGCCACTGGGATGACCCGCACGGAGACCGGGAGGACCGCCGATGATCATCAGCGGGCTGGTGATCCAGTACAACCCGGCGCTGACCGACTCGGTGGTCGCCCAACTGCGGGCGGCTCCCGGCGTCAGCGAGATCACGCTCCTGGAGCGGGGCCGGGTGGTCTGCGTCCTGGAGGCGGTCAGCCCGGAGGCGTCGGCCTCGGTGGTCAACCAGCTGGTCCAGGTCGAGGGCATCTATACCGTCATGCCTACCTACATTTACGACCTTGAGGAGGAAGACAGATGGAGTTCTCCCGCCGTTCTTTCGTAAAGGCATCGGCCCTGGCGGCGGCGCTGGCCGCTGCGGGCTGTAGCTCCCCGAAGCCCGTCGCCCCGAAGTCGAACCCTGAGGTGGAGGGCGCCACCTGGCATAAGACGGTCTGCCGCTACTGCGGCGTCGGCTGTGGCGTGATGGTCGGCACCAAGGAGGGCAAGGTGGTCGCCGTCAAGGGCGACACCGAGAACCCGGTCAACAAGGGGCTGCTCTGTGTCAAGGGCTACTACCTGGACCGGATCATGAACACCACCGAGGGGCGGATCCTCAAGCCGCTGATCCGCAAGGACGGCAAGCTGGTGGAGTCCACCTGGGACGAGGCGCTGGACCTGGTGGCCAGGACCTTCAAGGAGACCATCGAGAAGCACGGGCCCGACTCGGTCGGCTACTACGGCTCGGGCCAGTCGCAGATCGAGGAAGGCTACATCGCCAACAAGCTCTTCAAGGGCGCCATCGGCACCAACAACATCGAGGGCAACCCCCGGACCTGCATGGCCTCCGCCGTGGCCGGCTTCGCCACCACCTTCGGCAAGGATGAGCCGATGGGCAACCTCGATGACATCGAGCATGCCGACGTCTTCTTCATCATCGGCTCCAACACCGCCGAGGCCCACCCGATCCCCTACTCCCGCATCTCCACCCGGAAGCAGACCGGCACGGATGTAAAGGTGATCCTCGCCGATCCCCGGAAGCACCGGGTGGCCGACATCGCCGACATCTTCCTGCCCTTCAAGCCCGGCACCGACCTGGCCTTGCTGAACGCCTTCGCCCAGGTGATCATCGCCGAGAACCTGCACGATCCGGCCTTCATCCAGAAGCACACCAACTTCATGAAGGGCGCCGGCGAAAAGATCACCTTCGAGGATTACGTGAAGTTCCTCCAGGACTACACCCCCGAGAAGGTGGCGGCCATCACCGGCCTGAACGCCGAGGATATCAAGGCGGCGGCCCGCCTGATCGGCGCCAAGGGCAAGAAGACGATGTCGCTCTGGTGCATGGGCATCAACCAGCGGACCGTGGGCACCTGGCTGAACAACGCCATCTACAACCTGCACCTGCTGACGGGCAAGATCTGCGAGCCGGGCAACAACCCCTTCTCCCTGACTGGTCAGCCCTCTGCCTGCGGTACCGTCCGCGAGGGCGGCGTCCTCTCCCACCTGCTGCCGATGGGCCGGCTGGTGGCCAACGAGGAGCACCGGAAGCAGGTGGCCGCCGTCTGGGGCGTCGACTACAAGAAGATGTCCCCCAAGCCCGGCTACCACACCGTCGACCTGTTCAAGGCGGCGGGCGAGGGCAAGGTAAAGGCGCTGATGGTGGTCTGCACCAACCCGGGCCACTCCCTGCCCAACCTGAACTCGGTGCGGGCCTCCTGCGAGAAGACCTTCCTGGTCTGCCTGGACGCCTTCCACAACCGGACCACCGAGCTGGCCGACGTGGTCCTCCCCTCCGCCCTCTGGTGCGAGAAGGAGGGCATGTACGGCAACACCGACCGCCGGACCCAGCACATGGCGAAGGCGGTGGAGCCCAAGGGCGAGTCGAAGCCGGACGTCTGGATCCTGCTGGAGATCGCCAGGCGGATGGGCTACGCCGACCTCTTCAGCCACTACACCTCCAACGAGGTGATCTGGGAGGAGTACCGGAAGCTCGGCCCGGGCACCGGGTACGAGTTCGCCTCCTACGAGCGCTACAAGAAGGAGCGGGGCCTGCGCTGGCCGGTGACCGATGCCGCCCCCAACGGCACGGAGCAGCGGTACCGGGAGGGCAGCGATCCCTACGTCAAGCCGGGCGAGGGGATCCGGTTCTACGGCAAGCCCGACGGCCGGGCGGTGATCTGGGCCCGGCCGCACACCCCGGCGGCCGAGCAGCCCGACGCCGAGTACCCCTTCTTCCTCTCCACCGGCCGGATCCTGGAGCACTGGCACACCATCACCATGACCAAGCGGGTGCCCGAGATCATGAAGGGCGCCGGCGAGTTCTACTGCGAGCTGCACCCGGCCGACGCCGAGCGGCTGGGGATCAAGAGCGGCGACATGGTGAAGCTGACCTCGCGGCGCGGCACGATTACGGTCAAGTCGCGGGTGGGCGGGCGTGCGGTGCCGCAGGAGAACATGGTGATGCTCCTGATGCACGACGATGACGTCAGCCGGCTCTGCAACTTCCTGACCAACGACGCCGTCGACCCGACCTCCAAGCAGCCCGAGTATAAGATCTGCGCCGTGAAGGTCCAGAAGGCCTGAACCGATGCGGACCGACTCCCTCTCCTCCCCGCAGCCCGCCGTGGCGGCCACGCCGCCCCGGCGGGCTCTGCCCAAGGGTTGGTGGCGGCGGCTCCGCCTCACCGCCCAACTGCTCTTCCTCGGGCTGCTGCTGCTGCCCCTGGCGGGGGTTCCCTGGTTCACGGGGACCTTCGTTTCCTCCCGGTTTGTTGGCTTTGAGCTGACCGACCCCTTCGCGGCGGCGCAGGTGCTGGTGGCCGGGGGCGCCCTGGCCGGCGGTGCGCTGCTGGTGCTCTTGCTCTACCTGTTGCTGGGGCGGGCCTTCTGCTCCTGGGTCTGCCCGCTGGGCACGCTCCTGGAGTGGCTGGACCACCTGCCCATGGAGCGGATCGCCCGGCGCTCCTCCCTGCGCCGGGGGGTGCGGTGGGCGTTGGCCCTGGGTCTGCTGGGGGCCGCTGCGCTGCTCGGCATCGCCCTCTTCGAGTGGATCTCCCCCCAGGCCACCCTGATGCGGATGCTGCTCTTCGGGGCGGGGGCCGAAGCGCTGATCCTGGCGCTGGTCATCTCCCTCGACCTCTTCGTGCTGCGCCGGGGCTGGTGCCGGTCGGTCTGCCCGGCGGGCGCCGCCTTCTCCCTGCTGGGGCGGGTCGCCCTGCTCCGGGTGGGTCACGACCGGGAGGCCTGCAACCGGTGCGCCAACTGCGTCCAGGCCTGTCCCATGGACGGCAGGCAGACGCTGCTGGAGACGGTGAGCGGGCGGGGGCCGGCCAGTTCCGATCCGTGGGTCTGCACCAACTGCGGCCTCTGTATCGACGCCTGCGACAGGGGAGCGCTCCGCTTCCAGCCCGCCTGGGCGATCGGGACGCCCGTGGCGGAGGCGCCCAAGCGGTCTCGGCTCTCCGGCTATGACCGGCGCCAGGCGCTTACCCTGCTGGGCGGGGCGGTGGCGGTGGCCGGGCTCAGCGTGGCCCGCCCCCTGCTGGCGGCGCCCGAGGAGCGCCCCCTGCTCCGCCCGCCGGGCGCCCTGCCCGAGGCCGCCTTCCTGGGGCTTTGCCTCCGCTGCGGCCAGTGCGCCCAGGCCTGCCCCCGGGGGTCGATCAAACTCGGGCATATCCAGCATGGGCTGAGCCTGGGGACGCCGTACATCGAGGCCCGGGAGAACGCCTGCGACCTCTGCCGGGAGTGCGTGCCCCCCTGCCCCACCGGGGCGCTCACCCTGGAGCCGGAGGCGCCGATCCGCATGGGCACCGCCGTGATCGACACCGATCGGTGCCTCACCTACCGCGGCGACGTCTGCCGGAGCTGCTTCGTCGCCTGCCCGCTGCAGGGCACGGCGATCGTCCTGGAAGGGGCGATCCGTCCGGCCGTCAACCCGGAGCTCTGCACCGGCTGCGGGCTCTGCGAGCAGCACTGCATCATGGAGCCGGCGGCCATCGTGGTCCGGCCGGTCAACGAGCACGCCTGAAGGCGGCGAGCGCACGGGCGCAAAAAACGGCTGCAGGCGGGTTGCCTGCAGCCGTCTGCGCGCTCGGGGCGCCTATCGCTTCTTGCCCCGCTCGTGGGGGCTGACCACCAGGTCGACCAGGCCGTAAGCCCTGGCCTCCTCCGCAGAGAGCCAGCGGTCCCGCTCCGAGTCCTCCCGCACCTTCTCCAGCGGCTGGCCGGAGTGGCGGGAGATGATCTCGGCGATCTTCTCCTTGGTGTGGAGAAGCTCCCGGGCGGTGATCTCGATGTCGGTCACCTGGCCGCCAATGCCCCCCTGGACCCAGGGCTGGTGGATCATCACCCGGGCATGGGGCAGGGCGTAGCGAGTTCCGGTGCCTCCGGTCAGCAGCACGGCGCCCATGGAGGCAGCCAGCCCGATGGCGTAGGTGTTCACCTTCGCCTTGATGTGCTGCATGGTGTCATAGATGGCCAGGCCGGCGCTGGTGGAACCGCCCGGGGAGTTGATGTACATGTTGATCTCCTTGTCCGGGTCGTCGCTCTCCAGGAAGAGCATCTGGGCGGTGATGGCGTTGGCCACCTCGTCGTTGATGGCGGTGCCGAGGAAGATGATCCGGTCCTTCAGAAGCCGGGAGTAGATGTCGTAGGAACGCTCGCCGCGGCTGGTCTGCTCGATCACAATCGGCACCAGATAGCTCATTGCGATTCTCCTTTGATGGGCCATTGAATCATGGCTGGGCTGCGCCAGGCTCCGGCCCGACGGTGACCACGGTCAGGCGGTCGAGCGAGAGATGCCTTGCCGCCACCTCCTGGAGTTGGGCAGCGGTGAGCGCCGCGACCATCCTGGGGTAGCGCTCCACATAGTCCAGCCCGAGCCCGAACCGCTCGATTTCCGCCAGCCGGGCCGCCACCCGCTCGGGCGACTCGTGCTGGACCGCCGGGAAGTCCTCCAGGAAGGCCTGGAGCGCCTCCAGCTCCTCCGCCGGCACCGGCTCCTCCGCCAGCCGCTTCAGCTCCCGGGAGAGCGTCTCCACGGCGAACTCCAGCCGGGCCGGGTTGACCCCGATGTGGGCCGTCCAGGCCGCCGGGCCGGAGGAGCCGCTGAAGGAGGCGAACTGGTAGTAACTCAGGCCGTACCGCTCCCGCACATCCCGGAAGAGCCGGCTGCTGGCAGGGGTTCCGTTCCCGCCGAAGAGGGTGGCCAGGAAGTCCAGCGCCAGGTAGTCCGGGTGGTTCCTGTCCACCAGCGGCCAGCCCAGGGCGATGTCGGTCTGGCTCTTGCCCTCCAGCGACAGGTGGCTCCGGCTGGCAGCCGGGGCGGGGGCCGACGGCACCGGCCGGCGCCCGGCTCCGCCGGCCCAGCCCTCAAAGGCCCGGGCGAGGCCTGCCTCCACCGCCTCCGGATCGACGCTGCCGACCACCGTAATCACCGCCCCGTTGGATCCGTAGTGGGTGCGATGGAAGGCGGTCAGGTCGTCGACCGTGATCGCCGGGAGGCTGTTCTCGGTGCCGTTGACCGGATGCCGGTAGGGGTGGTTCTCCGGGTAGATCAGCTCGGCCAGCCGCCGGGCGGCCACCGTCCGTGTGTCGTTGTTCGCCTCCCGCACGGCGGCCAGCATGCGGTCCCGCATCCGACCCATCTCATCGGCGGGGAAGGTGGGGCGCCGGACCACCTCAGCCAGGATCTCCAGGCCGGTGGTCAGGTCTTCGGGCAGGCACTTGAGGGCGGCCACCGCCGTCTCCCGCCCTACATCGACCCGGACCGACATCCCAAGGGCATCCGTCTTGACGGCCAGCTCCTCGGCGGTGAAGGCCTGCGACCCCCGGGTGAGCAGCTGGGCGGTCAGCTGCGCCAGGCCTGCCTTGGCGGGCGGTTCATGCATCGCCCCCGCCTCCATCTGCACCCGCACAAAGACGCTGGGGATGGTCGCGGCGGGGTAGACCAGCAGCGTGGCCCCGCCCGGCAGCTGCCGCCGGACGATCTGGGACGGATCCAGGATCGGCCTGCGGGTGCCCACCGCCGGGGTGGGAACCCTCCGGTTCGCCGGCTTCTGATAGTCAGGGGTGGAGCCGGTCTCCGCCGGTGCCTCCTGCCGGGAGGCGGCCACGGCGACCCCCTCCGCCTTTGCCTCCGGGATGAAGAGCCCCACGGTCCGCCGCCTGGCATCCAGGTAGCGCTGAGCCACCCGGAGCAGATCGTCCGGGGTAACCGCCTCCAGCTCCTCCAGCGCCCGGTCGAACCGCTCCACGCCCTGGGTCAGGGCGGTGGAACCGAGCATGATCGCCTGGCTCATCACGGACTCCATGGCGTAGATGTAGTTGGCCCGCACCTGCTTCATCGCCCGGCTGAACTCATCGGCCCCCACCCGGTCCTGACGGAGCGCCTCCACCTCGGTGAAGAGCGCCTCCTCCACCCGCTCGAGCGGCACACCGGGCACCGGCATCGCTGAGAGGATGAAGAGGCCCGGGTACTGAAGCGCCCAGGGGTAGCCGCTGGCCGAGGTGGCGATGCCGGTGTTGACCAGGTTCCGGTAGAGGCGGCTGGAGCGGCCCATCCCCCCGCCGCCTGCTCCCGAGAAGGAAGGGCTGCCCGAGAGGACCGTGGCCAGAACCACCAGCGCCGGGATGTCCGGGTGGCTGGCTTCCGGGATCTTGTAGCCCGCGATTATGTAGGGGTTGGGGCCCGGCCGCCGGACCGTCAGGCGCCGCTCCGATCGCTGCTCCGGCTCCACCGCCGTGAGCGGCTCGACCGGATCGCCGGCCGGCAGGTGGCCGAAGTGCCGGTGGGCCATCTCCAGCAGCCGCTCGGTCTCAAAGTCGCCCACCACCACCAGGGTGGCGTTGTTGGGGCGGTAGTAGCGGCGGTAATGCTGGGTCAGCGCCTCCGCCGTCATCGCCCGGATATCCTCCTTGGAGCCGATGATCTGATGGCGGTAGGGGAACTCCCGGTAGGCTTCGGCCATGAAGGCCTCCATCAGCCAGAAGGTCGGCCGGTTCTCCGACCCCTCCCGCTCACTGACGATAATCCCCCGCTCCCGCACCGTCAGGTCCGGGTCGAAGGTCATGTTGACCATCCGGTCGGCCTCCACCTGCAGCCCGTACTCCAGGTGCCGGGAGGGCAGTACCTCATAGTAGGCGGTATAGTCGTAGGAGGTAAAGGCGTTCCACATGCCGCCGCGGCGCTTGACACCCTCCTCCAGCACACCATAAGGGAAGGCGGGGCTCCCCTTGAACATCATGTGTTCGAGAAAATGGGAGATGCCTGTCGTCCCCGGCTTCTCGTTCCGGCTGCCCACCCCGTACCAGACCATGATGGTCGCGACCGGGGCATGATGCAGCTCCCGGGTGAGGACCTGCATCCCATTGGACAGCCGGTGGACGCCGGTCGGCTCAAAGATCCGGCCCATGGACTCCCTCCTTCGTGCCGGCGCTACTCGCCGCGCCGTCTCATCCTGCGGTCTGCGAACCAGGCCAGACCGACCACCAGAGCGATCAAGGCCAGCAGCCAAAGCCCGGAGGTGAGAGCTCCCAGCACGTGCTCGTTCCCGCGGGTCTGCCGGAAGAACTGGACAACGGCCACACCGAAGACCAGCAGCACGAGAATGCCAATCAGCTGGCGGAATCTGTTCTTGAGCACGGGCGATCGCTCCCTTTCCCTAATCTTTCCCTCCGGGATTGCTGCAATCCTTCCCCCATGAGACGATCGACAAGGGCGCCCGGTGACGGGCGCCCCTGCCTTTGGCTGTGGGCCGCTACCTGACGAGAAGCTTCTCCAGAAACTCCTCGGGGGTCTCTGCATACTCGAAGGCGCCTGAGACCAGGGCAAAGCAGCTCTTCTCACAGCGGGTGCACTGGTCAAGGCATTCGACGATCTCGATGACAGCTCCCGCTGCCCTCAGCCGCTGCAAGATGTCCGGCCGGCGCGCCAGACGATTGGCCCCACAGACCTGAAGGCGGCGCCGGGTCTGGTACTCTGCCACGTGACGCAACTCCCTCATGCCAGTCAGGCTGAAAGCTCCTGCTACTAAGACGATCCGGCTTCCGCTGGAGATGCTTTTTCAACGTCTCGGTTGTAAATCCTGCTGACCGGGCTGATGAGTTGTGCGCGCCTGCTGTCTCAGCAACAGCAGAGCTCTCCCACCCGCTTCCGGATGGGCTGCCCGGGGAAGCGGCTCCGGGCTTGGTTGGACGGGGCCGGCTTCTCGCTCAGGGTGCGGGTGATCTCGGCGAAGAAGGGAAGCCGGAGGGCGGCGCCCTCCCGGCGGGCCACCACCCAGCCGTAGCAGACCCCGTCGACCTCCTTGGTGCCGTCCGCCGTCAGGGTGAGTTCGATCCGTGCGGGCTTGGCGTCCGCCACCACCACGCTCTCGGCCGACAGCGCTGCCGACAGCCCCTCCCGGGGGAGCGCCAACTCCACGGCGAGCGCCCACTCCTGCGAGCCGGAGGCCCCTGGCAGGGCGGCCAGCTGCAGCGCCTGGCTCACCCTCTGCTCCTTGCCGCCATGCGCCACCCGCCCGAAGGCGTGGGTGGGCACGAACGGATCGGTCTCGGTGACGAGGATGGCCTGAGCGTCCAGGGCGGCCTCCAGGTGAAGGGCGCCGGCGCCCTGATCCATCACCGTGCCCTGGCCCGGCATGAACCGGGCGGTGTTGACCAGGGCCGCCTTGATCTGCAGGGGGGTCCAGTCGGGGTGCGCCTGCCGGATCAGCGCCACAGCCCCGGCGATGTGCGGGGTGGCCATGGAGGTGCCGGAGGCGGAGATGTACCCGCTGGGATCGGGCATGCCCCCGCCGGGGGTGGGCGCCTGGGTGATGGTGGCGGAGAAGATGTTGACGCCCGGGGCGGTGATCTCCGGCTTGATCCACCCGTCGTTGTTCGGGCCGCGGGAGGAGAACTCGGCGATCTGATCCGGCTGGGGGATGCCCTCGGGGTTCAGCTGCAGGCTGCCCCGGGAGTAGCCGGTGCTGCTGTCGATCAGGGTGCGCAGGGCCTCCCCGTCCTCCTGGCTGATGGCGACGACGGGCACCGCCGGCGCCTCCTCGTCGCCCAGGGTGCCGAAGAAGCCGCCGGGCTGGTTGTTGTAGATCAGGCAGGCGACCGCCCCCGCTGCCTGGGCGCCGACCGCCTTCTCGCGGAAGGTGGCGTCACCCCGCTCCACCAGAGCGATCCGCCCCTTGACCGCCGCCGGGAAGTCGGACTCCTTGGCTCCCCGGCCGCAGTAGACGTAGGCCTTCTCAATCGCCGGGGCGGGCAGGGCGATGGAGCCCTCCATCAGCCGCATCTCGATGAGGCGGTCGTCCTGCCCCTCCTGCTTCAGCCGGGCCTGCAGGACGGTGACCCCCTCGTCGGTGGAGGCGCCGACGGTGATCACGTGGTGGGCGGAGCCCGGAGCGCCGATGGTGCTGGGGGCCGGCCCGGAGTTCCCCGCCGCCGCGCAGACCACCACCCCGGCCATCATGGCGTTGTTGGCCGCCGAGGACTCGGGGCTGAGGGGGTCGCCCTGCACGTCGCCCAGGGAGAGGTTGATCACGTGGGCCCCGCGCTTGACGGCATCCTCAATGGCCAGGACAATGTTGCTCGCTGAGCCTGACCCGGCGGCGGTCAGCACCTTGTAGCCCATCACCTTCGCCCGGGGAGCCACCCCGTCTACCAGCGAGTCGCCCCTCGGCGTTCCCTTGTAGGAGCTGTCGCCGGCGATGATCGCCGCCACGTGGGTGCCGTGGCCGAAGTTGTCCATCGGGTGCTCGCCGGTCAGGGAGACGGCGTGGACCACCTTTTCGTTGGGCACCTCGGCAAAGCCGCCGAGGGCCGGGTGGGTCCAGTCGACCCCGGTGTCGATCACCGCCACGATCATCCCCTCACCCCTGACGGGCAGCCCATCCGGGCCCTTCCGCTCCCAGATCCGGGGCGCGCCTGTGAAGGGGACCGACTGGTCCAGGGTGAGGTAGACCCGCTCCTGGTTCAGGGTGACGGCCCGCACCCCCGCCATCGCCGCCACCTCGGGGACGGCGCGGCCGGGCATCCAGACGCTGACCCCGTTGAACGCCTCGGTGAACCGGTGGGTGATGGTCGTCTGTTGCGGCCCGGATGGCTCCGACAGAACCGCGGTCGTCTCGCCCACCTGCACGTTCAGACACTGGGAGGACAGCTGCTGCAGGAACCGATCCTGGTGCTCCTCCAGGGCGCGGCGATACGCATCGGCGTTCGCCTGCGGGTTGAGTCGCCGGTAGACCGCGACCGGAGGCTGTTGGAACTCCAGGATCACCGGAACCAGCGCCTCGGTCTGCAGATGGTCCGGCGCGAACCGGCAGAGCGGGATGTTCTTGCCACCGGCAGCCGTTGAGCCCCTCTTCTTTTTGGCCACGGGACCGCCCCCTCATACACTTTCGTCTTACTCATTCAACCGTTTATGTCAAATTGTACCATACAGCGGGAGGCGGGTCAACCAGGCCTTACAGGGTGGTCCGGGCGCAGGTTCACGCCCCGAGCAACTCCCGGAGGGTGATGGCACGGAAGGAGTCCCAGCCCTCGACCCACCCCTCCTCCGCATCGTTCTCCACCGTGTTGTAACCCTGCAGCAGGTTGGGTATCTCCAGCAGGGCATCGATCTCCTCCAGCAACTCCAGCCCGCTCCAGTCCGGGTCTCGCAGGACCCGGGCCAGGCTGAGCGCCTCCATCGGCCTGCCGCAGGCGTTGGCCAGCAGGAGAGGCCGCCCCTGCAGCCGCTTCAGCTCCGCCGTGGCCACCGGCCCGAAGTAGTCGGGAACGGAGTGGTAGCGATCCAGGAGGCGCCCCTCCCGGGCCAGCCAGTACCGCACAAAGTCGTCATCGTGCAGCAGGAAGGAGATCGCCACCGTGTTCAGCGCCCCCGAGAGCTTCCGCACCGTCCACTCGCAGAGCGCCTCGTTCTGCCCTTCCATCAACTGATCAAAGACGCCTACCCACCCGCGGATGCTCGGTGCCACGAAGAGGGCGGCCGCGTCTGCATCCATCTGCCTGCTGGTCTTCGCCTTCTCATAGGCGGGGCGCAGGATCGGCTTAACCGCCTCGGCGACCGCGTCACGGTCGGCCGACTTGACAAAGAGGTTGACCAGGAACTCCCCCACCCTTTCACCCTCCCTACGGATCATCTGTCGGAGAGAATACATTCGGCGGATATTATGGGTTTTCCTTCCACAACCGCGCAGGAGGATGGTCTCGCGGCAGGAGGATGGCCCCCCTTCCCGAATTGCTCTGGAATGGAGAGCCGGATGTAATGGAGGCATGGGTTATGCGCTTTGCGGGCAGGACGGTGGTGGTGACCGGGGCCTCCATGGGCATCGGGGAGGCGATGGCGGCGGCCTTCGCCCGTGAGGGGGCCAACCTGGTGCTGGCCGCCCGAAGCGAGTCGCTCCTGGAACAGGTGGCCGCGCGGCTCAGGGCGGTGGGCGCTCCCGGGCAGGTCTGGCCGGTGCCGGCGGACGTGACCGATGCAGAGCAGGTGAAACATCTGGCCGCGGTCAGCCGTCAGATGACGGGGCGGGTGGATGTGCTGGTGAACAACGCCGGGGTCGGGTGCCACGGGCGGGTGGAGTCACTGGACCTGGAGGCCTGGCGCCGCTGCCTGGAGGTGAACCTGATCGGAGCGGTCAGGGTGATCCAGGCCTTCCTGCCGGCGATGAAGGAGGCCCGCAGCGGCACCATCGTGCAGATCTCCTCGGTGGTGGGCAAGGTCTCCACCCCCTACACCGCCGGTTACAACGCCTCCAAGCACGCCCTGAACGCCATCTCCGACGCCCTGCGCCTGGAGGTGACCCCCTACGGCATCCGGGTGGTCTCGGTCTACCCGGGCTCCACCCAGTCCCACTTCCGGGAGAAGGCCCTGGGCGGGGAAGACCTGCGCCGGGTCAGGCTGAACCGGGTGCCGGCCGAGGTGGTGGCAGCCCGTGTGCTCCGGGCGGTGGAGCGGGGCGAGCGGGATGTCTATGCCACCCTGCGGGACCACCTGCTCTGCTGGGTGGGCACCCGGCTGCCGGCGCTTGCTGACTTCGCCCTGCGAAGGACCTACCGGCTCCGGGAGGGATCGATCGATGGATAAGCAGCAGATCCGCCAGTGGGTCTGGGAGGAGTTGACCCGGCAGGGGCAGGCCGCCTTCCCGATGCCGGTGCACGGCCGGATCCCCAACTTCGTGGGCGCCGCCCGGGCGGCTGAGCGGCTCCGGGAGCTGGAGGTCTACAGGGACGCCCGGGTGGTCAAGGTGGGGCCGGACTCGCCGCTCCACCCGATCCGGGCGATGGTCCTGCGGGACGGCAAGACGCTCTACATGCCCACCCCCCGCCTGACCGGGGGCTTTGTGGTGCTCCGGGGGGTCGAGCCGGGCCGGGAGCGGGAGGCGACCAGCCTGACCAACTTCAAGGCCTTCGGCCGGGAGGTGGGGCTGGATGAGATCGAGCCGGTCGACCTGGTGGTGGCCGGGACGGTGGCGGTCTCGCAGCGCACCGGCGTCCGGATCGGCAAGGGGGCCGGCTACGGGGATATGGAGTTCGCCCTGCTCTGCCAGCTGGGAAAGCTGCGGCCCGACACCCCGGTGGTGACCGCCGTCCATGAGCTGTCGGTGGTGGATGGACCCGGCCATCCGCTGGGGATCGACCTCCCCTGGGACCCGCACGATATCTCGGTGGATTACATCGTGACGCCGGACCGATGGATCAAAACCGGACGGCGCTATCCGCAACCGTCGGAAATCGACTGGGCGCTGCTGGAGCCGGAGCGGCTGAAGGAGCTGCAGCCGCTGCTGGAGCTGCGCCGCAGGCAGGGAGGAACAGAGCGATGATGGTCTCCTTTGATGCCGGATCGACCCGCTTTCACGTCCGGGCCGGGGCGCTCTTCGTGGATGATGGGCATGTGCTGCTCTGCCAGTCGGATGCGATGCCCACCTTCTGGTTTCCGCCGGGCGGCCGGGTCGACCTGATGGAGGCCTCCCCGGAGACCCTCCGGCGCGAGATGGTGGAAGAGCTGGGGGCCGATGTAGAGGTCGGGCGGCTCCTGTGGGTGACGGAGAACTTCTTCACCCTGCGGGAACGCCAGTTCCACGAGATCGGCCTCTACTACCGGGCCACCTTCCGCGATCCCGCCTACCTGGACAAGCGCCGCTCCTGGACCGGGGTGGTGGACGGGCCGTACAAGATCACCGTCCGGTGGTTCAAGCTGTCGGAGCTGGACCAGATCGAGGTGAGGCCTCCCTTTGTGGTGGAGGAGCTCCGGAACCTGTCAGATGAGACCCGCCACATCGTACATCGGGCATAGGGAGTGAAGAAGCGGATGAGAGAACGCGG
Organism: Bacillota bacterium; assembly: GCA_049324875.1. GTDB lineage: Bacteria > Bacillota > Sulfobacillia > Symbiobacteriales > Symbiobacteriaceae > JAWLHU01. The sequence goes on from JBMONC010000056.1 coordinate 23,574, forward strand.
GGCTGTGATCATCATCCGGGATGGTGAGGTGGCTCTGATCAGGCGGTCACACGGGGGGAGCAGCTACTTCCTGTTTCCCGGAGGGATGGTGGAAACGGGTGAGACGGTGGAGCAAGCGGCGGTCCGGGAGGCCTGGGAGGAGCTGGGGCTCCACGTCACCCTGGGCCGGCTGGTGGCCATATGCGAGCGCAACAGCTCTCTCCAGTACCATTTCCTGGCGACCATCCAGGGCGGGGAATTTGGTGCCGGCACAGGGGAAGAGCTTCACCACAGCCCCGAATCGGAGCGGGGCAGCTATACCCCCTGCTGGTTGCCCGTGAAGGAACTCCTGGACCACGATGTCCGCCCAAGGCCGCTGGCGCAGGCGATCCACGAGGGGAGCATCGCCACGCTCACATCGCCGCTGAGGATGGTGGACTGAGTTGGGCGGCTCTGCGCCACGGAGGTGGTCATGCAGGGAAGTGGGGTTGTGAATCTTTGCCACGGATTACACGGATTCCCCTGAAAATGACGGCCACGGATTACACGGATTACACGGATAAAACAAATACATTACAAAAATGTGGATGGTGCCCTTTTCATTAGTGGTGCTGATGCGAAGCACCGCACCATGGTGGTTACACGGATAAAACAAATACATTACAAAAATGTGGGTAGTGCCCTTTTCAGTAGTGGTGCTGGTGCGAAGCACCGCACCATGGTGGATTTGAAGCAAGATGTTTGTCAGGTTACAATAGGTGCCACACCAGCACGGCCGATGAGAATGGGTTCAAACCTATAATGTTCCATATGATGTATTCATCCGTGTAATCTGGTGCGGTGCTTCGCACCAGCACCACTGATGAAAAAGATATGAACCACATTATTATTTATTTTATGTATTTATCTGTGTAATCCGTGTAATCCGTGGCAAAATAAACAAAGGACCGGACTTTCCAAGCCGGTCCTTTACCCATTCATCTCCACCTGGATGTGGCTCCGCCAGCGGCGGACCCGGGCGGCCAGGCGGTCGTTGCCGGACTCGGTGTAGACCCGGTCCAGGTTGTTCAGCATCCGGTAGAGGGTGAAACGGTGGCTGCAGGGGGCCAGGATCTGGTCGGGGTAGGCCATGCCCCGCCGGGCCAGCAGGTTGTGCAGCGTCTCGTAGCGGTAAATCTGGCCCCGGTTGAAGCAGTCCACGTAGGCGGGCTGGTCGGCCCGCTCGTAGAGGGCCAGGAAGTGGTCGGGCATGGCCACGCCGTAGACGGGGAGGCCGGCCCGCCTCCCGACGATGATGTAGACGGCGGCCAGGGCGATGGGGACTCCCCGCCGCCGGTCCAGCACCGCCGGGAGGTAGTGGTGGTCGGGGTTGTCGAAGTCCCCGCCCCGGAAGCCGAGGTTGTCGAAGAGGACCTCGCCCAGGGCGTGGAGCCCGCCGCTCGCCACCATGTGGGCCCGGACGGTGCCGGCCACCACGTCCAGGAAGGACTGGACCGCCCGCTCGTTCACCTCCGCCCCGGTGATGCCCGCCAGCAGCAGGCAGCCCCGCTCCAGGTCGAGCCGCTCGTCCGGGGCCCGCAGGAACTCACGCCAGCGGCTTTCCAGGCCGCTGATCCGCAGTTCCTCCAGCAGCGCCCTGGCCCGCCCCCGCAGGGTCACATCCGGGGCGTTGAAGGCCTCCTGCAGGTAGGGAACGGCGTCATCACCGGCCTGGAGCAGAGCGTCCCAGGCGGCCTTGGCCACCGGCTCCTGCTCGTCGGACAGCAGGCTCAAGAGAGCCCGGAACTCCCCTTCCGTTCGCATGGCCCTCAGCGCTCCTCTACGTGCATATCCATCCGCTCCAGGTACTGGATAACCTCCCGGGTGATCTGGGTGGGGGTCGAGGCTCCGGAGGTGACCGCCACCCGCTTCTTCCCCTTCAGCCAGTCCGGGTTGATCTCGGTCACGTTGTCCACCAGGTAGGCCTCCCGGCCCGCCAGCTCCCGTGCGACCTGGACCAGCCGGTTGGAGTTGTTCGACCGCTTGTCGCCCACCACGATCACCAGGTCGGCCTCGGGGGCCTGCTTGGCCACCGCCTCCTGGCGCAGCTGGGTCGCCAGGCAGATCTCGTTGTAGACCTCGGTCTGGGGCCAGCGCTCCTTGATCCGCTCCATCAGCAGGCGGGTGTCCCACTGGGAGAGGGTAGTCTGGTTGGTCACCGCCAGCCGCTGGTCCGGGGAGAAGGTGAGCCTGTCCAGATCGGCCTCCCGCTCCACCAGGTGGACGTGCCTGGGGGCCACCCCGATCGCCCCCTCGGGCTCAGGATGCCCCTTCTTGCCGATATAGATGATCTCGTACCCCTGCCCCACCAGCTCCTCGATCAGCCGGTGGGTCTTGGTCACGTCGGGGCAGGTGGCATCCACCACGTGCAGCCCCTTCTGCTTCGCCCGGACCTTGACCGCCGGCGAGACGCCATGGGCGGTGAAGACGACGGTCCCGCTCTCCACCTGCTCCAGGAGGGCCAGGCGGTCCTCACCGTCCAGGGAGATGACGCCCAGCGACTCCATCTCCTCCACCACGTGGTGGTTGTGGACGATCAGGCCCAGCACATAGATGGGGCGGGGGGTGTCGGGATTGCGGGCGATCTGCTTGACCAACTGGATCGCATCGACCACACCGTAGCAGTACCCACGGGGGGTTATCTTGATCACATCCATCCGGATGTCGCTCCCTCACTGATTGATCGAGCGGAACCTCTCTAGTTTGGACGCTCGGGGCGGGCCCCTTGGTGCGCCGCCGGGCGAAAATACCCTCCCGGGGGATGGCCCGGGAAAGGCAGGCGCCCGCCGCAACACCATCCGGTCACGGCGGGCACCGGGGAGACGGGTCGGTTAGTGATGAGCGTGACCGTGATCGTCGTGACCGTGGCCGTGATCGTCATGACCGCCGGCGTGCTCCGTCTTGCCGTTGATGGACAGGGCGAAGTAGACGAGGGCGGAGGCGGCGACAAGGGCGAGGACCCACATCCAGAAGTTCACGGGGAAAACCTCCTGCCAAAAGGAGTGATGATAACGCTCCGTCTCCTATTCTGTCCGAGAAACGGACCCCTTGGCAAGCCCAAACCATCCGTCCAGGGAGATTCGGGGCTGAAACCACCGGCCGCGGGGCTGTGCGCAGGAGTTGGCCGGCCGAACGCCAACTTCTTACGAGAGACTTTCCCCGCAGAGGAGAATCGGTCCATGAGCAACGCCCTGAGCGACCTGTTCCGCCGGATGCGCCGCCACTTCCCCGCCCTGGACGGGGAGCTGATCTTCTTTGACAACGCCGCCGGCGCCCAGCTGCCGGAGGCGGCCATCGATCAGGTGGCCCGGGACCTGCTCCAGCACAACGCCCAGAAGGGGCCGGTCTTCTCCCGCCAGGAGCGGATGGTCCAGCTGATCTACGACCTGCGGGGCGCCGTGGCCGATCTGGTCGGGAGCCGCCCGGAGTCGGTGGCCCTGGGGCTGAACGCCACCTCCCTGACCGCCCTGGTCGCCCACCACCTGGGGCGGGACCTGAAGGCGGGCGACCTGATCCTGACCACCGATCTGGACCACCAGGCCAACGTCAGCCCCTGGGAGGAGATGGCGGACCGGGGGGTGCGGGTCGAGGCGGTGCCGATCACCCCCGCGGGCCGGCTGGACATGGAGGCCTACCGCTCCCTGCTGGCCCGGGGGCCCAGGCTGGTGGCCTGCGGCTGGGTCTCCAACGCCACCGGCGTGGTGAACGACCTGCCGCTGATGACCCGGCTCGCCCACGAGGCGGGTGCCCTGATGTTCGTGGACTGCGTGGCCGGGGCGCCCCACCTGCCGATGCACTTCGACGCCTGGGAGCTGGATGTGGCCGTCGCCTCCGCCTACAAGCTCTTCGGCCCGCACCTGGGCTTTGTGGCCATCAACCCGGCCCGGCTGGGCGGGTGGAGGCTGGGGGAGCTGATCGGCCGCCCCGCCGGACGGTTTGAACTGGGCACCGCCCACGCCGCCAAGCTGGAGCTGGGCACCCAGAACCACGAGGGGGTCGCCGGCTTCCACGGGACGATCGCCTACCTGGAGATGCTGGGCACCGCCGCGGCGGCGGCGCGGGGGCAGGCGGCCCCCAGCTCCCGCCGGGAGCGGCTGCTGGCCGCCATGGAGGCGATCGGGGCCTACGAGCGGGGGCTGACCGAAGCCCTGCGGGAGGCGGTCGGCTCGGTGCCGGGGGCCATCATCTACGGCGAGCCCGCCGTGCCGATCCTCTCCTTTAACCTGGAGGGACGGGACCCGGCGGAGGTGGCCCGCCACCTGGACCGGCACGGGATCGAGGCCCGGACGGGGAACTACCTGGCGATCCGGCAGATGACGAAGCTGGCCGCACCGTTCGGGGGCGAGGCGGTCCGGGTCAGCCTGCTGCACTACAACACCCCGGAGGAGATCGAGCGGTTGGGCGCAGCGCTCCGATCGCTGGTCGGATAGGGAAAGAAAGGCCCCCCGGAGGCGATCCTCCGGGGGGCTGTTCCTATTCGCCGATCTTCAGGGTCTGGAGCCCGTCGGGCATCAGCAGCCGCAGGCTGTCGCCCTGCACCGCCAGATCCGCCGGAATGATGGGCAGGGTGGTCAGCTGCCTCTGCCCGCCGGTCCGGTCCAGCACCCAGATGGCCGCTCCCTCGCTCAGCCCGCCCAGGATCGCCAGCTGATCACCGGTGGGCGAAACCGCCACCCGGATCACCAGGCCTCCGGTCTGCTCGGCGGTCCAGAGCTCGACGCCGTCCTCGGGCCGCAGCAGGCTGACCTGGTGCTCGTTCCAGACCACCACCGGGCCGCCGGGGCCCAGGGTGGAGATGGCGAGCGGGGCGAAGGGCGCCCGCCAGAGGGAGCGTCCCGCCAGGTCGAAGGCCTCGCCGCCGGCGACGATCAACCGGCCCTCGGCGGCGAAGGTGATCCCGGCCCCCTCGGCCGCCACCGGCGACCGGGCCAGCTGCCGCCCCTCCCGGCTCAGGAGGTGGAGGAAGCGGCCGCCGGAGCTCTCACGGGCCAGGACCGCCAGCCGGCCGTCGGGGGCGAAGGCGACCGACGGATCGAGCAGATCGGGCGCCTTCAGCTGCAACTCCGTCCCGTCATAGATCAGCAGGGTTCCCGCAGCCACCACCGCCAGCCGCCCGTCGGGGCTGAAGGTGAGGGCCGAGGGCCATCCCGGCAGCTGCACCGTGCCGGTCGGCTGCCCCTCCGCCGTGAAGAGCAGGAGCCTCTCGCCGGCGGTCACCGCCAGGCGCCCGCCGGGGCCTGCGGCCAGGAGGCCCGGGTTCTCCACCCGCTGCTCCCAGACCACGACGCCGGACCGGTCCACCCGGTGGAGCGCCTCGGTGGTCAGCACCACCGCCTCGCCCTCCGGGAGCGGGGCCATGGTCAGCAGCATCGGTCCCACCTTCGCCGCTGCGATCCCGGCCGCCATCCCGGCCTCCTTGTCGGTGGTCTCAGCCGGGGCGGCCTCGGGCGCCACCAGCAGGATCCGTGCGGGGTTGGGCGGAGCGGGAGCGGCAGCGCCGGTCGCAAGGCTCTCTCCCTGGCCGGTGGGGGGCGCCGTGGCCATCTGCACCTGCGCGGCGTCCACGCCCGCCTCATCTGTCCCTGCACGGTCCGAGCCGCCGGCCGATGTACTGACAGCCGACTCGGCCTTCTGATCCAGCGACTTCGCCTCGGGCACCGCCGAGGCGGCCTTGGGTGCCTGCATCGCCGATTCCTGGGACTTGCGGGCGCCCATGGAGTCCATCAGCCCGCTCATGTTCAGCGAGACCACCAGGGCCGCAGCGGCGGCTGCCACCCAGACCAGTGGGCGGGCAGTCATGGCTCGACGGCGTTCCCGGGGCGGTGCGACAGGGGCCGGTTCGGAGGAGCCCTCCTCGGCGATCCGCTTCAGGACGGCCTGGCGCATGGCCGGGGTGAACTCCCAGCCCTCGAGCGACTTGGCGGTCGACTCCTTCAGAGCTCTCTTCAGCTCGGCATCAAACCGGTCGCTCATCGCGCCACACCTCCCTTCAGCAGCATCTCTTTCAGCATCGCTCTGGCCCGGAACAGCCGGGTCTTGATCGTGTTCTCATTCTGCCCGGTCACCTCGGCGATCTCCACGGTGGAGAGGTCCTGGTAGTAGTACAGGACCACCGCCTCCCGGTAGGCCTCCGGCAGCTTCATCACGTGCTCCATCAGCCGGTCCTTCTCGTCGCTCAGCACCGCAGCCTCCTCCGGGCTGTCCTCGGCGGTGGAGAGCTCCAGGTCGTCGTGGGCGGACCGGGGGTCGTCCGAGGGCAGCAGCCGGCGCCACCAGGCGCTGCGGGCCTTGTCCCGGCAGAGGTTGACGGTGATCTTGTACAGCCAGGTATAGGCAGAGCTCTCCCCCCGGAAGGAGTCCCAGTTCCGGTAGGCCTTGATAAAGACCTCCTGGGCCACATCCTCGGCCAGGTGCCGGTCCTTTAGATAGTAGTAAGCAAGATGGAGTATCTTCGTGCCGTACTCCTGCATTAACTGCTCGATGGCAATCGACCGATCCGCTGACAGGGCGGCCATTTCGGAATGCGACATGCAGGCGTCTCCCTTCGCGTGGTCATCCCGTATACGACGAAGGTTTACGCCACTCGGTTTCATCCTACCTGCTGAATGGCTGGATTTGGGAGGCACAGGTTTATCCATCAGCCATCCGGCCCTCAGCGGAAGGCGCATCGAAGCCAATGGAATCCCCCCTCCGACCCGCTCCCGTGGCGGTGAATTGCTTTCCGAACCCTTGCACCCAGACAGACGGGGGGACCGGGTGATTCCGTTTCATCCCGGGGGCGTTTCGCCGGGGGCAAAGGGTATGGTAAACTGTGGGGGAGATGGGTTGTCCGCTGGAGGGAGACCGCTATGGCATCGAAGGAGCGCGACCTGACCGCCCTGACCCAGTTCCTCGACAAGCATGGCATGGGTGTCGATGACCTGTTCTTTGTGCTGCATTTGGGGGCACGGCAGCTGTCGCTGAAGCAGGACGTGCCGGCCCCGGTCCGGGAGCACTGGCGAAAGGTGTCGGAGGAGTGCCACGACCTGTGGCACAACACCCTGCGGGACGGCACCCGCACCGTCTGACAGAAACGGCGGCGCCCTGGGTTGGGGCGTCGCCGTTTTCAAGGGGGGCTCTCCCTCCGTGCCGGATTTCCCCACCGCCCGGCGCCGCAGCAGGCGAATCGGGCATCGCTGTCCAACTGGTAGCATACCCGAAACTGCCGTGGCGCATCGCGCCCGGTTAAAGGAGGGTCCGCCGTGCCGCGCCCCATCACCCCGGAGGACCTGCTGGCCATCGAGCTGGCGGGCGAACCGCAGCTCTCCCCCGACGGCCGGAAGCTGGCCTACGTGGTCGCCCGGATCGACAAGGAGCAGAACGAGACCCGGCACCAGATCTTCCTCATGGATGCCATGCCCGGCGCACGGGCGGCCGCCTTCACCAGCGGCGGGAAGTCGGACCGGAACCCCCGCTGGTCGCCCGATGGCACCCGGCTGGCCTTCCTCTCCAACCGGAGCGGCAAGAACCAGATCTGGGTGATCAGCGCCCTGGGCGGCGAGGCCTGGCAGCTGACCCGCTTCAAGGAGGGGGTCAGCGGTCCGCCCCTCTGGTCGCCCGACGGCAGGTCGATCGCCTTCACCGCCGGCGTGGAGGAGAGCGGCCCCCAGCTGGAGGGGGAGAAAGAGGAGGAACCGGACCTTTACACCAAGCACACCAAGGGCGTCAAGCGGATCAACCGGATCTTCTACAAGCTGGACGGCGTCGGCTTCCTGGATCCCGGGAAGCACGAGCAGCTCTTCCTCATCCCGGTGGAGGAGGGGCAGCCGGAGGCCCGGCAGCTGACCCGGGGCCCCTGGAACCACCGGAGCCCGGCCTGGTCACCGGACGGGAAGGCGATCGCCTTCATCGCCAACCGGCGGGAGGAGGATGACTACACCCCCCACCTCTCCGACATCTACGTGCTGGACCTGGAGCGGCCGGATGCCGAACCGGTCCGGATCACGCCGGAGGGAGGTTATGGCTTCAGCGACCTGGCCTGGTCGCCCGACGGGGCGCAGATCGCCGCCCTGGGTGACGACAACCGCTACGGCGCTTACACCTCGACCCGGCTCTACCTGATGGGGCGCGACGGCTCGGGCTTCCGGCTCCTGACCGGCGGCTGGGACCGGACCTTCGGCCCTGCGACGATCTACGACATGCCCGCCCCGGGCGGGGGCCGTCTCCGTTGGACCCCCGACGGGGCTGCGCTGGTCTGCCTGGGCTCCGACCGGGGGCGGCAGCAGGTCTACGCCATCGACGCCGAGTCGGGCAGCGTGACGGCGCTGACCGGCGGCGACCACTGCGTGACCGGCTGGTCCTATGACGGCGCCTGCCGGAAGCTGGCGGTGGCGGTGACCCGGCCCGACGTGGTCAGCGACCTCTTCCTGGTGGAGGGGCCCGACCTGCTGCGGCTGACCGAGGTGAACGCCGCCCTGATGGCGGAGCTGGCGCTGGCCCCGGTGGAGCACTTCACCTTCCGGACCGCCGACGGCTCCAACGCCTTCCTGCAGGCCCACGGCACCGCCGGGCCGGAGGAGACCGACGGCTGGGTGATGCGGCCCCCCGGCCTGGCCGAGGGGGAGCGCTGCCCGGCGATCCTGGAGATCCACGGCGGCCCGATGGGCATGTACGGCTGGACCTTCTTCATGGAGTTCCAGTGCCTGGCGGCGGCGGGGTACGCCGTGATCTACACCAACCCGCGGGGCTCACAGGGCTACGGCCAGCACTTCTGCGCCTGCATCCAGTGCGACTGGGGCAACCTGGACTACCTGGACGTGATGGCCGGGCTGGAGGCCGCCCTGGCCCGCTTCCCCTGGATCGACCCCGACCGGCTGGGCGTGGCCGGCGGCTCCTACGGCGGCTACATGACCAACCACATCCTCGGCCACACCGACCGCTTCAAGGCGGCGATCACCATGCGCTCGGTGGTGAACGAGGTCTCCATGGTCGGCACCTCCGACTTCGGCTTCCTGGACCTGAAGAGCTACCCCAGCGCCCCCTGGGATGAGGATACCTCCTTCTACCGGCGGGTCTCGCCCCTCAGCTTTGTGGAGCGGATCCGCACCCCGCTGCTGATCGAGCACCAGGAAGAGGACCTGCGCTGCCCTGTGGGTCAAGCCGAGGAGCTATACACCGCCCTGAAGTACCTGAGGCGGACGGTGGAGATGGTCCGCTACCCCGAGTCGAGCCACGGGATGAGCCGTACCGGCAAGCCCTGGCTGCGGGTCCACCGGCTGAAGACGATCCTGGACTGGTTCGGCCGCTATATCGAGAGGTGAAAAAGACCACCCGGAGGGGCTTCCTCCGGGTGGCCTTTGCTTCCAAAGAAGTCCTCGATCATGCCGAGGCCGGAACCTTCGTACAAATAGAGGGGGCTGGCAGGTTTTTTAACAGATCGCGTGCAATTCCCGAAATGGTGATCGACAGACCGGACAGAGGAGGTTGCACCCGGCGTGGATCTCTGGCACTTGATGGGACTGGACGGCAGGCGGGCGATCATCATCCACCAGGACGACCTGGGGGTGACCGAGGCCCAGGCCCGCGCCTACCGGCAGCTGGGCTTTCCCACCGCCTCGGTCATGCTCCCCGGCCCCTGGGCCCCCCTGATCCGGGAGGGCGACCTCGGGGTGCACATCACCCTGACCAGTGAATGGCCCAGCCCCCGCCTCCGCCCGCTCACCGCCGGCGAGAGCCTGCGGGACCCCCACGGCTACTTCCCGTCCACCGTGGCGGATGCCTGGATGCAGATGCGCCTCCCCGAGGCGGCGGCGGAGATGAGGGCCCAGATCGAAGCGGCGCTCGCCCTGGGCATCGACGTGACCCATATCGACACCCACATGGGTGCGGTGGTCCGGCCCGACATCGCCCAGGCCTACCACGACCTGGCCATGGAGTACCGCCTCCCCGCCCTCTTCCCGGACCGGAAGAGCTACGACCGGCTGCCGGCCACCTTCCGGGAGGAGCTGATCGCCCTCTGCGAGGCCTCCCCCCTGCCCAAGGTGCAGTTGGTGGACGGCTACTACATACCGGCCGCTGAGCGGCGGGACTGGTACCTCGACACCCTGAGCCGGCTCGGCCCCGGCGTCTACCACCTGATCCACCACGCCGCCGCCCCCACCGCCGAGGGGCGGGCGCTGCTCGACTGGGAGGGCCGGAAGGCCGACCTGGAGGCGCTCCTGGACCCCGAGGTCCGCCGGGTGCTGGGCGAGTTTGCCCTCCTCACCTACCGGGAGGTGCGGGACGGGATGAGGAGGTACCTCTGATGCGTGGACGGAACACCCCGCTGATGTACGCCCTGGGCATGCTGGGCATCTCCATCCCCGTCATGGCCTTCGAGAACCACATCGTCTTCCTCTACGTGGATGAGCTGGGGCTCGCCCTGGGGGCCGCCGGCCTGGCCCGCTCGATCAACTCGGTCTGGAACGCCCTGAACGACCCGATCTTCGGCTACCTCTCCGACCGGACCCGGACCCGCTGGGGCCGCCGCCGCCCCTGGATGATGGTCGCCCTCCCCCTCTTCCTCCTCACCTTCATCCTGGGCTTCTGGGTGCCCGGCCCCTTCCAGAGCGGCGCCCGCCTCTTCGCCTACTTCCTGGGGATCCTGGTGCTGCAGGAGACCTTCGCCACCATCATGTGGACCAACTACTCCTCGCTCTTCCCGGAGCTGTTCAAGGGGCATGCCGAGCGGTCCGGGGCCGCCGCCCTGAAGCACGGCTTCCAGCTGGGCGCCATGGTGATCGGCATCGCCCTGACCCCCATGGTGAAGGGGATGATGGGCCCGCTGGGGATGGTGCTGCTCTACTCCCTGATCTCCGCCATCCTGATCCCGATCTCGGTCAACGGCTGCCCCGAGGACCCGGCGGCCAGCCAGGCAGAGCCGCTGGGCTTTGTGGAGGCCTTCCGGCAGACCCTGGTGGACCGTGCCTTCTGGCTCTACGCCCTGGCCGCCACCATGACCCAGTTCACCTTCGGGCTGCTGGGCGCCGGCATGGGCTTCTACGCCAAGTACACCCTTGGCCTGAGCGAGGCGCTGACCACGGCGCTCTTCGGGGCGGTCTTCCTGATCGCCATCCCCACGGTGGCCCTCTGGTCCAACCTCTCCCGCCGGTGGGGCGGCAAGCGGGCCTGGGTGGCGGCGCTGGGGGTGCTGGTCACCGCCTCGGTGCTCCTCGCCCTGGGCCGGGACCTCTGGACCGGCCTGGTGGCCGGCGCCGTCTTCGGCCTGGGGATGAGCGGCGTGCTGGTGATGGGCGAGGTGATCCTGGCCTGGGTGATCGACCAGGACGCCGAGCGGACCGGGCGGCGGCGGGAGGGGATCTACTACGCCGTCAACGGCTTCGTCACCCGGATCTCGGGGGCGCTGCAGGGGATCTCCTTCGGCCTGCTGACCATCCTCTTCGGCTACGTCAGCGGCGATCAGCCCGGCGCCATGCCGCACCACGCCTTCCGCTTCCTCATGAGCGCCTACCCCTTCATCGCCTGCACCATCGCCCTGCTGATCGCCCTCCGCTTCCCCTCTGCCCTGCGGGAGACGGCGGATCAGCCCGCCGCCTGAGACCCGAGGCCTCGAGGGGCTCCCCTCGGCACCTGCGCCCCCGGATCTTACTTCGCACAGGGAGAATTCACATGCATGAACTGTTGCGCCAGCTGTCCACTGGTTTTGCCTTCTCCGGCTCCGTAGAGCGCGATGCCCCGCGCTTTCTTGTCCATCACGAGTGTCCGAAGACGGCGGCCCACAGCGCCCGGGTCGCCCGGGAGGCGGCCCGGGTGGCTCGGCTGGTCGGGGCGGACCCGGTCCAGGCCGAGGTGGCGGGCTGGCTGCACGACATCAGCGCCGTCTTCCCGCCGGCGGGCCGGGCCGAGGTGGCCCGGCAGCTGGGGCTGGAGGTCCTGCCCGAGGAGGACGCCTTCCCCATGATCATCCATCAGAAGCTCTCGACGGTGATCGCCAGGGAGCTGTTCGGGGTGAGCGATCCCGCCGTGCTGAGCGCCATCGGCTGTCACACCACGCTGAAGCGGGACGCCTCGCTGCTGGACCGGGTGCTCTTTGTCGCTGACAAGATCGAGTGGGATCAGCCCGACACCGCCCCCTACCTGGACCGGGTGCTGGCGGGCCTGGAGCGCTCGCTGGACCAGGCGGCGCTGGCCTACCTCACCTGGATGTGGGAGAGCCGCGCCAGCCTGCGGGTGGTCCACCCCTGGCTCCGGGAGGCCTACGAACAGCTCTCCGGGCGGTCCTGGGAGGGCTAGGGCCCGAAGGGCCGGGAGCCCTGCACCTCTGTCTCAGCTGCCATCCGCAACGGGCCGGCGGCGGAACGGTCACGCCTGGATAGTCCGGCCCTCTCACAAAGGAGGTCCCACGCCATGTCCGGCCCGAGTTACGGTGAGATCCTGAACATCCAGGCGCTGCTCTCCCTCCAGCGCCCCCTCTCCCCGGTCAACCACCACGATGAGCTGCAGTACGTGGTGGTCCACCAGGTGAGCGAACTCTGGTTCAAGCTGCTGCTCCACGAGCTGGAGCGGGTGCGGGAGGAGATGGCGTCGGGCGACCTGGCCCGGGCCGCCCACCTGCTGCGCCGGTCCCACCAGATCGTCGGGCTGCTCGACCAGGGCTTCGCCCTGCTGGAGACGATGACCGCCTACGACTACGCCCAGTTCCGCCCCAGCCTGACCGGGGGCAGCGGCTTTCAGTCCGCCCAGTTCCGGGAGTTGGAGATCCTGCTGGGCTGCCACCGGGAGTTCACCCTGAACCAACCCGCCTTCACCCCGGAGGAGCAAGCCCGGATCCAGCGCCGGCTGGGGGAGCCCACCCTCTGGGACGGCTTCGTCGCGGCCATGCGCCGCCACGGCTATCCGATGCCTACCCGGGCGGAGGCCGGGGCGGACCCGGCCGCTGCGAAGCGGGTGGAGCAGGTGCTGCTGCAGATGTACCAGGGCGGGGCGCACCCCCGCCTGCAAGAGCTTTCCGAGGAGCTGGCCGCCCTGGACAACGCCATCCTCCGCTGGCGGACCCACCATGCCCTGCTGGCGGAGCGGGCCATCGGCGGCAAGGTCGGCACCGGCGGCGAGGGGGTCGAGTACCTCTACAAGACCGCCCGAATCCGCTGCTTCCCGGAGCTGATCGCCCTCAGGGCCCTGCTCTGACCACAGTTCCGCCATGGCCGGGCCTGAGCCCGGCCCTTTCTGATTCGCGGTAAGTTGGCAGGAATCCCACCCCGTCTCGGCCAATTTCGTTTGCACGATGAACTATTTCGGGGTGAACCACTCATCTGGGTGATCCCCCTGGGAGGCCTACACATGACCGCGCTCCGCAAGCTCCAGGCCCAGGACCTGCTTTCGATCAAGCTGGCCGGCGACTGTGCGATCGCGCCGGACGGCAGCCGGGTCGCCTACGTGCTCCAGGAGATCGACAGGGAGAAGAACGAGTACACCTCCGCCATCTGGCTGGCCCGGGAGGGGAGGGATCCGGTCCGCTTCACCGGGGGCAGCAAGGAAAGCCAGCCCCGCTGGTCGCCGGACGGCAAGCTCCTGGCCTTCGTCTCCAACCGGAGCGGGTCGAACCAGATCTGGCTCCTGCCCACCGACGGGGGCGAGGCCCGGCAGCTGACCCGGGTGAAGGGCGGCGTCGCCAACCCGGTCTGGAGCCCCGACGGCCGCTACCTCGCCTTCACCGCCTCCCTCACCGGCGAGGGGATCAAGCCGGAGGGCAAGGACGAAGAGGAGAAGGATCTCTACAAGAAGTTCAACAGCGACGTGAAGGTGATCACCCGGCTCTTCTACAAGCTGGACGGGGTGGGCTACTTCACCGACAAGTTCACCCAGATCTGCGTGATCAGCGTCGAGGGTGGCGAGCCGATCCAGCTCACCCGCGGCAACTGGAACCACATCGACCCGGCCTGGACACCCGACAGCGCCGGCCTGGTCTTCACCGCCAACCGCCGGGAGGATGCGGACTACTACCCCAACCATGCCGATCTGTGGTACGTGTCCCGGGAGGGCGGAGAGCTGCAGCTCCTCACCCCCGGCGACGGGAAGGTGGCGGCCGCCGGACCCTCCGTCTCGCCGGACGGCAGTCAGATCGCCTTCATCGGGACCGACCCCGACGAGCACGGGTACGGCCTGGCCGGCCTCTACCTGCTGGACCGGGCCACGGGCCGGATCCGGCGGCTGGCCGCCGACCTGGACCGGGGCTTCGTCAACGAGACGATCTCCGACATGCCCGCCCCCGCCGGCGGCAGGCTCACCTGGTCGCCCGACGGCCGCTGGATCTACGGCATCGTCTCCGACGCCGGCCAGGTCCAACTGGTCAAGGTCGGCACCAGCACCGGGGCGGTCATCCCGGTCACAGGGGGCGACCGGACGATCCACGCCTTCTCCCTCACCCCTGACTGCCGCAGGGCGGCGCTGGCCTACGCCCTGCCCCTCTCCCCCGCCGACATCTACCTGGCCCGGCTGGACGAGCCGACCGCCGAGCCCCGGGTGGAGAACTGCTGCGCCGTGCTGACCGGCGGCGGCGTCAGTGAGGTGCAGCTGACCGCTCACAACGCCGAGCTCTTCAGCCAGATTGAGTGGTCGGTTCCCGAGCGCTTCCTCTTCTCGGCCGGCGAGGGAGAGCCGCGGGTCGACGGGTGGGTGCTGCCCCCGGTGGGATACGAGCCGGGGAAGAAGTACCCCACGATCCTGGAGATCCACGGCGGGCCGATGGGGATGTACGGCTGCGGCTTCTTCTTCGAGTTTCACTGGCTGGCCGCCCAGGGCTACGCCGTGGTCTACTCCAACCCCCGGGGCTCCCAGGGCTACGGGCGGGACTTCTGCCACTGCATCATGGCCGACTGGGGCAACAAGGACTACGCCGATGTGATGGCCGCCATCGAGACGGCGGTGCAGCGGTACGACTTCATCGACGGCGACCGGCTGGGCGTGGCCGGCGGCTCCTACGGCGGCTTCATGGTCAACTGGATCGTGGGCCACACCGACCGTTTCAAGGCGGCGGTCACCATGCGCTCCGTCGTCAACCGCTGGTCGGCCATGGGCACCTCCGACGCCGGCTACAACCGGATCGGCCAGTTCGGAACGGAGAACTGGTGGGAGGAGCAGAACATGGGGCCCTACCTGAAGCAGTCGCCCCTGCTCCACGCCTCCAAGATCAACACCCCGCTGCTGATCGAGCACCAGGAAGGGGACCTGCGCTGCCCCATCGAGCAGGCGGAGCAGCTCTATGCGGCGCTCAAGTTCCAGCGCAAGCCGGTGAAGTTCATCCGCTACCCGGGCGAGTTCCACGGGATGAGCCGCAACGGCAAACCCTGGCACCGGGTCCACCGGCTGGTCAGCATCTGCGAGTGGTTCGATGAGTACCTGAAGCGATAGGCGGGCGGCAGCAAAAAAGCCCCGGCTCTCTGTGTAGAGCCGGGGCCTTTCCTATGATCTAGCGGCAGCCGTCCGCCCGGATGGCGGTGTAGCCGATGGCGCCGAGCCCGACCAGCGCAATCGCCCCGAAGACCCAGGAGGGTGCGGCGGCAAAGGTGGCGACAAGGAGTGCGATCAGGGTGAGGGTGCTGAGGCCGATGGCGCCCATCAGGCAGCGGGTGTACGGAGTGGCGGTTGCCCATGCTCTCGTCTCCATTAGCACGTCTCCTTTCTGCAGATGCCACAGCGATAGATTCCGCCGAACCGATCTATAGGAAGATTCTATTAGAATCTTCTGTCCAATTCACCTTGTCGATATTATAGTCCTGCAATCCTGCCCGCTGATATGACCCGAAGGGGCCATCTCCCGGCACAAAAGATCTATCTATGAAGCCGCAGAGCCGCATCGGTTGGGAGCGGATTTTCAAACAAATTGTGTGTGGTGATTATTGATTTTTCAACCTAACGATGGTAAATTAGGGATAAGAAAATGGAAATAAGTAGGGGAGGTGAACCGTCCTTGAAGCGAAGGAACTCGATGGGATCATCCGGGGACCGGGTGCAGGGTGAGCTGCTCCAGTGGGCCCGGGAGCAGCAGGAGCTGACCATGCGCTATGTGAACGATCGGGGCGGGCCGAGCCTGGGGTATCAGAGCGAGGTGGAGCGCGGGATCAAGCAGGAGGTGAGCACCGAGATCCTGGCCTCCTGGGTCCGGATCCTCGGGGTCACCCCCGCCTTTGCGCGCGGCCAGGTGCCGAGCTACCGGCAGAACCCGAGGGATTCCGCCGGTCTGGCCCGGTCCGTGGCGCTCTCCATCGCCGAAGGGCGGCCCCATCACCCCGACTGGAGGGCCCTGAGCCCCGAGGAGCGGATGCGTGAGGTGCTGCGGCTGATCGTCCGGGAGTGCCCGTCCCTTCCCCGGGTGGTCCTGGCCCACGTGCTCGGGGTCTCCCTGGCGGCCCTCGACGGCATGATGATGGGGGTCCACCCGATCATGCGGGAGCCGGCCCAGGCCATCGCAGCGCTCACCACCCTGCCGGACTCCTTCTGGTCCTACGGGGAGGTGGAGCGGCCGGAGGAGTCCGGCCTGGTGATCCGGTACCTGGTACCCCTGCGGCTGGCCGAGCAGGAGGGGATCAGCCCCGAGGAGATCACAGCCTGGATCCGGCGGCGGCGGAAGCGACCCTCCTCCTGAGTCCCTCCACCCGCTCCATCTGCGGCGGCCACCAGGCCTCCAGGGCATACTCATGGGCGATGGCGGCGTGGAGGTCCGCGGTAACGTGGTCCCCTGCCGCCAGGGCGTTGCAGCCAAGAATCCAGGCGATCTCGGCCCGCTGTCCCGCCCGGAGCGGCGGCTGGTCCAGCAGACTCAGGCAGAGCCGGTCGGAGGCCTCCCGCTCACCGATCAGGCTCAGGTAGAGGGCGCGGGCCACCCCCAGGTCACGCCCCAGATCGGACCGCTCCCGTTGACCCAGCCCTGCCTCGGCAGCCTCCAGCTCCGGCAGGGCCTCTTCGGCGCGCCCGGCCGTCAGCAGGGTCCATCCGGCCTCGCCATGGCAGCGAGCCGCCCGCTCCCCCTGACCGGTCCGACGGTACCGGCGGGCGGCCTCCCGGAAGGCGGCCACCGCCTGGTCGGGCCGCCGGAGGAGCCGGTGGACCTGGCCCAACCGGTAGAGCGCCTCCGCCTCCATCTCGGACTTCGCCCCCACCTCCCGGCTGAGGACCAGCAGCCTGTTCCACTCCTGCTCCGCCCGGTAGAGGTCGCCCGTCTCGATCAGGGCGAGCCCCAACCAATAGCGGAGCCGCACCTCGTTCTCCGGCGGCAGCCCCTGCCGCCTCAGCCCCCGCTCCGCCCGCGCGATCAGAGAACCCCAGTCAGCATGGCCCGGTTCAGGCTTCCACGACACTTGGCCGTACTCCACCCCGTGCCCCTCCCCCCGTTGTGGGATGATCATACCAGGAAGAGGTATATTTTGGAAGGGGAACGTCTCTTTGGGGGAACAGAGGCCGATCCCCGTGCGCCCGGTGTAAACAAAAGGAAACAAGGGGGGCAGTTGCCCCCCGACCCTCTGTTCGGCCAGTCAATTTGACGAGTCAGCAGGATAGAGCCCGAGCAGCCGCCCCACCTCCCGGTGCAGCGCCACCCGGTAGGTGAAGAGGCCACCCCCTGTGGCCAGCATCGCCTCGGCAATCGGCCCGCACAGGTCGGCCATGGAGCCCCAGGCCACACTCTCGATCTCCTTCGGGTCCCGGGTGAGGGGAGCGGCATCCCCGGCCCGGGCAGTCACCACGTGGGTGGTCCAGGGCTGCTCCTGTTGGCCGCAGGTGAAGGTGACCCGCACCCGGAGCAGGTACCGGTCGATGGTGACCTGGAGCCCCGTCTCCTCCAGCGCCTCCCGCACCGCCCCGTCCACCAGCTCCTCCCCGGGCACCGTCCCGCCGCCGGGGGCCCGCCAGGCCCCGGGCGGGTAGCCGTGCTTCCGGATCAGCGCCACCTGCCCGGCGGGGTTGAAGATGAAGAGGGTCACATCGTGAAGGCGGGTCTGGCCGCGGGTGCTGCTCACCACCATCTGCATCTCCTGCGGGCGGATCGGGTACCGCCAGACCCGCTCCGCCGGCCGTCCGAGCAGCGCCTCGGCGCGGGCCAGCACCTCGCCGGTCATGTGTGCCATCGGGTGGAATCCTTCCTTTCGTACAGGGTCTGCCGGGCGGTCACCGCTGCCTAGAGGAGGAGGATGCCAACGGCAATGCCCAGCACCAGCAGGCCGGTCAGGGTGAGCTGGATCGGGGTGCGGAACCGGGTGGCCGACCCCACCAGGGTGGCGACCGTGAGGATCAGGGGCCACCAGGTGATCTCGTCCCCATCCACCTCGTGCAGGTAGAGAACGGCCATCAAGATGATGCTGAGGAAGAGGTTGGCGGTCTCCCAGACAGGCTGGATGCGCCCGGAGCGCCGCCTCTGCCAGGCCGGCTGCCGCCGGTGGGCCGGCCGGGCAGGCATCAGCCGCCTGCGGACCTGCTCCACGAGGGGGGCCGGCAGGGGCTTGACTGCCGCCCGCTCCCGGATCACATCGACCGCCTCCTCCACCGAGGCCACCAGCAGCGCCCCCTCGGGCAGGATCGCCAGCTGCAGTCCATCGGGCAGCAGGAGGCAGGTGAAGCGGTCGGCGTGCTCACCCAGGATCTCCCGGAAGAAGGCGATGTTCCGCTCCAGGTCCTCGGCCCAGCTCTCCCGGCTCTCCACGTGCTCGACCAGGAAGAGCCCGCCCGACCCGATCGCGACATGCTCCAGACAGAGCGACACACCCCTGTGCGAAACCCTCAGCCCGTGAGCCAGAAAGAAGGAGTCACCGAGCGCATCCTCCAGCTGCTCCGCTGTGCTGCCCCCATGCCTTGCCATCCTGCTTCCTCCCTTGGCCCCCTCCTACGTCTCCGTAAGGGAGGTGTAAAAGCCCATCAGAGCGAGTGACAAGAAAATGATGTAGATCATCTGGACGGGCTTGCGCAGGACCGTGCGGTACGGCAACAGGGTCAACCCCCAGATGAGGAGGATGGGCATGCCGTAGCCGATATCCTCCCCGGAGTCGATGGAGAGGGCCAGTCCGACCATCAGGCTGAGCACCATCGAGACCAGCTCCAGGCTAAAGCGGCTCCACAGCGAGTCCCGGACCCTGACGGGGCGGGTGGAGGCCCGGGCCTGGAGGAGGTGCCAGATGCTCTGCGCCACCGATGAGGGCAGGGGGTCCTCCCACCCCCGCTCCCGGATGGCCACGCAGGCCATCTCCACCGAGTCCATGGTAACAGCCCCCTCGGGCAGCACCGTCACCTCGAAGGAGACGGGAATCACAATGCAGAGGAAGCGGTGGGAATGGGTGCCCAGCACCTCCCGGAAGAACTCGATGTTCCGCTCCAGGTCCTGCGCCCAGTGCTCATCGTGGGCCTCCACGTGCTCCAGGAGGATCACACCGCCGGCGCCGATCACCACATGCTCCAGGTAGAGCTCCCGCCGCTTGTGGATCACCCGGAGGCCGTGGGCCAGACCGTGCGACCTGCCCAGAGCAGCCTCCAGGGTCTGCGCCGTGCCCTTCATAATGGCGGTCTTGCGGACATACCGCTCCCAGGCCTCCTGCCAGCGGGCCCGCCCCAGACCTCTGGCCCGGGACTGCAGGATGGCGGCGTACTGCTCCCGCTCGGCAAGCCAGCGCTCCTTCGGATCAGACTTTCTCATATGAATTAACCTCCATCCCTGAAAAGAACAAATCCGACTAACCCCACATCTTTCCACGTTCCGGCCTTGATTCCTTCCGCGGGGCGGAGGGAGTCGGAGAGGGCGGCTTCATGAACCCACGCCTCCCGGCGCACCCTAGGGGCGGAGGTGTTTGCGATGGCAGGAGAAGAGCTGCGACCAGAGGCGGATGCGGTTGAACGCCGGCGGCAGGCGGCCGGGGAGACCGGGCAGCGGGGCCCGGGAACGGCAGGCTACACCACCAGCGGCGCTGCCTACCGGGGGATGGAGATCGCCGCGGCCACCGGCCGGCCCTCCCCGGCGGACCCGGGCTTTCCGGCGGAGCGAGTCGGTCTGCACCCGGGCCAGGGGGTCGAGGGCGACAGCACCACGACCCAGCGGTCGGCCGACCTGGAAGGGCAGAAGCTGAACCAGGCGGCCCACCCGGCGGGGCGGACCGCCGTGGAGATGCTGGTCAGCCCCGTGGAGGGCGAGACGCCGGAGAACCGGGCGTAGAACAAGGGCCGGGAGCGCATCGCTCCCGGCTTCGCTCATGGCGGATGATCGCTACGGCGCCTGACCCAGGTACTCCTCCAGGGTGACGCCCCGGGCGGCGATCTGCCGGCTCACCGCTGCGCCGACGTAGCGCAGGTGCCACGGTTCGTAGTTGTAGCCGGTGATCGACTCCTTCCCCCTGGGGTAGCGGATGATGAAGCCGCGCTCCGCTGCGTGGGCGGCCAGCCACTTGGCCTCCGGGGTGTCGGCAAAACAGTCCTCCACCGCGCACGCCCCGGTGCTGCCGGAGAGATCCATGGCCAGGCCGGTCTGGTGTTCACTGTGCCCCGGCTCCGCACTGTACTTGCGGGCCACCTCTTCGCCCTGGGTCCTTACGTAGTGGGCAAAGAGCACCTTCTGGGTCTCATAGGAGCGGAAGCCGGAGACGCCGGCCAGGTGGATGCCGTCCTTCTCGGCGGCGGCGAAGAGCAGCTCCAGGGCGCGCGCCGCCTCCTTGCGCATCAGCCGCTTCTCCACCTTCTCCTGGAAGATGAAGGCCACCCGGGGCTCCACGAGATCATCCGGCCGGTAGTCGGCGGGCAGCTTGAAGCGCTTGTTCACCAGGACGGTGATCGCTTCCGGGTCCGGGACCGGCTGCACGGCCGGCGCCTCGCTGCCGGCCTTCCCCCCCGCCTTCACCGGGAGCGGGCCCTGTGACGGGGTCGAGCTGCCCCCCGGCTGGGCAGGGTCGCTGATGACCGGCGAGACCTGCACAGGCGGAACCACAGCCGGCTTGCTGCAGCCGGCGAGCAGCAGCAGGGCGACTGCCAGGCGCGAGACTCTCTTCAGGGGGAAAGATCCGTGTTGCATTCTTTTACCCTACCTTGCGTACGTCTACATGAACATTTCCTTCATGATTATATCACTTTCAGAGTGGTTGCCGAAGGGCGGAACCGCCTCAACCCGTAAAGAGGCGGCTCAGGAAGAAGACCGAGAACCCGGTCAGCACCAGACCGGCGCCCAGGTTGACCGAGCGGAAGACCCAGGGCCGCTCTCCCGCGAGGTGCCGCCCCCAGCCGACCAGGAGGGAGAGGGCGCCGAACCAGGCGGCGCTGCCGCCGGCCACCGCCAACAGGGCCAGCGCCACCTCGCCCCAGGGCCGCCCCACCAGGTAATCCGAGGCGTAGGCGCCGCCCAGCCCCAGCCAGCTGATGATCGCGGCCGGGTTGAACAGGGTGATGCCCAGCCCGAAGAGGAAGCCGCCGGCCCGCCGCTGGGAGGGGACCGGGAGACCGCCCGTCCAGGCCCGCCGGAAGGAGCCGTAGGCCATCTGTCCCAGCAGCAGCCCGCCCAGCAGGTAGAAGCCGCTCATCAGCCAGGGGTACTGGAGCAGCAGCGGGGCCACCCCCAGGTAGACCAGGGTCAGGTAGACGAAGTCGACGCAGGCGGCGCCCAGCCCGATCAGGAAGGCGGCCCTCGCCCCCCGCTCCAGCCCCTCGCGGATCACCGCCGTCCCCACCGCCCCGATGGGGGCGGCCACCGACAGGCCCAGCAAAAACCCGGCGGCCAGCACCGTGATCATTCGACCACCTCCGGCAGGGGCGGATGGGTTCGCTCCTTGGCGGTGGAGAGGACGATGGTGGACCGGGTCCGGACCACCCCGGGCAGCCGCTTCAGCACATCGGAGAGCAGGCGCTCCAGCCCGCGGGTCCCGCAGGTCCGGACCTTCAGCAGGTAGGAGTCCTCCCCGGCCACGTGGTGGCACTCCAGCACCTCGTCCAGCCCGCGGACGGCGGCCAGGAAGGGGGCGCAGTGCTCGGGCCTGTCCACCGTCACGGCCACGAAGGCGGTCAGGTCCCGGCCCAGCGCCTCGGCCGAGAGGAGCGCCGTATAGCCGGTGATCACCCCGGCCTGCTCCAGCTTCCGGACCCGCTCGCCCACCGCCGGTCCCGTCAGCCCGACGGCGGAGCCCAGCTCGGCCCAGGTGATCCGGCCGTTGGCGGTCAGCCGCTCCAGGATCATCCGGTCGATGGCATCCATCCCCGCTCTACCTCCACTTCATAAGAGAACGGCACCAAAAGCTTACATGTCACAAGCGGATATTGAGATACAGCTTACACACCGTCCCCTGTCTTGTCAATTCCCACTCGTTCGCGAAGTCAGCAGGGATGGGGCCGATCCGGGGCGAATGTATGTTTGGAGAGCAATCGAGACGGCCAAGCCCCGGAGGGATCACCATGCCGCTCAGCCAGTTCCATCCCGCCGTCCGCGCCTGGTTCCAGGAGCGGTTCGGCGCCCCCAGCCCGCCCCAGGCGCAGGGCTGGCCGGTCATCAGCCGGGGGGAGAACGCCCTGATCCTCGCCCCCACCGGCTCCGGCAAGACCCTGGCGGCCTTCCTCAAGTGCCTGGACGTCCTCTACCAGGAGGGCGAACGGCCCCGCAAGGGGGTGCAGGTGCTCTACATCTCCCCGCTGAAGGCGCTGAACAACGACGTCTACCGCAACCTGGAGGTCCCCCTCCGGGAGATCGCCGCCACGGCCGCCGCCATGGGGGTGGCGCTGCCGCGCCTGACCCACGCCGTCCGCACCGGGGACACCCCCGAGCGGGAGCGGGCGGCCATGGTGAAACACCCGCCCGACATCCTGATCACCACCCCCGAGTCGCTCTACCTGCTGCTCACCTCCAAGGCCCGGGCGATCCTGTCCGACGTCCGGTACGTGATCATCGATGAGATCCACGCCCTCTCGGGGACGAAGCGGGGGGTCCACCTCTCCCTCTCCCTGGAGCGGCTGGAGGCGCTGCTGCCGCGCCCGCCGGTCCGGATCGGCCTCTCCGCCACCCAGCGGCCGCTGGAGGAGATCGCCCGCTTCCTGGGCGGGGTGGGGCGGGAGGTCCGGATCATCGACACCGGCAGCCGCAAACAGCTGGACCTGCAGGTGGAGGTGCCGCTGGAGGATATGCGCGCCCTGCCCGAGGGCTCCATCTGGCCCGCCCTCTACCCCCGCATCCTCGAACTGGTGGCGCAGCACCGCTCCACCCTGGTCTTCGTCAACAACCGCGGGCTGGCGGAGCGGCTCACCGACCGGCTGAACAGCGAGGCGGGGCGGGAGATCGCCCGGGTCCACCACGGCTCCATGAGCCGGGAGGCCCGGGAGGTTGTGGAGCGGGAGCTGAAGGAGGGGCGCCTTCCCTGCCTGGTGGCCACCTCCTCCCTGGAGCTGGGCATCGACATCGGGGCGGTCGACCTGGTGATCCAGGTGGAGTCGCCCAAGTCGGTCAGCCGCGGCCTGCAGCGGGTGGGCCGGGCCGGCCACGTGCTGGGCGCCGCCTCGAAGGGGCGGCTGATCCCCAAGTTCCGGGGCGACCTGCTGGAGACCGCCTGCATCGTCCGGGAGATGCTCCGGGGCGAGGTGGAGGAGACCCGCGTCCCCACCGGGGCGCTGGATGTGCTGGCCCAGCAGGTCGTGGCCATGGCCGCCATGGACGAGTGGCGGGTCGCCGACCTGCTCCGGCTGATCCGCCGCTCCTACTGCTACCGGGATCTGACCGAGCGGCAGCTGGTCACGGTGCTGGAGATGCTGGCCGGGCGCTACCCCTCCGAGGAGTTCCGGGAGCTGCGCCCCCGGATCGTCTGGGACCGGGAGCGGGGGGTGATCCGCGCCCGGGAGGGGGTCCGGTCGGTGGCGATCCTCTCCGGCGGCACCATCCCCGACCGGGGCTACTACGGGGTTTACATCGACGGGACGAATGTGAAGCTGGGCGAGATGGACGAGGAGTTCGTCTACGAGTCCCGGGAGGGCGACGTCTTCCTCCTGGGCACCAGCACCTGGCGGATCAAGTCGATCGAGCATGACCGGATCACGGTGGTGGACGCCCTGGGCGCCCTGCCCCGGATGCCCTTCTGGAAGGGCGACGGGATCGGCCGCCCCTTCGAGCTGGGGCGGAAGCTGGGCGCCTTCACCCGGGAGATCGCCGCCCGGCTGGAGGACCCGACCCTGCCCGACTGGCTGGAGGCGGAGTGCCGCCTGGACCGGCGGGCGGCGGAGAACCTGATCCAGTACATCAAGGACCAGGTGGAACAGACCGGCACGGTCCCCTCCGACCGGCAGCTGGTGGTGGAGCTCTTCCCCGATGAGGTGGGCGACCGGCGGCTGGTGATCCTCTCCCCCTTCGGCGGGCGGGTCAACGCCGCCTGGGGGATCGTGCTGAAGCGGCGGGTCCGCCAGTACATGGGGCTGGAGGCGGAGGTGACCACCAGCGACGATGTGATCCACCTGCGGCTGCCCGGGGCGGACCGGCCGGTGGACCTGGCCCAGCTGCTCCGGGTCGGGCCCGACGAGGCGATGGAGCAGTTGCTGGAGGAGGTGGGCAACACCCCGCTCTTCGGCGCCTACTTCCGGATGAACGCCGGGCGGGCGCTGGTGCTGCCGCGCCCCCGCCCCGGGGTCCGGCGCCCGTTCTGGCTGCAGCGGCTGAAGGCGGCCGACCTGCTCCAGGTGGCCCGGAGGTTCGAGGAGTTCCCGGTGGTGCTGGAGACCTACCGGGAGGTGCTGCGGGAGGTCCTGGACATGGAGGGGCTCCGCCAGCTCCTCGCCGCCGTGCAGGCGGATCAGATCACCATCCACGCCGTGGAGAGCGACGCCCCCTCCCCCATGGCCTCCCAGATCCTGATGGCCTTCATCGCCGAGAACCTTTACGAGTGGGACACCCCCCGGGCCGAGCGGCGGGGGGCGCTGCTCAACCTGAACCGGGAACTGCTCCGGGAGATCCTGGGCACCTCCGCCCTGCGGGAGCTGCTGGACCCCCGGGCGATCGCCCTGGTGGAGGGGCGGCTCCAGCGGCGGGCCGAGGGCTGGCAGCCCCGCCACGCCGACGAGACGGAGGAGCTGCTGCGCGCCCTGGGCGACCTGTCAGCGGCGGAGCTGGCGGAGCGCGGGGTCGAGCCGGCCTGGCTGGCCCAGCTGGAGCGGGAGCGGCGGGCCGCCCGGGTGCGGATCGCCGGGGAGGAGCGCTGGGTCCATGCCGACGACCGGGGGCTCTACGCCGACCCAGGCGGGAGCGCCGGGCCCATCATCCGGCGCTACGCCCGCACCCACGGGCCGTTCCAGCCGGAGGCGGTGGCCCGGCGGTACGGGCTGGAGCCGGAGGCGGTGGAGCGCTGCCTGCAGCTCTTCCAGGCGGAGGGGGTGCTGGCGGCCGGCGAGTACAGCCAGGGGGTGAGCGGCCGGGAGTACTGCGACCTGGAGGTGCTGCAGCAGGTCCACCGGCAGACCCTCACCCTGCTCCGGCGTGAGATCGAACCGGTGGACGGGGCCGCCTACGCCCGCTTCCTGCTGGAGTGGCAGGGGGTGGAGGCGGCGCTGGCCGCCCGCCCCGCCGGCCGCAGCAGCGGGCCCACCCAGGCGCTGCGCCGGGCGCTGGCCCAGCTCCAGGGGCTGCTGCTCCCCGCCGAGCTCTGGGAGCGGGAGGTGCTGCCCAGCCGGGTCCCGGGCTACCAGCCGGTCTGGCTGGACCAGCTCTGTGCCTCGGGCGAGCTCCACTGGGCGGCGGGGCCGGGCGGGAAGCTGGCCCTCTACCTGCCCGAGCAGGCCCCCCTTTTCGCCGGACGGCTGGGGGCGCCCCCGCCCGAGGGGCTCACGCCGGAGCAGCAGCGGGTGCTGGAGGCCTGCCGGGCGGCGGGGGCCGACTTCCTGGGCGGTATCGCCCGGGCCTGCGGGCTGCCGCCCGCCGCCACCCTGGAGGTCCTCTGGGAGCTGACCTGGCTCGGCCTGCTCTCCAACGACACTTTCGCCCCGCTCCGGCAGGAGCTGCGGGCCAGCCGGGCGGCCACGAAGCGGGGCCGGTCCCTGCCCGGCCTGCAGGGCGGCACCGGCCGCTGGTGGCTGACCGCCCGGCTCGCCGCCACCGCCGAGAGTACCAGGAGCTCGGGGGCGGAGTCCTACGCCCGCCTCCTGCTGGACCGCTACGGGGTGGTGACCCGGGAAGCGGTGGATGCGGACGGCGGCCCCCACACCTGGGGCGAGGTGCTCGACAGCTTGAAGCGGATGGAGTGGAAGGGGCAGGTCCGGCAGGGCTACTTCATCGCCGGCCTGACCGGGGCACAGTTCGCCCGGCCCGAGGCGGTGGAGCGGCTCCGCCAGGCCCGGGAGCGGGCGGAGCCCGCCATGCGCCTCCTCCCCGCCGCCGACCCCGCCAACCCCTACGGCTCCATCCTGCCCTGGCCCGGGGAGGCCCACCCGGCCCGCATCGCCTCCAGCTATCTGGTGCTGGAGGCCGGTCACCCCGTGCTGGCGGTGGAGTCCTTCGGCCGGCGGCTCACCCCCCTGGCCGAGCTGACCGGGGAGCAGCTCCACCGGGCGCTGGCCACCCTGCCCGCCCTGCTGCGGGCCCCGGCCCCGGTCCGCTCCCTGCGGCGGATCGAGGTGGAGCAGTGGGGCGATCAGCCTGTCCAGGCCAGCCCTGCCGCTCCGGTGCTGGCCGCCCTCGGCTTCGAGCGGGCGCCCCGCAAGCTGGTCTACTACCCCTGAGCCTTCGGGAGCAATCCGCTCAACCCGATCTTTCCGGTCCGCCCCTGGAACTCGCCGAAAGAGGCCGCCGTCTAGATATGAAGCACCACTCTCCCGAGAGGAGGCTCCCCCTGTGAGGTACACCCTGGGCCCCGTCACACCCGAGCACTACCCCCGCATGGCTGCCATCATCACCGCCCAGAGCCGGGAGGTAACCACCGCAGAGGAGCTGCTGCGGGAGGACCGGCTCCGCCCCAAGGAATACCCGCACTTCCGGATCGGCGCCTTCACCCCGGAGGGGATCCTGATGGGCTACGCCGGCACCGGCAGCGGCGGCAGCAACCGTCCCGGCGAGTTCGGGATCCGGGTCCGGGTCGACGAGCCCTACCGCGGGCAGGGCATCGGCCGGGCGCTCTACGAGCAGGTGCTCGCCTATGCCAGGTCCAAGGGGGCCACCCGGCTGGAGACGATGGTCCGGGAGGACTTCCCCGACGCCATCGCCTGGGCGGAGCGGCGCGGCTTCGCCACGGAGCACCACCTCTTCCAGTCCACCCTCAGCCTGACGGAGTGGGACCCGACCCCCTTCCAGGAGGTCCTGGCCCGGGTCACGGCCTCGGGGATCCGCTTCACCACCCTGGCCGCCGAAACCCGGGATGGCGACCGGGTCGCGGCGCTCCGGCGGTACTATGCGTTCAGCCACCGGCTGGCCAAGGATATCCCCGGCCAGAGCGACCGGCCGGACACCCCCTGGGAGCACTACCTTACCTGGGTGACCAACGACCCCCACTGGAAGGATGAGTTGATCGTGCTGGCGGCGGACGGCGACCGCTGGGTCGCCCTCTGCCAGATGAACCCCCAGGAGAGCGGCTCCCTCTACAACGGCTTCACCGCCGTCGACCGGGAGTACCGGGGGCGGAACCTCGCCCTGGCGGTCAAGGTGAAGGGGCTGGAGCTGGCCCGGGAGACCGGCGCCTCCTTCATCCGCACCAACAACCACTCGGTCAACGCCCCGATGCTGGCGGTCAACCGCAAGCTGGGATACGTGCCCGAACCCGGCTTCTTCCACATGGCCGCCCGAATCTGACCGCCCACCCTACCCAAGGAGGCTTCCTGCGCATGTCCTACCAGATTCGCCAGTCGACCCCGGCCGACTTCCCCCGCATCGTGGCGATCCTGAACAGCCAGATCAACGAGCCGATCACCCTGGAGGAGTACGTCCGCCAGGACAAGGCCCGCCCCCAGTCCGACCCCTACCTGCGGCTGGTGGCCGAGCGGGAGGGCGGGGAGATCGCCGGCTTCGGCGTCTCCGTCCACGAGTCCCACAACCGGCCTGGCGAGTTCTTCATCCGGGTCCGGGTCGACGGACCCCACCAGAACCAGGGCATCGGCA
The DNA here is from genome assembly GCA_049324875.1 of Bacillota bacterium. Classification (GTDB taxonomy): domain Bacteria; phylum Bacillota; class Sulfobacillia; order Symbiobacteriales; family Symbiobacteriaceae; genus JAWLHU01. The sequence continues at coordinate 51,634 of JBMONC010000056.1, forward strand.
GCGCCCTCTTCCAGCGGCTGGAGTCCTTCGCCCGGGAGAACGGCGCCACCCGGCTGGAGTCGGGGGTGCGCGAGCAGGATACCCAGGCCTACACCTGGGCCCAGCGCCGGGGCTTCGCCCTGGAGAACCACCTCTTCGAGTCGACCCGCACCCTGAGCGACTGGGATCCGACCCCCTACCAGGAGGCGGTGGAGAAGGCGAAGGCCGACGGCTTCCGCTTCGCCACCCTGGCCGAGCTGACCGCCGGCCTGGAGCCGGAGGAGATGTTCCGCCGCTACTACGAGTTCTTCATCCCCATCGTCCACGACATCCCCAGCAACGAGGACCGGCCCCGCACCCCCTTCGAGGAGTGGCATAACTGGGTGAAGGATGACCCGGAGTTCAAGCCGGAGCAGATCCTCCTGGCGGTGGAGGGCGAGAGCTGGGCCGCCGTCGCCGCCCTGCGGAAGACGGCCAGCGGGGCGCTCTACAACGACTTCACCGGCGTCGCCCGGGACTACCGGGGCCGGGGGCTCACCCTGGCGCTGAAGGTGGAGGTGCTCAACCTCGCCCGGAGCCTGGGCGCCCCCTACATCCGGACCAACAACCTCTCGATCAACCCGCGGATCCTGGCGGTCAACCGGAAGCTCGGCTACATCCCCTCGCCCGGCCACTTCCTGCTGGCCAAGAAGCTCGGCTGAGCCTGCTCAGCCGAAAAGTCAGAGGCACCCTCCCGCCTGTGGGGGGTGCCTCTGGCCTTACCGGTGCGCCTGGAGCCGGTCCCTCCCCGCTGGTTGGCCGGGCCCTGCAGGGAGAAAGCGCCCCAGCACGGTCAGCACCTGGCCTCCGATCAGCGCCCCGGCCAGGCTGCTGGCACCGAAGAGCGGGATGTAGAAGGCCACCCCCCCGGCGGCGGCTTTCTCGTTGCCCATCACCAGGACGGCGATCGGGTAGGCGACCAGGGCGCCGATCAGCCCCGTCCCCACCACCTCGCCCGCCATGGCCGCCAGACGGGACCCGGTTCGCTGGAAGAGCAGACCGGCAAGCACGGCGCCGAAGAGCGTGCCCGGAAGCGCCAGCAGCGTGCCCATGCCGGTGGCGATCCGGATCAGAGCGATCAGGAGCCCCACCGTGCCCCCGTAGACCGGGCCCAGCATTGCGCCCGCCACCAC
>JBMONC010000056.1:52884-81863 GCA_049324875.1 Bacillota bacterium
ATCACCCGGCAGCCGGCCTGCAGCACCGCCTCCACCACCGGCAGCGGCGTGGTGCCGCTGACGATCACGTACAGCCCCAGCCGCTCGGAGAGCGGCTGGCTTATCCGCTCAGCCGGCAGCGCCGCCGCCCCGGCCAGCGCATCCAGGTAGGAGACGGCGAAGCTGCCAGGTCCCGCCGCCCGGCGTGCCGCCTCCTCCCCCGCCCACCCGGCCCAGAGCAGCGCCTGCGCCACCCCGTCCATCCGATCGCCCTGCCAGGCGGCCAGGGCGGCTCCGATCAAGCCCGAGGCCAGACAGCCGGCCCCGGGGATCTGCGCCATCAGCGGATCTCCCGCCCGGACGGTCAGGCTGGACCGGCCGTCGGTGACCAAGTCCACCGCACCGGTCACCGCCACCACGCAGCGGTACCGCCGTGCCACCGCCCGGGCCGCACGCTCCAACCGCAGGCCGGATCCGGCGGCCGTGGAGTCGACCCCGCTCACATGCCCGGTCTCGCCGGCCAGCGCCATGATCTCGCCGGCGTTGCCCCGGACCACCGTCACCTGCACCTGCTCCAGCAGCTCCCGAGCCGCCCGGGTGCGGGTGGCCATTCCCCCCGCCCCCACCGGGTCCAGCACGATCGGAATCCCCCGGCCTTGCGCCGTCCGGCCCGCGATCAGCATGGCGGCCTCCACCTCCGGACTCCAGGTCCCCAGGTTCAGCACCAGAGCGCCGGTCACCCCGGCCATCAAGGCTGCCTCCGACCGGTCCCGGGCCATCACCGGCCGGGCACCCGCTGCCAGGAGCCCCCGGGCCACCCACTCCATGGTGGCGTAGTTGGTGATGGCATGGACCAGCGGCCGGGCTGAGCGGACCAGGGCCGGGAGCTCCATGCCCCCCGGGCTCATCGCTCCGCCTCCAGCCAGGCCAGGTGGTTGGTCGGGCCGTGCCCGGCCCCGATCCCCGGCGCCATCGCAATCGCCAGGGTGATGAACTCCTTCGCCTGCTCCACCGCCTGCTCCAGCCCCAGCCCGTGGGCCAGCCCTGCGGTGATGGCCGCGCTGAAGGTGCAGCCGGTGCCGTGGGTGTGGCGGGTCTCGATCCGCTCGGCGTGAAACCAGCGCTGAGAACCGTCCGCCGCGATCAGCAGGTCCTCGGCATCCTCCCCATGGAAGTGCCCGCCCTTCACCACCGCCGCCCGGGCGCCCATGGTCAACAGCCGCCGCCCGGCTGCCACCATCTCCTCCCGGCTGCGGATGGTCATCCCCGTGAGCGCCTCCGCCTCCGGGAGGTTAGGCGTCACCACCGCCGCCAGCGGCAGGAGCAGCTCCCGCACCGCCTGCTGTGCCTCCGGCAGCAGGAGCGGGTGGCCGCCCTTGGCGATCATGACCGGGTCCACCACCAGGTCGGTCACCCCGAACCGCCGCACCCGGTCCGACACCACCCGGATGATGCCTGTGTCGTAGAGCATCCCGGTCTTTGCGGCGCCCGTGCCGATATCGGAGAGCACCGCGTCCAGTTGAGCCCCCACCTGCTCCGGCGAAAGGGGATAGACCCCGCTCACCCCCAGGGTGTTCTGCGCCGTGACGCAGGTGATGACGGAGGTTCCGAAGACCTTCAGGGCGGTGAAGGTCTTGAGGTCCGCCTGAATGCCGGCGCCCCCGCCGGAATCGGATCCGGCAATGGTCAGAGCCCGAGCCAGAGCCATACCGTCACATCCTCTCTCCGCAGATCCGAGGTCGCTAAGGCTGCTTCACCAGCGGCACGAAGGCGTCCGCCGCGTCAACCGCGGCCTTCAGCACGCCCTCCGCCCTCATCCACCGGGCCACCCGCTCCCAGTCCTCCGCCCTCTGGGCGCCGAAGGCAACCCCCGGCTCCTCCATCCGGGGCAGCAGGATCTCGAGGGACTGCCGCTCGATCTGCTCCTCCAGCGGGAAGTTCTTGTTCTGCCGGGCCAGCAGCAGGGTGAGCGCCTCCTCCCGGTGCTCCTTCACCCACTGGTGCCCCCGGGCCAGCGCCCGCCAAAAGGCCTCCACCGTCGCCCGCTCCCTCCGGGCAGTCTCCTCGCCGGTGATCAGCACCAGCTCATAGTAGTTGGGCACGCCGTAGTCGGTGGGGGCGAAGTAGGTGATCCCGACGCCCTCCCGCTCCAGGAGCGGCTTCTCATGGTTGAGGTAGCCGCCCGCAATCGCCGGGACCTTTCCGGTCAGGATCGCCGGGATCAGGTCCCAGGAGATGTCCTGCATGCTCACCTTGTCCGGGTCGCCGCCCGCCGCCCTCACCATGGTCCGGACCATGTTGACGTTCAGCGGGATGCCGGGGTAGCCGACCACCCTCCCCTCCAGATCCTTCGGGCTCTTGACCGGCCCGCCGGCCGGCACCATGATGCCGTTCAGCGGACGGCGCACCACGGCGGCCACCGAGACGATGGGGATCTGCTCCCCCCGGGCCAGGAGCACATCGGGCTGGTAGTAGAAGGCGAAGCTCTCCCGGCCGGCGCCCACCAGCTTGATCCCATCGGTCGGGTTCTCGGCGGGCATCTTGATCTCCACCTCCAGCCCCTCCGCTTGGAAGTAGCCCTGCTGCTCGGCAGCGAAGACGAAGGCGTGGACAGCGTTGGGGTACCAGTCGAGCACCAGCGAGACCTTCTTGGGTGAGCCGGTTGGAGCGGTCGAATCAGCAGCGGGCGCCGGGGCCTTCGAGGCGGAACAGGCGGTCAGGAAGAGCAGGGCGAGCAGCAGACCGGAGAGCGTGCGCAGCATCTTTACCATATCCCCCATGCGTTGTTCTGGCGGGGCCGATCAGAGAGGCGATAGGGCAGGAGCCTTCGCTCCAGCCAGACCACCAGGAGCACCAGCAGAATCCCCAGGAGTGCGAGCAGCAGGACCGAGGCGAAGAGCTCCGCCGACTTCAAAGTCGAGGCGGCCCGGCGGCCAAAGACCCCGAGCCCCGCCTGCCCGCCCAGCCACTCCCCGATGACGGCGCCGATCACGCTGACCGGGGCGGCCACCCGGAGGGAGGTGATGAAGGCCGGGAGCGCTGCGGGCGCCTCCGCCATCCGCAGGATCCGCCAGCGGGAAGCGCCGGAGGTCTGGAGCCACTCCAACAGCTCCCGGTCCACCGACCGGAGGCCCTCGAAGGTGCCGATGGCGATGGGGAAGAAGGTGATCAGCACCACCACCGCCACCTTCTGGCCCAGCGAGTAGCCGAACCAGAAGAGGAAGACGGGCGAGATGGCGATGATCGGGATGGTCTGGGAGGCGACGATCAGCGGGTAGAGCGCCCGGTGCAGGGCGGGCACCAGGTGCATCGCCGCCGCCAGCCCGGCCCCCAGCAGCACGCTGAGCCCCAGCCCCAGCATCGCCTCGGCCGCCGTCACCGGCAGATGCTCCAGGAGGAGCGCCTCCCGCCAGAGCCAGAGGGCCGCCAGCACCCGGCTGGGCGCCGGTAGGATAAAGCTCGGCAGAGCCAGGAGGCGGCAGCCCGCCTCCCAGAGGAAGAACAGGGTGAAGAGCAGCCCCAGGGCGGGCCGGTTCCGCTTCAGCAAGCCCCCACCTCCCGCAGGATGGCCGTGCGCCGCGCCAGCAGCGCCGGGTCCGAGCGCATGGAGAACCGCCGGGGCCGGGGCAGGCCGACCTCCAGAGCCACCGACCGCCCTTCCCGGAGCACGTAGACCCGGTCGGAGAGGAGCGCCGCCTCCTCCGCATCGTGGGTGATGAAGAGCACCGTCTTGCCCAACCGCTCCCAGAGGCCGAGCAGCCAGTCCTGCATCTGGGCCCGGGTCAGGGCGTCCAGGGCGCCGAAGGGCTCATCCAGCAGCAGCGCCTCGTGACCGCCCAGCACCGTGCGCAGGAAGGCGACCCGCTGGCGCATCCCGCCCGAGAGCTGGTGCGGGTAGCGATCCTCCGCCCCCGCCAGCCCGAACTCGTGCCAGAGCGCCCGCGCCCGCTCACGGGCCTCCCTGCGGCTCACCCCTCGGACCTCCAGCCCTGCAGCGGCGTTCTCCAGGGCGGTCCGCCAGGCCATCAGGCTGTCCCGCTGGGGCATATACCCCAACCGCCCGGGAGCGGGTGGACCCCCCAGCACCCGGATCTCGCCCGCCGCGGGCTGCAGCAGCCCGGTCAGCAGCCGGAAGGCGGTCGACTTGCCCGCCCCGCTGGGTCCCACCAGAGAGACAAACTCCCCGCGCTTCACCTGCAGGTCGAACCCCCTCAGCACCGGCACCCCGTCGAAGCCCAGGTGAACCCCCCTCATCTCCAGCAACCCGCATCACCTCCCGGGCATGAAAAAATCGCCTCCACGCAGGTAGGTGGAGGCGACCAGGGTTCAGCCAGGCTGATGAAGGTCGACCGCCCACTTCCCTCCGCTGGTATTACCCAGTTCAGGTTCAAAGGGTCGAGGTCGTTCCTGACCTACTCTCAGCCGGTTGGCTCCCCTAGTGGTGACGGAAACGCTATGCGGTTTACGTGGTGCATCGTACCACCGAAGGCGGGCAGCGTCAAGGGTGAAAGAACCGGTCGCCGCAGGGGAACGTCCAAGAAGGGTAAAGACCCCGGGAAAGGAGCAGATCCCATGCGCCGAGCCAGACCCCTGCTCTTCCTGCTGCTCGCCCTGGCCGTGGGTGGCTGTGCGGCCAGAGAGCCGGCAGTCTCCGACCCCGTCCCGCCCCCGCCGCTCCCCGCTCCGGAGGCGCCGGTCCAGCCGGCCAGCCCGGAGCCGCCGCCCGCCCCGGCCGGGCCCCGGGTGCTCCAGGAGGGCACCGCTCTCCGCCTGGCCGGACTGCAGCACCCCACCCACGTCGACTGGGCGCCCAGCGGGCAGACCGCCCTGATCAGCGCATCCCCCGTACCCTACCGCCTCGACCTGGCCAGGCAGGAGCTCCACCCCCTCCCCGACCTGGGGACAGTGCAGCAGCTGGGCTGGGCCGGGCCCGACGAGCTGCTCCTGGTCCGGTGGAACGGCCAGGCCGCCCCCGTGGGCACCCTCTCGCTGCGGAGCGGGGCGTGGCGCCCGCTGGCCACCGTCCCCGGACAGGTGCAGATCTGCCAGAGCGGCTCCCACTGGGTCTGGGTCCAGGTCAGCACGGTGAGGCAGGGCGGGGCCGGGTACCGGGAGATCGGGGCGGTCTACCGCACCCCCGTCCCGGAGCCCGACCCGGCCGGCGAACCGAAGCCCCTGGGAGGGGCGCTGGCGCTGGAGCGGGGCGCCCTGCTGGGCAGGCTGGCCGACGGCTCCTGCCTGCTGGACGGGGTGGACCAGCGGCTGCTGCTCCTCCGCCCCAGCGGCGAGCTGCAGCCCATCGCCGAGGGCTTCGCCCTGCCCCGGGTGACCCGTGACGGCCGGGGGGTGGTCTGGCTGGAGGAGGCCGGCGACTGTCCCGGGTGCATCGAGCTGGGACCGGGCGTCCCCTTCCGGCGCCTGGTCTGGTGGCGGCTGGACGGGAAGCGGCTGGAGGCCGATCTGGGCCGGCCCCAGGTGATCGACTTCCTGCTCGCCCCGGACGGGGAGCGGCTGATGATCGGACACCGGAATTTCGAAGGGGAGAGCGGGGCGATCAGCACCCTGGGCCCGGAGGGGTTCCAGCCCGGCGAGGTCCGGAGCCCGGCCCTGGTGCCCGCCGGCTGGATGGGCGCCGACCTGCTGGCCCAGGCCGCCGGGCCTGAGGGGTGGCGCTTCCGGAGCCCCCTCCTCCGGGCCTCTGACGGGAGGCAGGTGGCCGAACGGCTGAACAGCAGCGCCGACGGCGGCCTGCTGATCGAGCTGGAGAGCGAGGTGCGCTACCTGACCCCCGAGGGCGCCGTCCACCGGCTCTCCCACCCCGAACCCTTCCGGCGGGACGGCCAGGGGATCCAGGTCCTCGGCCTCCACCACCCGCAGGTCCCCTACCTGGCCGTCCTGGAGGAGGAGGCCGTTCTGCTCGTCAGGCTGGAGTGACCTACTTGACCGCCGTGATCGGCGGGCTCAGGTGGGCCGGCGCCTCCATCCCCACCACCACCGCGATCAGGGGCCGGAGCAGCCGGTCCACCCCCGCCAGATCGGCGGGCCGCTCGGCGGGCGGCAGGGCCTCGAAGAGGCGGTGGGCAAACCCCCCGCCCCCGTGGGTCGGGGTGGCGGAGCGGAAGCCCGCCTCCCGCAGCAGCGCCAGCCAGGTCCGGCAGGCGGGGTGGATCAGCTGAAAGCTTCCCGCCTCCACCAGCCAGGGGCGCAGCCCCTCCAGCCCCGCCAGGCTCAGGTCGGAGAACTGCAGCGGCCGCTGCTCAGTCACGCCCAACCGCTCCGCCACCGCCGGGAGCGGGGCGGCCAGACGGAGGACGACGTAGAGCGCCCGCTCCTCATCCACCCGCCGGTCGATCAGCACGAGCTGGGTCATCGCCTCATTCACCGCCCGGGCGAAGAGCTCCCGCTCCTGCCCCCGGTACCCCTCCAGCGACTCGTAGCGGATCCGGAGCCGCCCGCCGGGCCGCAGCACCCGGTAGAGCTCCCGCAGCGCCGCCGCCGGGTCGGGGGTCTGCTCCAGGGAACTGGCGGCCATCGCCCCGTCGAAGCTGTTGTCGGGGAAGGGGAGCGGCTCTCCCGCCCGGCAGTGAGCCGCCCGGAAGTTGGTGATCCCCAGCCGGTCGGCGTTCTGCCGGCAGACCTGCACCCGGCGGAGCGAGCCATCCACCCCGGTGACGCTCCGGGCAAGGGGCGCCACCAGGAGCGAGGGCCAGCCGTCCCCCGGGCCGAAGTCCAGCAGGTCGCCGCCACCCACTGCCTCCCGGAAGTCCAGGATCGCCCCCCGGTCGTGCCAGTGCCCCCTGCGCCCTGCGTCGAAGGGCTGGTAGACCACCGGCAGCGAGCGGCCCGACTGTGACTCCATCCCAAGGTGACCCCTCCTTTCACCCCCATCATAGGCCTGTCCCGCGGGGGCGGGCGCCGTGGAGAACGAGCCGACCGATTCTCTCCACCCCGGAAGAAAGGGGGCTGAACCCCGTCAGGTTCAGCCCCCTTTCCTATGCCCTTTCCACCGCCGCCCGCAGGGCGTCAGCGGTGATCTCCCGGTGGGAGGCGTGCCAGAGGGCCCGGCCCTCCTTGATCAGCAGCGCCTGGGGCGACTGGTGGGCCACCCCCACCCGCTGGGAGAGGGCGAGGGAGACCGGCCGCTCCTCGATCACCCGGACCCAGGCGTGCCGGACCCGATCCGCCTCGGGTGAGGTGAGGAAGGCCTGCCACTCCCGGTAGGCCCTGGATGAGACGGCACAGGCGGTGGAGTGTTTGTAGATCAGCACCGGTTGCCGGGCCGACTCGGCCAGCACCGCCGTCAGATCCTCCATGGTGCGCAGCTGCTTCACATCCGCCACGGAACGATCCTCCTTGTACCATACTGAACGGATTCCGTCGGTCTTGAGACGGCCCTCCCCCGGGCCGCGATACCACCCCCCGGGACCCGGGGGGAGCGCATAGAGGAACTTTCTTTCCAACTGTAGAAGATGCATCCACAAAGCTCCCCGCAGCCAGGTGCGCAGGATCCGGCCTCTTCCCATAAAATGGCCTTGGACGGAGGGAAGTGCGTGACAGTCACGTCCGCAACGGTGCCGGCAGCTGAACGGCGGCTCAGCCCCAAGGAGCACTTCTGGATGAACCTCTTCTGGTTCGCAAACAACCTGCACTGGGTCGCCCTCATGTCGATCATCATCCCCAGCCAGGTGGAGAAGTTCCTGGGGAACAAGGAGACCAACCTGCCCCTGGTGGTGGTCTGGGGAACGCTGGTCGCCGTGCTGGTCCACCCCTGGGCCGGGGCGGTCAGCGATCGGGTGAAGAACCGCTGGGGGCGGCGCCGCCCCTTCCTGCTGCTGGCCACCATCCCCAACATCATCGGCCTCTTCTACATGGCCACCACCGATTCGCTCCTCTCCATGTCGGTCGCCTTCATCCTGGTGCAGCTGGCCAACAACATCGCCAACAGCCCCTATGTGGCGATCATCGCCGACAAGGTGCCCCCGAACCAGCGGGGCACCGCCTCCGGCTGGTTCGGACTGATGACCGTGCTGGGCACCATCGCCGGTGCGGCCATCGCCGGCTCGCTGCTCGACAAGACCGTCCCGGAGCCGGTCTACCGGGAGCAGCTGCTCCTGGTCTACTCCATCATCGCCCTGGTGCAGATCGCCGCCGTCCTACTCACCTGGTTCATGGTGCAGGAGGAGCCGGCCCCCGGCGGGCCGCCCCTCACCTGGCAGGAGTACAAGGGGCTCTTCTGGCTCGACCACCGCAAGTACCCCGATTTCGCCTGGGTCTACGCCACCCGCTTTCTGGTGATGCAGGGGCAGTGGGCGATCTTCTACTACCTCCAGTATTACTTTGAGGATGTGATGGGCCTCCCCGGCGAGCGGACCGTCTTCACCTTCACCGCCGCCACCATGGTGGCCGCCGCCTCCGCCGTCCTGCTCTCGGGCTGGATCTCCGACCGGGCGGGCCGCAAGGTGATGGTCTACATCTCCGGGGCGATGATGACCCTGGTGGCGCTGCTCTTCGTCTTCGCCCCCTACCCTGCGCTGGTGATCCCGGCGGGGATCCTCTTCGGCCTGGGCCACGGGGCCTACACCAGCGTGGACCAGGCGCTGGCCACCGACGTGCTCCCCAACAAGGATGACTACGGCAAGGACATGGGGATCTGGCAGGTGGCCTCGATCCTGCCGCAGATCACCGGGATCGTGCTGGGCGGCCTGCTGCTCAACCTGCTCCGCTCCCTGCCCAACCACCTCGGCTACAGCGCCCTGATGGCGATGACCACCCTTTTCTTCGGACTGGGCACCTTCTTCATCCACAAGGTCAAAGGGGTTCGCTGAGGAGGATTTCCCCCGTGAAACAGCCAGAAACCCTCCGCCTGGAGTGCCAGCCGGGCGGCCGTTACTCGCTTCACTTCCCCTCCGGGCGGCTCTCGGGGCTGACGGCGGCGGTGGAGATCGCCGGACCCCACGACCGGCGCCGCCTCCCATCCACCGAGGGCGTCTGGTCATGCCCCGCCGCCCCGGAGCTGCCGATGACCATGGCGGCCCAGCTGGCGGACGGTCTCTCGCTGGAGCTGCGGGGGGAGCGCCCGCCCCACGGCCCCGGCCTCCTGCTCACCCTGCAGCTCCATAACCGGAGCAGCGAGCGGATCCGAATCCACCGGCTCTACCCACTGCTCTACGACGGGGAGTCGGCCCTCTCCATCGCCGTGCCCGCCGGTGTGCGGGAGCGGCGCTGGGGCGTCTACAAGCAAGGCTACCAGTCCTGGTCCTTCGCCGGCTGGCTCCCGCTGGAGGCGGCCGACCTCCACCCGCGCTTCTTCCTCACCCGCCCGGTCCAGGCAGACCCCACCTGGCCGCCGTCCCGCTCAGGCCGCTTCCAGAGCGAGGGGATGCTGATGCTGGGCTGCCCCGACTCCGGCCCGGTCCTGCTGGCCGGCTTCGTGGAGGGCGGGCGGATGCTGGGGCGGATCGAGCTGGAGCGGGCCGCCAACCCCACGGCGGGGGCGCCGCTGGCCGACCTGGACGCCTGGTGCGAGGCGGACGGGATCGCCCTGGACCCCGGCGAGAGCCTGACCGCCGAGCCGCTGCTGATCGCCATCGGCCCGGAGCGGGAGGTGCTGGAGGGCTACGCCGAGACCGCCGCCCTGCGGATGCGGGCGCGGGTCCCCGACCGGAGCCCCACCGTCTGGTGCTCCTGGTACTCCTCCTACACCAGGGTCTCCGAGCAGGACCTGCTGGAGGCGACCATCGCCCTGCAGAGCCGCCGGCAGACCCACCCGGTGGATGTGATCCAGCTGGACGACGGCTACATGCGGGCGGTGGGCGACTGGCGGGAGTGCAACGGCCGCTTCCCCCACGGCCTGGGCTGGCTGGCCAGCCAGATCCGGCAGGCCGGCTTCATCCCCGGCCTCTGGCTCGCCCCCTTCATCGCCCAGGGCCGGAGCCGGCTCTTCCAGGAGCACCGGGACTGGTTCGTCAAGGGGGTGGATGGCCTCCCCCGACCGGTCAGCTTCAGCGTCGACTGGGGCGACCGCTACTTCGCCCTCGACCTGACCCACCCGGAGGTGCAGGGGTGGCTGGCCGAGCTGATCCGCTACGTGGTCGGCCTCGGCTTCGGCTACCTGAAGCTGGACTTCCTCTTCGCCGGGGCGATGGCGGGCTTCCGCTACGACCCGCAGGTCACCCGGGCGATGGCCCTGCGCCAGGGGCTGGAGATCATCCGCCGGGAGGCGGGGGAGCAGACCTTCCTGCTGGGCTGCGGCTGCCCGATGCTGCCCGCCGTCGGCCTGGTGGACGCCATGCGGATCGGCCCGGACACCGCCGCCTCCTGGAGCTTCCGGTTCAAGGGGCTGCGGATCCTCCAGGATGAGCCGGGGGTCCCCGCCGCCCGCAACGCCCTGCGCAACACCCTGACCCGCCAGTGGATGCACGGCCGCTGGTGGGTGAACGACCCCGACAGCCAGATCCTGCGGGAGAGCAACACCCACCTGACCGCCGAGGAGGTCAAGACGCTCCTGCTGGCCGGCAGCCTGACCGGCGGTCTCCTCTCCTTCTCCGACTGCGCCGAGCGGCTCCCGGCGGAGCGGCTGGAATGGCTGCGCCGCACCACCCCCGCCGCCCGCCCCTGGCTGCAGCCCGTCACCTTGATGGGCGAGGAGACCCCATCCCTCGCCACCGCCCGCCAGGGCGAGTGGCTGATCGCCCTGCTGCTCAACCCCGGCGACCAGCCCCGCCCGCTCCGGCTCCGCTGGCAGAGCCTCGGCCTGGAGCCGCAAACGGTCTGCCACCTCTACGACAGCTGGGCCGGGGAGTACCTGGGGACCCGGGTCGGGGAGTACGACGGCGGCACCCTCCCGCCCCACGCCAGCCGGGTGCTGGTGCTCCGCCAGGCGACCGGCCAGCCCACGGTGGTGGGCAGCTCCTTCCACGTCAGCCCCGCCCAGGTGATCGCCGCGGAGGAGCGGGCCGAGGGGGCGCTGCACTTCCGGCTCGGCGAGGGCGCCCGGGGCCGGGGCCAGATCTGCCTGGCGGTCCCCCCGCCCTACCAGATGGCCCGGGCGACGGTGGAGGGCGCGCACCTGCTGGGCCAGAAGAGCGATGCCCAGAACAGCATGGTGCTGGACCTGACCGCCTCCCCGGGGGCGATCATCCGGATCAGCTATCGCTAGTCACTTTGCCACGGATTCCCCTGAAAATGACGGCCACGGATTACACGGATTACACGGATGAAGACAGAACATGGACAATGATGGGGTTCGTACCTTTTCATGGGTGGTGCTGGTGCGAAGCACCGCACCATGGTGGTTACACGGATTACACGGATAAAACAAATACATCACAACAATGTGGGGTGGTGCCCTGTTCATCCGGGGTGCTGGTGCGAAGCACCGCACCATGGTGGTTACAAGGATTATTCAGACAATGATATGACAAATGGGGGTCGGTGCCCATGTTCATCCGTGGTGCTGATGCAGCACCACCGACGAGGAAAATGGGTACGAACCCCATCATTGTTCATTTTATGTATTCATCCGTGTAATCCGTGTAATCCGTGACAAAATACGGGCGCCTAACCCGGATTCCCCACCGGCTGGTCGATGGACCAGAGCTGGACATCGGGGGTGCCTACCGCCTGGACCGTCGTGTCGGCCCAGACCTGCTTCAGGCGCTGGTAGTGGGCCGCGGTGATCAGCGGGTCGCGGCCGGCCTCGTAGTCCCGCATCGCCTTTTCGACGGGCACCACCCGGAACCGCTTCGCCCCGTCCTTCTCGTAGGGGTGGACCCAAGTGGGCACGAAGGCGACCCGCTCCACCTTCGTGACCCCCTCCTCCTTCACCACGTCGATCAGGAGCATCAGGCCGGCCTCCCGGTGGAGCCCCTCCTGGTTCGAGATGAAGTTGCCCAGGCTGTAGATCACCGCCCGGGGGAGGTCCCGGTCAAAGGCGTCCTTCACCTGCCGGATCTGGATCGGCTGGATCACGTGGGGATGGTTGCCCAGCACGATGTCCGCCCCGGCCTCCAGGGCCAGGGTTATGTACTGCTCCTGCTCCTCGTTGGGCTGGCGGGCGTACTCGGTGCCCATGTGCAGGGCGACCGCCACCAGGTCAACCTCAGGCATCTGACGGGCCCGCTGGATGTCGGCCGGAATCCGCTCCGGGTCCAGCATGTTGACCGACCAGGGGTGGGGCAGGGGGACGCCGTTGGTGCCGTAGGTGTAGGCCAGCAGCGCCAGCTTGATCCCGGGGGTGACCTCCACCACCAGGATCTGCTCCCGCTCCTCCGCCGTCCGGCTGGTGCCGGTGTGGGGGAGGCCGTACCGCTCCAGCGCCTCGCTGGTCTTGATCAGCCCGAACTCGCTGTAGTCCAGGGAGTGGTTGTTGGCGTGGGTGATCGCATCGAAGCCGACCGCCTTCAGATCCCGGGCGAACTCGGGCGGGGTGTTGAAGCTGGGGTAGCCCGCCCAGGGGTAATCCGGGCCGGTCAGGGTCGTCTCCAGGTTGGCAATGGCCAGGTCGGCCCCCTCAATCCAGGGGCGGACCGGCTCGAAGAGCGGGGTGAAGTCCCAGGCCTCCTCGCCCTTCCGGGAGGCGGTTACCAGCGGCAGGTGCATCAGCAGATCGCCCACCGCCAGGATCCGGGCCCGGACCGCCGGCGGGGGCGGCGGGGGCGGGGGCGGCTCGGCCATCGCGGGGAGGGCCGGCTCCGGCGCCGGCGCCGTGGCGGTTGGCGCTGAGCTGCAGGCGGCCAGCAGGAGAAGGGGCAGGAGCAGGGTGAGCGGGTTGAGCCGGCGGATGGTGCGCAGCGTCGATTCCCCCTTTTGTCTGAACCATTAGATAGACGTCTGCGCCAATCCTTCTGATTCAGACTCGGGGGCCGATGAGAAAGACGCCGCCGGCGCGGGCCGGTGGCGTCTTCATGCCATCAGATCTTGGGGTCCACCGTGATGTGGACCTCCTGCATGCCCCACTGGAGGGCGTCGGAGACCTCGTCCATGTAGAGGTCGATCCGGCTGCCGCGGATCGCACCGCCGGTGTCCTCCGCGTACCGGAACTCCCTCAGCTCATGGATATAGACACGGCTACCCAGCGGGATCAGCTCGGGGTCGACCGCGATCGTCCGGCCCTGCCGGGCTGCCGTGCCCGTAAAGGTGATGCCGTACTGCGGATGACCCGGGCGCTTCCCCGTGCTTTCGGGGCCGCTGGTGTAAGCCGTAGCGGTCACCTTTTGGTCCGGCCTTCCCTGAAAGGCCGGAAGCACGGCCTCGCTCGCCCGGGCCACCCCCGGCGTCCCCGCCGTGAGTGCTGCCGCAAGCAGGAGCGTGATCAGCCGCATGACCTGTCTGCCTCCCCTTTCGTCTGCGACGACTGGGCTCATTCATAGCCTGCCCGCTGGCGGCGATCTTATGTAGCGAATCTCTGCCTTCGCCGTGCGATTTTGGGTGCAGTCGGCCCCGGCGCGGTCGGGAAGACTACAAGCGAGAGCGCTACGCGGCCGCCACCTTGCGCCCCAGCACCTCCGCCGTGTAGATGGCGACGGAGCAGCCGACGGGGAAGAGCAGCTCATTGAGCCCCTGAGCCAGGAGCGCTGCGACGGAGAGGGTGCTGGCGCTTCGGGCGGCCAGCGTCACCACGATGACGGCGAAGAGCAGGCCGACGCCCAGCCCGGTCAGGGCGTGGGCCACCTCGGCCGCTGCACCCGTCTGCATGGAGTCCGCCTCCCTGTGGGCAACTATTTTGTTGCCAATCTTTCGATGTGTCCAATAGAACTCCTGCTCACCAATTCGTGACATCCCACAAAGGATTCTGGCAAGGACGGCGAATTCTTCATAGCAAGGCTCTGATCAAAGAGGAGGCAAGCGGATGTCAGCGAATCAGCCCCCTTCCGTCGCCGCTCACAGGCAGGGTTTCTGGCACGGTCTGGTGGCCCTCATCCTCGGCCTGATCGCCGTGCCCACCCTGTACTTCGGGGCGGCGGCCCTGCTCGGCGGCTACCTGGGACTCTTTCTGATGGCCGGCGCCGTCGCCTTCGTCGGGCTGTTTGCAGGCATCTGGGCCGCGATCGCCAACAACCGGGCCGGGAAGATCATGGGGGGCATCGGCGCCCTGCTCTGCGCCGGCGTGGTGGTCGTCGTCCTCTTTGTCCGGTAGACGGCACGGGGAACTGCATGGCCGTGGATAGCGCCGATGGCGCGGATTTGGATGCGGACGCGGACGGAGTCACCCTGTATTCCGCCGCGTTTGTGTGCTATAATCCGCGTTATCCGCGTCATCCGCGGCCTTATCCATGCCAGCGGCAGGAGGAGCGTGCTGCGTGTCCATTCTTGAGGTAAAGCGACTCGGTCACGGCTTCGGGGCCCGGACCCTGTTCCAGGACGTCTCCTTCCGGCTGCTCCGGGGCGAGCACGTCGGGCTGGTCGGCTCCAACGGGACCGGCAAGTCCACCTTCGTGGAGATCATCACCGGGCAGACCCAGCCCGACGAGGGCTCGATCGAGTGGGCCCGGCGGGCGACGGTGGGCTACCTGGACCAGCACACCCGGCTCACCCCGGGCATCTCCATGCGGGATGTGCTCCGGGACGCCTTCCGGCCGCTCTACGAGATGGAGGCGGAGATCACCGCCATCGGGGAGGCGATGGCCTCCGCCGATCCCGATGAGATGGAGCGGCTGCTGGAGGAGATGGGCGAGATCCAGGACCGGCTGGAGATCAGCGGCTTCTACACCATCGACGCCAAGGTGGAGGAGACCGCCCGCGGCCTGGGGCTGAACGCCATCGGCCTGGACCGGGATGTCTCCGAGCTCTCGGGCGGCCAGCGTACCAAGCTGCTCCTGGCAAAGCTGCTGCTGCAGCAGCCCAACGTCCTGATCCTGGACGAGCCGACCAACTACCTGGACGAGGAGCACATCGACTGGCTGACCCAGTACCTGCAGGGCTACCCCTACGCCTTCCTGCTGGTCAGCCATGACACCTTCTTCATGAACGATGTGGTCAACGTGATCTACCACCTGGAGGGCGGGCAGCTGACCCGCTACAGCGGCAACTACGAGGCCTTCCTGCGCACCTACGAGCAGAAGCGGATGCAGCAGGAGGCGGCCTACGAGCGGCAGCAGGGGGAGATCGCCCGGCTGGAGGACTTCATCGCCCGGAACAAGGCCCGGGTGGCCACCCGGGGGATGGCCGCCTCCCGGCAGAAGATGCTGGACAAGATGGAGCGGATCGAGAAGCCGGTGGTCTACCCCCGGCCCACCTTCGCCTTCAAGGAGGGGCGGAACTCCTCCCGGATCCTCTTCAAGGCGGAGGAGATGGAGATCGGCTACTCCTACCCGCTGCTGCCGCCGATCTCGGTGATCCTGGAGCGGGGGCAGAAGGTGGCGATCACCGGCATGAACGGCGTCGGCAAGTCGACGCTGCTCAAGACGATGCTGGGGCTGATCCCGCCGCTGAAGGGGCTGGCGGAGCGGGGCGACAACCTGCTGACCGCCTACTACGCCCAGGAGGAGCAGATGGACGAGGAGCGGACCCCCCTGGAGGAGATCTGGGACGCCTTCCCCTTCCTCGGCAACAACGAGGTCCGAGGCCGGCTGGCCTCCTGCGGCCTGACGGCGGAGCACATCAACAACAAGATCTTCAACCTCTCCGGCGGCGAGCAGGCCAAGGTCCGGCTCTGCAAGCTGCAGGTGGGCGAGTCCAACTGGCTGGTGCTGGACGAGCCGACCAACCACCTGGATGTGGCGGCCAAGGAAGAGCTGGCCCTCGCCCTCAAGAAGTACAAGGGGACCCTGGTCCTGGTCTGCCACGAGCCGGAGTTCTACCAGGACTGGGTGACCGACGTCTGGAACGTGGAGCAGTGGGCCAAAAGGGCAGCCCGGTAGCGCAGACGCGCACGGTGGATGGACATTGACGGCCACGGATTACACGGATGACACGGATGAAGACAAGAAATGGACAATGATGGGGTTTATCCTCGTTTCATAGCCGGTGCTGGTGCGAAGCACCGCACCATGGTGGTTACACAGATGAACATGGCTCAGCACCCACGGATGAAAACGGGCACCCACTCCATTATCATGTATTTGTCATTATAATCCGTGTAATCCGTGTAATCCGTGGCGAAGATAACAACCCCACTTCCCTGCATGGCCAGCAAGAGGACCCAGAAGCCACGTCGCCTCTGGGTCCTCACTCTTATGCACGGACGTGAGACAGCCTACGCCGGCTGGGTCCCGCCCACTGGGTCGGTGCCGGTCGCCCCTTCGGTGCCGGTCGCCCCGTCGGTGCCGGTCGCCCCGTCGGTGCCGGTCGCCCCGTCGGTCCCGGACGCCTGGTCGGTGCCGCCGGCCCCTGGCTGCTTCTGCTTATCGCCGTTCGATTCCTTCTTCTTTGACTTGGCCCGCTTGGTGTGCCTGGTCTCCAGCGGGGCGCCCAGGTCGATCACCACTGCGGGATAGACAGGGTCGGACGGGACAGAGGGGACCATACGGAACCGGGAACGGGTGTTTATGGGGAGGCCAAGATTCCAGGAGACCAGGGCGTCGCTGAGATTGATGGTCGCCCGGTCGTCGTTGCGGACCACCGGAATGATGTCCTTATCCTCCCGGGTGGCGCCGCTGAGGAAGATCCGCTGGGTGCCCTCCTCCCAGTCGATGCAGATGTAGTCCACCTGCTTGACGGGTTGGCCCTTGATCCCAACCCGGGCCAGTAGCCGGTCGCCCGACTTGAGCAGATGGATGTTGCCGGGCGACCACATCCAGGAGCTGGCCTCCTTCTGATGCCGCTTGGCCACCTCCGTACCAGGCTTGAACCGGACCACCTTCGGAGCACCCTTCGCCGTCTTCTCAGACACTGCGCTTACCTCCCGGGGGAACCTGGAGGGCACCGGCCCTGCCGGTTCCTGTTGGGATTATCATAACACATACTCTATTCTCTCTCAATACCCTTTTTGGGTAAAAATAGGTTTAGTCTCTCTTAGTGGATGTCTTTCTGTTGGTTGCTCCCAGCTTGACCCATGAGTAACCCATGAGTAACCTTTACCGATCGTGAGCCCAAGGGGGAGAGAGCGGGGGGCCGGGGTGGTCCGCAGGCGGCAGAACCCAGCAGCGGTGCGGGATCCAGCGGTCACACGGGACGGGCCGGCCACCGAGCGGGCTCGAACCAGGGTGCCGATGAGGCAGGTGAGAGGGGTGAGCGACTGGGAGCATCACCTGGGTCGTCTCGCCGAGAGGCCTGTCCCACGCGGGTTTCCGGGCACGAATTTCCCATGAGTCGCCTTTACCGACCCATGAGTCGCCTTTACCGACCCATGAGTCGCCTTTACCAGCCCATGAGTCACCTTTACCGGCCCATGAGTCGCCTTTACCGGCCCATGAGTCGCCTTTAGCAATGGCCCGTACCGGCTAAGCAATGCCCCCGTATCGGCTCAGCAGTGGCCTGACCGGTCTAAGATGTGGCGCCGAGGATCACCTCCTCGGCGCCTTTCCGTCTGACTTCGGCCCGTTCAGCCTGCCAGCCAGGTTCAGTCCATACCGGTAGAGTTGGATCGTGGCAAGTGATCGTGGAGCCAGGTCCGGCGAAGAGGCCGGGTGTGGGTATGACTAGACCTCTCACACTTTGCTTATCCACCGAGGGGCAGGTCGCCGGTCTGACCGAGGCGGTGGACTACGCCGTTCTGCTCCACCCGGAAGCGCCATCTCGTATACTTGACACGCTCCCAGGACAGGAACAGCTCCACCTCCCAGGCGCCGTCGTCAACCATGCGAACCCGGGTCTCGAATAGGGCGGGGATCGTCTCACCGGGGGACGGTCCGCCGATGTTGATCTCCCCGACGGCCGTGCCGGGGGTGCGGGGGAAGTCCTTGAAGGTGGGATCGTCGCCGATCTCCCGGAAGACGGCGGCCACTGCGTGCTCCGCCATGCCCAGCCTGGTCATGCCCCAGCTCAGGGTGAACTGGACGCCCTTCTCGTACGGCAGGACGGCGAGCGAGACAAACTCCCAGCCGGGGTGTTCGAACTGGACCACCCGGGACTCGCCGCGGCTGAACATAGGCTTTCCGCTGTCCCACCCGTAGCGGGGCATCTGCTCCATGTACCAGGCGATAAGGGAATCGACCGTATAGCCTTCGAGAAGATAGCCCGCCCCATCCTGGTAGATCGCGCGGGTCGCCTTGGCTGCCTCGGGCAGGGGGATTCCGTGGATCAAGTCGTGGTCGAGCACCGCCTCGCTGGGCCGCTCCTCCATTTTGATGCGGTAAGCCAGCACCTCGCCGGGGCCGCTGGTCAGGCCCCAGACGTCGACCACGCGGCCGGTGCCGTAGGCCAGGTGCCAGAGGTCGAGACCACTCTCTGTGAGCGCCTGTCCTGGTACCCATACGGTCAGATCCCGCCCTTCGCGGCTGCCGTCGGCCTTGACCAGTCGGAGGATGGTCCGCTCGCCCCCTTCGACGACATAGCCCCGGTAGCGCTCCAGGTCGGTGCGTTGGGTATCGATGGCAGCGCCCCGCGTCTCTGTGCTCCGGATCTCCCCGCTCGCCGCATCGATCTCATAGCTGATCCGGTCCACCGGCACGATGTGGCTGTAAGCGCCCTTCCGGCGGTCCAGGGGCATCGGGCCTCCCGAGCGGGTGAAAGCCCGACCGTCGCCCCGAAACTCCAGCCGCCAGAGCCCATCTGCCAGCGCGATCTGGCTCAGGGTCAGCTGTCCTCCTTGCGCCCCCAGGGAAGAAGACGCAATGGCGATGACCTCCTCCTGGGGCGGGGTCAGCCCCTGTAGGTCCGGCGCCACTACGACCCTGGGCGCGGGCGGCGCCACATGAGGGTTCAGCTGCTCCTCCGCCGGCGGGTCGACCACAGCCGGCGGCCGCTCCCCGCCCCCGGGTCGGGCCGGGCTACTGGCGAGGCCGGCCACCACCAGCCCGGTCATCACCAGGACCAAGGCTGCTGCCTCCACCACCATGCCCCACCTGTGCCACCAGGGTTTCGGCTGCGCAGTGGCCAGGAGCGTCCGCTGCCGCTCCCAGGCATCCGGGGGCACCATCACCTCTGCGGCCCGCTGCTCCAGGGCCTCCTTGATCAGCCGGTCCATTACGCCCCACCTCCCGCCGATGGGTGCGGCTCCCCCAGGAGCCGGGCCAGGGTTGCCTTTGCCCGGTGGAGCCAGGACTTGACCGTCCCTTCCGGGGCGTCCAGCAGGGCCGCGATCTCCCCCAGGGGCCGGTCGTGAAAGTAGAAGAGCACCACCGCTGCCCGCTGCTGGGCCGGCAGGGTGAGGATCGCATCGGCGATCAGGTTGCGGCGCTCCACCTCATCTACGGGGAATCTCTCCTGGCCCGGCGGGAGTGCGCCCAGCCGCCGCACCACCTCCTGATGGGTCCGCTCTCGGGTCGCCTGCTGCCAGGCCCGGCGGACGGTCAGCTTGTAGAGCCAGCTGCGAAAGGCCTCGGGCTCGCGCAACTGCCCGATCACCCGGAAGGTCTGGGCGAAGGCCTCCTGCATCACATCCTCCGCCGCCTGCCGGTCGCCGAGGACCAGGTAGGCGGTCTGGAGCACCCGGGGGGCGTGCTGCCGGAAGAGGGCCTCAAAGGCGGACTCCTCACCCCGTTGACAGCGCTGGACCAGTTCTCGCTCATCCACCGGACTCACCCCCCTCGGCATCTGCTTCTATCTGGTAAGAGGGGAGTTGGGGGCAAAAAGTTGCAGGGGCGGCGCTGGATACTGACGATCCCCTGGTCGTACCCCGCCGCGATTTCTGGCTGCTCCGGGCCGCATGGAGCCCCCTTGCCACTGTCAGCCAGGAGGGAGATCCAGCCGATCTCGACCTGCTCACTATTGGCCCGGAGAGGATTTGCTCATGGTTGTAGAGCATCTCTCCCCGGGGAAAGGTCGCCTTCGTCTGAGTAGGCAATGCTGCCCGTGTTGACAGCTACCCACCCCTTCTCCCCTCTCTCTGTCTCGACAGCCATCCACGCATGAAGCGATATATCCTTGAGGAACGGGCGTGCACCTTCGTACCCGGCCATGGTTGCGTTGTCCTGAACGTGCTTCGCCAGGACCGGAAGGACGGTCACATCACGGGGGCCCGACACAAAAACCGGGGAAACCCCCGTTTAGCTGCTGTCCCAGATAATCTCGGCTGTCGGCCACCTGGCCGGAGCCTGCCGGCGGCACCGGGCGAGCCCCACCTTGCCGCATGTCGCGGATAAGACGTATTACTCGGCAGGGAAGCCTACTGCCGGGGGTTGCCCGTCTCCCAGGCATTCCCGATCTTACACAATTCCGCGGGAATCGTGGCCGCCAGATGAGCTTAGCGGGGGTTTTCCCGGAAAAAATGTCAGGACCCCGATAACGAACAATATTTCGCGAATCGTGAACGCCCCTCTATGAGGTCTGCATCTTTGCAGTCGCGAGGGGCTAGTTTAGACCAATTTGGGACTTCGGTCCCGTCCCAGGTGGAGGCTGATCGGTACAAGGTCGAGTGGATCAACTGGTACGACAACGGCGAGCTGTAGTGGTACAGCAACACCTCGTGGGTGTACGATCCTGACGGCGGCAGTGTTGACAGCCCGGGTATCACTTACATTGAATGGACCTTTTCGAAGACGGGTTCATACATCGACATGGAAGGTCGCTATTATGAACCGGAGCGGTGCTATCCGGATTCGTTTGGGCAGACGCAGTGCACGGGCCCGTTCGAAACGATCCAACCCATTCGGATTGACTTCTAAGCAAGGGGGGAACCAAAGCTGTGAAGAAGAGAGTCCCTGTTTACGCTGGTTGTGGTACTCCTCGGACTGCTCCTCCTCAGCGCGGGGAGCTACGGTGCTCCTGTTTTGCCCTATACAGCAGAGTTTAACCAGGCCACCGCTTGGAACGGCATCGCAATGGTCTTCCAGACGGAAAGCGCCTCTGACGGGAAGCAGGTCTGGAAGTACATCCGTGACGCCTCCGGAAAATGGCGTCTTGACGCCTAGAAGGAAACCGAGCAGGTGACGCCCGGATCTATACTGGCTCCGAGTACTACGCCTACAATGCCAAGGCGAACGTGCTTACCATCACGCAGCAGCAAGCAGGCCGGCGTTTGGAGGCAAGCCGAATCTTAGTTCCTGAAATTGCTGTGCGGGTAGGTGATCCTGCCTCGTGGACGTTAGGTTCAGCAGGCCGTCTAAACGGATTTGACACCGTCGAGGCCATCAGCAAGGATGGAACTGAACGCCTCTGGATCAACCCCGCGAAGGGGGTCCCGGTCAAATACACCGACGGGGTCCAGATATGGACACTGATTGACGTCAAATTCGGGCAAAATCATGCGGCGAGGGCCTTTGAACCCCCGCAGGCAGAGACAGTCGTTCGCCCCTCGGCCGAGAGACAGAAGCCTTAAGGGTATTCAGGGAGGTATCCACAAGATTCCAACAGTATATCCATGAGATTCGTTCATGGGCGGTCGAGTAGAGCGGCCGCCCGGTCTGTAAGAACTGGGGGGGTTCGGTGCGGCTACCGAGGAAGACCAAATATGGGATCATTATCGCCGTGGTGGGATTTGCGGTGGGGTGGTGGTACATTTACCACGGATGGAAGCAGACCTCCGGATGGGGTCATGCCGTCACGATCTCTATTGTGGGCTTTGAGCGCGGCACAGTCCGGCTCGTTGAGGGGCTGTGGGTTGCCCGGCAGGCGAACGGAGATTTCTACGTGTTCCTGAACAAGGATCCGCACGGCGGGCACCCATTCGAGTGGATCGAATCTGAAGGAGTTTTTCGTTCTCCCAAGTTGTGTTGTGCAAATGGGCCTCATGATGAGGTGTACCGGATTGACGGGACATGTCTGGCAAACAATTGCAACACTCGCCCCCCGGGGAGCCTCTATCGGGTTGATTCCAAGGTGGTTGGAGATCAACTACTTGCAGTACCCGATCGTGTTGTTTCAGGCGGAATCCCGACCGTTCCTTGGTGGCGGCAACTGCAAATGAAGTATGAGAAGTGGCGAGATACGCGAGGGAGAATGTAAGCAGAAATATTTTGGGAAAGTGCACCTTCGTCAAGAAGGGCGCACTTCTTCGATTTGCGAAGGAAACGTGTGGCTACGCCTATATTCTGAGTTTACGGCGGAGATGCCGGTGGCAGGACCCCTGTTATCGGCATCTCCGCCGGTAATCCAACTGTGGTGATAACAAAACGAGGTGAAGGATGTGTTGCGAGAGCAGATCGAGGACTGGAGGCAGGAGCTCAGCGTGCAATGCGTCCCTTCAGCGTCGGCTCCTCCCGCAGGTTGAGGCATTCCCCCCGGGGATCCTGCACCTCCAGCGGGTGCTTCTCCGGGAAGGGCGGTCGCTGCAACCCGGGCAAGAAGTTGGTCCACGGTTCCCTCTCAAAACCCTTGACCAACGGCTCAACCACCAGGATCTGCACCTCCCGGGAAGAGGGCCCCAGCCGGCCGACTGCGCACGAGCCTTGGCCCCTTCAGCAATCTTGGCCTCCTGAAGGATGCGACCGGAGCGGTCCATCACCTTCATCCCCCACAGGAACAGGTCCGGCTTCTCTGGCGATGGCAGGAACCACTCGAAGGGGTGCCAACGGGGCTCCCCGGCCTGCGTCAGGGGACGCATCTCGCCGGATCGTGAGACCAATTGCCACCCCCTGCTCGTCGCTACCACCATCACCGCAACGCCCGCCAGCCACGATGGTCCCGCCCCTCCGGCCACGCGCAAGAGGGGCTTCTCTTCATCCCACGCCTATACCACCACGGCCAGGCCGTAATGGCCCATCGACTGGAAGCAGGCCGCCAGCAGCACCATGGCCAGCGAGAGTACCATCAAACCACGCATGGGTTGCACCCCCTGCCTCTCTGACGCTCTCCCCACACCGAAGGTTGCTCAGAACGATAACGCCCGGAGGCGCAGGGGAGGGGCGAGGCGAAGCATGCATACGGTTTCCAAGGAAGTACTTGTAAGGAAGGTGATCAACGTGCGGAGACCGTTGCTGATTGGGATTTGGCAACCTTTGACGTAGAGTTCCATAATGACAGTACCGTGACCAGTGGGCGGAACGTCAACAGCTACTATTTAGTAAGGCAGTGGCCATGGCGATTATCCGACTGGACCAGCCAACTATAGCGAAGCCTGTAACCCGCGGTCGGGGTACAGGCTCTCTTTCAAAAACTCGGCCCGATGTTGCTGCCCGAACGTCCCCGGCAAGTGGGTTATGTCGAGAATTGGCGAACGAAAAACAGAACGCACCTCCAGCCTCCGACAGACCGAATGTGCGTTCTGTGGTACCCTGGATCTGGGAGTACACGCAGGCCTTGCCTCCGAAAGGAGGATGCCAAAGGTGAAGATCAGAGTAGCCATCACTGTCGAGTTGAGTGTGCAGGCACTCTTCTCGATGGCCCTGGTCATCGCTAAGGCCATTCATTCCGCTTTCAGATAGCGGTCGCTTACCCCTCATTTCCAAAGGAACGACCGCCGTCTCATCATTAGAGGCGGCAACATGCGGGCTCCCAGGCACCCCCATTCGGGTGCCTTTTCCCATTATGACCCCTACAGTCCCCGATCATACCTGACGCAACGTCATCCGGCCCGATGTTGCTGCCTCAACGCCCACGGCAAGCGGGTTTTGTCGAGAATTGGCGAACGAAAGACAGAACGCACTTCCAGCCTTCGACAGACCGAAAGTGCGTTTTGTGGTACCCTGGATCTGGGAGTACACGCAGGCCTTGCCTCCGGAAGGCAAGGAGCAATCTCCGAGCCACTGCGACTTTAGCGGCGAGGAGATTGCTCCGCAGTGGGATGCCAAGAAGTGAAGATCAGAGTCAGCATTACCATCGAGTTGAGTGCGCAATCACTCTTCTCTGCTGTACTGGTGTTCGCTAAGGCCAATCTTTCCGCTTTCACATAGCGGTCGATACCCTCTGGCCCAATTGAACGACCGCCGTCTCAACATTACAGGCGGCAACATGCGGAGTGCGAATGGCGATGAACACCCGCACAGGACGCCTTCTGGCACTACTTGAGGGTTCAGCTCGGGAGTCGCCCGTACCACCCCTTGCGCACCTGACCGCTCCCAGGAGAGCAGCGCCGGCAGCGAAGATTCGCCGAACGCCCCTTGACGTCCCCATGGAAAACCAGTATGATCATTCCGAAGTAAGTTCCAAGAAGGGGCGCTTTTGATGTCTGTGATCGTTCGTGTGGGCGAGGTGACAATCGCATAGCCTTCACGAACGGCGTATCACGCCCCTTTGCTTTCCCCTGAAAGTCAAGTGGAGCCGTGAGGCATGCCTCACGGCTTTTCCATGCGCAAAACCAGGGTCCCCCGCCACGCAGGCGAGGGGTCCGGCTGACGTGCGCATGGTGAACAAGACACCAGGCCGCGGGCGCAACGTGACGCCCGCGGCCTCGTTTATTTTGCCCGGAGGAGGAATCCGCTTTGCACGTCCCGACCATGATGGCCCTCGAGTTCCCCCGTATCCAACAGGAGCTGGCCTCCTACACCTCCTGCCAGATGGGCCGGGAGCTTGCCCTGAAGACCGAACCGCTCCCCACCCTGACCCAGATCCGGCGGGTCCAGCAGGAGGCCCGGGAGGCGAAGGCGGTCCTGACCGGCGGGCGGTCCATGCCCTTCGGCGGGATCCAGGATGTGCGGCAGCAGGTGGAGCGGGCCGCCATCGGCGGGGTGCTCCGCCCCGACGACCTGACCGCTGTGGCCGACACGATCTACGGCTGCCGCCAGCTGCACCGCTTCCTGGTGCAGCACCGGGCGGAGGCGCCGCTGCTGAGCCGGTACGCCGAGGCCTTCGGCCAGTTCGATGAGGTGGAGGCGGAGATCCGCCGCTGCATCGAGCGGGGTGGCGTCTCCAGCCAGGCCTCCCGCAGCTTGAAGCAGGTCCGGAACGAGATCGCCACCCTGGAGAGCCGGATCCAGGAGCGGCTGAACAGCCTGCTCAAGCAGTTCCGGAACAGCCTGCAGGAGTCGCTGGTCACCACCCGGAACGGCCGGTATGTGATCCCGGTCAAGGCCAGCGCCCGGGCTTCGGTGCCCGGCGCCGTCCACGGCTCCTCCGCCAGCGGCTCCACCCTCTTCATCGAGCCGGAGGCAATCAGCCACCTCTGCGCCGAGCTGGAGAGCTGGCGGGCGATGGAGGAGGCGGAGATCGAGCAGGTGCTGATGGCGCTCTCGGGCAGGGTGGCCGCCCACGCCGACGGGCTGCAGGCGACGCTCGGCGCCGTCGCCGAGCTGGACCTGATCGCCGCCCGGGCCCGGCTGAGCCACGCCTGGGATGCGCGCCCCGTCTCGTGGAACGAGGTGGGCCTGATCGACCTGCTGGGCGCCCGCCACCCCCTGCTGGGCAAGCAGGCGGTGGGCAACCGGATCCGGATGAGCGCCGAGGCCCGGATGCTGATCGTCACCGGGCCCAACACCGGGGGCAAGACGCTGCTGCTGAAGACCCTGGGACTGCTGGTGATCATCGCCCGCTGCGGGCTGCACCTCCCGGTGGAGGAGGGCTCCACCCTCTGCTTCTTCGACGACGTCTTCGCCGACATCGGGGATCACCAGTCGCTGGAGCAGTCGCTCTCCACCTTCTCGGGCCACATCGCCAATGTGGCGCCGATGCTGGCCCGGGCGACGCCCCGCACCCTGATCCTGCTGGATGAGCTGGGCTCGGGCACCGATCCCCACGAGGGGACCGGCCTGGGCATCGCCCTGCTGGAGGCCTTCCTGCAGAAGGGGGCCTACACCCTGGCCACCACCCACCTGCGGGAGATCAAGGAGTTCGGCCGGAACACGCCGGGCTGCGCCTATGCCGGCATGGGCTTCGACGGCGAGACGCTCCGCCCCACCTACCGCCTGATCTACGGCGCCCTGGGCGAGAGCCGGGGACTGGAGATCGCCGCCCGCAACGGGCTGCCGGCCGCCGTGGTGGAGCGGGCCCGGCAGCTGGTCTACGGCTCCGCCGCCCTGCCTCCCGCCCCCTCTCCCACACCCGAACCCAGGCCCGAACCCCGGCCCGAACCCACCCCCACCGCCGCACCCGCCTCCTCACCCGAACCGCTCCCCGCACCGGCACCCGCCACCCCGGCCCGGCCCTCCCAGGAGCCGCTCTCCCTGGTTCTGGCTGCCGGCTCCGGCAGCCGGCTCCGGGTCTACCACGAGGGGAGCGCCCGGGAGCTCTCGGTCCGGGAGCATGTGAAGAGGCTCTTCCCGGCCGGGCTGGTGGTCGGTGACCGGGTCCGGGTCCGGGAGGGGCAGGTGGTGGAGGTCGCCCACCGGTGGAGCGTGCTGGTGGACCGGGATGCCGACACCATGCAGGAGTCGGTGGTGGCGGCCAACATCACCCGGCTGGTGATCGCCATCGCCGCCCGCCAGCCCGACTTCCACGCCGCCGTGCTGGCGCGCCACCTGCTCTACGCCGAGAGGCAGGGCGTCACCCCGATCATCTGCCTGACCAGGGCCGACATGGTCCCGCCCAACCAGGCGGAGGAGTGGCTGAAGCCCTTCCGGCAGGCTGGCTACCAGACGGTGAGCACCACCCGCAAGCGGCAGAGCCTCGATGAGCTGAGGCAGCTGCTCACCGGTCAGGTGGCGGCCATCATGGAGGCGCCCGGCGGCGGCAAGGCGGCCCTGCTGGCGGCCCTGACCGGGGAGGACGCCGCCCACGGCCAGGCCCACCTCCTCTCCCCTGACAGTTGGCTGATCGACCTGCCCGGCCTGCGGGAGCTGGGGGTCTGGAAGCCCGACCTGTCCGGCGGCTTCGCCGAGTTCGGCCCCTTCATCGGGCGCTGCCACCGCCCCGGCTGCCTCCACACCCGGGAGCCCGGCTGCGCCGTGCGGGAGGCGGTGGAGCGGGGGAGCCTGCAGCGGCGCCGCTACGAGCAGTACCTCCACCTGCTCCGGCAGATGAGGCTGGCGTAGTGGAGCAGTGGTTTCACAAAAACCTAACCAGATGATATCACCGCCTTTACAGAATCGTTATCGAAGATTCATACTATAGACATACCATTCTTCTTGCGGCACATCTCGCTGAAAGGGAGGATGTACATGTCTCGCTCCAAGACCCTGAAGCGTCGTCTGCTCGCCCTGGTCACAGCCAGCCTGGTGCTGGCAAGCCTCGTGCCCGCCTCCGCCCTGGTCTCCGCCTCCCCGGCACCGGCAGAAGAGGGCCTCTTCCAGCTCCAGATCCTCCACAGCTCCGACAACGAATCGGCCTTCCAGGATCCCAACACGCTGGAGCCCAAGATCCTGCACTACGCCACGCTGGTGGAGGGGCTGCGGAAGCTGGCCCCCAACGGCCGCTCCATCCACCTGACAGCGGGTGATCACACCCTGCCCGGCCCGTTCTACACCGCCTCGGCCGAGGTGCCCTGGCTGAAGCAGAACGGCCTGGCCGACATCGAATTCTTCAACGCCATGGGACTGGTCGCCAACGGCATGGGCAACCATGAGTTCGACGGCGGCATTAACGACTTTGCCCACATGCTCTCCCGGGCCCGCTATCCCTTCATCTCCGCCAACCTCGACTTCTCGAAGGTGCAGCTGGAGGAGGGGGTTCCGCCGATCCTGATCGGCGAGGATGCCCAGGAGGCCTCCACCGTCGCCGGCAAGGTGGTCCGCTCCGCCTACGTCACGGTGGGCGGCGAGAAGATCGGCCTGGTCTCCCGGGCGCCCGCCGACTTCTTCAACACGGTGAAGGATCCCGACACCACCGTCCCCGGCCTGGACTTCTACGGTGGGCGTGATCCGCAGACCAACCAGCCGAAGGTCTCCGCCGTCACCCAGGTGCTGGAGCAGGTGGCGAAGCTGGAGGCGAAGGGCGTCAACAAGATCATCCTGGTCGACCACGCCCAGGACTTCACCGGCGACCCGCTCTCGGCACAGAAGCTGCGCGGCATCGACATCATCGTCGCCGCCGGCTCCACCGGCTTCATGGGCAAGGCCGAGGCGGACGGCCCGTTCAACCTGCTGCGCAAGGGCAACACCCCCAGCGCCTTCTACCCCACCACCCGGCTGGACAGCGAGGGCAACCTGGTCCTGGTGGTCAACTCGGATCAGCTCTACACCTATGTGGGCCACCTGATCGTCTCCTTTGATGCCCACGGCCGCCTGGTCAACGTCGATCCCCGCTCCGGCCCCGTCGCCACCACCACCGAGGCGATCGCCGCCCTGGAGAAGGTGCTGGGCGAGAAGATCGCTCCCCCCGCCCGGGTCACCTGGCTCTTCGACCAGCTGAGGAAGACCCCGACCATCCAGGAGGCCTTCGCCTCGGTCGGCACCACCACCGCCGTGCTGAACGGCAACCGGGCCGACGTCCGCGGGCGTGAGACCAACCTGGGCCGGCTGGCCGCCGACTCCACCCTCTGGTACGCCCGGAAGGTCTACCCGAACCTGAACGTGGAGATCGCCCTGAAGAACGGCGGCGGCATCCGCTCCACCATCCTCGGCCCGGAGATCACCAACCTGACCATCGGGGCGGCCCTCGCCTTCAACAACAAGCAGGCGGTGGTCCAGCTGACCGGCGCCGAGCTGCTGGCCACCATGGAGAACGCCGTCAGCCGCGTCCCCGCCGCCGACGGCCGCTTCCCGCAGATCGCCGGCATGACCCTGGAGTACGACGCCTCCAAGCCCGGCGTCTCCGACCAGGTCAGCATGACCACCCCCTCCCGGGTGAAGAGCCTGAAGATCCACCGCTCCAACGGCACGGTGGACGTGCTGGTGGAGGACTACCAGGCCAAGGGCGACCTGAACCGCCTCTTCACCCTGGTCACCAACGACTTCCTCCTGACCGGCGGCGACGGCTACCAGTCCCTGAAGGCCGCCGCCGAGGCCCGCGGTGCCCAGCGCTCCGAGATCGGTGAGCGCCAGATCCTGGCCGAGTACATCCAGGAGGCGCTGAAGGGGAAGGTCGACCTGCCCGAGCCCCTGGCCGATCCCCGGGTGGTCCGGGTGGATGCCCAGTAACCTGTCAATAGGTCAGACCCCCGCCGGGCGCGGGGGTCTGGCTTTTTGTTTCCACGGCCACGGATTACACGGATT
>JBMONC010000057.1:0-57785 GCA_049324875.1 Bacillota bacterium
CGCCGATTTCCCCCGCCTCTTGGCCCGTTCGCACTGCACTCGCAGCGCTCGGCGCCGTCAGGAATTGTAGTTTAGCACTTGCTTGTCCATGCTGTCAACTGCCCAGTTCCTCCCTGTCAGCCGGCCCTCCCAGACGGGTCGAACCGGGTGACAAGAGACCATCCTATCAGAACCGACTACGCGAAACAACCCCGCTTCTTTACCCAGTGCTACATAAACAATCCTCGGATAGGGCAACCTGTCCACTGAGGTGACTCGAATGCGTGGGAAGGCGCTCTGGGCGATCCTGTTCATCGTGCCTGCGCTGATCGGCGGACTGGTGATGGCGGCCGTTCTGCTCACACCCTTGCCTGAGCCCGACAACCCGCAGGTGACGGAGATCCTGGATGCCTCTGGTCGACCGGTGGCTCGCATGTTCACAGAGGACCGCATCGAAATCCCTGTGGTGCGCATGCCAAGGCATCTGCTCAACGCCATCGTGGCCATCGAGGATGACCGCTTCTACCGGCACCGGGGCATCGACCTGATCGGGATCGGCCGCGCCTTTGTGCGGAATCTCCGCGCGGGGAAGGTGCTGGAGGGCGGCAGCACGCTGACGCAGCAGTTGGCCCGGAATCTCTCGTTCGGGGGTCAGCGCCTGGGACTGCAGAGGACACTGACCCGCAAGTTGAAGGAAGCCCTACTCACATTGAAACTTGAGTACAACTACTCCAAGGAACAGATCCTCGGCATGTACTGGAACACGATCTACCTCGGCCGTGGCGCCTACGGACTGGAGCGAGCCGCCAAGCTCTACTTCAATAAGTCGGTCCGCGACGTGCCGGATGGTCAACCCCTTGACCTGACGCTGGTCGAAGCCGCCGAGTTGGCGGCGCTTCCCCAGGCACCCGAATACTACTCCCGCATCGATGACGAGGACGAGGCAATTCGCGCGAAGGCAGCAGCCGATCTGCTGAACCGGCGCAACCAGGTGCTGACCAGGATGGCCGAACAGGGCTACATCACGGTCGGTGAGGCAGAGGTGGCCCGGCGGACCCCGCTGCAACTGAAGCCCCGGAGACAGGCCGCCGAGGGAGCGCCCTACTCTGCTTACGTGGTGGATTACATCACCCGGGAACTGAAGGAGCGTTACCCCGAGGTGGCGGCCAACCTCCCACGCGGGGGCTACCGAATCGTCACCACCATCGATCGGGACCTGCAAGAGGCGGCAGAAGCGGCCCTCCAGACCGGGCTGAAGGAGATAAAGACCCGGTTGGAGGAGGAGCCGGAGATCGCCCTCGTCGCAATGGACCCAGCGACCGGCTATATCCGAGCGCTCATTGGAGGAAAGGGGCCACAGGTGGAGCGGAACCGCGCCCTCGAACCCAGGCAGCCCGGCTCTACCTTCAAGCCCGTCGTCTACGCAGCCGCCCTCTCCACCCGCCAATACGTGGCCTCCAGCACACAGCTGGACGTGCCCAAAGAGTACCCGGGGGCCCAGCCAGGAGAGCGGTGGCTGGTCCGGAACTGGGAGAACAAGTCCTCCAATCAGCCTGAGACCATGCGGGCTGCCCTCAAGCGCTCCCTCAACACCGTTACGGTCTCGTGGATGGATCTGCTCAAGCCGGCGCCCGTGATCAAGCTGGCAGAGGCAATGGGGCTGGATGGTGCCTACCCTGACGACCTGACGATCGGGCTGGGGACCGTGGCCGTATCACCCCTTCAGATGACGGTTGCGTACGCCACACTGGCCAACGGCGGTTACCGGGTGGAGCCGACCGCCGTTCTGCGGGTCGAGGATCGGGACGGAAACATATACGTCGACCAGCAGCCATCTCGGACCTACGCCCTGGACGCCGGTGTCGCCTTTATTGTCACCGACATGCTCAAGGAGGTGCTGCGCAAAGGGGGGACGGGCGAACTTGGAGGTGCTCACCTTGGGGGACGACCGGCTGCCGGCAAGAGCGGCACAACCGACGAATCAAGGGATGCCTGGTTCGTGGGGTACACCCCCACGCTGGTCGCCAGCGTCTGGGCGGGCTACGATGACCGGAGGAAGACCGAGCTGCTGGGCGGATGGGACATCTCCCCCATCTGGGGTCGGTTCATGAGCAGGGCTCTGGCCCAAGCGCCCTGGCGGGACTGGACGCCGCCCCCGAACGTCTCGGCCGAGGAGATCTGCACCATCACAAAGCTGCGCCCCAATGCCTCCTGCCCTGTCGGGAAGGAATGGTATCTCAAGGGCACCGCACCCGTGGAGATTGACTCGACCGTCCACTGGGAGCAGGTGGTTCCCCCGTTACCGGGTGTGCCCTGGGTCCCCCCGGGCCTTCTCCCGCCGTTCATGGCTCCGCCCGGCGAAACGCCGCCCGAAGAGGGACCGCTTCAACCACCTCCCCCGAACACCTCCGTGCCGGAGCCGACCGAACCTACCGTGGAGGCTCCTGATGCACCGGCAGGGGAGCCGCTCCCCTTCCCTCCAACTGAGTGAACGAAGCGGGGCGCCCCCCACGGAGCGCCCCGCTTCGCTACCCTTCTCCCATTGGCGGGGCCGGATCTCCAGCCACCCGGATCACATCGATTTCGTGACCATCGGTGGCGTCGATGAAGACCCGGAACCGCTGGTCATCCAGTCTGGTCTGAACCTCCCAGCAAAGCCGCTCCTGCCCCCGCCGGTCCGCTACCAGCGCCATCCGCGGCTCGGCGGTAACCGTCAGGCGGGGCGAGACCCGCTGCCTCGCCTCTGCGGCGGAGAGCTTCGGGGCCGGCATCTGGCGGGCATGGCGGTTGATCCAGTAGTTTCGGGCATCAAAACCGACCAACTCGCCGTTATCCATCGCTAGCGATACCTTGATCAACTCGGTCTGGATCGATACCCCCTGCTCCTGGGGGGCGAAGTCCATCACCAGGGTGCCGTCGTTCTCCACCGAGGAGACGTGCTCAGCGCTGGCATACCCCCATTTCCGCAGCATCTGCCGGGCCCTTTCAACCAGCTGGTTCTGCTCCATCCGCCGCGCTTCGACGGGTCGCCCATCGATCATGTAGATGACATGGCCCCCCTGGATGGAGAGACCAAAATTCATGGCTGTGCCGTTCTGCTTGGTGGCGTCGAAGTAGTAGAGTGCGAGCCCCCCGGCTGGGTCCTTGGGGTCATAGGCTCCGGTCTGCACCGGGTCTCCCTTCAGCGGCAGATCGATGAACCGCTTGATATTCGCAATGGCCGTCGCCTGGTCAACCCGGGGACCCAGGTCCGTCTTCGGGCGGGGCAGTGGCCCGTTCTGGGGAGCCAGGGCATTCGCCTCCCCGGGCGGCGCCGCCAGCCCCTGCTCCAGGGCCACCACCGACCGGGTGATGGGGGTGCCCGCGTCGCCGCTCTCAGCCGGACTGGTCGCCCGCACGGTGGGTGTCCAGCGGATCCGGTTGTTGCCCACCAGACCGAGCAGGTTGGAGAGCTCGTCCTCGAAGAAGACCGCCTGCTTCCGGAGTTCCGTCAGCGAGGCCCAGTCACTCTGCTCCAGCGGCCTGCCCTGGCTCAGTTTGTAGTGGTGCTCATCGGTCTGCATCCGCATGGTGTTGAGAAAATTGGTGATCCGCGGCGTGTTCAGGGTGGTGAAGGGAAGGACCGACATGTGTTCGACCGCCTGGGCGCTGAAGACCCGCAGGTCGGCCATCAGGCTCTCCTGCAGCTGCGGATCGTTGGTGGCCATCAACCGGGCCATCCGCTCCTCGATGTTTTCACTTGTCCACTTCAGCTTGTGAAAGGCGGACAGGTACTTGTTCTCGGCATCCCGAGCAAACTCGTTCTTCATGCGGGTCTGGTAGGCACCGAAGCCCAGGGCCGCCACCAGGGCGACGCTGAGCAGCAGGTACGGCCAGACTTGCCCCCGTTGCGATCTCATGGGCAGCGCCTCCTACTTTGCGAAGATGTGTTTGCCAATGGTGCGGACCTGCTGGCGTGACCAGATGAACCGGTTGCTGGTCTTGGCCGGAGCGAAGAAGTAGACCGCGCCGTTCACCGGATCCCACCCTCCGAGCGCTGCCCGGGCGGCCTTATAACACTCGGGCGTGGTGTTCTTGTAGATCTCGCCGTTGGAGACCGCCTCAAAGGCGTGGGTCTGGTAGGCCACCCCGGCCACTGAGTCCGGGAAACGCTTGTCCAGCGTACGGTTGAGGATCACCGCCGCCACCGCGACCTTCCCCTCATACGGCTCGCCACGGGCCTCCCCGCAGACCAACTGGGCCAGCAGGTGGAGGTTGTCCTTGGCCGCCTTGCTGGCCGCAAAGCTCCGGTGTCCGTCGTAGGTGACACTCGGCCAAACCAGGACGGCGACAGCAGCCACCAGAGCGGCACCCCACTTGAGCCATCTGCGCATCTTCACGATCCCTCCCAGAATCTCGTCAGAGTTCCACCCGCTAGTCTTTCTGGAGGGGCTCCATCCCATGCAAAGCGACCCCGGTCAGCTATGACCGGGGTCAACGGGTTACCGGCTCAGATGAGATCGCGCTCCATGCGGTACGCCACAACAGAGCCGTCCTCCAGCGTGAGGACGATCATGCCGGGGACGACCGCGGGAGAGTTGACAGCCGGCGCCTCCAACTCAAGCGCCCACCGCTCCTCTCCGGCCTCCAGGTCCCAGGCGATCAGCCTATGGTCGTCGGTTACCAGCACCTGCTGGTCGCCCGCCAGCACGTGACCCCGAACCCCGGGGAGCACGATTCCCTCTCCAACCTTGCGCTGACCGGTGAAGAGATCCGCGATCCACCCCGGGTAGACCACCTGGTCGACCCGCACGGCTGGGCTGTGTCGGGCCCCCTCTGCCCTCCATACCGGCTGCCCGCTGGTCGGGTCAAACGCCTTGCCGCCCGCGATTACCAGCAGTTCAGCAAAGACGGGCGGGTGGTCGGAGCCCGCCTCCGCCTGCCAGCAGACTTCGCCAGTAGTACTTTCCAGCGCCCAGAGGCAGCCTGCCTCGGTCACGGCGAACAGGTGGTCATCGCCCAGGGCGACCGGGTGCGTCACACGCCCGTCGACCGGAGCCTTCCAGGCGATCGCGCCGGTCTTCCCTTCGAGGGCGTAGATGTTCTGGTCCCACGAAGCGACATAGAGAACGCCGTCACCTGCTACCGGTGACGCTGTGACCGGCCCACCCAGCGAAACCTGCCAGACCACCCGACCGGCATGGGCCTCGACCGCCTTCACCGTACCGTCGGGTCCGCAGAGGTAGGCGAGCCCGTCATATACCGCCGGTGCCGCCAGAGCGAGGCCCGGGAGGCTCGGTAAAGCCTGCTCGCTGCAGGCCGGCTCACGCCACTTGAGGCTCCCCGTGTGACGGTCCAGCGAGTAGAAGTATCCGTCACCCAGACCAACGAAGACCCTTTCGTACCGAACGACAGGTGCCGAGGGACGGAGACCCACATACCGGCGGGGTGTATGGCTCCACGCTTCCACGGGCAGGCCGACGAGCTGGGCTGAGGTCACCGCCGCCCGCCCGGCTGTTCGGCCCAGCATCGGCCAGTCATCGCCCGGCTCTGCCGGTTCGGGAATCACCAGCTGCTGGCCCGGTAGAATGAACTCCGGATGGGCGATCTGGTTGGCCTTCAGGATCTCCTGTACCGGGGTTCCGAACTTTTCGGCCAACCCGAAGAGGGTCTCCCCGGGGCGGACCAGGTGGACGATGCCGCCCGGCGGTGGGGAGGGAACCTCCCCGGGTCGGGGGATGATCAGCGCCTGCCCCGGACAGATGGCATTTGGGTCTTCCAGGCGGTTGGCCGCCACGATGGCGTGCACGGTGGTCTGGTAGCGCTTGGCGATGGCGAAGAGAGTCTCCCCCCGCTGCACGAAGTAAAAGACCATACCCGAACCTCCTGGTTTTTCTCCATCCTACGCAGGAGGTGTCCGGGCGGTCTGCACGTGGGGATTTTTCCCGTGCGTCGCGCGAAGACCGCATGGCGCGCCTTCAAGGCATACCCACTGGCTACCCACAAGTTGACCACAAGTTATCCACACCCTTGGAAAACCGTTACAGTGCAAAACGAACAAACCCGCGCCACAACGCGGTTTCCGGGAACGCAGGTTCTCCACAGGTCTCGACTGAATTGTGGACAACTGCGCGCTTCTTAACCTCGGGTGTCGAACCATGTTGGGGAGGGCATCAAAAAAAACGCACCCGCCGGCGGACAGCGAGTGCGTCGTTTCATTGATCAGGTGCGGGCCTTTCGCACCACTTTGACAAACCGAATATCCGGATCTTCCGTCCCCTGCACAGGCAGTCCCGCCTCGATGCAGTCATCAATGTACTCCAGGTTCTCGGCTGCCACGATCTCCCCCGGCAGCAGAATCGGAATGCCGGGCGGATAGACCATGATCGCCTCGGCAATGACCCGCCCCTCCGCTTCGTGGAGCGGCACCTCCTCGGTTTCGGCGTAGAACGCCTCCCGAGGATGCATCGCCAGGATCGGGGTGGTAGGCACCTTTACCTTGACCTGCGCCGCCTCACGCTGCCGGTAGAACCGCTGCGCGATCACCCGGAGCGCCTTCACCAGCATATCCAGGTCCTCCTCCACATCGCCCAGGGAGACGATGCAGAGGATGTTGTACAGGTCGGACAGCTCCACCTCAATGTTGAACTCATTGCGGAGCAGAAGCTCGATCTCGGCACCGGTCACGCCCAGTTCCTTCACGTGGATGCAGAGCTTGGTGGGGTCGAACTCAAAGCGGGACGAGGACTGGCCGATGATCTCCGGCCCGAAGCAGTACAGGCCCGGAATCTCGTTGATCTCCGCCCGGGCCTTGTTCGCCAGCTTGATCGCCCGGTCGATCAGGGTCCGGCCGCGGGTGGCCAGCTGCTTGCGGGCCACGTCCAACGAGGCCAGCAGCAGGTAGGAGGTCGAGGTGGTGGTCAGCATGGAGAGGATCGCCTGCACCCGCCCGGGGTGGATCAGGCCCTCCCGCACATTTAGCACGCTGGTCTGCGTCATGGAGCCGCCCAGCTTGTGGACCGAGGTGGCTGCCATGTCCGCCCCGGCCTGCATAGCCGAGAGCGGCAGCTCCTCGTGGAAGCAGAGGTGCA
The DNA here is from genome assembly GCA_049324875.1 of Bacillota bacterium. GTDB lineage: Bacteria > Bacillota > Sulfobacillia > Symbiobacteriales > Symbiobacteriaceae > JAWLHU01. The sequence continues at coordinate 7,050 of JBMONC010000057.1, forward strand.
CGCCGTGGGCCTCATCGACAAGGACGGGCACGCCCCGGGAGTGAGCCAGCTCCACGATGGCCTTCAGGTCCGCGGAGACGCCGTAGTAGGTCGGGTTTATCACCAGGACCCCCTTGGCATCGGGATGCTGGTCCAGGGTGTGCCGGACCGTCTCGACGCTGACACCGTGGGCGATGCCCAGGTTGTAGTCCAGGTCAGGGGTCATGAAGATGGGCAGGGCTCCGGCAAGCACCACCGCCGTCGTAACCGACTTATGCACGTTGCGGGGCACAAGAATCTTATCGCCCGGGCCGCAGACGGTCATGATCATGGTGATGATCGCGCCGCTGGTGCCCTGGACGCTGAAGTAGGTGTGGTCCGCCCCGAAGGCCTGCGCTGCGATGGCCTGCGCCTCGCGGATCATGCCATGCGGGTTGTGCAGGTCGTCCAGCGGAGCGATGTTGATCAGGTCGATGGAGAGGGCGTTCTCCCCGATGAACTTCCGGAACTCCGGGGCCATGCCAGCGCCCTTCTTGTGGCCGGGAATGTGGAACTGAATCGGGTTGCGGCTCGCGTGAGCAAGCAATCCCGTGAAGAGAGGCGTCTGGTGCTGCTGATTCACGGGCCTCACCTCGCAGGCATAGATGGGGGGCATGTCATGTCCTTACGAAGTATAACAGAATTGCGCCGCGTGTAAATGGCCGATACTACTCCGGGGGGTGAGATAATGCCTGAATCGCAGGACGTGATCGCCCGCCTGCGGGAACTGAAGTCCAAGTACGAGGCAGCCCTGGGAGAAGGGGCGGGTGAGCCACCGGGATTCATCGAAGACGCCATGGTTTCGCTTCGCTCGTATGACCTGGTGGCCGAGGGCGCGTTGGAGACCAGGGAGGTCACCCTGAAGGAGTTACAGGAAGCCGGGCTCCCGCCTCACCTCGAGCATCCGGACCAGCCCACCGAATAATCGCGATACAGCCCAGAGCCGGGAGCATCTGCCCCCGGCTCTGGCGCTAAACCGGCGTCCGCATACGCAGCATCTTCACGAACAGGCCGCCGATAAGGATCAGGCCGACCCACCCCACCGCCGGGAAGAGGAAGCCCACCAGATTGGAGAAGCCGAACTGGGCGGCCACCAGGGCAAGAGCACTGGCACCCACGACCAGCGGGATGTAGCGGGGGGACTCCGGCTGCGAGAGCCGCACCGCCAGGCCAAAGAGGCTCGCCACAGCGGTGGTGTAGACCTCCGCCCAGAGCACCAGGCTGTATGTCGTCTGCAGCCAGCCCGGGAACTGCCGGGCCAGGTGGAGCATCGGCACCTCATAGCCGGCCGAATCCGGCAGGCCGGCCAGGACCGCCAGGTTGATGAAGAGTGCTCCCAGACCAAGGGCAAGCCCGCCTAAGAGGCCCCCATAATGGAGCACCCGCTCATCCTTCACCTCCCTCCCCAGCGGTCCCAGAACCGCCACGGAGAGCAGCAGGTTGTAGGAGACGTAAAGCAGGGCACTCACCGGCCAGAAGTTGGTCGCCGCCTGGGCCGGCCGGAACCAGGCCAGATCCCCCGCGGAGATGCCGTTGACCAGGATCGATCCGGTGGAGACGACCAGCACCATACCGATCAGGATCGGGGCGACCGCCGAGATGGAGGCCACCACCCCCCGCAGGCCCAGCACCACGGTGCCGCCCGACAGGATTGCCATCACCAGTGTGCCCATGAACCGGTTCAGGTGCCAGTGCTCTGCGAAGACGGCGCCGGAGCCCGCCATCATGATCGCCGCCCCACCGAACAGAAAGAAGGTGATCACCCAGTCCACAACCCGCCCCAGGGTTGGGCCGGCGGCGGCCTCCACAACCGGCAGGTGCGACTCTGCCTGCAGGCGATGCCCGAGCCGCAGAACCACCGAACCCAACACGGCCAGCAGCACGGCTGCCACCAGCACCCCGTAGATGCTGGAAAGCCCAAAGTGGGTGAAGAACTTCAGGATCTCCTGTCCCGTGGCAAACCCCGCACCCACCACGGTGCCCACGTAGGTGGCGGCCACTGTGAAGACCGACACACCGCGCTGTTTCACCAACATCCCCCCTGTTGGGGTTAGTGTGAACCCCAACGGCGAATGGTACACCCGGAAGCAACCGGCAGGGGTTTGACGCCCTCTGCCTGAATACCTTCATCAATATGATGTGTCAGCAGGAGGTAGTCATGGCAGAGAGCTTCCGCCTGTCCTTTCAGCCGGGCCCGGAGCAGGCGCGCACGCTGGACGCGCAGGATCCGCTGCGCTCCTTCCGCGACCGCTTTTACCTGCAGCCCGGCCGCATCTACCTGGACGGCAACTCGTTGGGCCTGGCCTCACGGGACGCGGAAGCCGCGCTGCTGGATGCCCTCGAAAGCTGGAAGCGGTACGGGATCGACGGTTGGACCGCCGGGGACCGCCCCTGGTTCTACATGGCGGAGGAGCTGGGCAGCTTGCAGGCCGATCTGGTGGGTGCTCTTCCAGAGGAGGTAGTCGTCACCGGCACCACGACGGTCAACCTGCACACGCTGGTGGCTACCTTCTACCAACCAACCGGCCGCCGCACCAAGATCCTGGCCGACATCCTCAACTTCCCCTCCGACCTGTATGCCCTCCAGAGCCAGGTGCGGCTCCGGGGCCTGGACCCTGCTGAACACCTCGTGCTCGTCCCGAGCCGTGACGGCCGCACCCTGAACGAGGAGGATCTGATCGCCGCCATGACCGATGAGGTGGCGCTGGCGGTGCTCCCCTCTGTCCTCTACCGGAGCGGCCAGCTGCTGGACATGGAGCGGCTGACAGCCGAGGCCCGCCGGCGGGGGATTCCCATCGGGTTCGACTGCTCCCACTCGGCGGGGTCGGTCCCCCACCGGCTGCATGACTGGGGGGTTGATTTTGCCTTCTGGTGCAACTACAAGTACCTGAACGGTGGCCCTGGGGCGGTGGGGAGCCTCTTCGTCCACCAGCGCCACTTTGGCCGCACACCAGGGCTCTCCGGCTGGTTCGGCTACCGGAAGGAGCGGCAGTTCGCCATGCTGCCCACCTTCGAACCGGCCCCCACCGCAGGGGCCTGGCAGATCAGCACGCCCCCCGTCCTCTCCACCGCCCCGCTCTACGGCGCTCTCCGAACCTTCCGGGAGGCCGGGATGGCGGCGATTCGGGCCAAATCGCTGCACCAGACCGCCTACCTGATCTACCTGATTGACACCTACCTGGCCGGCCCACCCTACCGCTTCTCTGTCGGCACCCCCCGTGAGGAGCGCCGCCGGGGCGGGCACGTCGCCCTGGAACACGCCGATGCTGTGCGGGTGAATGCGGCGTTGAGGTCGCTGGGGGTCGTGCCAGACTTCCGACCGCCCAACGTGATTCGCCTGGCCCCGGTCGCCCTCTACACCTCCTACATGGATCTCTGGCAGACCGTTGAGTACCTGCGCCGGATTATCGATGAGCGGCTCCATGAACAGCAAAGCGACCGCCCCGGAACCGTCTCCTGATCATTCGACCAGACCCAGCGGACAGTAGCCCGTGCTGCGGTCATCCAGTCAGGGGGGGCAGTGGTGCAGAATCTCCGCTTTCGAACGACCGGCCTGCTGATCATTGTGGCGGTCATCGAACTCTTCCTGGGGCTGAGCATCTACGCCTTCCCGCAGGAATTCCGGTCACCTGTCTATAACAGCCTTCAGCCCTACCTGGGGTACCTCTCCACCGCCCTCACAGCGGGCGGGGTGGTGCTGCTCTCCTTTACCCGTTACCCGCTGAAGCCCTGGGCCATGCGGCTGGTAGTCGCTCTCCCAGCCGCTCCGCTTCTGGCGATGGCCTACGGGTTGGCAGGCCACGGTCAGTCGTACGCACCCTACTCCCTGGTCATCCTCGCCCTGGGCATCATCCTTGCGCCGTGGCTGCCAAGCCACCCCCAGGGGCGCTGGCCCCTCAGCTTCCTGGTGATGGCTTCCATGTACCTGCTGATGGGCGTCCAGGTGCTGGTCTGGCCGGAGTCCCCGACCTCACTGGTTCACAGCGCCATGGCCGATTGGGGCTGGCCGGGGGCCCTGCTGCAGATCGCCAGCGGCCTGGCGCTGCTCTTCATCCAGCCCGGCGCGAGGCGCCCCACCCAGGCCGCCCTCTGCCTCGTGGCCCTGCTGTTCCCCCTCATCGCCACCTGGAAGGCCTGGACGGTCGGCTTCATGACCGGGGCGGTGGTATCGGGTGTCTGGTTGGTCGTGCTGACCGGCACGCTCTGGCGCGCCTTAGGCGGGAGCAACCTCTTCGGCGAACTGGAGCCGTCCGCGGCGCCTGAGGGCGCCTCTCGCGAGGCGGAGCGGCTGCTGGAGCTGTGGTCGTGGATCCTGCTCCTGGTCATCCTGATCGTCTCGCTGCTAGGTGGCAGGGACTTCATCGCTTCACCGGTGACCACCAGCCTGTTCGTCCTGGCGGTCAGCCTGTATAACGTCGTTGTCTATATGGTGCGTCCCACGCTTGGCCGCCCCGAAACCCGGGTGCTGGCCCACCTCTCCTTCCTGACGCTGGCCGTCGGCTTCCTGCTGACCCGGGGCGGTCATCTGGCCTTTGCCCTCAGCGCCCTGATGGTGGCCCCCCCGTTCCTGGCCACCCGGGTGCGGGGAGCGCGAACCGGTTACTTCATGCTGGGCCTCACCGTGACGACCGTTGTGCTTTTCCAGGCCGCCGGATGGCACCTGAGCCAGCGGCCGCTGCTCGAAACGGTGCAGGATGTACTGGTACAGGTGCTCGTCATCATCACGGCGGGTACGATTGGGATCCGCAGTGCTGCCCAGCAGCACCAGCTGGTTCTCGAGTTGGCGAATGCCCGGGCTCACCTGCAGTGGCAGGTGCAGCAGCAGTCGCTCACCTCCCGGATCGGGCAGGCGGTCCGGAGCTCTCTTGACCTCGATGAGATCCTGGCGCGGACGGTAAACGAACTGGGGCGGGCCTTCGAGGTAAGCCGGTGCTATATACGCCTGCGCGGGGAGCAGGGCTTCCTGCCAATCATCCACCAGTACGTGGCGGATGGAGTCTTCCCCCTCAACGAAGAACACCTGCCGTACCTCCGCCTCAGCCAGATGGTGGCGGAGGTAGGGCATGTGATCGCCGTCGAGGATATGCTCCGGAGCCCCGTCTGGAAGGAGCTGGGTGTCCTCGGAGGAACCCGTGCAGCGCTGGCCGCCCCGATCCGCTCGGGGCAGGAGCTGCATGGGGTGATCATCTTCCACCACTGTCACGAGCCGAGGCGCTGGACCCCCGACGAGATCAAGTTCCTGGAGGCGGTCGCCAGTCAGGTGGCTGTGGCGCTCTCCCACGCCAAGACCCACAGGGACCTCGCCCAGCGGCATGCCGAACTCCAGCAGGCGCTGCGGGCGGCGCAAACCGCCGAGGAGGCCCAGGCCCGGCTGGTCAGCATCCTGGAGGCCACAACGGACTTTGTGGGAATCACCGACAGGCACGGGAAGGTCCTGCACGTGAACAGGGCTGCCCGGATCGAGTTGAATATCGCCGATGAGACCGACCTCCAGCTCAACATTCACCAGGTCTTTGCTCCGACCTTCGTCCATAACGGGCTCCAGAAGGCCCTCTGGACTGCCATGCGGCGCGGGGCGTGGAGTGGTGAGGGCGCTGTCCGCGGGATGAACGGACGCGAGATCCCGGTCTCACTGGTGATCCTGGTCCACCGGGACCAATCCGGTGAAATCTTCTTCGCCACCATCGCCCGGGACATCTCCGCCCAGAAACGGGCCCAGGAAGCGCTGCAGGACAGCGAGGAGCGCTTCCGGAGCGCCTTCGACTTCGCCCCCATCGGCATGGGACTGGTCACCCAGGAGGGCCGCTGGTTCCAGGTGAATCAGCCGCTGTGCGAGATGCTCGGCTACGATGAGTCCGAACTGCTGCAGATGCCGGCCAACCTGCTGGTCCATCCGGAGGACCTGGAGGGGGTAGCCGAGCAGAACAGGCAGATGAACCTGGGCGCCCTTCGCTCCTACCAGTCAGAGCAACGCTGGATTCATAAGTACGGCCATCTGGTATGGGTGCAGGTGAGCGTGTCCATCATCCGGGCATCGGAACCGACAGGTCCCTACTACGTGCTTCACGTGCAGGACATCACCGAGCGGAAGCGGGTGGAGAGTCAGCTTCTGCACCTGGCCAACTATGACCCCCTCACCGACCTCTTCAACCGGCGGCGGTTCCAGGAGGAGTTGGAGCGGCAGATCGCCAATGCGGCCCGCTATGGAACCCGTGGTGCTCTCCTCTTCATCGACCTTGACCAGTTCAAGTATATAAACGACAGCCTCGGTCACCAGGCGGGGGACCGGATGCTGAAGAGCCTGGCCGCCCTCCTGCGCAGCCACCTCCGGGAGGGGGACGCCATTGCCCGGCTGGGCGGCGACGAGTTCGCGGTTCTCCTGCCCCACGCCGACGCCCTCCAGGCCGAAGCCGTGGCCCAGAAGCTGCTGGAGGCGGTGCGGCGTCATGTGGAGATCATCGACGGGCGGCCCATCGGGATCACCGGCTCGATGGGGATCGCCCTCTTCCCCGACCACGGCAGGAGCGCCGAAGAGTTGCTCGCCTACGCCGACATGGCGATGTACCAGGTGAAGGAGGCCGGCCGGAACAACTTCGCCCTCTACAGGCCGGACCAGACCACCCTGCTCCAGTTGGAATCAAAGCTGACCTGGGAACGGCGGATCCGGGAGGCGCTGGAATCCGACGGCTTCATGCTCTACCAGCAGCCGATCTTCTGCTTCCGCTCCCATCGGGTTACCCGCTACGAGGCGCTCCTGCGGATGAAGGGGAAGGACGGAGAGGCGATCTACCCGGACCACTTCCTCTCGGTGGCGGAACGGTTTGGGCTGATCCACGACATTGACCGCTGGGTTGTCAGGGAGGCGATTCGCCAGATCGCCGCCCAACGGTCAGAGGATCCTGAGTTCTGCCTGGAGGTCAACCTCTCCGGAAAGGCGCTGATCGACCCCGAGTTGCTCCCGCTGATCAAGCGGGAGATCGAGGCGAACGGGATCGCTCCGTCGCGACTGGTGTTCGAGATCACGGAGACCGCAGCCTGCACCGACACGGTAGCGGGGCGGCAGTTCGTGAGCACCCTCCGGGAGATCGGTTGCCGCTTTGCCCTGGATGACTTCGGTTCCGGCTTCTCCTCCTTCGGCTACCTGAAGCACCTGCCGGTGGATTACCTGAAGATCGACGGCAGCTTCATCCGGAACCTCGCCCGCGACCCGGTCGACCAGGAGTTGGTGCGGGCCATGGTGCAGGTGGCCCGGGCGCTGGGGCGAAAGACGATCGCAGAGAGCGTGGAGGATGGTGAAACCCTGGAGTTGCTCCGTCAGCTCGGGGTCGACTACGCCCAGGGCTACCACATTGGGCGTCCCGTGCCGGTCTGGCCCAGCCCCATCCCTCAGGGTGACATGGACCGGTAGGTAACAGATTTGTCAGGGCGTGACCGGAAGTGGCCGGTCACGCCCATTCCCGTTGACTTCCATCCAGCGTCTTACTAGAATGAGTGAGTACTCACTCCTCGGGGGTCCCCCCTGAGGCTCTCTCCTTCATCTGAGCGGGAAGGTGGCAGATACCATGCGCATTCGGAGCGCCCTGGCTGCGGCGCTGATCTCCGTGACGCTTCTTTCCGCAACTGGGGAGCCGTCTTTGGCGGAGCCATCCGGTTCCCAGGCTGCGCCGGACTCATCTGACCAGGGGCTGGTGCTCACCCTGGAGCAGGCGCTGGCCCTGGCTGAGGCGACCAACCCCGGGCTGCAGCTTGCCGCCTATCAACTGATGAGCGCCCGGGCTTCGCTCGAAGCGGCGCCCGCCAACGCCGAGGCCCTCGCCCCGGCAGCCAGCGCCTTTGTGCAGTGGCAGTACGGGCTCACGATTCCCGCTGCGGCCATCTCCCCTGAGGCGGCCGCGGAGCAGGCCCGCATCTCCTACGAGCAGGCGGCTCTCGACTACTACACCGCCCGGCAGCAGGTACGGGCGGGGGCGCTGCAGGCCTACGTCGAGTGGCAGCGGGCCATCGCGACCGTCGAGGCCCAGCAGGCCGCCCTGGACCGGGCCCTGACCCAGGAGGCGAACGTGAAGGCCGCCCTGGAGGTGGGCAACGCCGCCCCGTACGACCTGCTTCAGGTCCAGGCAGCGGTGGCAGGGCAGCAGGCTGCTCTGATCGGTTCCCAAGCCATGGAGTCGGCTGCCCGCAGCGCCCTCGAACAGGTCTTCAGCGCTCCGCTGGCCAAAGGGGTCCGCCCCGAACCGATCCAGATTCAGGCCGCCGATGTGGTCCTCCCCACCGATCTCGAGGCCCTGGTGGCCACCGCCCTGGCCAACCGGCCCGATCTCCGCCTCCAGGGTCTGGACCTGGCCGCCCGTCGCCTGCAGGCCACACTGGCCGACGCCGGCGGCAGCTCCCTGGTCCAGATCCAGGCGGTCGCGACCCAGTATGAGCTGGCCGCGGCCAGGGCCCGGAGCGAGGTGACCCAGGCGCTGCTGGCGGCGCAGGGCGCCCTGGAGGAGCTAAAGGCCCGCGAGAAGGCGCTGGAACCGGCACGGGAGGCGCTCCGTCTCGCCGAACTCCGCCACGAGGCGGGCATCGCCACCTATGTGGAGGTGCAGGGGGCCTCGGCTGCGGCCCTCCAGGCCGAGGCGGCACGGATCCAGGCAGTGGCGAACCTGGCGCTGCGACTGCTGCAACTGCGCCAAGCCATAGGCGAACTGTAGGAGGGGTCTCCATGGAAAACACCAGGGATCGCGTGCTGGAGGCTGCCCTCCGGCTCTTCAGCGAGAACGGCTACCGGGGCGCCACCACCGCCGAGATCGCCCGGCAGGCCGGCGTCGCTGAAGGGACCATCTATCGCTACTTCCGAGATAAGAAGGAACTCTTCCTTGCCTGCGTCGAGCCCGTGATCCAGGAGGCGATCCGCCGGGAGAACACCCTTCCCCGGGAGGGCTCCCCCCGCGAGATCCTGCGCCGGCGGATCATCGAGCGGGTGCGGGTGATCCGGGAGAACCTCCCGGTCTTCCACATCCTCTTCACCGAGAGCCGCTTTCACCCGGAGATCGCCAGCATCCTGCTGCAGCAGGTCTCGACCAGCATCTCCGCTCAGGAGAAGGAAGCGATCCAGCGGGCGGTGGAGTCCGGTGCCTTCCGCCGCCCCCCCAACCCGCTGATCATGAGCGTGGGGCTGACCTCGGCCATCTGGGCGATGGTGGCTGTGGGACCCGCGGCGGACCATCTGTTTGCCGACTGGCCTTACCGCCCCTCCTACGCACGACTGGAAGAAGACGTGGCCGATTTCTTCGCTGACGCCCTGATGGCTGAGGCGAATACCTAGAGGTGGGACCGATGCGCAAGATTATACCGGCTCTGTTGAGCCTGCTGCTCCTGCTCTCCGTGGCTTCCGGCCCCGCGGCTGCCTCGTCGCCCTTCCTCGCCGCCCCTGCAGCCCGCTCCCTTCTGATCAACCTGGTGGATGCCGGGGGGCGGCCCCTGAAGAACGCCGTCGTCCACCTGCTCACCCCGGGGCTCTCCACCATCAAGGTGGCCCGCACCAACGACGCCGGGCAGGCCACCCTTCAGATGCCCGATGGCTTCTCCTTCTGGCTGCGGGTCTGGGCGGAGGGGCAGGCGCTGATCGAGCGGCCCTACGTGCCCGCCAGCGACGGCCCCGTCCTCACCCTGACCGCAACGCCTTACACCGCCTCGCTCGCCGGTCTGATCGCCGATGATCAGGGGTTGCCGGTGCCCCAGGCCCGCGTCAGCCTCTTCCGCGACGGCTATGGGCTGGAGGCGAGAGCCACCACCAACGAACTGGGACTCTACCGCTTCGAAAACATCCGGGCGGACGGGACCTACACCCTCCAGGTGGAGGCGGCGGGCTTCCGCCCCCTCTCCCAGGCGGTCAACCCCCTGGACCCCAACGCCCAGAACCAACTGGATCTCAGCCTGGTGCCCGGGTTCGGCGTCGTCACCGGAGAGGTGGTGGACAGCGACAGCCGGCCCATCAGCGGCGTGGTGGTCGAACTGCTGCTCAACGGATGGGGGCTGGTGGAGCGCGCCACCACCGACGGCATGGGCTACTTCTACCTCACGGCGCCGCCGGTGGAGAACGGGGCCTATCAGCTCCGGCTCTCCCGCCCCGATTACGAGTACGCCACCTCCCCCACCTTCAGTCTGCAGCCCGGCGGCTGGACCGACTTCAGCGGAGGCGACCGGCTCACCCTCAACCGGCTCTATGCCGCGATCAGCGGCAAGGTGGTCGACCAGGGGAACAACGCCCTCGCCAACATTGAAGTCCACCTGCAGCGGCAGGATGTGGGCACCGTGACGGTCGCCCAGACCGATCAGCAGGGCCGGTTCCGATTCACCCAGGTCACCGGGGGCACCTACCGGGTCCGGGCCTTCCCCAACGGCGACTGGAGCCGCTCGGCCAGCGAGTGGCTGACCGTCTCCGGCGGGCAGGACCTGACTGTGGATGTGACCGCGGGCTCCCCCAACCGGACCAGCTATGGCTATGACAGCATCTCCGGCACGGTCAGGAACCACCTGGGCGCCCCGGTGCCGGGGGCCACCGTCACCGTCACCCGCGGGGTCGACAGCTATACCGCCCAGACCGATGAGGAGGGCCGGTACGAGGTGGAGGTGGAGGCCACCATTCCCGCCGACCCGGAGCCGGAGGATGAGCCGGCCACCGGCTACCATGTGATGGTCACCGCCACCGGCTACCTGACCAACGATCAGCCCCAGGCGGATGGGCAGGCGCTTCCCAGCCTGGTCACCGTCACCGACGACGCCGACAACCGGGCCGACTTCACCCTGCAGCCCCACAAGGGCACCGTGGCCGGCCGCGTGCTCAACGACCGGGGCCGGGGACTGGTCGGCGTGAAGGTGGGGCTCCTGCAGGAGGGCCGGAGTGTGGTGGCCGAGACCACCACCGACGAGGCCGGTCGCTACGAGTTCCCCAACCTCCCCGTCGCCAAGCAGGGGCGGTACATCCCCGTGGTGATGGACCCGGCCTACCTGGAGGCCTCCGTTGCCCCGAACGGGGCGCCCGTGGAGCCCACCGCCCTCTCCACCGCCAACCCGGTGGGCGTCATTCTGGTGGCACGCCCCGCCCACACCCTGATTCAGGGGCTCGTGCTGGCCGGCGACAGCAGGCCGGCGGCCAAGGCGGTGGTCACCGTCGCCCGCCCGGTAGACGGTGAAGCCTTCACCGCCCAGGTGCGCCCCGACGGCAGCTACCAGGTGCAGGTGCCCGCACGGGCTGGTGAGGAGTACCTGGTCCGGGCCGAGATCGAGGGGGCGCCTGTCAACGCCGGCACAGCCGTGACCGCCCCCGGCACCGCCTTCGGCACCCGGGTAAACCTGACGCTCCACCCCACCGCCGCCATCACCGGACGGGTCTTCGGCCCCGACGGCAAGCCGGTTCGCGGGGTGAAGGTCCTGCTCCATGCCGAGGGCAGCCAGGTCACGGCCAGGGAGACGGTCACCGACGGCTCCGGGCGGTACAGCTTCACGGAGCTGACCCCCGGCCGGCGCTACGCCGTGCTGGCCGTCGACGGGATGGGCCAGCCCAACGGCCTGGCGCCCGGTGAGTTGATCATCACCCCGCTGGTCGCCCTCCCCTCGGGCGAGACGGAGTGGGCCGACCTGAAGATCGACGTGGTGCCCGCCGCCGCGAATCCCTAGTTCCCCGTGGAGGTACTGCTCACATGAAGCGTGTACAGCGGTGGGCGCTGCTGCCCATCCTCACCTTGATCCTTGCCGGTTGCAGTCTCGGCGCCGCCGGTGAGGGCGAGCCGACGATCGAGCCGATTGCGGTAGCCGTCACCGAGGCCCGGGCCGGGAAGATCACCGCCACCAGCCAGTCGTCCGGTCAGTTGGAACCGATCCTCTCCATTCCGGTCACCGCGAAGGTGCCGGGTCGGGTGGTGGCCGTCCACAAGCAGATGGGCGACCCGGTTGAGGAGGGGGAGCTGCTGGTGGAGTTGGAGGTGCGCGACGCCGCCAACCAGTACGCCGCGGCCCAGGCCCAGCTCGCCCAGGCCGAGGCGCAGCTCGTCGAGGTCCAGCGGCAGGCCGACCGGCTCGAGGTTCTCCTCAAGCAGGGGGCGATCTCCAGGCAGCAGGCCGAGCAGATCCAGACCCAGCTGGCCCTCGCCAAAGCCCAGGTGCAGGCGGCCCGGGCCCAGCTGGACCTGGCCGGCGCCAACCTGGAACGCACCAGGATCACCGCCCCTGCCAAGGGCGTTCTCGCCTCCCGCTCGGTGGAGCCCGGCGCCCTGGTGGGCGCCGGCACCCCTCTCTTTCAACTGGTCGACCTGAGCCAGGTGGTGGTCAACACCGGCGTCGCCGAGGCAGAGGTGAACGCGGTCCGGCCCGGCATTCAGGTGCCCGTGCAGGTGCCGGCCCTGGGTCAGTCCTTCACCGGCATGGTGGAGTCGGTCAGCCCCTACATGGACCAGAAGAGCCGCTCCTTCAAGGTGCGGGTCCTGCTCCAGAACCCCGATGGCCTCCTGAAGGGCGGCATGTTTGCCGAGGTCAAGTTCCCCATCCAGGAGCAGGAGGGCGTTCTGCTGCCCGTCGCAGCCATCGTGGAGCGCTCCGATGAGCCCTTCGTCTACGTCATCGCCGACGGGAGGGCGAAGCAGACCTTTGTGAAGGTCACGGTCCGCGCCAACGATCAGGTTGCGGTGGAGGGCATAGAGCCCGGCACCCAGGTGGTCGTCATGGGCCAGAACCGCCTCTTTGACGGCGCTCCGGTCAAGGTGGGAGGAGGCGCAAGCCAGTGACCAGCTGGGTCCGCTTCTCCCTGAAGCACCCCGTGCCCACCATCGTCTTCTTCATGGTGGCCGTGGTGGTCGGCTTCGTCTCGCTCACCCGCCTCTCCATCGACCTGCTCCCGGCCATGGAGATCCCGCTGGCCGTCGTCTCCACCCGGTACGAGGGCGCCGGCCCGCAGGAGGTCGAGTCGTTGGTCTCCCGCCCGCTGGAGGAGATCATGGGCACCGTGGCCGGGGTGACCAGGGTCCGCTCCTCCAACTCCGAGGGGCAGTCGCTGGTGATCGTCGAGTTTGACTACGGCACCAACATGGACCTGGCCACCCTCGCCATGCGCGAAAAGGTGGACCAGATCAGGGAGCTCCTCCCCGACGGGGTGGGCAGCTCCAACGTCTTCAAGATCGACCCGCAGGCGCTGCCGGTGCTGACCATCGGCCTGACCGGCCAGGAGGACCTGAACGCCCTCAAGCGGCTCGCCGAGGACCAGATCAAACCCCGCCTGGAGCGGCTGAACGGCGTCGCCTCCGTCAGCGTCAACGGCGGCACCGAGCGGGAGATCCAGGTGATCGTCGACCCCGGCCGGCTCCAGGCTGCCGGCCTCTCCATCAACCAGGTGGCACAGGCGCTCCGCTACGAGAACCTGAACCTGCCGGGCGGCGAGGTGGCCGAGGGCAACGTCAAGCTGCTGGTCCGCACCCTGGGCCAGTTCCAGTCGGTCGATGAGATCCGCAACCTGAGGCTCGGCCCGGTGAAGCTGGGCGATGTGGCCGAGGTGCGGGACACCTACGCCGAGGCCACCTCCAAGGTCTGGCTGGACGGCAAGCCCGCCGTCTCCCTGGACATTCAGAAGCAGGCCGGCGGCAACGCCGTGGCGGTGGCCAACGCCGTGAAGGCCGAGCTGAAGGAGATCGAGAGGGAGCTGCCGGGCGAGGTCCAGGCCGCCGTGCTGAGCGACCAGTCCCGGATGATCATCAACTCCATCAACTCCATCACCGAGGGCGGGATGCAGGGCGGCATCCTGGCGATCCTCGTGCTGCTCCTCTTCCTCCGCCACTTCCGGGCCACGCTGGCGGTGGCCGTGGCCATCCCCGTCTCGGTGATCACCACCTTCGGCCCGCTCTTCTTCGGCGGGGTGACGCTGAACATCATGTCGATGGGCGGCCTCTCCCTCGGCGTCGGCATGATGGTCGACGGCGCGATCGTGGTACTGGAGAACATCTTCCGCCACAAGGAGATGGGCAAGGACACCTCCACCGCCGCGCTGGAGGGGACCTCGGAGGTGGCGCTGGCGGTCACCGCCTCCACCCTGACCTCGGTGGTCGTCTTCCTGCCGGTGGTCTGGATCACCGGTCTGGCCCAGCTCTACTTCCGGGAGCTGGCGCTCTCGGTCACCTTCTCGCTGCTGGTTTCGGTCATGGTCTCGCTGACGGTGGTCCCGATCCTGGCCACCTGGCTCCTGCGGGACCGGAGCGGCCCCGCCAGGCCCCCGTCCCGGCTGTACATCAAGATCGGCGAGCGGCTGCAGGCCCTCGATGCCCTCTACGGCCGGGTGCTCAACTGGGCGCTGAGACGCCGCTGGACGGTGATCGGCATCGGCCTCTCCTCGCTGCTGGTGGCGGGCCTTCTGGCCACCCAGATGGGCATGGAGTTCGTGCCCTCCTCCGACACCAGCGAGTTCCGCGTCTCCATCAAAATGCCCCCCGGCACCCGTCTGGAGGAGACCGAGAAGGCGGTCGAGCGGGCTGTTGAGCAGATCCAGGGGGTTCCCGAGCTGCAGCAGACCTTCGTGGCGGTGGGCGGAAGCCCCAACAGCTATGTCTCCACCGCCGGGAAGTCGAACGAGGGCTATATCGTCGGCATGATCTCCCGGCCCACCGAGCGGAGCCGCAGCCTCAACCAGGTGATGGAGGATGTCCGCTCCCGGATCCTCCTCCCCGGCGCCCGGGTCTCGGTGACCGCCAGCGGTGCGCTGGACCCCGGCGGGGCCCCGATCGAGGTGCGCCTCTCCGGTTCCGACCTGGCGGTGCTGGAGGACCTGGGGAACCGGGTGATGGCCGAGGTGGCCCAGGTCCCCGGGACCCGGGAGCTGAACTCCTCGGTGGGCGAGGGCCTGCCCGAGGTGCAGATCAAGGTCGACCGGGCCCGGGCCGCCACCTACGGGCTGAGCCCCAGCCAGGTCGCCCAGGCGGTCCAGGCGGCGGTGAAGGGCCAGGTGGTGACCCAGTACCGGGTGGGCGGCCAGGAGTATGACATTCGCCTGCAGGCCACGGAAGGCGCCCGCAGGGATGTGAACGCCCTGGCCCAGCTCCCCATCAGCACCCCGGGCGGCCAGGCGGTTCCCCTGGGCGACCTGGCCCGGGTGACCCGAGCGGTCGGCCCCACCGTGGTGGAGCGGGAGGATCAGGCCCGGGTGATCCGCATCACCGGCCAGATCTACAACCGGGACCTGGCCAGCGTGATCGCCGACATCCGGGCCCGGCTGAACAAACTCCCGCTGCCGCCCGGCTACACCATCGACTACGGCGGCCAGAACGAGCAGATGGAGGATGCCTTCGGCGGCCTCAGCCTGGCGCTGGCCTTCTCCATCGTGCTGGTCTACCTGGTGATGGCGGCCCAGTTCGAGTCCTTCCTCCACCCCTTCGTCATCCTCTTTACCATCCCGCTCTCAATGGTCGGTGCGGTCGGCGGCCTGGTGGTGACGGGCCGGAACCTGGACATCTCCGGCATGATCGGCGTCATCCTCCTGGTGGGCATCGTGGTGAACAACGCCATCGTGCTGATCGACTACACCAACCAGTTGCGACGGGATGGGATGGCGCGCGACCAGGCGGTCCGCACGGCGGGCCCGACCCGCCTGCGACCGGTGCTGATGACCACCCTGACCACCCTGCTGGGCCTCTTCCCGCTGGCCCTCGGCCTTGCCGAGGGGTCCGACATGCAGGCGCCCATGGCCACGGTGGTGATGGGCGGCCTCGCCTTCTCGACCCTGCTGACCCTTGTGGTCATCCCGGTGGTCTACACCCTGATGGACGACCTGGTGGTCTCGCTCCGCCGGCGCTTCTTCCCTAAGACCGACGCAGCCGCCCTTTAGCTGCAGAGCACCGCTCCCCACGGGGCGGTGCTCATTCGTTACGACCGGCGAACAGGAGCGGTCCGCCCCCGTGTGGAATCGGTGGCGAGGGGGAGACCTAAGACCGGAACGGGTTGACTGGTTCTTTCCGCCCACCGGATTTCCCACCGCGCAAAAAAGATGGAACAAGAGAGAAGTGTGCGGCGTCTAACCCTTTTGCCAGCATCGCTCGTCGACCACCGAGACTGCGAAGTGAGGTGCCTATGTCGACTTCCTACAGCTCCCTGTTCGCCTTTCTGGCCCGGTACAAGGGGCGCTACTTGATCGGTGTGGTGGCGCTCCTGGGAACCGACCTGTTCCAGCAGGTCCTGCCCCGGGTGATCGGTAACTTCGTGGACGATCTCAACCAAGGTCGCCTCGATCCTGCCGGCATCTACCGGTACCTCGGCTTCATCCTGGGTGCAACCGCCATCATCGCCACCCTGCGCTACGTCTGGCGAATCTACGTCTTCGGCACCGCCCGGTTCGTAGAGCGAGACCTCCGTGCAGACTTCTTCGCCCAACTGGAGCGGCTCTCCGCCTCCTTCTACCACAAGAACAAGACCGGTGACCTGATGGCCATGGCCACCAACGACCTGCAGGCGGTGCGGGCGCTGGCCGGCGAAGGCGTGCTGATGACCGCCGACGGCATCGGCATGACCCTCTTCACCCTGATCGCCATGTTCTGGACCATCGGCTGGAAGCTCTCCCTCTGGGCGCTCCTGCCCCTCCCCTTCCTGGCCCTGGCGATTATGTTGACCGGTCGGCTGATCTTCGCCCGCTCCCGCGCCGTGCAGGACGGCTTCGCCAAGCTCTCCGACATCGTGCAGGAGAACATCTCCGGCATGCGGGTGGTCAAGGCCTACGGCCAGGAGCCCGCCGAGGAGGCCAAGTTCGAGGCGGCCAACCAGGACTACATCAAGCGGTTCATGGGCATGGCCCAGGTGAACGGCCTCTTCGAACCGCTGA
This sequence comes from Bacillota bacterium, assembly GCA_049324875.1. Taxonomy (GTDB): domain Bacteria; phylum Bacillota; class Sulfobacillia; order Symbiobacteriales; family Symbiobacteriaceae; genus JAWLHU01. The sequence continues at coordinate 23,905 of JBMONC010000057.1, forward strand.
TCCACCTCTTCGCCGGCCTCTGCTTCGTCCTCGCCATCGCCGTGCCCGGGCGGGCGGCGCTCCGGGGCGAGATCGCCCTGGGTGACTTCATCTCGCTGATCATGTACATCGGGATGCTGATCTGGCCGATGATCGCCATGGGCTGGGTGGTCAACCTGATCCAGCGGGGCTTCGCCGCCTTCTCCCGCATCCGGGACGTGCTGCTTCTGGAGCCCGACGTGACCGATGCCGCCCAGACGGTGATGCCGCCCGACGGCGTGATCCACGGCCGGATCGAGATCCGGAACCTGACCTTCCAGTACGTCAACCAGAACCGGCCGGCCCTGCGGGGGATCGACCTCTCCATCGCCCCCGGCCAGACCCTGGGCATCCTCGGCCGGACCGGCTCCGGCAAGTCCACCCTGGTCTCCCTGCTGGCCCGGGTCTTCGATCCGCCGAGGGGCACCGTCTTCATCGACGGCACCGATGTGCTGGACCTCCCGCTGGAGCAGCTGCGCCGCTCCATCGCCTTCGTCCCCCAGGAGTCCTTCCTCTTCTCCCGCACCGTCGGGGAGAACATCGGCTTCGCCCCCGGGGACTGGACGGAGGAGCAGATCAGGGGCGCCGCCCGCACCGCCCAGGTGGAGCAGGACATCCTTGAGTTCCTCCCGCAGGGCTACGAGACCATGGTCGGGGAGCGGGGCGTCACCCTCTCCGGCGGCCAGCGGCAGCGGGTCGGACTTTCCCGGGCGGTGCTGAAGGATGCGCCGATCCTGATCCTGGACGACTGCCTTTCGGCGGTGGACACCTCCACCGAGCAGCGGATCCTGACCGGACTCCGCCCGGTCATGGCCGGCCGGACCACGATCGTCATCTCCCACCGGGTCGCCGCCGTCAAGGCTGCCGACCTGATCATCGTCCTGGAGCACGGCCAGATCGTGGAGGCCGGGACCCACGACCAGCTGGTGGACCTGGGAGGCCGCTACTATCGGACCTTCCAGCGGCAGCAGCTGGAAGAAGCGATCGCCAACCTCGAGTGACCCATACAGGAGGGACTTATGGCGGATTTCCGCGACGAAGAGGATCTCGGTAAAGTATACGACTCCAAGTTGATGGCCCGGCTACTGACCTATGCCAGGCCCCACTGGAAGGCGCTGCTGCTCTGCGTCATCATGCTGGGGGTGGCGGTCAGCCTCCACCTCTCCCAGAGCCTGTTGATCCGGATGGCGGTCGACGACTACATCCGGTCCGGGGTCCACACGCCGGAGGCGGAGGCGGGGATTCTGCGGATCGCTTACATCCTGGCGGCGGTGCTGGTGCTCCATTTCGTGGTGGCCTACGGCGAGGTGCTGCTGCTCCAGTTCACGGGGCAGAAGATCATCTACGCCATCCGCCGCCAGGTCTTCGGCCACCTGCAGCGCCTCCACCTCCAGTTCTTCGACGCCAACCCCGCCGGCCGGCTCGTGACCCGGGTGACCAACGACACCGAGACCCTGAACGAGATGTACACCAGCGTGCTGGTCAACCTGTTCCGTGACCTCTTCATGCTGGTGGGCGCAGCGGCGATCATGCTCAACACCCACCTCGAGCTGGCGCTGGTCAGCCTGGCGCTGGTCCCCCTGGTCGCCTACGTCACCCGGCTGGTGGCGGTGAAGGCCCGGAACGCCTGGCGGGAGGTGCGGGTGCGGCTGGCCCGGATCAACGCCTTCCTGGCCGAGCACATCAACGGCATGAAGGTGGTGCAGCTCTTCGCCCGGGAGGCGAAGACCTACGCCGAGTTCAAGCAGGAGAACGACGAGTACAACGCCGCCTCCTGGAAGCAGCTGATGGTCTGGGCGGTCTTCCGCCCGATCCTGGATGTGCTCGCCCACGCCTCCATCACCCTGGTGCTCTGGTACGGCGGCCTGCGGGCGATCGAGGGGGATGTGACACCCGGCATCGTCTTCCTGTTCGTCTCCCTCACCCGGCAGTTCTTCGAACCGCTGATGCAGCTCGCCGAAAAGTTCAACATCCTCCAGAGTGCGATGGCCTCCTCCGAGCGGCTCTTCAAGCTGCTGGACACCGAGCCCGCCATCGTCGACCCACCCAACCCCAGGCCCCTCGGCCCGGTGACCGGGCGGGTGGAGTTCCGGAATGTCTGGTTCGCCTACAACCAGGAGGAGTGGGTCTTAAAGGATGTCTCCTTCGAGGCCCGCCCCGGCCAGACCATCGCCTTCGTCGGACACACCGGCGCTGGCAAGTCGTCGATCATCAACCTGCTCTCCCGCTTCTACGACGTGCAGAAGGGCGAGGTGCTGGTCAACGGCATCAACGTGAAGGAGCTCTCCACCGCCGAGCTCCGGCGGGCCATCGGCCTGGTGGCGCAGGATGTCTTCCTCTTCACCGGCGACATCAAGTCGAACATCCGGCTGGGGAACGAGGCGATCAGCGACGAGCGGCTCCGGGAGGCGGCCGTCACCGTGGGGGCCGATGAGTTCATCCAGTCGCTCCAGGCGGGCTATGACGAGCCGGTGGTGGAGCGGGGCGCCACCCTCTCCGCCGGTCAGCGGCAGTTGATCTCCTTCGCCCGGGCCCTCGCCTTCGACCCGCCCATCCTGGTGCTGGACGAGGCCACCGCCTCGGTGGACTCGGAGACCGAGGCAGTGATCCAGCGGGCGCTCCGGCGGCTGACCCAGGGGCGGACCACCTTCATCGTGGCGCACCGGCTCTCGACCATCCAGCACGCGGACCAGATCATCGTCCTGCACAAGGGTCGGATCCACGAGCAGGGGACCCACGAGCAGTTGCTGGCGAAGCAGGGGCTCTACTACAAGCTCTGGCGCCTCCAGTTCGAGGAGCAGCAGGAGGAGCGGGAAGAGCACCGGAGCCTGCTGCCGGCACCGGCATCCGGCGACTCCTGAAACCAGGACACCCCCTGCCCCGTCACACGGGTAGGGGGTATGATTTTATGCGCCGCTGGTTCGTGATCGGTCTGATCATGGTTCTGACGGGGTGTGCTGCGGGGCCGGAAACACCCGTGGCCCCGGGTGCGGATGGGAGTGCGAAACCCCCTGTCCCCGCCCCTGTGGAGCCGCAGGAGCCGGAGAAGGGGGAGGTGCTGCTCGCCTCCCTGGAGATGATCGACGAGGAGAGCGGGTGGGGGCTGTTGCGGGGGCACTTCGGGCTGGTCCGAACCGCCGACGGCGGCCAGACCTGGGCTCTCGTTTCGCCTCCAGGCGTGGACGCGCCCGCCCGAGCCCAGTTGGTGGCGCTCACCCCGCTCAGGGCGTGGCTGGTGGAGGTCCGGGAGGGCCCATCGGGCCAGCGCCTCCTCCTCCACCTGACCGAAGACGGGGGGCAGGGGTGGGAGCGGGTCGAACTGACCACCCCCTTCCAGTCCCTCTATGGAGCCAGCGTGAGCATGGTCGATGAGCGGGTCGGCTTCCTGCTGGCCGAGGGTGAGCATGGCTCCCACTCCCGCCCCGGCGCCCTCCTCCGGACCGATGACGGCGGCCGCAGCTGGAGGCTGGTGGCCGGTCCGGCTGAGATGCCCAACGCCGGAAAGATCCGCTTTGAGAGCCCACAGAGCGGCTGGGTGGTCGGGCACCAGATCTCCACCACCCCGGAGCGCCTGGCCGCCACCCAGGACGGGGGCCGGACCTGGACCGAAGCGCAGGAATGGCCGCTGCCCGAGGGCTTCCCCCCGGGCCAGGTCAGCATGGAAAGCCCGCCGGTTCAGGTCGGCGACCGCCAACTCCTGATCGCCTCGTTCTGGCCGGAAAGCCATCGGGCCACCGAGTTCCGCAGCCTGCTCTACGCTCGGAAACCCTCCGATGACGCCTGGCGCCTGACGGCCCATCTCCCGCACGGGCCCTCCTCCTTCCTGCCCGACGGGCACGGATGGCTCTGGGCGGGGGCCCCACGCGACCCCGGTACCAAGGCCCCCATCGCCGGGCAGCTCCACCTCACCGCGGATGGAGGCGAGAGCTGGGCGATTGCAGAGCCGGATCCGACCCTGCAGGGCCTGCTGGACAAGGGCTACAACATCGGCAGGCTCGACTTTGTCACGCCCGAGACCGGCTGGGCCCTGCTCACCGCCCCCGGCCCCTACCCTCCCCGGCTGCTCCGCACCACCGACGGCGGCCGGACCTGGACCATTCTCCAGCCCACCTCCTGAGAGCACGAACGGGACCCTGCCGGCGGCAGGGTCCCGTTTGCTTAGTACGGCCGGAGAGCCGGCTTCTCGTTCGGGTTGTAGCTCCGCAGCTCCAGCTCCCGGAGCCGCCGCTCCACCGGCCACTCGGCGAGCGCCAGGTAGAAGAGCAGGAGCCAGCCGAAGACCGGCACCAGCACCAGCAGGCTGAGAGCCCCCGAGTAGCCGGCCTTGCTGCAGATCCGCCACAGCGGAAAGATCGTAATGAAGAGACCCAGTGCCCCGAGGACCAACAGAACCCCCAACCCCGCCCCCACTGCCGCAAGCGGCATCGGCTCCATAGCAAAACCTCCCCCTTGAGACTCCCGTACCATCCGACATTGATTGTAGAGCTTGGTGATTCGAATGGATAGGGATCGGTGAAAAGACTCCCCTGCGGGGGAGGGGGCTCCCCGCCCTCACCCGATGGATAGGCCGGGGGACCGCCGAACCGGAAAAAGGCCCGCAGGGCTCTCACCCTGCGGGCTCTGCCATCCTCGTTCAGCCCTTCTGCAGCAAGGGCTCCACCAGGGCCAGCACCTCTGCGGGCCTCCCCTGCCGCAGGCTCTCCTGCGCCACCGCCTGCGCCTCCGCCAGGGTGGTGGAGCGGACCAGCCGGCGGATCTGGGCCAGCAGCGAGGGCGACATGGAGAGTTCGTCGATGCCCAGGCCCAACAGGAGCAGCGCCCCCGCCGGCAGGCCGCCCATCTCGCCGCAGACCCCCACCCACTTGCCGTGCCGGTGCGCCGCCTGGATCACCCGGTCGATCAGGTTGAGCACCGCCGGGTGGTAGGGCTGGTACATGGCGGCCAGCTCCGGATTGCCCCGGTCCACCGCCAGGGTGTACTGGACCAGATCGTTGGTGCCGATGGAGAAGAAGTCGACCTCCTTCGCCAGGTGGTCGGCCACCAGCGCCGCCGAGGGGATCTCAATCATGATGCCAACCTCGTAGTCGGCTGCGATGGGGTGCCCCTCCGCCTCCAGCGACTGCCGGGCCTCGGCCAGCGCCTCTTTGGCCTGTCGGAGCTCCTCCAGCCCCCCGACCATGGGGAACATGATCGCCAGCTTCCCGTGCACGCTGGCCCGCAGGAGCGCCCGCAGCTGCGCCCGGAACAGCGCCGGCCGCCGGAAGCAGAGGCGCAGGGCCCGTACGCCCAGGAAGGGGTTCTCCTCCTTGGGGATGCCCAGGTAGGGCAGATCCTTGTCCCCGCCGATGTCGAGGGTGCGAATGATCACCCGGTGGCCCCGGGCGTGCCGGAGCGCCGCCGCGTAGGCCTGGTACTGCTCCTCCTCGTCCGGGGCGCTCTCCCGGCCCATGAAGAGGAACTCCGAGCGCAGGAGGCCGACCCCCTCCGCCCCCTTCTCCATCGCCAGCGCCACCTCATCCGGCGAACCGGCGTTGGCCGCCAGCTCAACCCGGTGGCCGTCGGGCGTCACGGCGGGCAGGCCCATCTCGGCCCGGTCCCGCTCCGCCTGGGCCTGCGCCTCCTCCATCTTCGTCCGGTAGCGGTCCCGGGTGACCGGGTCCGGCGAGAGCACCACCTCGCCGGCGGTGCCGTCCAGGGCGATGGTGACGCCGTCAGCTGCGGCCTCCAGCACCCCGGTTGCCGCCACCACCGCCGGAATGCCCCAGCTGCGGGCCAGGATCGAGGTGTGCGAGGTGGGGCCGCCCTGCTCGGTCACGATGCCTAGCAGCATCGCCCGGTCCAGCCCCAGGGTGTCGGTGGGCGCCAGGTCCCGTGCCACCACGATGGCGGGGCGGGTCAGCTGGAGCCCCACCGTCCGGCCGCTCAGCGCCGCAAGGAGCCGCCGACCCACATCCCGCACGTCGGCAGCCCGCTCCCGCAGGTACTCATCGCCCAGTGATTCCAGCATCGCCGCAAACTGCTCGATCGCCTCGCTGACCGCCGCATCGGCCGACTTGCCGGCCCCGACGGCCCCCTCCACCATCGCCCGCAGCTCCGGGTCCTGCAGCATCAGCTTATGGGCCCCCAGGATCTCCTGGCCCTGCTGGTCCGCGCGGGCCATCAGGGCGTCCAGATCCCTCTCCACCTGGACCAGGGCCGCCTCGAAGCGGGCCCGCTCCTGCTCGGGAGAGCCGGCGGCCCGCTCCGCGGACTGGCCCGCCGTGTCGGGCCGGTAGACCACAGCCCCGCCCACGGCGATCCCGGCGGCGGCGGAGACGCCCCGGAGGACCCGCTCACTCACCGAAGCCACCCCCAACCAGTTGGGCCAGGGCGTCCATCGCCTCGCTCTCCTGCGGACCGGTGCAGCGGATGGTGATCGTCTCCCCCTTGGCCACCCCAAGCGAGAGAACCGAGAGCAGGGAGCGGGCGTTCACCTCCCGTTCGCCCTTGCGCACGACGACCTCGGTGCCAGGGAACTTCTGCACCGTCTGGACAAAGAGCGAGGCCGGTCGTGCATGCAAACCCGATGCGTTGGTGAGTGTGAACGTCCGCTCCACCATGATCCGAACAACTCCTTTAGGTGCTTTGCTTCATCGGCTTCAACGCATTAACCAAGAGCGCCGTAACTACCGTGCCCACCAGAATGGCCAGCGCATACAGCGCCAGATTGCCAACTACGTTGGGAATGGGCAGGACGAAGATACCGCCGTGGGGCGCCTTCAGCGTGGCGCCGAAGGCCATGGAAAGCGCTCCGGCGACCGCAGATCCCGCCATGATGGACGGGATCACCCGCAGCGGATCGGCGGCAGCAAACGGGATGGCGCCCTCGGTGATAAAGCTGATGCCCAGGACCGCCGCCGCCTTGCCGGCCTCCCGCTCCTCGACCGTGTACTTGGCAGGCGCCAGGAGCGTCGCCAGCGCCAGGCCCAGGGGCGGGGTCATGCCGGCGGCCATCACCGCCGCCTGCGGCCCGTAGATCTGCGAGCCCAGCAGGCCCACCGCGAAGGTGTAGGCCGCCTTGTTGACCGGCCCGCCCATGTCAAAGGCCATCATCGCCCCGAGGATCAGGCCCAGCACCACCGCCGAGCCCTGATTGAGGGTGTTGAGCCAGGACTGCAGGCCGTTCATGATCGAGGCCATGGGCGTGCCGATCACGTAGATCATCAGGAGGCCGACGATGGCGGTGGAGAGGACCGGAAGGATAAGGACGGGCTTGAGACCCTCCATCGTCCGAGGCAACCTGATCGAACGGGTCAGCCACGCAGTCAGGTAGCCGGCCAGGAATCCGGCGATGATGCCGCCCAGGAAGCCCGCGCCCACCTTGCCTGCGAGGAAGCCGCCGATCATGCCCGGCACAATGCCCGGCCGGTCAGCGATGGAGAAGGCGATAAAGGCCGCCAGGATCGGCACCATGAAGCCGAAGGCGCCGCCTCCGCCGATCGTCATCAGGTGGGCGGCCAGGGTCCCCTCCTGCTTGAAGGCCTCGATGCCGAAGGCGAAGGAGAGGGCGATCAGAATGCCGCCGGCCACGGTGAAGGGGATCATGTAGGATACGCCGGTCATGAGATGCCTGTACCAGCCGGTGGCGGCAGCCGCCCGCTCCCGCTTGATCTCCTGCACCTGCTCGGCGAGATCCCGCTTCTGGGCGGAGAGCGCACGCTCCACCAGGGCCGCGGCGCTCTTGATCCCCTCGCCGACGCTGGCCTCGATCACGGTCTTCCCCGCGAACCGGCCCCGGTCGACATCGGCGTCGGCGGCGAGGATCACGGCATGGGCCTCGCGAATCTCCGCCTCGGTCAGGGCGTTCTCCACCCCCACCGAGCCCCGCGTCTCCACCTTGATCTCTGCGCCCCTTGCGGCCGCCGCCTGCTGCAGCGCTTCAGCCGCCATGTAGGTATGGGCGATCCCGGTGGGGCAAGCGGTGACAGCTACCAGTTTCTTCGTCATCCGTGGCACCTCCTCCAAGTATTCGGAATCGGGGACGATCTTTCTGCGACTCGGGGCCTATTGGATCCCCTCCAGGAGATCGGATGGGGTCCGCGCGGTGGTCAGACGGGTCCGGAACTCCGCGTGCATCAGCTGGCGTGCCAGTTGGGAGAGCGCCCGCAGGTGCAGGTCGTTGGCGCCCTCGGGGGCAGCGATCAGGAAGACCATGCGAACCGGCTCGCCGTCCAACGACTCCCAGACCAGATCGTGGTTCGCCCGCCCGAAGGCGATGCCCGCCCGAAGCACACCGGCGCTCTTGCCGTGGGGGATCGCCACCCCGAAGCCGACGGCGGTGGTGCCCTTCGCTTCCCGCTCCCGGACGGCGCCCAGGTAGCGGTTCAGGTCGGAGACCACGCCGGCCGCCTCCAGCAGGCCCCCCAGCTCCACAAACGCCTCGTCGGCGGTGCGGGCCCTCAGGTCCAGCGAGACGGTCGCGGGGCTGATCAGCTCTCGGATGCTCATGGTGTCGGACCACTCCTTACTGCTTTTCCATCCGGACCGAAGGCAGCAGCTGCTCCACCTGCTCCCGACCGGCCATCTGGGTGCCCGGCAGGCTGGCGGTGGCTGCGCCGGCGGCAATGGCGAGGCGAAGGGCCCGCTCAGGGCCGTACTGGTGAGAGAGGGCGAGGGCGAAGGCGGCCACCATGGAGTCGCCGGCCCCCACCGTCGACTCCGGCTGAATCGCCGGCGGCGTCGCCCACCAGGTGCCCTCCGGTGAGGCCAGCACCGCCCCCTCCGCTCCGCAGGAGATCACCACCATCTCCGGGCCCAGGCCGAGCAGCTCCCTGGCCGCCTGGCAGATCTCCGCCCGGTGGGGCAGCGGGCGGCCCAGCAGCCGCTCCGCCTCGCTCAGGTTTGGCTTGATCAGCGTCGGCCGGGCGGCGAGGGCGGCCCGCAGCGGCTCCCCGTCGGCATCCAGGATCACCGGCACGCCGGCGTCACGGGCCAGCCGGGCTAGGTCGTGGTAATAGGAGGCGGGCACCCCCGCCGGGAGGCTGCCGGTGAGGACCAGGAGCCCTGCGGTGGTCAGCGCCTTCCTTACGAGGGCGGTCATCCACTCCAGGTGGAGCTGCTCCACCTGGAACCCCAGGTCGTTCACCTCGGTCAACTCGCCCGAGTCCGGGTTGATCAGCTTCAGATTGACCCGGTTCTCCCCCTCCAGGTGGATAAACTGATGGGGAATACCCAGTTGATCCAGGTGCACCGTGATTAACCGGCCGTTGGTCTCGCCCAGGAAGCCCACCAGCTGGACCGGCTCGCCCAGTGCCTGCAGCACCCGGGCCACGTTGACGCCCTTGCCCCCCGGGTCCACCCGGGCCTCCGTGACCCGGTTGGTCGACCCGGCCCGGAAACCGGGGACGGTGAGGGTGCGGTCTATCGCCGGGTTGAGGGCGACAGCCGTGATGGTTCGCGACGACATTCGGTTCGCCCCCTGTTGGTCTGATCGAGACTACCCGCCGGCCCGGTCGGCCAGCATCACCCGCATCCCCCGGGTGATCAGCTCCGAGACGAAGTTCGGGTCGGCGCCATGGTCGGTGATCAGGGCGTAGAGATCACCCAGCGGGGCGATGGTGGCGAAGGCGACCTTGCCGACCTTGCTGGAGTCCGCCACCACCACCGCCTGGCGTGCCGCCCGGATCATGCGCCGCTTCACCGAGGCCTCTGCCTGGGTCGGGGTGGTCAACCCGCCCTCCAGGTCGATCCCGTTGGTGCCCACGAAGGCCCAGTCGACGTGGACCTCCTCCAGCGACCGCTCGGCCACCGGGCCCACCAGCGCCAGGGTGTTCCCCTTGACCGACCCGCCCGTCACGATCACGTGAATCCCGTCACTGTCGGCCAGTTCCGCGGCAATGTGAAAGGCGTTGGTCACGACGGTCAGGTTGCGCCGGTCACGCAGGGCCCGTGCGATCTCCAGCGTGGTGGTGCCGGCGTCCAGGATCACCGAGTCGCCGTCCCGGACCAGGCCGGCGGCCATGGCGCCGATCGCCCGCTTCTCCGCCAGCTGCTGATCGGTCTTCTCGGCAAAGGTGGGCTCGGCCAGGGTCGATTCCGCCGGCAGCGCCCCCCCGTGGGTCCGCTCCAGAAGCCCCGACTCCTCCAGCTCCCGCAGATCCCGGCGGATGGTCGACTCGGAGACGCCGAACTCGGCGCTGAGGGCGCTCACCTTGACCGCGATCCCGCTCTTCATGCGCTCCAGGATGACCCGACGACGCTCCTCGGGAAACATCATGCTCATCCCCTGTCATATTCGAGCACTTCCTCGTGCTCATCTGTGCTCGATTATGATTATATGTGCTCGATTGTGCTCGGGTCAACCCCATTCGCAGACAACTTACCTGCCCCCCTGCGACTGTGCGCAGGAGATCGGCCGGGAAGGGCGTATCTCTCCCGCAAGCGCCTTCGGGAGGGATAGGAAGCGGTGGTTACCCTGCGAATTGATGAGGAGTTGGCCGCCCAGGTGCCGTTCCTGCGGCTGGGCGCCGTTGCGGTCGATGGGGTTTCAGGCGGAGAGGCCACGCCGGAACTGCGGGCCCTGGTGGAGGCGACGGTCACCCAGACGGCCGCCTCCCTGAAGCTGGAGGAGATCAGCGGCCTGCCCGGGGTGGCCGGGTGGCGGAAGGTGATGAAGGCGCTGGGCACCGACCCGGCCCGGTACCGGATCTCGTCGGAGCGGCTGCTCCGCCGGGTGGTGAAGGGCGACGGCCTGCCCCGGGTCAACCTGCTGGTCGATCTGGTCAATGTCTGGTCGGTGGTGACAGGCCTGCCCATCGGGCTCTACGACGCCGACCGGCTGAGCGGCACGGCGCTGACCTTCGGGGCGGGCCGTCCCGGCGAGCGCTACATGACCCTGGCGGGGAGTGAGCTGGAGACCCAGGGGAAGCCGGTCCTGCGGGACGCCGCCGGCGTCTGCGGGTCGCCCCTCACCGACTCGGAGCGGACCGCCACCCACGAGGGGACCACCCGGTGCGTCGCCGTGCTCTTCGGGCCACCCCTGTATGACGAGGAGGAGTTCGGCCGCCATCTCGAACTGCTCTGCGACTGGATGCGCCACTTCGCCGGCGGCCAGGTGACCGGGCGGACTGTGACAGAGGGATAAAGAAAGGGCCGGACCCTCCTGCAGGGGGTCCGGCTCGGGCTTATCGATAGGGGGCGGTGGAGGCTCGCTCCACCATGTAGGGCTTGATCCAGTCCACCACCGGCTCGGTCTTGCCGGACATGGCGGTGATCAGCATGCGGATGGCGGTGGCACCGATCTCATACATGGGCTGGGCCACGGTGGTCAGGGCCGGGCGGATGGCGGCGGAGAACCAGATGTTGTCGAAGCCCACCACCGAGAGGTCACCGGGCACCCGGACGCCCCGGTCCAGGGCGGCGTTGATGGCGCCGATCGCCATCAGGTCGCTGGCGGCCACCACCGCCGTGGGGGGGTCCGGGCGCGCCAGGAGCCGCTCCATCGCCCGGTACCCGGACTCCAGCCTGTAGTCGCCGGTGCAGACCAACCCGGGGTCCAGCGCCAGGCCCCGGGCCGCTGCCGCCTCCCGGTACCCCTCCCAGCGAGGGGAGCCGGCGATCAGATCCTCGTCCGGGCCGTTGATCACGGCGATCCGCCTGTGGCCCAGGTCCAGCAGGTGGGTCATCGCCATGGTGGCGCCGGTCTTGCTGTCAACCAGCACAGCGGGGAACCCGCCCACCGCATCATAGGTGGCGGCCAGGACCACCGGTCTGCCCAACCGGTGCAGGATCTCCCGGTGCCCCTGAGTGATCACTCCGCTGGTGTAGACGATGCCATCCACCTGCTTCTCGTGGAGCAGGGCGAAGCCTTCCGCTTCCTTATCAAAGCTGAGGTCAGCGTTCACCAGCAGCATGTGCAGGCCGTTGGCGGAGGCGACATCGCTCATGCCGCGGAGCACCTCCGCGTAGAACGGGTTGGCGACATCCGGAATCACCACGCCGATGGTGCCGGTGCGCCGACTGACCAAGCCCCGGGCGAGGGCGTTCGGCTTGTAGCCGAGCTCCTCGATCGCCGCCAGGATCCGCTGCCGCGTGGCTTCCGCCACGGGGCCGCTCCGGGTCAGGACGCGCGAGACGGTGGAGACCGAAGTCTGAGCCCGCTTGGCCACATCACGGATGGTCGGTCCCACCTCGTCACCTCCTTCGTCTACCAATACGAACGGAGGGCCGGACCTTCCTGCCGCTCAGCCGCGACCGCCGAAAATTCCGGGGAGCGGATAGTTCCTTACCAGATGGGGAGCGCCCGGCCCGCCGCCCGCTCCAGGATCAGGCGGGCCACCTCCTCGTGGCTGAACGCCTGCGGGAAGTTGCCCCACTGGCTGTGGTCACGGCCGTCGAAGTGCTCGGCCATCAGCCCCAGCCCGGTGGCGCAGTCCAGGCAGGTCTGCAGCAGCCGGTCGCAGTCGGCCTCGCGCCCCGCCATCAGGTAGTAGCGCGCCAGCCAGATCGTGGGCAGGTAGAAGGGAACCGCCGCCCAGTCGTAACGGCTCACCCCGCCGTGGAGGATCAGCCCGCCCGCGGAGGTGGGCTGCTCCATCAGCCGGACGGTGGCCAGGAGGCGGGGGTCATTGGGCTGCAGCAGCCCGTAGAAGGCGAGTGCAAGGACCGAGATGTCGGTGTGGGGCAGCGTCTCGCTGCCGTAGTGGGCCAGGTAGGCCCCCCGCTCGGCGTTCCAGCCGTTGGTGATCACATCGGCCTCGACCTGGCCGGCCTCCGCCAGCCACCGCCGGGCCTCTTCGGTGAAGCCCAGCTCTTCGGCGATGAGCGCCCCCGCCTTCAGGGCGGCGTAGCACATCACCTTGCCATGGACCCAGTGGGCCTGGTACTCCCGCAACTCCCAGATGCCGCTCTCCGGCCGACGCCAGTTGGCAGCGATCCAGTCGGCGGCCCGGCGGACGCCCTCCCAGTGCCGCTCCAGGGCCGAGCGGTCGCCGCTGGTCTTGTAGTGGAACCAGAGACCGTGCAGGATATTCCCCTCGTTGTCCAGCTGGAGCTGGCCGGCGGCAGCGTTGCCGAACCGGATGGGCGCCTCCCCGCCCGGACCCCGCAGGTCTTCTGCGATGAACTCGGCGGGGTCGGCGCCGTCCACCGTGTAGAGGGGCTGCCGCCAGTGGCCGTCCGCCTCCTGCAGGGTGAAGGCGAAGTCGTAGAAGCGCCGGGCCTCCTCGTGAAAACCGGCGGCGTCGAAGGTCATCGCCGTGTAGTAGCCATCCCGGAGCCAGACATAGCGGTAGTCCCAGTTGTCAGCGCCGCCGGGCACCGCCGGGAAAGAGGCGGTGGGCGCCGCCAGGAGGGCGCCGGTGGGCTCGTAGCTCAGCAGCCGCAGAGTGATCAGGCTGCGGAAGTAGCTCTCCCGCCAGGCGGGAGGGCCATCCGGCTTGCGGGCACGGGCGACCCAGGCGGCCCAGTGGGAGGCTTCCGCCCCCACCGAGGCATCTGCCGCGGCCTGCAGCGCCTGGAGCGCCTCCTCCCCCGTGCTGCCGTAGCCGATCACCAGCCGCAGGCCGTCCGGCGCGGGGGTGGCCTGGAGGGCGAGAACGGCCCGCTGGGCGGTCACCATCTGCACGCCGGGGGCTGACTCCGGCGAGGTGACCGAGAGGGGAAAGGCGGAGGATTGGATCGGGTTGATCCCCCAGACGAGCCGGGCGGGCGGGGCGGCGAGATCGGCCTGCACCAGCCGGACCTCCCGCACGAGGCAGTGCCGCCCCCAGGGCATGTAGTCGGTGGCCTCCACCTCCCACCCGTGGGTCCGGGCGGTGGTCTGGAGGATCGCCGAGTGGCCCGCGTAGCTCTGGGAGACCGGGGTCAGGGGAAGGGGCCGCCCCGCCTCGTCGGCGAGGCCGAGCCAGATCTGCCCGCCGTGCACCGGGTCCAGGGCGCCGGCCACGATGGGAGTCTGGTCAAAGCGGGGGACGCAGAGCCAGGCAACGGCCAGGTCCGCCCCCACCAGGGCCGCCGTCTCTCCGTTGCCGATCAGTCCATAGTAGAGCTTGGTCTTCACACTGCTCCTCCTGACCTGGAGCCTCTGGAACGGGGCGCCGCCGGCGGACCAGCGGCGCCCCTATCCGGAATCTACTTCGTCTTGGCCTTTGCGATCACAGCAGCGTACTTGTCGAGGGTCGGCTTGACATCCTTCCCCTCGATGACGATCTCACGCAGGGCGTCGTTCAGCGCCTTCTCCAGGTCGGCCCACCAGGTGATGTTCGGCCGGGGCTCGGTCACCTTCATCGCCTCGTTGATCGCCTCGAAGTAGGGCTTCTGCCACGCCTCGACCTTGCCGTAGGCATCGGAGCGGGAGGAAGGCCAGGCCAGCTTGGTGACCAGGATCTCCTGGACCTCCTTGGACATCAGGTGCTCCATCAGCTTCAGGGCCAGATCCTTGTTCGGGGCGCCGGCCGGGATGCCCAGCACCTCGCCGCCCAGGACCTTGCTCGCCTTGACGGGGCCCTTCCAGCCGCCGTACGCCTTGATCTCCTTCTTGCCGCCCTCCTGGACGATCACGTTGACGCCGAAGGGCCAGTTGGCCGCCAGGTAGAAGGACTCGGTGGCCAGGTACTTGTTGGTGGTGTTCCAGTCAGCCTTCTTGGAGTCCGGGCCGAGGTACGGGTAGAGCTCCTTCAGGAAGGTGTACGCCCTCACGCTGCCCTCGTCGTTCAGCACCATCGGGTCGCCGCCCGCCTGGCGGATGAACTCGAAGAGCTGGACGGTGGTGTTGCCGTCGAGGGTGAGCTTCAGGCCGACCTTGCCGACCCCCTCCTTCTCGTGGAGGGTCTTGGCCACGGTCAGCAGCTCATCCCAGGTGGTGGGGGGCTTCAGGCCGTGCTTCTGGAACATCTTCTCGTTGTAGTAGTTGATCTCGACGTTGGGCCGGTAGGGCATGAAGTAGAGCTTGCCGTTGAACTCGCCCACCGGGACCAGGGCGGGGATGATGCTGGAGGGGATCATGCTCCGGTAGGCCGACAGGTCCTCCACCAGGCCCTTGTCCACCAGGGGAGCCAGCGCCATGTTGTCCTGGGCGATCAGGTCGATCTCCACCTTGCCGGCCTGCTTCATGGCCTCCAGCTGCTTCGGCACATCGGCAGCCTCCACCTGGAAGGCCTCGATCTTGACGTTGTTCGCCTTCTCGAAGGCCGGGAAGACGTTCTCCTTCATCACCTTCCATTCAGGTTCGCCCAGGCCCATGACCACCTTGAGAACCTTGGGCTCCGCTGCCTTGGGGGCAGCGGGCTCGCTGCCGGTGCCGCCGCCCGTGGCGGGCTTGGAGGCACCCGAGCAAGCGGAGAGCAGGAACAGAGCCAGCACACCAAGAGCCAGAATCCGAAGTTTGGAGCGCAGCATCGATTCTTCCCCCTCTTCTTAGCCTTTGATGGATCCGGAGAGATAGCCGCTTCGCAGGTAGCGCTGGAGCAGGAAGGTGACCAGCATCACCGGGATCGTGAGCAGAGCGGAGTAGGCAGCCGCCTGGAACCAGTTGCCCCGCTGGATGTAGTAGTAGGTCTGAAGCGGGAGGGTGCGCTTGGAGAGCGTCAGGTAGAGGGCAAAGGTGAACTCGTTCCAGGAGTCGAGCCAGACCAGCATGGCCGCCACCGCCAGCCCCGGCGCCGCCAGGGGCAGCACCACCCGGACCAGCGACTGATACCGGTCTGCGCCATCGACCCAGGCGGCCTTCTCCAGGTCCACCGGGATCGTCTCAAAGGTCCCTACGAGCACCCAGGCGATGAAGGGCAGCACCTTGGTCAGGTGGGCCAGGACCAGCCCGAGGGTGGTGTCCAGCAGGTTCCACTTGATGAAGGTGACGGCGATGGGCAGGGCGATGCCCACGTCCGGGAACATCCGGGTGAAGAAGAGCGCCAGCACCACCGTGTAGCGGATCCCCTTCGGCAGCCGGGAGATGACGTAGGCGCCGGGCGCCGTGATCAGCAGGGCGAGCGCCGTGGTCAGGGTCGCTACCGTCAGGCTTTTGGTCAGCGGGGCCCCCAGGTTGCCGGAGGCCAGCACCGCCTTCCAGTGGTCGAAGGTGAACTCCTTGAACCAAAAGGTGGGGTGGGCGGTCAGCACCTCGCCGGGCGAGCTGAAGGAAACCTTGAACATCAGGTAGACCGGGGTGACGAAGAAGAGGACGGCGATCACCAGGAGGGGGTAGGCCCAGGGTGAAAGCCGGCGGGCCCTTTCGCTCATGCGGTCGACCTCCTCTCCCGCTCCACCAGCACCAGGTAGAGGATGACGAAGATCAGGATCAGGCCCAGCAGAAAGGTGGCTGCCGCACCGGAGGTGTGGTTGTTGTGGTAGTTGTTGTACTCGGTGTAGGCGAAGGTGGCCAGCACCGGGGTCATGCGGCCCGCCAGCACCAGGGGCAGCTCAAAGATGCGGAAGACGTCGACGCCCCGCACGATCACCGTCATGGTGATCGCCGGCTTCAGCAGGGGCAGGGTGACCCGCCAGAAGGCGCTCCAGCCGGTGGCTCCATCCACCGCTGCCGCCTCGTAGATCTCCTCGGGGATCGAGTCCAGACCGGCCAGCATCAGGAGGACGACGATCGGGGCCACCTTCCAGAGGTCGGCGAAGACGATCATCAGCAGGGTGCGCAGGCCGCCGGCGGCCCAGTCGATTGGCAGGTCGATCAGCCCGAGCCGGAAGAGCAGCTCGTTCAGGTAGCCGGAGCTGTCGAAGACGTAGAGGAGTGTCACGCCGGAGACGATGGTCGGCACCCCCATGGGCACCAGCAGGATCGACCGGACCAGCCCCCGGAGCCGGAAGCTGCGGGTCAGCATCAGGGCGAGCCCCAGGCCGACGATCAGCTGGAGCGAGAGCCCCAGCGCCGTGATGGCCAGCGTGTTGAAGAGCGCCCCCCGGAACTGCCCGTTGGCGAAGAGCTGCCGGTAGTTATCCAGGGTGAAGGCGCCGGCTTCGGTGGAGAAGCCCAGCATGATCGAGCGGGCCACCGGGAGCAGGGTGAAGCCGAATATGTACCCGACCAGCGGAATCAGAAAGGCGATCTCCAGCCAGTGCCGGCGAAGCAGTGCACCTAGGGGTCGCAAGGGCATCCCTCCTCGCTGGGGTGGGAACGTTCCCACTTTGGTTCGCGACAGCCTCTCCCGGTCGGCGAGAACCTCCCCACTCGAATGGGAACGTTCCCACTGCCTTGAGTATAGACGCGAACCGTAAGAGTGGTCAATAATCTGACACCGATTTGTTAGGGTTGAACTTTGGTTCGTCTCCCGAAGGCCAGGATTCGGCTGTGGGAGCAGCGAAGAGTCGGGAAACGCCAGATGGAGGGAGGAATCCCATGCCAACCTTCAAGCGGGTACCGGATGACCTGGGCAAGCAGCTCTACGACGCCATGTGGGCGACTGTCGGGGAGTTTCAAGTTCCGGCGTGGCTCCTGAAGGAGACGAACGAGCCCCAGCCGATCAGCAGGGCCGAGCGGATCCACGGGCTGGCGATGCTCTGGTCGGAGGCGCGGGTCTCCTTCGCCTACTGGGAGGAGCGGGCCGACCTGGACTGGGACGCCGCCTTCCAGTCCTTTCTGCCCCGGGTGGAGGCCGCCGAGGACCCCGGGGAGTACTACCGGCTCCTGCAGGAGTTCGTGGCGCTGCTGAGGGAGGGGCACAGCTATGTCGCCCCGCCCGACTGGGTGCTGGGCGCCCGGGCCACGCCTCCCGTGGCGGTCCGGTACGTGGAGGGGCAGCCGGTGGTGGTGCGGGGAGAGGTGCTGCCACCCGGCACGGTGATCACCGCGGTCGATGGCCGGGCGGCACCGGAGGTGCTGGCGGAGCTGGCCCGGACCGTTCCGGCCAGCACCAGCCACGACCGGATGCAGAAGGCCTGCAACCGGCTGCTGCTCGGGGCGAAGGGAAGTGAGGTGCTGGTGGCCATTCGCCGGCCCGATGGGGGTGAGGAGGCCGTGCGGTTGGTCCGGACCGGTTCGCTGCCACCCCGCCCCCTCTTTGCGCGGCAGGAGCTGGGGGAGGGCCGGGTGCTGGTCCGGATCAACGGGTGGCATGACCCGAAGGTGGTGGATCTGTTTCACGAGGCCTTCCCGGACTTCGACGGGGTGAGCGCCCTGATCATCGACCAGCGCTACAACGGCGGCGGCAACTCGGCCAACGGGGAGAAGGTCCTGGCCCGGCTCCTCCAGGAGCCGCTGCCCCCCTATGAGACCAGCGAGACCCCGCTTTACTGGGGGGGCATGCGGGTCTATGAGCTGCATCACCTGATGCTGAAGGCCCAGGGAACGGCTGTGGAGCCCGACACAGGCCGGCCCCGGTTCGGCGGGCCGGTGGTGGTCTTGACCAGCCACTCCACCTTCAGCGCGGCGGAGGATTTCTGCATCGCCTTCCGCAGCAGCCGGCGGGGGCTGATCGTCGGGGAGGCGACCGGGGGCAGCACCGGGAACCCCTCTGTCTTCCCGCTGCCGGGCGGGGGCATCGGGGCGGTCTCGGCCACCCGGGTCACCTTTGCCGATGGCACCCCACTGATCGGCGTGGGGGTGCTGCCCGACGTGGCCTGCTCGCCCACCATCGCCGGGCTGGCGGCGGGGCGGGACGAGGTGCTGGAGCGGGCGCTGAAGCTGCTGGGGGAGGGGTAGGAAAAAAGGAGGCGGAGTTGAGTCCGCCTCCCTCTTTCTTACCCCCCGCCCCGCATCGCCATGATGCGCAGCTGGCCCACCACCTCGGCCACCCGCTCGGGCCGGCCCTCGAAGGTCAGGAGCACCCGGGGGAACTCCCAGTTGCGGTAGCGGTGGATACCCGCCACCAGGCGAACCGCCCAGCCCTCGCCGACGAAGCGGTCTCCTTCCTGTTCAACGCCGCCGAGGAGCTCGATGTAGGACTTCATGGTGGCGAGGTCGGTACCCCGCAGGTCCAGCTGCATCGCTATCCCCCCGCCACAGGCGGGAAGACGGCCAGGTCGGCATCGGCCGGCAGGCGGGTCTCCATGCCCTGCAGATCTCGGATGGAGCGGCCGGCGATGAAGACCTGCACATAGGGCAGGAGCGCCTGACCATCGGCGGTCAGCAGTTCCCCCTGCAGACCGGGGTAGGCGGCCACCAGCCGCCGGAGCACCTCGCCCACGGGCTCACCCGCCTCCGCCGGGATATCCACGTACTTGCCGCCCACCAACGGGCGCAGGGTGGCATAGAGTCGAATCCTCATGTGCTAGATAATCTCCAGTTCCTTCAGTTTCGCCTCGGGCACCACGCCGTTGACCCAGCCCCGGGCGGCGTAGTACTCCTGCAGCATCTCCTCCAACTCGGAGACCTGGCCGGCGCTGCCGCCGGTGCCCGGCTCGGTCAGGAACCGCTTCGGCAGGTAGTCGCTGCCCTCACCGATGCCGGCCAGGTTGTTGTAGTAGCGCTCCAGGTTGTAGATCCGCTCGCCCGCCTTCATCACATCCTCGGCCGTGTAGGGCTGGTCGGTCACGGCGCTGTAGGCCATGGCGTACTCAACGGCGCCCATGGAGAAGCTGGAGAACTTGCAGAGGTCCATCGAGTCACCGAAGGCGTGCAGGTCCTGGAAGATCTTCGTCAGCACGCCCTTGCCCTTCGGGGCGAGCCGGTCGGTCTGCTCGGGGATGCCCAGGACCTCCGAGGCGACGGTGTAGGCCCGCAGGTGGCAGGCGCCGCGGTTAGAGGTGGCGTAGCCAAGGCCGATGCCCTTGATGCCGCGCGGGTCGTAGGCCGGAATCGCCTGGCCCTTGACCGAGTTGGCGACCTCGGGCTTCCCGTAGGCGACGGCGGCGCCATAAGCGCCCAGGCCCAGGGTCCTGCCCAGCTCGCCCTCGGCGAAGGCGATCATCTCGGTCACCTGCACCATGCGAGCATGGTCGCCCCAGGCGATGCCGTTCTTCACGGCGCCCATCTCGGTCAGTTCCATATAGGCGGAGAAGACGTTGCCCAACTCGATGGTGTCCATGCCGTAGTCGTTGCACTGGTCCAGGAGCTTGGCGATCGCCCCGGCATCGGTGTGGCCGCAGTTGGCGCCCAGCGCCCAGGCGGTCTCGTACTCAAAGGACTCGGTCTTCACGCCGGCGTAAGGCCCTTCCTTGATCTCGACATACTTCTTGCAGGCCACCGGGCAGGCATGGCAGGTGGGCTCGTCGATCAGGTACTTCTCCCGGACGGTCTCGCCGGAGATCTCCTCGGCCTCCTCGTGGTGGGTTGCCTTCCCGTTGAAGGCGGGCAGGGCGCCGATCTCGTTGATGATGTTCATCAGCACGTTGGTGCCGTAGACGGAGAGGCCTCCCTTGCGAGGGGCGGTGAGCACGCCCTCCATGATCGCCTTCAGGCCAGCCTTGCGCGCCTCCTCAAAGGCGTCCTTCTTGTCGGGGGCGGGCTTCCACTGCGAGCCGATATCGCCGATGGCGACCACGGCCTTCAGGTTCTTGGAGCCCATGACGCAGCCGGTACCGCCGCGGCCTGCCGAGCGGTCGTGCTCATTCAGGATGGCGGCGAAGCGGACCCCGTTCTCGCCGGCGGGGCCGATCGCCATCACGGAGACGTTCTGCCCGCCGTGGCGCTCCTGCAGGATCTTGACCGTCTCGCGGACACCCTTGCCCCACAGGTCGGAGGCGTCGGCCAGGGTGACCTCACCGTTCTGGCAGATGGCGTAGACCGGCTTGTCCGCCCGGCCTTTGAAGAGCACGCCGTCGAACCCGGCCCAGCGGAGGCGTGCCGCCGACCAGCCGCCCATGTGGGAGTCGGTGATGGTGCCGGTGAGCGGCGACTTGGTGCAGACCGCCAGACGGCCCGACATGTTGATGGCGCTCCCGGTCGTCGGCCCGTTCATGAAGCAGAGGAGGTTCTCCGGGGAGAGCGGATCCACCCGGGGCCCGTTGTCGAAGACGTACTTGACGCCCAGCCCGCGGGCGCCAATGTACTTGCGAGCGTCGTCCGGGTTGATTCCTTCATACTTGACCGAACCGGTGGTGAGGTCGACTCGGGCGATACGATCCGCATACCCAGTCAGCGTCATGTTTATAACCTCCACTTCTTGCTCTTGTCAATACTTCAATGTTCGCAGTGTATTCGGAATATCCTCTCTGTGTGTAAAATGATATGAGCCAGAAATGACAGATAGCACGGGGGCGAGCAATAAAAAGAGGGGCGCCTGGAGGGCGCTCCCGGAGAGGATACCGGTGGGAGGAGCCGAATCGAATCGGGTAAGGAGGGATGGATCGATGCAGGTCCGTGAGTGGGGGCGGTCCGGACAGCCGGTGGTGGTGCTTCTGCACGCCCTGGGTTGCCACAAGGGCTGGTGGGATTGGGTGGGACCGGCGCTGGGGAGCCGGTACCATGTGCTGGCGCCGGACTTCCGGGGCCACGGGGAGAGCGGCTGGAGCGACTCCTATGGGTTTGGCGACTACGCTGCGGACGTGGAGCAGCTGGTGGGCGGCAGGCCCTATGCGCTGGTGGGCCATTCGATGGGCGGGTATGTAGGGCTGGTGGTGGCCAGCCGGGGCGCAGCCCGTCCGCAGGCGCTGGTGGTGGTGGACATGAAGACCGGCAGCACGCCCCAGGAGCTGGCCGACCTGCAGGCTGCATCGCAGCGGCCGGGGCGGGTCTACGGCTCGCTGGAGGAGGCGGTCGGGCGGTACCGACTGGCCCCGCCGGAGCACGCCGTGCCGGCGGAACGGCTGGCGGTGGTTGCCCGGGAGAGCTACCGGCAGCAGCCCGACGGAAGCTGGGTGGAGCGCTTCGACCGGCGGGCGCTGGCCATTGAGCCGGTGGAGCCACTGCCGTTGGTCCGGACCGCCGGCTGCCCCATGCTCCTGGTCCGGGGGGAGAAGAGCCTGGTGATGGCTGCGGAGCCCGCCGCTGAGCTGGCGGCTGCGGCCGGAGCCCCGCTGGAGACCATGGCCGGCCTTTACCACCACCTGCCGCTGGAAGCGCCGGAGGAGTTGGCGGCGTTGATCGCCGGGTTCCTGGAGCGGTCGAGTTGGTAGAAAAGCGGTCCGCCCCGGTCTTGGCCGGGGCGGACCTTCTGTCTAGTTCAGGGGCGCCAGATCCAGGGTGGTGTTGGTATCGGCGATCTCGTAGAGGCCGAGGATCCGGGTCAGAGCGTCGGCGGAGATCATGGTCCGGCCGTGGATGATCACGGGCGCCTTGGTCATGCTGATCATGTTCCGGGTAATGTACCGGACGTTGTTCTCGTTCATCTCCGCCTCGCTCTGGTCGACCCAGAACCAGGCCATCCGGTCGGGCATGGTGGCCGTCACCATCCGCTCCGTGGGATCCCACTGGACGTGGCCGCCGGCCTTTTCCACCACGAAGCGGAGCGGCACCATCAGCACCCCATCCATCACCACCGCATCCTGACCGGCGGGGAGCTTATTGCCGTTCACGGTGATCCCGGTGGGCTGGGCGTGGTTGGCCGGCACCGGGAGGATGAGCGAGGCCACCTCCACCTGCTTCACCTGCCGGATGGAGACGCCGGTGAACTCCTTCCCCCGGACGATCACCTGCTTGCCCGCCAGCCCCTGGAAGAGCGCCTCGTCCCCGATCAGCCCCCAGCCGTTGACCGTGTAGAAGCCGCCCTCGAGGTCGGTGTACTCGATCTTCCCCTCCAGGGTGACCTCGCCGTCGACCGTGACAGGCTCCTGCAGGGCCGCCTTCTCTTCCTCCACCAGCGAAAGCTGATCGACGACGAGGGACTTGACCATGCGGATCGACATGCCTTCGAACTCCTTGCCGGAAACCTTGACCTTCTTGCCCAGGTAGCTCGCAAACTCCATCTCACCCATCAGGGACCAGTCGCCGACCTTATAGTAGCCGCCCTCCAGGTCGACATACTCCACAACGCCCTCCAGGGTGATGGTGCCGTCGGCGTTGATGGTCTCGGAGACGGGGGCAGGATCCTGGACCTTGACCGGGGCCGTCTCCGCGGCGAAAGCGGTCATGCTGGTCAGCACCACCAGCACAGCGGTTGCAGCCAAGGCTGGTTTCATACGCTTGATCATCATCATATGGATGGGATCCTCCTTTTTGTTGCCGTGGCGTTCCTCGCCCGGTTCTCCCCTTCCGCTCTTACAGACGGGGGCATGTGGGAATGGGTTTCAGTTCGCCTCCCGCGATCTGGCCGTGCAGGCGAACAACTGTGGATCTGTGGTACCATGTTCAAGACCAGCCGCCGCGACCGGTGGCGGAACGAAGGGAGAGGGTGGCTCTGCTCGCGGAGTTCAAGCGCTTCGCCCTGCGAGGCAACGTGCTGGACCTGGCCGTCGGTGTGGTGATCGGTGCGGCCTTTAACAAGATCGTGACCTCGTTCGTCAACGATCTGCTCATGCCCCCGCTGGGGCTGCTGGTAGGCAGGGTAGACTTTTCAAATTTGTACATTAACCTCAGTGAGCGGGAGTTCGGGTCGCTGGCGCAGGCCCGTGAGGCGGGGGCGCCGGTGATCGCCTACGGCGGCTTTCTGAACAACATCCTCGATTTCGTGATCGTCGCCTTTGCGGTCTTTCTGCTGGTGCGCCAGGTGAATCGCTGGATGCCGAAGACGCCTGCAGAGAGCGTGCGGACCAAGGAGTGCCAATACTGCACCTCCGCTATTCCGGTCAACGCGATCCGCTGCCCGCAGTGCACATCCCACCTGGCCTAGCAAGGAGCCCCGCCGGCGAACCGGCGGGGCTTCGGCTCAGTCAAACTTCCAGATCCAGTAGCGCTCCTGGGAGCGCTCCCGGCTCATCCGCTCCCGGAGCGCCGGGTCGGATTCCATCTTGGCGAGCATGTTCTCGCTCTGGGACCGGTGGGCCTTGATGGCAGCCAGCTTGGTCTCCCAGACGGCGCTGGTATCCACCACCAGGTCGGGGTCGCCCAGTGCGGCAGAGGCCTTGCCGAAGGCGCGGGTGTGGACCGGCGGGCGCTCTGCCGGCTCCATCTGGGCCACGGCTCGCACGGTGGCGGCGCCAAGGGCCATGTGGTCCGGGTGGACGCTGTAGAGCGGGTGGTAGGTGATGATCAGCGACGGCCGGATCTCCTCGATGATCACCCGCAGACGGGCCGCCAGCTCATCGGGGTCGAGGAACTCGGTGGTCTTGTCCCGAATCCCGAGAAAGCGCAGGTCGGTAATGCCCAGGATGCGGCAGGCCTCCCGCAGCTCCCGCTCCCGCAGGTCGGGAAGGCTCTCGCGGGTGGCGAAGGGCGGCCGGCCCATGTTCCGGCCCATCTCCCCCCGGGTACCGCAGACGTAGGTGACCGGAACACCCTCCCGGGCGTAGAGGGCGATGGTGCCGCCGACGGCAAAGGTCTCATCGTCGGGGTGGGGCATGATCACGAGGATGTGGCGATGCATGTCGAATGTGACCTCCTATAGGGGGAAGGGCGTCTCGCTCAACTGGAGGGCGACGGCCAGGCGGCCTTCGGCATCGTGCCCGGCCAGCAGGAGCCGGCCCTCGGGGGTCACCTCGAAATCGGTCAGCCCTTCCGCATAGATCCACCCCTGCTCCATCTGCAGTCCGGCCCGGTAGGGGCCGGCACCGGTGATCACCCCGCGGTGAAAGCGGACCACGGCGTTCCGGACGTAAGCGCAGACCGCCATGGACTGGTGCTCCGCCGACTCGCCGGCATAGGCCCCATTGGTCGTCTCCAGGTGGAGGTAAACCGCTTTGCCGGTAAAGGCGTTGAGTGCGGCCTGAACCTCCTCGCGCACGATCGGCTTCATCGACCTTCCTCCGTCTGTGACACATGTTTGAGTATTAACTATAGCACCCAGTGCCGGTTCGGCCAAGAGGAACGTATGCGGCAGCCCCCTCCGGGGAGGGGGCTGGTCTCGCTGCTACGGGGCGTCCGCCACCAGTTCATCGCCGCGCGCCCAGTCCTCCCGGGCCTTCTCGTAGAGAATCGTCCGGACCCGCTCCAGGGGGACGTTCAGAATCTCCGCGGCCGCGTGGGTGAGCGCTTTCACCAGGGCCCGCTTCTGGTCGAGGTTCCGGCCCGGGAGAAACTCCACCCGAATCACCGGCAGCCCGAAGTGATGGTGGCCGTCGGCCATGTAGACATCGCCCGGGTCCACAGCGCGGGTCAGGACCCGAACGGTGTGAGGCGGAGCCTGGAATGCCTGCATGACGGCCTCGGCCATGCAAACCTGCATCCGGTGGCGGTCGGCCTCATGCAGACCAGCGGCATAGTCAACCGTGACGACCGGCATCGACATCCTCCTCCTTGGGCGATCTGGTAGGGACCAGGTAGGAGCAGTTTCTGCATCGGAGGCCTGGACCCCTGCAGATTGATCGGAAATAGCTGGTTTGGTCACAGGGAACGCGGGACGCTTCTTGAATAAAGAAGGTGAGGGACGCGGTCGCTCGCGCGCCCGGGGTGGCACACGCAGGGAGGGCGGAACATGCAGGACTTTGAGAAGCTCGGCGCTTTCCACCTGGGCCGTGAGTTCGACAGGGAGACGCAGCGTCCCACGGAGGAATTGCTTCTTTACGACGCCAAGGATCTGGTCACACACGCCGTCGTCATCGGCATGACCGGCAGCGGGAAGACGGGCCTCAGCATCTCGCTCCTGGAGGAGGCGGCGATCGACGGGGTGCCGGCGATCATCATTGACCCCAAGGGCGACATGGGCAACCTGCTGCTCACCTTCCCCGACCTGCGCGGGCCGGACTTCGCGCCCTGGGTCAGCGAGGCGGAGGCGGCCCGGAAGGGGCTCTCGGTGGAGGCCTATGCGGAGGCGCAGGCCCAACTCTGGCGGGAGGGGCTTGCCAGGTGGGGGCAGGATGGCGAGCGGATCCGCCGGCTCCGGGCCAGCGCTGAGTTCGCCATCTATACCCCGGGCAGCACCGCCGGCCTCCCCGTCTCGATTCTGGCCTCCTTCGCAGCGCCACCGCCCTCGGTCCTGGAGGACCCGGAGCTTTTGGGGGACCGGGTGCAGACGGTGGTCAGCAGCCTGCTGGGGCTGCTCCAGATTCCGGCCGATCCGCTCCGCAGCCGGGAGCACATCTTCCTCGCCCACCTGGTGGAGCACAACTGGCGGGTTGGGCAGAGCCTGGATCTGGCTTCGCTGATCGCACAGATTCAGGCGCCGCCGCTGGAGCGGGTGGGCGTGATGGACCTGGAGACCTTCTACCCGGCCCGGGAGCGGTTCGCGCTGGCGATGCAGCTGAATGGCCTGGTGGCCAGCCCTGGCTTCCAGATGTGGCTGCAGGGCGAGTCGCTGGAGATCGACCGCATCCTCTACACCGCCCAGGGGAAGCCCCGGATCTCCATCTTCTCCATCGCCCATCTGGACGATGCAGAGCGCATGTTCTTCGTCTCACTGCTGCTGAACCAGGTGGTCAGCTGGATGAGAGCGCAGCGGGGAACGCCCAGCCTCCGGGCGCTGCTTTACATGGATGAGGTTTTCGGCTACCTGCCGCCCAACGGGAACCCGCCCTCGAAGCGGCCGCTGATGATCCTGCTCAAGCAGGCCCGGGCCATCGGCCTGGGGGTGATGCTGGCCACGCAGAACCCGGTGGATCTGGACTACAAGGCGCTCTCCAACGCCGGAACATGGTTCCTCGGGCGGCTGCAGACGGAGCGGGACAAGGCCCGGGTGCTGGACGGGCTGGAGGGGGCCAGCGGGGCAGGGGGGTTTGACCGGGGCGAGATGGAGCGGCTGCTCAGTGCCCTGGGCAGCCGGGTCTTCCTCATGCACAACGTGCACGAGGAGGGGCCGGTCCTCTTCAGCACCCGCTGGGCGATGTCCTACCTGCCCGGGCCGCTCACCCGGGAACAGATTCGCTCGCTCGCGGTCCCGGCGCAGGCCCCTGTGGCGGCGGCTGCCGCCAGCCCGGCAGTGGCGGAGAGCAGGCCGGCCGTGCCGGGCATGACCGGCCAGCGACCGGCCCTCCCGCCGGAGATCCCGCAGTTCTACCTGGAGGTGCGCTCCAGGGAGGTGGACGGGGAGCGGCTGGTCTACCAGCCGATGGTCTACGGGTACGCCGCCGTCCACCTCAAGGAGGCCAAGCTCAAGATCACCGCGACGGAGGCCTCGGGGTGGATGACGCCCGTGCTCGACCAGCCGATCCCGGTGGACTGGGCGCGGGGAGCGGCCACGCCGCTCCAGCCGGAGGAGCTGAGCGAGCAGCCGGAGCCCGGCGGCCTCTTTGCCCCGCCCCCCGGCCAGGCGGTGCGGGCCAAGGCCGTAAGCGGGTGGAGCAGGGCGCTGGCCGATGAGCTCTACCGGAACTACCACCTATCGCTGCTGCAGAGCCGTGAGTTCGGGCTGGTCTCGCAGCCGGGCGAGTCGGAGCGGGAGTTCCGCATCCGGCTGCGGGACGAGGCCCGGACCCGGCGGGACGAGCTGGTGGATGGACTCCGCCGGAAGTATGCCCCCCGGCTGGCCAGCCTCGAGGAGCGGCTTCGCCGGGCCGAGGAGCGGCATCAGCGGGAGCAGGCCGAGCGGCTCGAGTCGGCGGTCTCCTTCGGTGCCTCGCTGCTGGGCGCCCTCCTGGGCGGCGGACGGCGGCGCCGGGGCAGCACCGCCGCCCTGCGGGGGCTGGGCCGGTCGGTCAAGCAGTCCCAGGACGTCGGCCGCGCCGCCGAGTCGGTGGAGGCTGTCCGGCAGCAGTTGGCCGACCTGGAGGCGGAGCTGCAGCAGGAGATCCAGCAGGCCGAATGGCTGGCGGACACGACCGCTGCGCCGCTGGAGATCCTCTTGGTCAGGCCCCGCAAGGCGGATATCGACGTGCGGTTCGCCTGCCTGCTCTGGGCGCCCCACTGGCTGGGCCCCGACGGGCAGTTGCGCCCCGCCTGGTAGAAAGGCCCCGGGTGGCGGATGGGAGGCCGCGAATGGTGAGACGACTGCAGGCTGCCTTTCAGGAGCGGCTGAACCGGTTCGTCGCCCGGGTCCAGCTCCCCAACGGCGAGGAGCGCCTGGTCCACGTGGCCTCCTCGGGGCGGATGGCGGAGGTTCTGATCCCCGGGGCGCCAGCGGTGGTGGAGCTGTCCGAGGCCGGGCCGGAGCGGAAGACCGCCGGCCGGTTGCTGATGGTGCAGGCGGGGGATACCTGGGTCTCGGTGGACACCTCGGTCCCCGGGCGGCTCTTCCGGCGGGCGGTGGCGGAGGGCCGGTTGGCCCCGTTTGCCGGCTACAGCCAGATCCGTCCCGAGTACCCCTACGGCCAGAGCCGGATCGATTTCCTGCTGACCGGCGAGGGGCTTCCCCCGTGCCTGGTGGAGGTGAAGTCGGTCACCTCGGTGCTGGTCGATCCGGATGGCACCCGGGTCGCCCGCTTCCCCGATGCCCCCACCGCCCGCGGGGCCAAGCACCTGCACGAACTGGTGCAGGCCCGGAATTCCGGGTACCGCACGGCGGTCTGCTTTGTGGTGCAGCGGGCGGATGCGGAGGCCTTTGGGCCGTACGAGGAGATCGACCCGGACTTCGGCGAGAGCCTGCGGAGCGCTGCCCGCGCCGGAGTGGAGGTCTATGCGCTCCTGGCCCACATCACCCCCGACGAGGTGGGGCTGGGGGAGCCCCTGCCGCTGCGGCTCTAGACGCCGCGGGCGGTATGTGAGACCCGGGGAGGGCGCAGGCTAACACAGGGAGGCCGCCCGTTGGAGGGGGCCTCCCCACGCGAGGAGGGATGGTGGTGCGGATTCGGCCCTGGAGTGAGATGGCGGCCCTCCTGGAGCGGATGGATGGGAAGGGCTACCCTGCCTACCGGGAGGTGACCGGCGGATGGAGCCTGCCCATCGCCCCCGGGGTGCAGGCGGAACTCTGGATCGACCGGGTTCAGCCCGACCCCTTCGCGCCGCCGAGCCGGTTGCGCCTGCGGCTGACCGCCGGCGCCGTGGGCCTGCCGGAGTGGGCGGTGCGCTCCCCGCTCCGCCGGATGGCCGCGGCTGACTTCTTCGGGCGGGCCTTCGACCGGGCGCTGCGCCGGGCGGGCCGGGTGGCTGGCGGGACCGGCAACAGCGGGGTGCTGGAGATCGACGTCGGCGGTGCCGAGATCCTGGACCGGACCGCCGCCCGGGTGACGGCAGACGGACTGGAGCTGCGCTTCGGCGCCGGGCTGCCCGCCGAGGGGCGCCGGGTGCTGGGCCGGGCTGCCGCACGGCTCCTCGGTACGACCCTGCCGGAGGCGGTCCAGAGCTCCGTCCTCGCCGGGGTCTGGTCGGCGGAGGCGCTCCAGGCCCACCTGATCGCGGCGGAGGACCACGCCTACCTGCAGGAGGCGCTGCCGGGCCTCGGCCTCGTCGCCTTCGTGGCCGACGGGGCGGTCCTGCCCAGGGCGACCGGAGTCAGCCAGCAGCCGCTGGCCGGGGCGATCCCGTGGCGGGCGCCCGCCGACCTGGCGGTGGAGGTGGACCTTCCCGGCGCCGGCCGGGTGCGCGGCACCGGCATCCCCGAGGGGATCACCCTGATTGTCGGGGGCGGCTACCATGGCAAGTCGACCCTGCTCCGAGCCCTGGAGCGGGGCGTCTACCCGCATGTGCCGGGCGATGGGCGGGAGCGGGTCGTGACCCGGGCCGATGCCTGGAAGCTGCGGGCGGAAGATGGCCGGAGCGTCAGCGCCGTCGATATCTCCGGCTTTATCGGCCGGCTGCCCGGCGGCACCGACACCCGGCGGTTCAGCACCGAAGCGGCCAGCGGCTCGACCAGCATGGCCTCCAATCTGGTGGAGGCGCTGGAGGCGGGCTCCCGCCTGCTGCTGATCGACGAGGACACCGCCGCCAGCAACTTCCTCACCCGCGACGCCCGCATGCAGGCACTGGTCCCCCGGGCGATCGAACCGATCACCCCCCTGATCGACCGCATCCGCTCCCTGCACCGTGACCTGGGCGTCTCCACGGTGATGGTGGTGGGCGGTGCCGGCGATTATCTGGATGTGGCCGATCAGGTGATCCTGATGGAGTCCTATCAGCCCCGGGTTGTGACGGCAGAGGCCCGGGTAGTCGCCGCCCGCATGCCGACGGGGCGGCAGAGCGAGGCCCCCGACCCCCTGCGCCCCCCGGCGCCGCGCCGGGCAGACCCGGGATCGCTGACCCCGGACCGGGACGGCCGCCGGGCCAAGCTCGCGGCCGCGGGCACAGCGGAGCTGACCCTGGGCCGGCATCGCATCAATCTGGGCGGACTGGAGCAGCTGGTGGACGCATCACAGGTCCGGGCGATCGGAGCGGCCCTGCTCTGGTGCCTCCAGGCCGGCCACCTGGCCCGGCTCGGGCTGAGGGAGGCCCTGGCTGCCGCCCTGGCTCAGGCTGACCAGGAGGGGCTGGAGGCCTGGGTAGGCGGCGAACCGGTCGGCAACCTGGCCCGGCCGCGGCTGCTGGAGATGGCCGCCGCCCTCAACCGGATCCGCGGCCTGCGGGCCGCACAGATTCGGTCGCCGGAGTGACTCAGACCAGTCCGTGCCGGGAGGCGTAGACCGCCAGCGCCGCCCGGTTGGAGACGCTGACCTTGTTGAAGATGTTCCGCAGATGCGCATCCACCGTGCGGTGGGAGATGTAGAGCTGTGCCGCGATCTCCCGGTCGGTCAGACCACGGGCGACCAACCGCACCACCTCCGCTTCTCGTTCGGTCAGGCCGTCCGGCAGGGGGCTCCCTCCGGCCTGTTGGCTCACCGGCCCCCTGGGGATGGACTCCAGCAGCGCCGCAGCCTGCTCCGCCAGCGGGGTGGCCTTCAGCTCCTCGAACCTCTGCCTGGCCTCCTCCAGCCCCTCCCGCACCCCGGGCTCCTGCGGAAAGTGACGGGCGAGGGCGAGCTGGGCCAGGGCGGCTTCGTAGGGGATGCGGCACCGCTGTGCGAGGGCAAGCGACTTCCGCAGGTACTCCAGCCCCTGGGCGGGGCGGCGGAGTGCTACGGCCAGCTCCCCCAGCAGCCGGTGGGCCGTGAGCACCGAGAGCATGGTCTGCCGCTCCTCCGCCAGCGCCAGCGCACGGGAGGCTTCGCCCCAGGCCGCCTCCGGGTTGCCCGCCCGGTGGTGCCACTCCGCCCAGGTCAGGGCGAGCAACGCGGGGTCCGGCATGATCCGGCGCTGGGCGAACCAGCGGTCGGCCGATTCCAGCCAGGCCTTCGCCCCCGCCAGGTTCCCCTCGGCCATCTGCAGGCGGGCGTGGGCCAGGTGGTTGTAGATGAACTGCCCGATCACCATGGGCGGCGGATCATCTGCCGGGGAGTAGGGCGGAGCCGCCTCCAACACCCGCCTCGCATGGGCGGTATCGCCCCCCGCCAGGTCGAGGAGAACCGCCAGGTACCGCCACATGACCACATCGGGCGGATTCGGCTGGTCCAACCAGGCCCGGAGGTGATGGCGCGCCCGGTCCCACTCGCCGCGCAGGTAGAGGTAGGTGGTGAGGATCGAGGCTCCGGGCCCCAGCCAGGCGAAGTCCATGCGCTCCCGGGCTGTGGCCTCCAGGTCGGCCAGCCGCTCGGCCAGCCTGTCCAGCTCCTCAGCCCGATCCAGTTGGTGGTGGACCATGGCCAGCAGGCAGTTCAGCCCCGCTGCAAGGCCAGGCCGGTACTGATGGGTGCGCAGGGCCAGCTCCATCTGCTCCTGGAGCATGGGCAAGGCCTCGCTGATCCGGCCCGCAAGCAGGTGGAGCCAGCCCGCCAGGCCCAACACCACTAGCCTCCCCACATCGGATGCTGCGGCGGTGTGCCGGTCTCGGACCAGGGCCAAGGCCTCTTCCAGCCGCCCGCCGGCCGCCAGGAACTCGGCCCGGAAGAGCACCGCTCGGGGGAAGCCCATCACCCCGCCGAAGAGATCCGCCTCCAGCTTCTGATAGAGGGGATCGGCCTGAAGCCGCTCCTCCTCCGCCTCCAACTCGTCCAGCAGCGGGGGCAGGCGCGGATCCCCCTGCTGCCACATCTGGATCCCGATCACGTAGCGGAGCCAGGTGGCCACCGCGGGATGGGGGGCAAGCTGCAGCCCTTCCTCCCACAACCGGCGAGCCTCCTCCTTGTGGGGGAACCGAATCGCCGCGCCCAGTTTCAGGAGGGCCTCCGCCCGGCGCTCATGGCCGTCGGGCATCAGCTCCAGGGCCGCCCGGTACCGCTCGGCGGCCCTGGCCGGGGCATAGAGTCGGAGGGCGTGGTCTCCTGCCTCCATCAGGGCGTCACAGGCGCGGGGATCCCCCGCCTGGGTCAGGTGGTATGCCAGCAGGTCGGGGTCGCCCGTTCGGGAGGCCATGAGCGCTTCGGCCACCCGGCCATGGAGACGGCGCAGCCTGGGCGCCAGCAAGGGGGCCAGCAGGGCCTCACGCACCAGGGCATGATCGAACGCCAGTTGGTCGGAGGCCCCGGCCACCGACCGGATTACATGGAGGGCTGAGGCCTGCTCCAGGGCGTCCAGCAGGGCATCCTCCTCGATGCCCGCGACCCGGGCCAGCAGGTCGTAGGTAAAGCGCTCCCCGATGACCGCTGCGCACTGCAGCAACTCGTAGGCCCCGGGGGTC
This sequence comes from Bacillota bacterium, assembly GCA_049324875.1. Lineage (GTDB taxonomy): Bacteria > Bacillota > Sulfobacillia > Symbiobacteriales > Symbiobacteriaceae > JAWLHU01. The sequence continues at coordinate 56,334 of JBMONC010000057.1, forward strand.
AGGGCGGAGAGGCGCCGGTCTATCGCCTGCTGAACCGTCTCCGGCAGCAGCGCCGGGTCCGCGGGGATCTCACCCCCCCGGAGCGCTGCCGCCAGCAGCTCCCGCACGAAGAAGGGGTTCCCTCCGGTCCGCTGGTGGAGCCGTCTGGCTACCTCACCGGCGGCCGGGGCCCTTGTCAGGGCGGCCGCCACCCACTGCTCCACGGCCTCCGGCCCCAGCCGGTCCAGGAAGATCCGCTGTGCGCCCAGCCGCTCCAGTTCGGGCAGCACCGTCCAGAGGGGGTGCTTCCGGTGAAGGGTGTCGGTCCGGTAGGTGGCCACCACCAGCAGCCGGGTGCGCTGCAGGCGGCGGGCGGCGGCCTGGAGCAGATCCAGGGAGGAGGCGTCCGCCCACTGGATGTCCTCCAGGGCCAGCAGGAGCGGCTGGCCCAGCCCGCCCAGGCTGGAGATGAGCCCCATGGCGATCTCCTGCGGGCTCCACGGGCCGGGTACGGGTCCGAACGGGCGGGGGAGCAGCTGCGTGTCCAACTCGGTCTGCTGCCGCAGATCGGCCAGCGCCTCCAGCCAGGGCCCGAAGGTGGGGGTCTCGCCCAGACCCGCGCAGTAGCCCCATCCCGAGAGGGCGAAGCCTGCCTGCTGCACAAGCGCAGAAAGCAGGGTGGACTTGCCTATCCCTGCTTCTCCCGCGATCAGCACCAGACCTCCCCTTCCGGCGGAGGCCGCCACACCTAGTTCAAGCAGTCGCTCCTGTTCCTGCTCCCGTCCAATCAGGACCGTTGGATTGGCCACCCCGCCCCTCTCCCCCTGAGAACGATTCCAAATCGTCACTCCGGTCAGAGGATTCGACGTGCCCGGAAATCCCCCTTCAGCGGATCTCCGCCAGCATGAGAACAGCACCGGATGGATCCCGCTCACGGGAGAGCAGCCGTCCGTGAGCCCCAAACAGTGAGGCATCACCTCCCACCGCCACCAGCGATGACCTGCCGGTGGTGGCCAGAAGGCGCAGGAGCAGGTTGGACGGGGTGAGGCCCCGGGAACGCTGGACCTGCGTGAGCGGGGCGACCAGCAGTTCACGGCGGGGGAGGAGCCAGCGCCCCCAGCCCCGCCAGTCCAGCCCGGGGCCGAAGCGGGCGAGGGGCGGCGGCCAGACCCGGTTCCGATCGCACCCACCGCGGATGTTCCCGTCGGGGTCGATGGCGAGAAGCCGGTGGCCAGCCTCAGGACCCTCCAATACGTAGCCGAGGATCAGCCAGAGGCTGAACTGACGCGCCCAGTGTCTCACCCCGGCCAGCCAGGCGTTGTAACTCTCCTCCCGCAGGTAGGCATGGTCGGCCGGCAGGAGCGCCAGCTGGGCCCCCCTGCCCGCCGCCCACCGGATCAGAGGCTCATAGCCGGTCAGTACCTGGTGGGGATCGGCCCCCGGCCCCAGCGCAGGGTGTGCGATGGCGGCTAT